>NZ_CP108427.1:1292142-1938214 GCF_035982055.1 Streptomyces sp. NBC_01288
GGAGTGCGGGTCGTCGATGGTCAGGCAGGTCAACTGCCTTCGTACGTCGGTCTTTCGGCGTTCCAGTGCCGGCTTGCCGATGAAGTCGCCCTTGTCGAGTTTGACGGCGAAGCCGACGCCGGCCTCGTAGGGGTCGTGCTCGTAGGTCATGTCGGTCCCGAAGGAGCGGTAGCCCTTCTCCAGGCGGAGGCTGTTGAAGGCGCCGCGGCCCGCGATGACACCGCCGAGGGGCTGGGCCGCCTGCCACAGGGTGTCCCAGAGTTTCTGGCCCTGGTCGGCGGTGGTGTACAGCTCCCAGCCGAGTTCGCCGACGTAGGACAAGCGCATGGCGGTTACCGGGACCGTTCCAATGTAGGCGTTCTTGGCTCGGAAGTACTTGAGGCCCTCGTTCGTGAAGTCCTCGTCCGTCAGGGGCTGGAGAACCTTGCGGGCCAGTGGGCCCCACAGGCCGATGCAGCAGGTGCCGGGGGTGATGTCGCGGACTTGGACCGTTCCATCGGCGGGCAGGTGGCGGGTGAACCAGTCGAGGTCGAGGTTGCCGTTGGCGCCGACCTGGAAGCGGTCGCGGGCCAGGCGGGCGACGGTGATGTCGCTGCGGATGCCGCCGTCCTCGTCCAGGAGGAGGGTGTACGTCACCGAGCCGACCGATTTGGCGACCTTGCCGGTGACCAGGGCCTCCAGGAAGTCGGCGGCGCCGGGGCCGGTCACCTCCAGGCGTTTGAGGGCCGTCATGTCGTACATCGCGACGGTCTCGCGGGTGGCCTGTGCCTCGGCGCCGACGATCGGCGACCAGTACTGGGCCGCCCAGTCGTTCGGGGTGGTGATCGAACGGCCGTCCAGCAGGGCCGAGTTGGCCTCGTACCACTGCGGGCGTTCCCAGCCGTTGGCCTCCAGGAAGACCGCGCCGTGTTCCTGCTGGCGGGTGTGGAAGGGGCTGGTGCGGATCGGGCGCGGCCTACCGGACGGCTGGAGCGGGTGGAGGATGTCGTAGACCTCGACGAAGTTCTGGCAGTCACGGGCCAGGACGTATTCGGGGGCGAGTTGGTGCTGTTCGAAGCGGTTGACGTCGCACTCGTGGAGGTCGAAGGACGAGCAGTAACCGTCGACCAGCCACTCGGCCATCGCCCGGCCGACGCCCGCCGAGTGTGTGACCCAGACCGCCTCGGCGACCCAGAAGCCCTTGACCTCCGAACTCTCCCCGAGGAGGGGGAAGTTGTCGGTGGTGAAGGAGAAGAGGCCGTTGATGCCCTCCTCGACCTTCGCGTCCCTCGTCGCGGGGAGCAGGGACTGTGTTTCGGTCCAGGCGGGCGCGAAGTCGTCCTCGGTGAACTTGAGGACGGAGGGCATGTCGTCGGCCTCGCCGACCGAGAGGATGTCGTCGGCCGAGATGGGCATCGGGCGGTGGCCGTAGTAGCCGATGCCGATGGCGTCGTAGCGGTCGCGGTAGTAGAGGTCGGCGTCCTGGTGGCGCAGGATCGGGCGGACGGCCTCCTCGGTCTGGCCGGCGAGGGCGGGTACTGGACCGGTCCAGGCGAGTTGGTGGCCGAGCGGGGTCAGCGGGAGGTTCATGCCGACCATGCGGGCGATCTTCGGGCCCCAGATGCCGGCGCAGCACACGACGATGTCGGCGGGGATCTCGCCCTGGTCGGTGAGGACACCGGTGACGCGGCCATCGGTCTGCTGGACGTCCAGGACTTCGTGGCGGGCGAGGAAGGTCACGCCACGCTCGGTGGCCCGGCGGATCTGGGCCTCTACGGCGAGGACGGCTTTCGCGAGGCCGTCGGTGGGGACCAGGAGGCCGCCGAGGACGCGGTCCGGGTTCACCAGCGGGTGGTGCTCGACGCACTCCTCCGGGGTGAGCAGGCGGGCCTCGATGCCCCAGGCGGTGATCCAGCCGTGGCGGCGGTGGAGTTCGGCGACGCGCTCGGGGGTGGTGGCGACTTCGAGGCCGCCGACCTGGAGGAAGCAGGGCTTGCCGTCGACGTCGAGGGAGCAGAACTTCTCGACCGTGTAGCGCGCCAACTCGGTCATGGTCTTGGAGGAGTTGGTCTGGAAGACCAGTCCGGGGGCGTGCGAGGACGACCCTCCGGTGGCGGGCAGCGGGCCCTGGTCGACCACGGTCACTTCGGTCCAGCCTCGCGCGGAGATCTCGTCCGCGAGCGCCGCCCCCACGACGCCCGCTCCGATGATGACCACTCGGGGTCCCGCCATCGCCGCACCTCCGGCTAGAAAGCAATCCGGTTGCTGTCTGCGCAACATGCTTCAGGTTGCGCAACTCAATGTGCCCGGCGTGAGGAGCGGGTGTCAAGGGGTCCCGTGACGTCGGACGACGCCCCTGTCACCGGCCGGAACACGGCAATGCCCGACGGGCGGTACGCACCTGCGCGCACCGCCCACCGGGCATGGTCAACCGGGTTCGTCCGCCGCCTACTTGAGCCAGGCGTCGACCTTGGCCTGGTTGGCGTCGACCCACTTCTTCGCCGCGGCGTCGTCGGACAGCTTGTCCTGCGCTATGTACTTGGCCACGGTGTTCTGGTCGTCGTTCGTCCAGTTGAAGTTCTTCACCAGGTTGTAGGCGGGGCTGCCCGACTTGGCGAACTTCGCGCTGACGATCTTGTCGAGGTCGTAGACCGGATAGTCGCAGGCGATCTTCGACGCGACGGCGTCACAGCCCGTCATGTACGTGGGCAGCGACACCTTCTTGAGCGCGACCTCGGAGAGGAACCACTGCGGCTCGTAGAAGTAGCCGATGACCCACTGCTTGTTCTTCTCGGCGGTGCGGAAGGCCTGGATGAGCGCGGTCTCGCTGCCCGCGTACACGACCTTGAAGTCGAGCTTCAGGTTCTTCACCAGCGCGGCGTCGTTGGTGACGTACGACGGGTCTCCGTCGAGGAGTTGGCCCTTGCCGCCCGACTCGGAGGTCTTGAACTCGGACGCGTACTTGTTGAGGTTCTTGTAGTTGAGGATGTCCGGGTGGGCCTTCGCCAGCCACGGCGGTACGTACCAGCCGATGATGCCTTTGTTGCCGGTCTGACCGGCCTCGACGGCGGTCTTCTGGCCGGTGATGTACTTCTTCTTGAGGTCGTCGTGGCCCCAGTTCTCCAGGACGGCGTCGACCTCGCCGGTGCCGAAGCCCTGCCAGGCGATCTCTTCCTTGAGGTCCTTCTTCTCGACCGTACAGCCGAGTTGGTGCTGCGCGACGTACGCGACGACCGCCGCGTCCGCCTCGTAGCCCACCCACGGGTTGACCGCGAGGTTGAAGGTGCCGCACTTGCCCGAGCTGCTGCTCGATCCCGAGGAGGTGTCGCCGACCTTCGCCCCGCCGCACGCGGTGAGGGTGAGGCCGAGAACGGCCAGGCCAGCCGCGCCGGTTCGCCAGTGTCTTGCCATGGTGTCGTGCTCCTTTAAGCGCTGGTTCGGCGCGCGGCCGCCTGAGTGATCCGGTCGAACATGACTCCGAGCAGGACGATGGCGAGCCCCGCCGCCAGCCCCTTGCCGTACAGCTCGCCCTGCGAGAATCCGGCCACGACGTCGTAGCCGAGGGCGCCGGCTCCCACCAGGCCGCCCACAACAACCATCGACAGCACGTAGATCAGGCCCTGGTTGGTCGCGAGGGTCAAGGCGCCGCGTGCCATCGGGAGTTGAACCTTGGTGATGATCTGCCAGGTGTTGCACCCGGCCGCGGTGGCCGCCTCGACGGTGGTCTCGGGCACGGCCCGCACCCCGTCGGCGGTGATCTTGATGGCGACCGGTACGGCGTACACGACGGCGGCGACGATCGCGGTGAAGCGGGTCGCCCCGAACAGCGCGAGGAACGGCACGAGATAGACGAACGGCGGCATGACCTGCGCCGCGTCCAATGTGGGCCGCAACAGCCGGTCCACCATCGCGCTGCGCCCCATCCACACACCGAAGGCGATGCCGAACAGCATCACGATCACGGTCGCCACGACGGTCGAGGCGAGTGTCGTCATGGCGTCCGACCACACGCCCGTGCCGACAAGCAGCCCTACACATATGGCAGTTGTGACCCCGGAGCGCCAGCCGCCGACCACGACACCGATCCCGACCAGCGCGGCGCCGACCAGCCACCACGGAGAGTCGGTGAGGAGCGACTGGAACGGGTTGAGCAGCCCGTTGGTGAGTGCGTTGCGGAAGGCGTTGGTGACGCCCGACAGGTTGTCCTGCACCCATGTCGTCACGCTGTTCGCGGCGCTCGTGATGTGGGTGCCGGTGCTGCCGTCGCCGGGGAACTGCGCCGCCCACAGGTAGGTGTGCGAGAGGTAGACCAGGACCACGACGCCCACCGCGCCCGCTCCGAGCAGCGGTCGGCGCCATGCGAGGAAGCGGCCGGTCGAGTTCCGGGCCTGTTCCGTGCGGGTGCTCGACGCCGTCGTGACACGGTCGAGGACGATGGCCATGATCACGATGGCCAGACCGGCGTTGAAGGCCGTACCGACGTCGAGCGTCTGCAGTGCCTGCATCACGGTCTTGCCGAGGCCGGGCGCGTCGATCAGGGCCGCGATGGTGACCATCGCGAGGGCGGCCATGATGGTCTGGTTGACACCCATCACCACGGTCCGCTTGGCCATCGGCAGCAGCACCTTGAGCAGTGACTGCCACCGCGTCGACCCCATGGAATCCGCCGCTTCCACGGTTGTCTCCGGTACGGAGCGGATGCCGTGCGCGGTGATGCGGATCGCGGGCGGGGCCGCGTAGATCACGGTGGCGATCACGGCGGAGGCCGGTCCGATGAGGAAGAACAGGGTCAGCGGTGCCAGGTAGACGAAGGTCGGCATCGTCTGCATGAAGTCCAGGAAGGGCGTCATGATCCGGTTGAACCGGTCGGACAGCCCCGCCCACACCCCCAGGGGGATCGCGAACAGCAGTGCGACGAAGACCGCGGAGAGGGTGAGCGCCAGGGTGTCCATGCTCTCCTGCCACAGGCCCTGGAGCCCGAAGAAGGTGAAGCCGGCCGTGGCGAGCAGCGCGACCCGCCAGTTGCCCACGGCCCAGGACACGAAGCCGACGATGCCGACGACACCGAGCCAGCCGATCTGCGGCAGCGGCCGGTCGCCGCTCGGCTGCGAGATCAGGTCCTGGACGAAGGTCACCAGGTTGTCGATGACCAGGCGGATCTCGTTGAAGAAGTAGAGGAAGAGCGGGTTGGAGTTGCGGTCCGCGCCGATCGAGTCGTTGAGGTCGTTGAACCAGCGGTGCAGCCCGGTGAGATCGGCCGCCGCGAGCGTCAGCGTCTGCTTGCCGCGCAGCACGGCGAACAGCACGAGCCATACGACGACGATCGCGCCCACCATCATGGGCCGGGTGATCTTGCGTCGCGGGTTCTTCAACTCCGGCGCGGTGTCCGCGACTTGCTGTGCGGGCTCCGGTTTCTCCACGGCGACGGTCATCACGCGTCGCCTTCCCGCCCGGCGACGACCGCGAGGATCTCCTCGTCGCCGACGATGCCGAGCAGCTTGCCGTTCTCGACGACCTTCACGGGCCTGTCGGCCGCGAGTACGGCGCGGGTGGCTTCCCGCACCACGACGTCCGGCCCCAACTCGGGCCCGTCCAGGGCGTCTTCGTCCACGGCGGGGCGCATGATCCACCGCAGGGTGAGGACGTCACCGCGCGGCACGTCCTTCACGAACTCGCGTACGTAGTCGTCGGCGGGGGCACCGACCAGCTCGTCGCCCGTCCCGCACTGCACCATCTTGCCGTCGCGCATGATGAGGATGCGGTCGCCCAACTTGAGGGCCTCGGACAGGTCGTGGGTGATGAACACCATGGTCTTGCCGACCTCGTGGTGCAGCCGGATGACCTCGTTCTGCATGTCCCGGCGGATCAGCGGATCGAGCGCGGAGAACGGCTCGTCGAAGAGGAGCACGTCCGGGTCCACGGCCAACGCCCGGGCGAGACCGACGCGTTGCTGCATACCGCCGGAGAGCTGGTCGGGGTAGGAGTTCTCGTACCCGGAGAGCCCCACCAACTCGACGACCTCCAGGGCCCGTTCGGTGCGCTCGGCCTTGCTCATGCCGCGGATCTCCAGGCCGAACGACACGTTGTCGACGACCCGGCGGTGCGGCAGCAGCCCGAAGTGCTGGAAGACCATGGAGAACTTACGGCGCCGCAGCTCGCGCAGCCGCTTGGCGTCCGCGTCCCGGATGTCCTCGCCCTCGAAGACGATCTCCCCGGCGGTGGGTTCGATCAGCCGCGTGAGACATCGCACCAGGGTGGACTTCCCGGAGCCGGACAGCCCCATGACGACGAAGACCTCGCCGGGCGAGACCTCGAAGTTCACGTCGCGTACGGCGGCGGTGCAGCCGGTGCGGTCCATCAGCTCACGGCGTGTGAGTCCGCACAGTTCCTCGGAATCGGGTACCTGCTCTGCCTTCGGCCCGAACACCTTCCACAGCTTGCGCACGGATATGACCGGGGTGGGGGCCGAGTCCTGGGGAGTGCCGCGCCGCTGCGGCACCTCGGTCTGTGCTGGGGTCACGATCGACCTCTTTTCGGCGTTCAGCCGCGGAACCAGTGCTGCGGCCGGGGTTGGATGTTCTGCCAGATGTGCTTGGGCTCTCGGTACTCGTCCAGGCCGGTCGGTCCCAGCTCCCGGCCCACGCCCGAGTGTCCGAAGCCACCCCATTCCGCTTGCGGCACGTAGGGGTGGTAGTCGTTGATCCACACCGTGCCGTGCCGCAGCCGCCGGGCGACCCGCTGGGCCTTCCCCGCGTCCTGGGTCCAGACGGCGCCGGCGAGTCCGTACTCGGTGTCATTGGCGATGCGTACGGCGTCGTCCTCGTCGGTGAACCGCTCCACGGTCAGGACCGGTCCGAAGGACTCCTCGTGCACCACCCGCATGTCCTGCGTGCACGCGTCGAGCACGGTCGGCGGGTAGAAGTGCCCGTCGGCGAGGCCGAGTTCGTCCGGCCGCTCACCGCCGCAGCGCAGCACGGCCCCCTCGGCGATGCCCGCCGCGACGTACGCCTCGACCTTCTCCCGGTGCTGCGCGGAGATCAGCGCCCCGGTCTCGGCCTCGGGATCGAAGGGCCCGCCGAGCCGGATCCGCCGCGCACGACGCACGACTTCGTCCACGAACCGGTCGTGCAGCGAGTCCTCGACGATCAACCGGGCGCCGGCGGAGCAGACTTGGCCGGAGTGCAGGAAGACGGCCGTGAGCGCGAAGTCCACGGCCGTCTCGAAGTCGGCGTCGGCGAAGATGACGTTGGGGTTCTTGCCGCCCAGCTCCAGCGCGACCTTCTTCACGGTCGCGGCGGCGGTGGCCATGATGCGTTTGCCGGTCTCAAGGCCCCCGGTGAAGGAGACCATGTCGACGGCGGGGTCCTCGGAGAGCGGCGCCCCCGCCTCGGGCCCGGCACCGAGCACGAGATTGGCGGCACCGGCGGGAAGCCCGGCCTCTTCCAATGCCTTCATCAGCAGGATGGAGGTGGAGGGAGTCAGCTCACTCGGCTTGAGAACGACCGTGTTGCCGGCGAGGAGCGCCGGAGCGACCTTCCAACTGGCTTGCAGCAGCGGGTAGTTCCAGGGGGTGATGAGCCCGCACACCCCAACGGGCTCGTAGACGACCCGACTTACGGCGTCGTCCCGCCCGGTGTCGATGACCCGCCCGGCATCGGTGCCGCCGATCCCGCCGTAGTAACGGAAACAGGAAACGACATCGGCGATGTCGTACTCGCTCTCCACCAGCCGCTTGCCGGTGTCCAGCGACTCGGCGCGGGCGAACTCCTTGGCGTCGCGCTCGATGAGATCGGCGGTGCGCAGCAGCAGCGCGCCACGCTCCCGCTCCGGGGTACGCGGCCAGGACCCTTCGTCGAAGGCGCGGCGGGCGGCGGCGATCGCTGCCTCGGTGTCGGGACGCGTTCCCTCGGACACGGTCGCGGTGAGCGTGCCGTCGGCGGGACAGCGGATGTCACGGTGACCGCCGGCCACCGCATCGCGCCATTCTCCGTCCACATACAGGTCTGCCACGTGTGGAGCCCTTCGAGCGAATTTCGTTGCGCATCGTGCACCGTATTGCTTGTGGTGGAACACCCTGGCGAATGTGCAGACATACGTCAAGGGGTTGGCAGATGACGATTTCGCCATGCCTCCCATTGCCCGGCCACCCCTTGACCGCGAGCGGCACCGGGCTTCATCTTGTTGCGTATCGCTCACCATGTTGTGCAATACGCATCGATGTGACGCACCGACGGAGGCTGCCCATGTCCCCTCGACCGCACCCTGGCCGCGAATTCGTCCTCACCCTCTCGTGTCCGGACAGCGCCGGTCTGGTCCATGCCGTGAGCGGCTTTCTCGTCCGGAACTCCGGCAACATCCTGGAGAGCCAGCAATTCGATGATCGACTCAAGGGCCGCTTCTTCATGAGGGTCCACTTCGACGTTTCCGATCCAAACGCCGACCTGAAAACACTGCGTTACCGATTCGGCCCGGTCGCCGAGGCGTACCGCATCTCCTGGACCCTCCGGGACGCCGCCACCCCCACCCGGACCCTGATCATGGTCTCCAAGTTCGGCCACTGCCTGAACGACCTGCTGTTCCGCAAGCGCACCGGCGCCCTCAACATCGAGATCCCGGCGATCGTCTCCAACCACCGCGACTTCGAGGGCCTCGCCGAGACGTACGGCATCCCCTTCCACCACATCCCGGTCACCAGGGACACGAAGGACGAAGCGGAGGCCCAACTCCTGGACCTGGTACGGGACTTGAACGTCGACCTGGTGGTACTGGCCCGCTACATGCAGATCCTCTCCGACGACCTCTGCAAGCAGCTGGAGGGCCACGCCATCAACATCCACCACTCTTTCCTCCCCAGCTTCAAGGGCGCCCGCCCCTACCAGCAGGCCTACGACCGAGGCGTCAAGCTCGTGGGCGCCACGGCGCACTATGTGACCCCGGAACTGGACGAGGGCCAGATCATCGACCAGGACGTGGTCCGCGTCGACCACTCGCTCGACCCGGAGGAGCTGGTCACGGTGGGGCGGGACGTGGAGGCGCAGGTGCTGGCGCACGCGGTGAAGTGGCACAGCGAGAGCAGGGTGATGGTGTACGGGAATCGGACGGTGGTGTTTCGGTGAGGTTGGGGTGGGGTGGGAGTGAGTCCGGGATCGGGTGAGTCCCGGCGCGGGTGCGGGTGAGTCCGGGTGCGGCGGGTGCGAGTGCGGGTGTGCGCTGTATACGGCTTCCGGGGGCGGCACTTGGGACACGGGCTCGCTGAAGGCAGCCTGTCGGCGGCGACTTGGCACGCGGGCGTGCGCCAGTCCGCCTGTCCGGCGGCGGCTTGGAATGGTGGCGCGTACATCAGTCAGTTCGGGGCGACTTGAAGCTCGGGCACACGCACCAGGCCGTTCCCCGGCGACCTGGAACGCCGGGGGCGCGCCAATCCACCCGTCCCCGGCGCCCCACAACACAGACACACATCAGCACGTCCCCCGGCGGCCTGGAACACAGGCGCGCACACATCAGTCAGTCCGCAGCCACTACTTGGACCTCGGGAACACGCGCCAGCCTGTCGCCGGCAACTTGGAACACAGGCACGCACCAATCAGCCCGTCCTCCGGCGACTTGGAGCGCGGACACACCACAGTCTGTCCGTGGCGGCTTGGAACACGGGCGCGCACACCAGCCTGCTCCCGGTGGCTTGGAGCGCGGGCACGCACCAATCAGCCCGGCCCCGACACCCTGCAACGCGGAGACACACCGGCCCGACCCCGGCGACTTGCAACACGGGCACGCATACATCAGCCCGTCCCCGGCGACGTAGAGCGCGGGCACACAGCAGCCTGTCCCCGGCGCCTTGGAACGCGGGCGCGCACACCAGCCTGCTCCCGGCGATGTAGAGCGCGGGTCGGCAAATCCAGCAGTCAGGCTCCGGCATCTCGAAACGCAGGCCGACTAGATCCGCCCGCCTCCGGCAACTCGAAATGGTGGCCGGCCATATCGAGCCGTCTCCGGCGCCTTGAAACGCAGGCCGCCACGTCCAGCCCGTCCGGCGTTTGAGGACGACGCCCCTTCAGGGCCGATCGGGGATCTGGAGGCGGAGCCCCCAGAAGCTCAACCCCCTCACCCCCGACCTCGGCCTCCCTCTCATCCTCCCCCTCACCCACTCAACGGCTACCCGGCCTGCTTCTGGGCATCGCGGTGCCGGTAATACACCGCCGAGGACGGAGCCAGCGGATCCTTGCCCAGGATCAGGTCCGCCGCCTTCTCCGCGATCATCATCACCGGCGCGTAGATGTTCCCGTTGGTCACGTACGGCATCACCGACGCGTCCACGACCCGCAGCCCCTCCACCCCGTGCACCCGCATGCTGTCAGGGTCGACGACGGACATCTCGTCCGTGCCCATCTTGCAGGTGCAGGACGGATGCAGAGCCGTCTCCCCCTCCTTGGCCACCCACGCGAGGATCTCCTCGTCGCTCTCCACGGACGGCCCGGGCGAGACCTCCCCGTCGTTGTAGGGGGCGAGCGCGGGCTGGTTGAGGAGCTTGCGGGCGACCCGGATCGACTCGACCCACTCACGCCGATCCTGTTCCGTGGACAGGTAGTTGAAGCGCAGCGCAGGGTGCTCCAGCGGATCCTTGCTCTTGATCTTCACCGAGCCGATCGCGTCGGAGTACATGGGCCCGACGTGCACCTGGTAACCATGGCCACCCGCCGGCGACGAGCCGTCGTAGCGGACCGCGATGGGCAGGAAGTGGAACATCAGGTTGGGATAGTCGACGTCCTCGTTGCTGCGGGCGAACCCGCCGGCCTCGAAGTGGTTGGTCGCGGCGGGGCCCTTGCGGAAGAGCCATTGCAGGCCGATGAAGGGGGCGCGCCACTTCGCCATGTACGGCTGCATGGAGACGGGTTGCTTGCAGGCGTACTGGATGTACACCTCCAGGTGGTCCTGCATGTTCTCGCCGACGCCCGGCAGATCGTGGACGACGTCGACGCCGAGCGCGGTCAGCTCCTCCGCGTTGCCGACCCCCGAAAGCTGAAGCAGCTGGGGGGAGTTGATCGCGCCGCCGCACAGGATGACCTCGCGGGCGCGCACCTGGCGGACCTTGCCGCGGTGCCGGTACTCGACGCCGACGGCCTTCTTGCCCTCGAAGAGGACGCGGGTGACCATCGCGCGGGTGGTGACGGTGAGGTTGGGCCGCTTCCGCACGGGCTTCAGGTACGCCTTCGATGCCGACAGCCGTCGCCCCCTGCTGACGTTGCGGTCGAAGGGCGCGAACCCCTCCTGCTGATAGCCGTTGACGTCGTCGGTGCGCGGATACCCCGCTTCCTGCACGGCGTTGAGGAACGCGCCGAACAACGGGTTGGAGGCGGGCCCGCGTTCGAGGACGAGCGGCCCGTCGTGGCCGCGGAACTCGTCGTCGGGATCGGCCGCGAGGCAGTTCTCCATCCGCCGGAAGTACGGCAGACAGTGCGCGTAGTCCCAGCTCTCCATGCCCGCGTCGGCGGCCCAGCGCTCGTAGTCCATGGGGTTGCCGCGCTGGAAGATCATGCCGTTGATGCTGCTGGAACCGCCGAGCACCTTGCCGCGGGCGTGGTAGACGCGCCGGTCGCCCATGTGCGGCTCGGGTTCCGACTCGTACTTCCAGTCGTAGAACCGGCTGCCGATCGGATAGGTCAGCGCGGCCGGCATGTGGATGAAGACGTCCCACGGGTAGTCGGGCCGGCCGGCCTCCAGGACCAGCACCTGGTGGGCCGGATCCGCGGAGAGCCGGTTCGCCAGTGCGCTGCCGGCGGATCCACCGCCGACGATGACGAAGTCGTATTGCAGGGGAGCCATGATCTCTCGTCTCGCTCGCGCCGTAGATACGCGAGGCATGCTAATACGAGTACCGCTATACGCACTAGGTTGCGCGCCACGCAACTTGGAGCCTCAGATTTCCGCGCTGTTTCCCCGCCCGCTCCTACGTGAACGCACGGACCGTCAGCGGATGATCGAGGTCAGGACGTCCACGCCCAGCCGCATGAGGCAGTCGGTGTCCAGCCGGTGGTGGATCTGCCGGCCGTCCCTGCGGGAGGTCAGCAGGCCCGCCTCGCGCAGGCGGCCGAGGTGGCGGGAGACCTGCGGGAGGGTCATGCCCGTCCGTGCGGCCAGGTCGGACGTGGTGATCGGCTCGTTCACCAGGTGCCGGCACAGCGACAGCCGCGCGGGATCCGACAGGATCGACAACCGGAGCCGCACCTGTGCCAGCGTGGCCTGTTCCGACTGCCGGCCCGTGTTCTCGACGGGGAAGTGCACGACGAGCGGATACGGCGGATCGTCCCGGACGATGAGATGGGGCCGGGTGTGCGCGGACGGGACGAGCAGACAGCGGCGCCCGCGCAGATCGGCCCGGAGCGACTGGAGTTTGTCGTAGGTGACCGACGGCGGGTTGTGTCCGACGGTGGCGTTGGGGCTGAGCGAGGCGAGCGCCTCGGGCAGCGGCAGGGCCTGGACCCGGGCCCGCACCCGGGTGCACTCGCTCTCCAACCGGTGCCGCACCCGCGCCCATTCGGCGTCGAAGAACTCGGCCGCGCAGCGCCGCAGCAGCTCCAGCAGCCCGGTCCGCGTCCGCTCCGGGGTCTGGAGCAGGCCGCGGGCCAGCTCGCCCCGGCTGAAGGAGCGCCGTTCGCTGGACAGGATGTAGGCCTCGCGCACCGCCCGGTCGGTGAGCAGGCCGTGGGTGTCGAAGACGCCGCCGTGCACGGTCGGCGCGGCGCCCATGACGAAGTCGTCCAACGACAGCGCCTCCAGCCGGGCCAGTTCCTGCTCCAGGCTCAGGCCCAGCGGCGGTTCCAGCGGCATCAGCAGGCGGCAGCGCATCCGGGTCCACAGGGGCGAGTAGACCGCGATCAGACTCTGCGACTCCGTCGACAGCTCGGCGCGTACCCGTTCCAGCCACGGCCGTACGGCGAGGTGGTGCTCGGGCTCGGCGATCGAGTGGAGGCACGCCATCAGCTCCGCCAGCGGTGACAGACCCACGGCCACGTCCGCCGGAACGGCGCCCTGCAAGCTGATGACGACAGGCATGCGGCGCAGCGTACAGCCGATGCTTACCGCACCCGCGGTAAGCATCGGCGCCACCGCCGGCCGGCCGACCTAGGCTGCGTCCAATTCCGCCGCTCCGAGCAGTCGTCGAGCCCGCTCAGAGCAGTCCGCGCAGCGAGAGGCTCCGGCCGATGCACCTGTTTCTGCACACGTTCTTCAACCCCGACGAACTCCTCAAGGCCTTTCCCGTCCTGCTGACCGAGGGCCTGCGCAACACCCTGCTGATCGCCGGCCTCGCGATCGTCTTCGGTGTCGTGCTCGGTGTGCTGCTCGCGATGCTCCTGCTGTCGCCCCGCCGATGGGCGCGGCTGCCCGCGCGGATCTACGTCGACGTGTTCCGCGGTCTGCCCGCGATCGTGACCGTCAGTCTGGTCGGCCTGGGCCTGCCGTCGGCCGGGATCAGGCCGTTCGGCCGGGACCCGCTCGGGTACGCCGTCCTCGCCATCGGCCTCATCTCGGCGGCCTATCTGGCGGAGATCTTCCGCTCGGGCATCCAGGCGGTACCGGCCGGGCAGTTGAGCGCGGCGCGCAGTCTCGGCATGTCGTATCCGACGGCGATGCGGGTGATCGTCGTACCGCAGGGCGTACGGAACGTACTGCCCGCGCTGGCGGGCCAGTTCATCATCGACATCAAGGAGAGCGCGCTGGTGTATCTGCTCGGGCTGGGCCTCGGGCAGCGCGAGCTCTACTTCATCGCGCAGGAGCGGCAGGCGGCCACGTACAACTCCTCCGCGCTGGTGGCCGCCGGCGCCTGCTACCTGCTGCTCACCGTCCCGCTGACCTTCCTGGTCAACCGGCTCGACCTGCGGCTGCGCGGCGGCGGACGCAAACAGAACAGAGCGACCGCCGTCCCGTCGTCCGCGCCGTCCACCCCGCCCGCGCTGGAGGTCTGAGCCATGACCGGAACGCTGTCCGAGAAGAACCCGCGCGCCGACGAGACGGGGACGGCCGCGGCCGCCGCGGTCAGTGTGCGCGGCCTGCACAAGCGCTACGGCGCGGTGGACGTCCTGCGGGGCGTGGATCTGGAGGTCGCGGCGGGCGAGACGGTCTGTGTGATCGGCCGGTCCGGTTCGGGCAAGTCCACGCTCCTGAAGTGCGTGAACCTGCTGGAGGCCCCGACCTCGGGCGAGATCCGCCTCGGCGGTGACCTGATCACCGGCCCCGGCGTGGACGTCGACGCGGTCCGCACTCGGGTGGGCATGGTCTTCCAGCACTTCAACCTGTTCCCGCACCTCAGCGTCCTGCACAACGTGACCGTCGCCCTGCGCAAGGTCCGCCGCACGGGCAGGGAGGCCGCGGAGACCGCCGCCATGGCCCAGCTGGAACGCCTCGGACTCGCGACGCTGGCCCACGCGCGGCCGAGCCAGTTGTCGGGCGGTCAGCAGCAACGGGTCGCCATCGCCCGCGCGTTGGCCATGGAACCCGAGGTCATGCTCTTCGACGAGGCGACCTCCGCGCTGGACCCGGAACTCGTCAAGGACGTCCTCGACGTCATGCGGCTGCTCGCCGACTCGGGCATGACGATGATCGCCGTGACACACGAGATCGGCTTCGCCCGTGAGGTCGCGGACCGCGTCATCTTCATGGACGAGGGCGTCATCGCCGAGTCGGGCCCGGCCCGCCCGACGCTGGAACACCCCGAGACGGCGCGCCTGCGCGAGTTCCTCGCCCGCGTCCTCTGAAGTCCCCCTCCCCGCCACCCTGTTCTCCCAAGGAGATTCACCCATGCCCGTATCGCCCCGTAATCTGCCCGGACGGCGTCCGCTTCTCACGCTCCTCGCCCTCTGCGGCCTCGTCCTCCCGCTCGCCGCGTGCGGCAGCGGCTCGGACTCCGCCAAGACGTCCGCTGCCAATTCGTACGGCCTGATCGAGGCCGGCACCATCAGATCCGCGACCCAGACCGGCCAGCCACCCTTCGCCTACGCCAAGGACTCCGGTCAACCGACCGGATTCATCGTCGACTTGACCGACGAGGCGGCCAAACGCCTTGGCCTGAAGGTCGATTACAAGTCGACGTCGATCACCGGATCGCTGGCCGGCCTGACCGCCGGGCAGTTCGACCTGGCCTCGTCCGGCGTCGGGGTCACCGCGGAGCGGGCGAAGAGCGTCGACTTCACCAAGCCGCTGTTCTGGAGCACCGTGACCGCCCTGACGACCTCGAAGAGCACGATCTCCACCTTCGCCGCCTTCAACGGCAAGCGGGTCGGGGTGGTGACCGGTTCCTCGCAGGAGGCCCAACTGCCCACGCGGATACCGAAAGCGGACCCGGTGCGGTTCCAGACCTCGAACGCGGCGGTGAGCCAACTGCTCAACGGCAGCATCGACGCCTTCCTGGTCGGAGGTCCGGACGCGACGGAGTACGTCAAGCAGTACCCCGGCCTACGGCAGGCGGTGTCGGCCCCGGTCGACCACCCGACCTCGATGGCGGTACCGAAGAACCACCCCGCCCTCCTCAAGGCCCTCGACCAGCAGTTCGCCGCCATGGTCGCGGACGGCAGCTACGCCAAGCTGTACCGCAAGTACTTCAGCACCTCCCCCGAGCCCGAACTCCTCGCCGCCTGGCCCGCGTTGAAGTCCCAGTTCCCCGAGGCCAAGTGATGGCGGCCGACGAGGAAGGGTGGCAGCGGGTGCCGCTGCCCGGCGAACGGACGTGCTGGCGGCGGGTGTTGCGGACTCCGGCCAGGGACGGCGTACTGCTCGTCGCCGACCTCTACGCCGACCGCCCCGACCCGGGACCCGGACCGGTCATCCTGGAGCGCACCCCCTACGGCCGCCGGGCCCCGCGCCCCTCCGACGGTGCCCTCGGCGCCGAGAACCCGCCCGCGCCCGAGACCGCGGCCGAGGTGTTCACCCGGGGCGGATACCGGATCGTACGGCAGGACTGCCGGGGGCGCGGCGACTCGGAGGGCACCTTCGTCAAGTACCTGAACGAGGCCACCGACGGCTACGACACCGTCGAGTGGATCGCCGCCCAGCCCTGGTGCGACGGCCGGGTCGCGACCATGGGCGTCTCCTACTCCGCGCACGCCCAGGCCGCGCTCGCCTCGCTGGGCGCACCCCATCTCGCCGCGATGTTCCTCGACTCCGGCGGTTTCGCCAGCGCCTACGAGGCGGGCACCCGGATGGGCGGCGCCTTCGAACTCAAGCAGGCCACCTGGGCGTTCCACCGCGCCAAGGTGAGCGAGACGGTACGCGCCGATCCGACCCTGCGCGCCTCGCTGGAGTCGGAGGACCTCAGCGCCTGGTTCACCCGCATGCCGTGGCGACGCGGCGCGAGCCCGCTGCGGTCCGTCCCGGAGTACGAGGACTACCTGCTGGAGCAGTGGGAGAACGGCGCGTTCGGCCCGTACTGGGAACAGCCGGGCATCTACGCCCGCGGCTTCTACGACGACTTCCCGGACGTGCCGAGCCTGCACATGTCCAGCTGGTACGACCCCTACATCCGCACCGCCACCGAGAACTTCCGCGAACTCGGGCGCAAGAAGCACAGCCCGGCGTACCTGGTGCTCGGCCCCTGGACCCACGGCGCGCGCAGCCAGAGCCACGCCGGTGACGTCGACTTCGGTCCGCTGGCCCGGCTGGAGGGCAGCCTCGCCGAGCACTACGCCGCGATGCGGCTGAGCTGGTTCGACGCGCACCTCGCACCGGCGGGCACGACCGAACCGCCGCCGCCCGTACGGTACTTCCTCATGGGCGGCGGCTCCGGCCGGCGTACTCCCGAGGGGCGGCTCGACCACGGCGGTCACTGGTGCACCGCGACCTCCTGGCCGCCCGAGGAGACCGCCAACCTCGCCCTCGTCCTGGGCAGTTCGGGAACACTCACGCCCGCGTCCGACACGACCGATTCCACCGACGCCGCCACCGACGTCCAAGGCTCCTTTCTGGAGTACGACTTCGACCCCCGCGACCCCGTGCCCACCCTCGGCGGTCAAGTCACCTCCGGCGAACCGGTGATGAGCGGCGGCGCCTTCCACCAGCACCCCGACGACCGCTTCTTCGGCGCGACCGGACCCCATCTGCCGCTCGACAGCCGACCCGACGTCCTGGTCTTCCAAACCCCGCCGCTCACCGAGGACTTGGTGGTCGCCGGACCGGTCGCCGTGCATCTCACCGTGTCGTCGACAGCCCGCGACACCGACTTCACCGTCAAGCTCGTCGACGTCCATCCGCCGAGCGCGGACTATCCGCAGGGTTTCGCGATGAACCTCACCGACGGCATCCTGCGCTGCCGCTACCGCGACTCCTTCAGCGATCCGGAGCCGATGACACCCGAGGAGACGTACGCGATCACGGTGGAGGCACCGGACACGGCGAACCTGTTCCTGACCGGCCACCGGCTGCGGCTCGACGTCAGTTCGAGCAACTTCCCCCGCTTCGACGTCAATTCCAACACCGGCGGCGCGGAGATCGGCGACCGGCGCAAGGTCGTCGCCACCAACAGGGTGCACACCGGCGGCCGTTCATGGCTGACGCTCTCCGTGCTCCGGACGAGAGACACGCCAGACAACTGACAGACCAAGGAGTTGGTCCCCGCGCCTCTCAGATACTGAAGCGCTCCTTGCCGAGGAGCGGACGTACCCGGGTGCGGAAACCGCCCGTGCGGAAGGGGTGTTGGAGGAGGCCGGGGCGCAGGTGTTGGGCGAGTGCGGCGGCGATCATGCCCTGGTCGAGGGCGAGGACGTAGTCGCTGACGCGGCCGTTCGCGGTGTCGACGGAGTCGCGGAAGCCGTAGCGGTCGTCGTAGGCGCCGAAGTCCCGTGCGAGAGCCGTGAGGTTGGCGAGCGCCTCGGGCGCGGCGTACGGCAGGGCGAGGAAGGAGGCGTGCGGGGTGACGACGCCGAGGGAGTTGTAGCCGTCCTCCTGCATGCCGATCGCGTCCACGCCGTACTCGCGGTAGCCGCCCTCGGGGATGTTGGCCGGCGAGAAGCCCCAGTAGCCGTACTTCGCCTCGTCCAGGCCGTGTTCGATCTGGCTGCGCACATAGCGCTGGTGGGTGGTGCCCCACGAGTACGGCGACCAGGCGGCCTCGGGCACGAACAGCGGGACCATCAGCGCCTCGAACATCGAACCGCCCCAGGTGGGGACGAGCTTGCGGCCGCGGTAGGTGTAGTGGCCCTCCCACACCCGCACGCCGTCGATCGTGACGTAGGCGCCTTCGGGTTCCTGCTCCTGTCCCATGCCCGGGAGCAGGGTGCGGAACAGGTGCCAGTAGTGCTCGGTGGGCAGCGAGTCGTCGGCTATGCCAAGGTAACTGGCCATCCTGGGTTCGGTGTTGAGGGCGCCGTAGTGGTGGCCGGTGGGTTCGCCCTTGCCGGGCTTGTCCGGCCAGAAGCCGCCGCGCAGTTGACCGGGTCCGGCGACCGGGTCGGCCGGGTCGTAGGGGGTGTAGTAGTACGACCAGTCGGCGTCGGCGAGGAGTCGGGCGACGCGCGGACGCAGTTCCGGGTCGGCGTCGGCGGCGATCTTCAGCCCTGTGACGAGCCAGGCGTTGTCGACGGTGGAGAGGAAGGGGCGCACCGGGTCGCCCGTCCCGGGCCAGCTCGTGAGGACCGAACCGTCGTACGCGTCATACCAGTTGAACCAGAAGCCGTGCGCGCGCTCCAGCTTCTCGACCGCCGTGAGGGTGCGGGCCAGGCGCTGGTGCATGACGGACCCGGAGATCACGCCGAGGCCGGCCGCGGCGACCGTCGACCACAGGCCGCAGCCGATGTTGGTCGGTGAGGTCTGGGTCGAGGGCACGGGGGTGCCGGTGCCGGAGACGTCCATCGTGTCGGCGGTCAGGCCGAGTTCGGTGGTCATGGCGGTCATCGAGCGGTAGGTCGCCTCGAACCAGGTCCGCAGCGGCGCGCTGTCGGGGGCGGGGCGGCCACGGGTCGACGCCGACGCGGAGGCGAGGGGCAGCGTGGCGGTGAGGGCGGCGGCTCCCGCCGTGGCGGTGGTGAGGAACGTACGACGGTTCATGCGGGTCCAACTCCCAGGGGAATGCGGGCGGGACGGGCAAGGGAAGGGGTGCGTGCGTCGTCGTGGCCCGTGTGGGACATCTGTGGGGCGGGAGCCGACGGGCTGTCAGGCGCCCGTCGGCTCCCGGGACTTGGGGCGGAGCTACGCGTTCCCGCTCGCTGTGCGCGGCAGTTCGCGGGTGCGGCCCAGGGCGCCGAGCCAGGCGGCGGACGGCTTGGCGGTGCGGACGAAGGTGACCGGGTCCACGGCGATCAGGCCGAACGTCGGCCGGTAGGAGCCCCATTCGTAGTTGTCGAGGGCGCTCCAGGCCAGGTATCCGTCGATGTTCAGGCCGTCGTCGAGGGCGGCGGCGACCGCGTCCAGGGCACCGGCGTAGTAGTCGACGCGGCGGGGGTCGTCGGCGGTGGCGATGCCGTTCTCGGTGACGATCAGCGGGACGTCGGGGCCGACGACGTCGGCGGTGTGGCGCAGGGCGTGGCCGACGGCCTCCGGGTAGAACTCCCATTGGGTGAGGGTGCGTTCGGCGTCCTCGGGCGCGGGGATCGGGCCGTTGGCGCCGATCTTGGTGCGGGTGTAGGACTGGACGCCGATCCAGTCGTCGTCGCGGGCGGCCTCGATGAAGATGTCCTCGCGGGGGTGGCGGTAGGCGGCGGTGACGTCCTCGGCGCCGGGCAACGCCTGGTAGACCTGGTTGGCGATGGTCCAGCCGACCTGGATGGCGGGGTCGATCGCGCGCACCGCCTTGACGGCGGCCCGGTGGGCGGCGATCACCGCGTGGGTGGTCCCCTCGTCCGGGGTGGGCAGTCCGGCGGGCGGGAAGCCCTGGTCACCGGCCTTGGCTGCGCCTGCCATCACGGCGATCATGTTGGGTTCGTTGATGGTGCAGACATGGCGGACGCCGTCCGCGATGATCGGCGCGCAGTGCTCGACGTAGCGGGCGAACAGGTCGGCGGCGCCGTCGGCGGTCCAGCCGCCGAGGTCCTCGAACCAGCGCGGGACCGTGAAGTGGTGCAGGGTCACCATCGGGCGCAGGCCGCGGGCGAGGGCTCCGTCGACCATGCGGCGGTAGTGGGCGATCTCGGCGCGGGAGAAGGTGCCGGGGACGGGTTCTATGCGGGCCCATTCGACGCTGAACCGGTAGTCGGTGAAGCCCAGTTGGGCGAGCAGGTCCATGTCCTGCTCCCAGCGGTGGTAGCTGTCGCAGGCGTCCAGGCTCGGCTCCTCGATGCCGGCCGCCGGGTCGTGTTCCTTGCGCCACCAGTCACTGTTGACGTTGTTCCCCTCGATCTGGTGGGCGGCCGTGGAGGCGCCCCACAGGAAGCCGTCGGGGAACGGGGTGGGAGTGTGACTCATGGTTCGTCGCGTCTTTCTGCTGGGTGGAGGCAGGCGGGCGGGTGAGGCCAACGGGTGTGCGGGGCGGGCTACTTGAGCCCGGCGGTCGCGATGCCCTGGGTGAAGTGGCGTTGCAGTACGGCGAAGACGAGCAGCACCGGCAGCACGACGAGCAGGGAGCCGGCCATCAACATGCCGTTGCCGCCGCCGACCGTGCGGTTGGGATCGTTGGCGAACGTGGCCAGGGCCACGGGCAGCGTGTACTTGCCGGGGTCGTTGGTCGCGATCAGCGGCCAGACGAAGTTGTTCCAGGAGCCGAGGAAGGTGAAGATCGTCAGGGTCGCCAGGGCGGGCTTGACCAGGGGCAGCACGATGCGCCAGAAGATGTACCACTCGCCGGCGCCGTCGATGCGGGCCGCTTCGAGGAGTTCGTCGGGGATCGACTGCATGAACTGCCGCATGAGGAAGACCCCGAAGGCCCCGGCGGCGAAGGGCAGGACCAGTCCGGCGTAGGTGTCGATCAGGTTCAGCTTGGTCATCAGCACGTACAGGGGCAGCACGAGCAGGTTGCCGGGCACCATCAGGGCCGCGAGGACGATGCCGAACACCTTGGAGCGGCCGGTGAATTGGAGCTTGGCGAGGGCGTAGCCGAGCATCGAGCAGAACAGCAGATTGCAGACGGTCACGAGCACCGCCACGATCAGCGAGTTCATGAAGTACCGCGCCATGTCCAACTGGTCCAGCAGGTCACGGAAGTTGGCGAGCGTCCAGTGGCTGGGGATCCACACCGGCGGGCTGGCTGCGAGGTCCTTCTTCGTCTTGAAGGCCGACAGCGCCATCCACAGGAACGGTGCGGCCATGACCAGCAGCCCCAGCGAGGCGACCGTGTACAGCAGGGGTCCTCGGACGCGGCCCGGGCGGCGGGTCGGGGCGGTCGCCGTCGGCGCGGTCATGAGGTGTTGTCCTTCAACAGTCGGAGCTGGAGCACCGTGATGCCCATGATCACCACGAACAGGACGTACGCCATGGCGCTCGCGTAGCCCATGTGGAAGAAGTTGAAGCCCTCCTGGTACATGTCCAGGGAGACGGTCATGGTGGAGTTGGAGGGGCCGCCCTGGGTCATCACGAAGGGTTCCTCGAACACGTTGAGGTAGCCGATGGAGGTGATGACGGTGGCGTAGAGCATCGTCGGCCGCAGCAACGGCACGGTGACGCGCCGCAGTTCCTGCCAGGCGCCGGCGCCGTCCAGCCGCGCGGCCTCCCGGACCTCGGTGGGGATGGCCTGTAGCCCGGCGATGAACAGCACCATCACGGTGCCGAGGTTGCGCCACACCGCCATCGCGATCAGCGAGGGCATGGCCCAGGTCTCGGAGCCGAGGAAGTCCGGTGCGGTCAGGCCGAGTTCGGAGGCGAGACCGGCGACGAGCCCGTCCGAGGGGTCGAGCACGAACCGCCAGACGACGGCGACCGCGACGATGGTGGTGACGACCGGTGCGTAGAAGCCGACACGGAAGAAGGTGCGGGCGCGGTCGATGCCGTTGTTGAGCAGGACGGCGACGAGCAGTCCCAGTACGACGGTCAGCGGGACGCCGACGACCACGAAGTAGCCGGTGTTGAAGAGCGCCGTGCGGAAGACGTCGTCGTCGAAGAGCCGTGTGTAGTTGTCGAAGCCGACGAACTCCGCCTCGAAGGGGCGGGTCACGTCGCGCGCCCCGAAGTCGGTGAAGCTCATCAGGAGCGTCGCGACGATCGGGAGGAGCATGAAGACGCCGAACAGCACGAGGAAGGGCGTGGAGAACAGCCAGCCGTGCAGGTTGTGCCGGCCCAGTCGACGGCCGCGGTCCGGCCCTCGCGTCGACCCTCGCATCGGCCCAACGGGGGCCTTGGAAGGCTTCGTTGGGCCCGTGGCCGCGCTGTCGGCGGTCGATCCGGTCACCAGGGACATCGCTGTTACCTCACGAGCCCTTCGATCTGGGACTGCGCCTTGCCCAGCGCGTCCTTCGCGGACGAACGCCCCTGCGTGACCTGTTCGATGGCGGTGTCGACCTTGGAGGTGATCTCGGTCAACTTCGGGTCGGACGGCGGGGTCTTGGCCGTTTCGAGTTGCTGCCGCCAGATCTTCAGGTTGGCGTCGGTGGCGAGTTCACCGGTCTCCCAGGCCGCCTTGTTGGCGGGCAGGTCGCGGGTGCGCTCGTACCAGTCGGCTTGACCCTGGGCGTTGGTGAGGGAGGCGATGAACTGCTTGGCGGCGGCCTTGTGTTCGCTGTCCGCCGAGATCGCGAGACTGGATCCGCCGGCCATCGACACGGAGGACACGTCCGTCGGTACGGGCGCGATCGCCCACTTGCCCTTCAGGTCCGGGTAGTTGTCGTCGAGCAGGGACATGATCCACGGCCCGCCGAAGAACATGGGCACGGAACCGGTGTTGAAGTCCTTGGTGACGTCGTAGCCGGGCCGCACCGACTTGGCGCTGAGTCCCTTGGAGAAGTAACTCCCGTAGTTCTCCAGCGCCTTGACGGCCGCCGCGCTGTCGATGACGGGCTTGTCGTCCTTCGTGAGCAGCTCACCGCCCGCCGAGTACAGGAACGGGTAGAAGCTCTGCACGGTGTCCAGACCACCCGGCTGGATGGACAGCCCCCACTTGGTGCCGGCCTTCTTCCGGTACGCCTCGGCCGCCTTCTGGAGGTCGGTCATGGTCGCCGGGGCGGCCTTGAGGCCGGCCTTGGCCGCGAGGTCGGTGCGGTAGTAGAGGACGCGGGTGTCGACGTACCACGGGACGCCGTAGGCCTTGCCGTCGTACGACACCTGGTCCCAGGCGGCGGGGAAGAAATCGCCCTCCTTGGCCGTCTTGGTGTCGACCGGTTCGAGGACGCCCATGTCCGCGAACTCGCCGAGGTAGGTCCCGCCCATCTGGACGACGTCGGGGAGCTTGTCGGCGGCAGCGGCGGCGACCAGCTTCTGGTGGGCCACGTCCCAGCCGACGGGGGTCACCTTCACGGTGATGTTGGAGTGCGTCTTCTCGTACGCCTTCGCGACGTCGGCGAGCTTCTCGCCCTCGGTGCCCATCGCCCAGACCGTCAGGGTCTGCTTGGCGTCGGCCGCCACCTCCGCGCCACCGGAACCACCGCAGGCGGTGAGGGTGAGCGCGGAGGCCACGGTGAGGGCGATCGAAGCGGTGGTAGCAGGACGGCGCATGGACTGCTCCTCCTTGAGCGTTCCGGATGTATGCGCTTCCTGTAAGCGCATACATCACTCTCGTGCAAGGGTTCCGGGGCGGGCAAGGGGGTCTCGGTCACGCTCCCGTAACGACTGGGACATCTGGCGGCGTCACTGAATCGAGGTCGGGAGATCTGGCGATCCAGGGCGCTTCGGGTGGGTGGCCCGGTGTCCGCGCGGGCGGCACGGGGCCCGTCCTGGCCGCTGCGGAACGGGAGAAGTTCAGTGGATTACCCGATGCCCGGGCGGTCGGTGATCCGCGACGATGATGTGTCGTACCGGGCCTTCTTCGACGTACTGGGCTGGGCTCCGGGACGTCGCACACCGAGGGGGATGCCGGCATGCCGTCGAAGAGGTTGGCTCTGTGGGGTGAAGAGCTTTTCTGGATCAGGGAAGTGGAGCGGCGCAGCGGCCTGACACCGGAGAACCGCGCGGAACTCGCCCTCGCACAAAGGGGGTTCGAGCCCTGTCTGCTGGCCGTTCTCCGGCTGTCGCTGGGGACGGCCCCGGACACCCGCGTCGCCACCGGGTGGTTCCGGCAGGCGCTCGCCCGGACGGGCCACCTCGCCCGGGCGGCCGAGTCGGCGTACGCCATCAGCGACGAGGCCGAGCGGAGTGAGGAACTCCTGACCCTGGTGAAGACCGCCGCCGACGCCGAAGGCCTGTGCGACGCACAGGATTTGGCCGAGTCGATCCCCGTACGCCAACTGCGGGACCGGGCACTGGTCGCCCTCGTGCCGACGTGGGCCCGGGCGGGCGAACGCGACCGGGCTGTCGCCATGGCGGAGAGCGTGCGCTATCCGCACAACTGGGGTGTGGCGTGGGCTCTGCTGGCGAAGGCGGTGGCGGACGACGGTGACACCCTCGACGCACTCAAGTTCGCCGATCGCGCCGACGCCGAGGCGAGTTCCGCCGGCTTTGACGGGACGGGAGAGGTGCTTGCCCTTCTTGTGGGGGTGGCGGACGTCGGCGGCGACCAGGTGCGGGCGGCCATGCTCGCCGACCGCGTCGAGGACTTCGCGCGGTCGCACGGGGCGAGCCCGCCGAGCCCGTGGGGCCAACCTGGGCCGCTGGCAGTGGTGTTGGCTCGGGAGGCGCTGAGAGGGGACTTGGATCGGGTCGATGCTTTGCTGTGGGGGACGGTCGGTGCGGGGGGTGGGAGTGGGGGCGGGTTCAGGTCCGGGGGTGAGTCTGGGAGGGGGTTTGGGTCCGAGAGCGGGAGCGGGTCTGGAAGTGGGGCTGGGGGCGGGGCTATGAGCAGGCTCAGGTCCAGGACTAGGAGCGGGAGTGGGGCCGCGGGCGGAACCGCGTCCGGATCGGGGACGGGGTCCGGCAGCGGGACGGGGACTGGGACGGGCACCGAGACCGGCACGCGGACTAGCACGGGGACGGGGTCCGGGTCCGGGAGCGGGTCCGGGTCCGGGTCCGGGAGCGGGTCCGGGTCCGGGTCCGGGAGCGGGTCCGGGTCCGGGTCCGGGAGCGGGTCCGGGTCCGGGAGCGGGTCCGGGTCCGGGAGCGGGAGCGGGAGTGGGTCCGCGGGCGGGGCCGCGTCCGGATCGGGGACGGGGACCGGGAGCGGGACCGGGACCGGCACGGGGACCGGGAACTGGCCCGGCAGCAAGTCCGGGACCGGAAGTGGGGCCGGGATCGGGACCGCGACCGGGTCGGGGACGAGGGCCGGCACGGGGACCAGGAGCGGGACGGGCACGGGCACGAGGTCCGGGACGGGCATGGGATTCGGGTCCGGGTCCAGGACCGGAAGCAAGTCCGGGAGCGGGAGTGGGTCCACGGGCGGGATCGCGACCGGGTCGGGGACGGGGACCAGGACCGGGAGCGGGAGCGGGACGGGCACGGGGACCGGAACGGGCACGGGGACGGGGACGGGATCCGGGTCCGGGTCCGGGTCCGGACCCGGAAGTAAGTCCGGGACCGGGACCGGAAGTGGGGCCGGGACCGGGACCGGAAGTGGGGCCGGGACCGGGACCGGACCCTGGAGTACGGGCGAGGGCGGGAGCGGAGGCCAGGGCGAGGAGGTTCCATTGGGCGGCGACGAATCCGTCGGCCATGGGATGGCTCCGCAACCGGAGCCGGACGCGTTCATCACGTACCGTCCGGTGCCCAGTTCCCCCCTCGGCGCCTCGGACATGGCCTGTGTGCTGGACGCGGTCGCCGAGACCGCCGCCCAGGACGTGGCCCTCGGTCTGGCGGACCGGGCGGAGGCGTTGCTCGACACCGTCGTAGGCCTTGATCGGCACGAGCTGCTGCACTCCTTGGTACTTCTGCTGGCCCGGCGCGGGCAGGTCGAGCGGGCCATGGCGCTCGCCGAACGGATCGACTCTCCCGCGGCGCGTGCGGGGCAACAGGCGGAGATCGTCGGGCAGTTGGCCCGCTACGGCGACACGGAACGAGCCGAGGCTCTCGCACGCGGGATGACCGACCGCCGGGCACAGGCCAGGGCGCTGATCGATGTGGTCCGGGAACTGGCCCGGCGCGGCGATCCGGACCGCGCCGAGACCGTGGCCCACTCCATCGCCGACCGCTGGGCGGAAGGCGAGGCGCTGATCGCGGTGGTCCAGGAACTCGCCCGACGCGGCGATCCGGACCGCGCCGAGACCCTCGCCCGCTCGATCGCGTACCGCGCGACCCGAGGCCGTGCACTGGTCGCACTCGCGGAGCTGTCCGATCCGCCCCGTGCCCGCAGGCTTGCCGCGCAGGTCATGGTCCTCGACGGCTGGGTCGCTGCGCTGCCCCTGTTGGAGCGGCTCGTGCCGCGTGCGCCGGCGACCGTCGCCGACCATGCCGAGGAGGTGCCGCGCGGCAGCATATGACGGGCTGCCCTGCCTCTCCTTCTTCTCCTGCCTCTCCTTCTTCTCCTCCTTGTCAGTGCTGATTGCGAGACTCACTCCATGATTCCGAAACTGCCTCTGCAGAGCCCTCGTTGGCGTGACCTCGCCGGTGTGACAGCCGAGGAGGTGCAGGCGCTCCTGGAGCAGATGACCTCAACGGCCGTCACCGGCGCCGACGATGAATGGCGGCGGACCTGGACGTACATGACCGACGACCTGATGGCCGACGGCACCGTCCACGACAGCGCCTACGCGGTACTGCCCCATCTCGTCGAGGCGGCAGCGGAGTTGCCCCCGGAGCAGTCCGTGGACTTCTGGGTGGACATGGGCTTCATCGTGACCGCGGAGGACAGGCCCCCCGTCCCGGCCGACCTGGAGGCGGGGTTCAGCGCCGCGCTCCGGCTGGCCGAGCAGGCGGCCGCCCGGAGCCTCCTCGACGCCGGCGCTCCCGCGAAGGTCTGCGGCCAACTCGCCCTGAGCTGCGTCGCCTTCGCCGGTCACCACATCGGCGCGGCGCTGTGGCGCCTTGAACCCGGGGAAAGTTACCTTCAGTTGGTGTGTCCCGGGTGCGAGTACGACACCGAGATCCTCAAGTTCTTCGTGGACCCGGCGCATCCGCCGTTCGAGGCCCCCGAGTTGCCTGATGCGGACCACCCTGCCCGTCAGGGGCAGCATCCCTGGGGTGAAGTCGCCGACGCGTTGCGGGCGGAGACCCTGGGGCAGGAGTGGGAGCCCTTCCTGCGGGTGGCACGTGCGGTCGCGGCGTCCGGGGTGCCCGTCGGAACACCGGGGCCTGCCGTCCTGTGTCTGGTCGCCGGGACGGTCGCGGCCAAGGGCACTCCGCAGTGGGCCGGAAGCGAATGGGCCCGCCAACTGGCCCTGCTCACCGGCCACTTCCGCTGCTGGAACTGCGAACAGACCTGGACGATCGCCGACGGCCTGGTGGAGACCCCGGACGGTGCCCGCCCCCAGAACGGTCCCGCGCAGGCATCGACGGACGCCGCCGACGGCTCGGCTACAGCGGTGCAGCCGACGGCAGTTGAACCAACAGATGACGTGACAGGCGAGGCAACCACCCGTCTACGGCAGGACGGGAGCGCTCTGCTCACGGCCGACGGCACGCCCTGGGGCCGTATAACGGTGTTCTCCGACTCCCCGTTCTCCGATTCCGCATCGGGTTCATCCAGCAGCGTCGACTCCCTGACAGTGGTGTCCTTCCCCAATGGGCCAACGCTCGTGGCCGGCGCCTGTGTTGGCGCCGGGGACAAGGGCGTGGTGTGTCTGTGGGATGCGACCGACGGCCGACTCGTCCATGGGCCGACGGCCGGACATCCCGACCGTGTCCGCGCGTTGACGGCGCTGCCCCTTGCCGATGACCGCGTCCTCCTCGCGAGCGGAGGAGACTCCGGGTCGATCGGCCTGTGGGATGCCGTCACCGGGCGGCCGGTTCGCGAGCCCGTCGCCAACTGGCTCGGCGATGTGACCGGGATGTGTACCGCCCACCTCTCCGACGGCCGGATCCTGCTCGTCACCGCCA
Source organism: Streptomyces sp. NBC_01288 (assembly GCF_035982055.1). Classification (NCBI taxonomy): domain Bacteria; kingdom Bacillati; phylum Actinomycetota; class Actinomycetes; order Kitasatosporales; family Streptomycetaceae; genus Streptomyces; species Streptomyces sp. NBC_01288. Next base: position 1,320,082 of record NZ_CP108427.1, read on the forward strand.
CCTCCCGAGGCGCGGTTCGGTTGCGGGATCCAGCCACGGGTGAACCTGTAGGGCGGCTCAACCCCTCCGGTCGTCCGATCCGATCGCTCGCCGCCGTCCCGGTCACCGGCGGGCAGACAATGATCGCGGCCGCGGACACCCAGGGCGGCGTTCACATGTGGGACCCGGCCGTCGACGACCCCTGGGACCCGGGCGCGGCCGTGCAGTTGAAGGACCGCGCGCTCAGCGATGCCGGACACCGGGTGGCAGCCGTCGCGGCGGTGCCCACCGTCGACGGAACCCTCCTGGCCACCGCCGACGACCGCGGCGTAGTCATGCTGTGGGACCCGGCCACCGGCACGCCGGTCGGCGAGGGACTGCCTCCCGCGACGGGCACCGCAGGCCTACCGGTCATGGCCGCCACCACACCGCACGACGGACGCACCGTCCTGGTCACCGGCACCAAGCGCGGGCACGCCCTGCGGGTCTGGGAACCGGAGACGGGCGCGGTGCGGCAGATAACCCTGGATGTGACCATCACCTGCTTGGCCGCCGCAGGTCCCGACGTGATCGTCGGACACGACCGCGGAGTTCTCGGCCTCCCGCTCACGAGGCGGTGATCCGACCCCCGTTCCGACTCACCGGCCACGCCGGAATCCGTGACCACCCGTCAGGAGATTCCACCAACCCATCGATAAATTAACCAAGTTGAGGCCCGCTCCCCTCGGCCTCCCCGCACCCACAGCTGCCGCGGCGTACGACGGTGACCGGAAGCATCAACGACACCGGTTCCCTGTCCGGCGCTCCGCCGAGTCGCTGCACGAGGAGTTCCGCCGCCTGCTCCCCCAGCCGCAGCATGGGCTGACGCACCGTCGTCAGGGCCGGCCGCACGAGCCGGCCGAGCGGGATTCCGTCGAAGCCCGTCACCACCACGTCCTCGGGGACGCGCAGCCCCCGGCGTTGCAACGCGTGCAGGGCGCCCACGGCCATCTGGTCGTTGGCGAACACGAGGGCCTCGGGCAACGGGCCGTCTCGGTCGGCCAGGGCGTCCACCGCGTCCGCCCCGTCGGCCTGCCTCATCATCGGCATCCGCAGGACCGGTTCGTCGGCTGTTTCCACGTCCGCTGCCGTGCACGCCTCCAGGAAACCCCGGAAGCGGGCCTCGACGTCCGGCGACTCCTCGGCGGAACCGATGTACGCGAGGCGCCGTAGCCCGTGGTCCTCGATGAGGTGGCGGGTCAGTTCGCGCTGGCCGTCGGAGTTGGCGACCTCCAGGTGGTCCAGGTGATCGAGGTGGTCGCCGCCCTCGCGGGGGCCGGCGAGCATCACCACGGGCTGCCGTCGGGAGATCACCTCCAGTTCCTCGGTCGGTACGGTGCGCGCCATGACCGCGAACCCGTCGACACGTCCCGCCACCTTGGCCACCAGGCTCTCCGGCCCGCCCTTCAGCGAGGCGGCGATCAGCAGCGCGTAGCCGTGCCGACGGGCGGTGCGTTCCATGCCGCGGATGATCTGGTCGGAGTAGAGCATCGCCGCGTCGTCGTCCTCGGCGTCGGTGTCCTCCGCGTCCGGATCGGAGTAGTCGGGGAAGCACAGACCCAGGACACCGGTGGTACGGCTGGCCAGCCCGCGCGCGTTGCCGCTGGGTACGTAGCCGAGTTCCCGGGCGGCCGCGAGAACCCGCTCGCGGGTCTGGGCCCGCACCGAGTCGGGGTTGCGGTAGACGCGGGACACCGTGGCGATCGAGACGCCTGACCGGCTGGCCACGTCGTACACGGTGGGGACGGAACTCATGGGACGGAATCCTCATGTGGTCGGTGCGCATCGCGGCGTGGGCGCGTGATGTCCGCACGGGGTGTGAGCGAGTGCTGCGAGCAGGTGATGTAAGCGCATTCACCCTAGGGGTTGACCAGGTCAGGAGCAAGACGCCGAGTCGAGGGGCGGCGGACCTCCGGTGCTGTGAGTACGCGTACTCATGCCCCCGGCCACCCCGCCGCGTGACGATACGGATCGTCCACACTCCGGGCGTCACCGGCAGATCAGAGAGTCAGCAGCACGTGCTCAGCACCTTCGCCCGTACCGTCGTCCCCCTCCTCGGCCGCCTGACGGTGACCGCCACCGGGTCGGCCCGCACCATCGCGCCCGGCAGCATCGTCGCGCCCAACCACACCGCTCTCGCCGATCCCGGACTCGTCCTGGCCGCGCTGCACGGGCTGGGCGTCGAACCGGTCGTCCTCGCCACGGCGGGACTGTGGAAGGTCCCCATACTCGGCCGCCGTCTCATCCGCGAGGGCCACATACCGGTGCACCGGGGCAGCGGTAGCGCGGCGGCGGCCCTGGATCTGGCGGCCGAGGCCCTCGCCGCCGGACGGGTCGTGGTGATCTACCCCGAGGGCGGACTCCCCCGCCGCCGTGACTCCGCCGACCGCGAACCCGGTACCTTCCGCACCGGTCTGGCCCGCCTCGCGCTCACCACCGGCGCACCCGTAGTCCCGCTCGGCCACGCGGGAGCCCGCCGGATCGTCTCCGGTGGGCGGGTCAAGCAGATCGCCGGTGTCATCACCGCACCGCTGCGCCGCCCGGACCTCCACGTCCATCTCGGCGAACCCGTCCACCTCACCGGCGCCATCGACGAGGCCACCGCGCACGCCCGCACGGCAGTTGAGGCCGCCTGGCAGCAGGCGGTCGGTCACCTTCCGTCATCCCGCAAGGCGTTGAACCCACGGGCACAGACGTGAGGCAGACGGGTCAGGTCACAGTGCGTCGCAGGTGGCTGTCCCGCCCAGCGCCCCGGCGAAGAAGTCGAGTGAACTCCCGATCTGCGGCGGGGACTTGGTGAGGTTCAGATGTCCATGGAGCATCCCGTCGGCCAGGCAGGAGGACACGAGGACCGCGGCGGCTCTCCACCACCCGGCGTTCCACCGGGCTCGGCGGCGTGAGTTCGTCACGCAGCAGCGCTCGCAGCCGGACTGGACAGGCACTCCGCCTCGCCGAACGCCACGGGAACGCCCGCCGCGACGAGAACCGGTATCGGGCGCGTCTCCCGGTGTGCCCTGAGCAGCGCGAGGAAGCAGACCGGGTTGCCGTCGCTCGCCTCATACAGCCCGGCCGCCGCCGACGACGGAAGCTCACCGGCCAACTCCTCGACACACTCCCGCTCGGACAGCGGTCCCAGGGCGAGTCGCAGCACCGTACCGACATCGACGTCACGGATGAGCGCCGCACCGAGCGAGACTGGAACCGGTAGCTCCCGGCTGGAGACGACGAGCAGGAACGGGGCCCGTACCGGGTGCCGTACGAGATGGTCTACGAGTTCCGGGGACGCGGGGTCCGCCCAGTGCAGGTCGTCCAGCGCCATTCCCAGCCCCGTCCCGCACAACAGCGGGGACAACTCCGCCAGCACGGGCAGGCGTTGCTCCGCCGACGCGTCGAGATCGGCGAAGGCGTCGGCGAACGGCCCGAACGGGGTGTGCCGTTCGTACTCCGTGGCCCGCCCCCGCAGCACGGTCAGCCCCCGTGCACGGGCCCGGTCCGCGAACTCCGCCAGCAGTCGGCTCTTGCCGATCCCCGCCTCAACCGTCACGTCGACGACCGCCGGACCCCCACGCCCCACTGTTCCAACACGGAGTCCGGCCGCCCGAGTTCCAGACTCCGCCCCACGAACGGCGTCCTGCCCGCACCCGCATTCGACCGGCCACCCCCTCCATTTGCCGCACAGTGCGCGCATCCACCTAAGGCAACAGTCTTGCTATTGCAAGTATGTTGCAACAAGCTTGGCGGGTCCTTACTGTCTGCCTGTGACGTGGAGCCTTGTCATGTCCCGCCTGATGCCGGATGCCGGACCACAGCGCGTCCTCGCGGCCTCGAACCTCGTCTACACCGTCGGCAGCGGCCTCTATCTGACCGCAGGGGTGCTGTATTTCACCGAGGCGGTTCACCTCCCGGCAGGGCAGGTGGGGTTCGGGCTCGGCATCGCCGGTCTCGTCGCGCTGACCCTGGGAGTCGGGGTCGGTCATCTGGCGGACCGATACGGAGCACGTGGTGTCTACGCGGCCACTCTTGTCGTCCAGGCGCTGGCCACCGCGGGATTCGTGCTGGTGGGCAGCTTCTGGCCGTTCGTGCTCGCGGTCGGATCGGCCGCGGGGGCGAAGGCCGCCGGACTGGCGGCCCGCTCCCCGCTCATCAGGCACTACGGCGGAGACCGGCCCCAGGAGTTCCGGGCCTACCTCCGCGCGGTGACCAACGTCGGCATCTCCCTCGGTGCCCTGGGGGCGGGCTGGGTCGTCCAAGTGGGCACCCTCACCGCCTACCAGCTCATGGCCGTCGGCAACGCGATCGCCTTCGTGGTCGCCGCGGCGCTCCTGGTCCCGCTCCCACCGGTCGCGCCGGTCCCCGCCACCGACGGCCCTCGCTGGATCGCCCTACGGGACCGCCCCTACCTGCTGCTCACCGTCCTCGACGGGATCATGGCCATCCAGTTCAAGGTGCTCACGGTGGCCATCCCGCTCTGGCTGGTCGGTGCCACCACCGCCCCGCACTGGCTCATCTCGGGCACCATGCTCACCGGAACCGTCATCGTCGTCGCGTTCCAGGTGCGAGCCGGCCGTAACATCAACTCCCCCGCGGCCGGCGGACATGCCTATCGCCGGGCAGGCGTGGCCTTTCTCGTCGCGTGCTCGCTGATCTCCCTGTCCGCGGGGATACCGGCCTGGGCTGCCGCGACCTTGCTCATCACCGCCGTGGTCATCCACACAGTCGGCGAACTCTGGCACGCCGCCGCCGGCTTCGAGGTGTCCTTCGCCCTCGCCCCGCAGCACGCCACCGGCCAGTACCTGGGCGTGTTCGGGCTCGGCGCCGGACTGGCCGAGGCCCTTGGACCGGGTCTGCTCATCGCGCTCTGCATCACCTGGGGCCGCCCCGGCTGGTACGTCGTCGGAGCGATGTTCGCCCTGACCGGCCTGGCAGCACCGCGCGCTGTCCGCTGGGCACAGCACCACCAGCACGCTCGTCGGACACAGCCCGGCTTCGCGGAGAAGGCGCAAGCCGCCTGATCGGCCCGATGGAACGGTCCAACGCCCTTGCCCGCACTCCGAGCAGAGCCGGAACGAACCGTCGCCATCGAGCAGTTGGTCCACCGGTCACCGTTCGACCAGGCATGACTACGATCGACGCTCATGGACTGGCTTGAGCGCACCACGCAGTTGAGGCAGTGGACCCGGAACGGGACACGAGCGCCGCACAAGCCGCTCCTTCTGCTGTACGCCCTCGGCCGGTTCCAGGAGGACGCCGACAGCGAGTTGCGGTACAGCGCGGTGGAGGAGGACCTGCAACGCCTGCTGACCGAGTACGGGCCGCCCAACAAGACGTCACCCTCCTACCCTTTCCACCACCTGGTCAGCGACGGCGTGTGGGAGGTGCGTACCGACCGCGGTCCCGGCAGCCCGGGCAGCGGCCTGCGGGACCTCCGTGATTCGGGTGCCACCGGACGACTCGCGCCCGACCTCGGAACTGCGCTACGGCGCGAACCCGAACTCCTGCACCGGATGGCACGATCGCTGCTCGACCTGCACTTCCCGCCCTCGCTCCACAGCGAGCTGTGCGAAGCCGTCGGCCTGGACCTGGAGCCGGCGGAGATCCCCCAACTCCCCGCCGCCGGAAGGCGACGGGACCGGCGGATGCGCGAACTGGTGCTGACCGCCTACGAGTACCGGTGCGCCTTCTGCGGCTACGACGGCCGTATCGGCGCGGTGCCGGTCGGGCTGGAGGCCGCGCATGTGCGCTGGTGGGCCTTCGGCGGACCGGACGACGTCGACAACGGACTGTGCCTGTGCTCCCTGCACCACAAGCTGTTCGACAAGGGAGTCCTCGGCGTCGACGACACCCACCGCATCCTGGTCTCGCAGCGCTTCGTCGGCCACAGCACCGCCGCACGTGAGCACGTCCTGGCACTCGCCGGCCGTCCGGTCATCGGCCCGCAGTCGTCCGCCCGCCCGGTCGCGGCCGGCCACCGCGCCTGGCACACCGGTCAGGTCTTCCACGGCGCTCCACGCGTGGCCCCGCCGGCGGCCTGACCGATCCACCGCCGAGCCAGGCGGATCGATCCCAGACGGATCGATCCGGTCCGGCGAGGTCGAGGACGGCTGTCGGCCCATGGTCACCGATGCCGCGGTGGCTGATCGGTTCCGGGGGCGGAGTGCTCGGCATCGGCGGCGTCGAGGATCTCGCGGATCAGGAGGTCCAGGTCGCCCGTGGTGGTGCGGTAGTTGCACAGCGCGGCGCGCAGGACGGTACGGCCCTGGACGGCGACGGTGGCGAGGTAGGCGCGTCCGTTGTCCTGGACGCGGCGGGCGATGCGGGTGTGGAGGGCATCGGCGTCGTCCTCGTCCGGGTCGGTGATCCGGAAGCAGGCGACCGGCCACGGGCCGCCGGCCAGCAGCTGGAGTCGGGTTTCGGCGGTGATCCGCTCGCGCAACCGGTCGGCGAGGGCGAGGTAGTGCTCGATCAGGCCGGTGACGCCGTCGCGGCCCAGATGGTGCAGGGTGGCCCACAGGGCGAGCGCCCGGGTGCCGGGGCGGGTCAGCTCGATCGTCGCGTGGGACAGCCAGGGCAGGGCGTCCGGTTCACCGGCGGTCAGGTACGACGCCTGGTGGGCGAAGGCCGTGTGCAGGTGCTCGGGGTCCGGGACGAGCAACGCCCCGCAGCCCACCGGCACGCTGAGGGTCTTGTGCGGGTCCACGGTCAGGGAATCGACGCCGTCGACGCCCGTGTAGTGGGGTGCCAGGGTCGGGACGGCGGCGCCGAGTCCGCCCCAGGCGCCGTCCGCGTGGTGCCACATCCCCAGGGTCCGGCACAGGTCCGTGACCGGTTCGAGCGGGTCCACGGCGCCGGTGGCGGTGGTGCCCAGCGTGGTGACGGTACAGAAGGGCAGCAGGCCCGTGTCCAGGTCGGCGGTGACCGCGGCGCGCAGCGCGTCAGGGTCCAGGCGGTCGTGCGGGTCGGTGGCGACGGGGCGCAGCCGGTGGGCGGGCAGGCCGATGCAGGCGGCCGCCTTGGCGACGGACATGTGCGCCTGGGCGCTGTAGTAGAGGGTGAGGCGGGCGTGGTCGCGGTCGAAGGCGGGGCCGTCGGCGGAGCCGCGCCGGGTGAGGAACCAGGTGCGGGCCGTGGCCAGGGCGAGCAGGTTGGCCATGGAACCGCCGCTGGTCAGTACCCCGCCCGCGCCGTCGGGCAGGCCCGCCAGGTCGGCGAGCATGCGCACGGTGCCGCGTTCCAGATCCATCAGGGCGTTCTCGCCCATGCCGCAGGTCGCGTTGACGGCGCAGGCCAGCAGGTCGGCGACGATCCCGGCCGGTGCGGGCGGTGAGTTGACCCAGGCGAAGAACGCGGGGTGCCCGTTCCCGGTCGGGTACGGCGCGATCTCCTCGCGCACGAAGTCCAGCACCCCGCCCAACTCCCCGCCCCGCTGCCGCAGTTGTCCCGCCCGCAGCCGGGACCGCACCCGCGCGGGCAGCGGCCGGCTCACCTCGCCCTGGGGCAGTTCGCTCAGGTACCGGGCGGCCCACTCGGCCGCCGCCACGAGCTCGTCCCGCAGCACCTTCGCGTGAACCGCGGGCGACTCCGGGGACGGGCCGAACTCGCCGAACCGGGACGGAGCATGGTCGTACAAACGGTGAACCATGGTGGCGCGTGGGGCCTTTCGTCGGCACAGGCCCCCTGGTCAGCGAAGCGAGGGCCATGATCGTAACGAGCACGTGCAGCGGCCGACACGTGTACCCGCACAACTCGACGGGGCCTCCCGCGAGGGCCCGCGGTCATCGGCCGACACAGCCGGTGACGGCCGATGACCACTGTCCGGACCGACCGGTGGACATCCGCTGCCGATACCCGTGAACACGGCCAGGAACACCCCGAGTTGAGGCCGCGACCCGGCAGGATGCTCCACGCGGGCGTGTTGATCGAGCCGTGCCCGTGTGCGTTGCGGACGACGGCGTCGGGGCATCCGCCGTACGCGCGAACACCCGTCCCGCCGGCCCATGAACACCCCTCCGGCCGCCCCGAGGACGACCGGATACAGTGCGCGAAACGGCAGCCCGGTCAGATAGGGGAAGCGTGACCGACACCGACAACACCCGCCCCGCCGACGGCGAGGTGCAGGCTCCGCGGCGGAGCCGACTGCAACGCCTGATGCGCTACATCCCCATGGTCGCCCCCGTGCTGCTGTGGGCCGTGCCCTGCTGGGTGCTCCTGTACACCGGACAACACTGGCCGCTGCCCGCCGCGTTGGCCGGCACCGCCCTGTTCGTCCTCGGCCTCGTCGCCATGCCGCTCGCGATGGGGCGTGGCCACGGACGGCGCCAGCAGGACCGGGCGGCGATCGTCGGGGACACCCTGCTGGGCGGCAGCTGGGTGCTGTTCACCTGGTCCGTGCTGCTCGGCGTCCTGCTGCGGCTCGCCCTGACCGTGGCCGGTGTCGGCGACGGCCAGGACCGGGCCCGGATCGTCACCTGGGCGATCCTCGGCACCACCGCCGTACTGCTCGCCTGGGGATACGCCGAAGCCCGCCGCGTGCCACGCGTGCGCCGCCTCGACGTCCAACTCCCGCGACTGGGCGCCGGGTTGGACGGCACCCGGGTCGTCCTCATCACCGACACCCACTACGGCCCGCTCGACCGCGCCCATTGGTCGGAGCGGGTGTGCGAGACGGTGAACACGCTGGAGGCCGACCTGGTCTGCCACACCGGCGACATCGCGGACGGCACGGCCGAACGCCGCCGCGCCCAGGCCGTCCCGCTCGGTACCGTGCGCGCCACCCAGGCCCGGGTGTACGTCACCGGCAACCACGAGTACTACAGCGAGGCCCAGGGCTGGGTCGACCTGATGGGCGAGCTGGGCTGGGAGCCGCTGCGCAACCGCCATCTGCTGCTCGAACGCGGCGGCGACACGCTCGTGGTCGCCGGCGTGGACGACGTAACGGCCGAGTCGTCCGGCCTGGCGGGCCACGGTGCGCACCTCGACGGAGCCCTGCACGGCGCCGACCCCGATCTACCTGTCCTGCTCCTGGCCCACCAGCCCAAGTTCGTCGACCGGGCGGCAGCCGCCGGTATCGACCTCCAGCTCTCCGGCCACACCCACGGCGGTCAGATCTGGCCCTTCCACCACCTGGTCCGCATCGACCAGCCCGTCCTCGCCGGCCTGAGCCGGCACGGCGCCCGCACTCTTCTCTACACCAGCCGCGGCACCGGCTTCTGGGGCCCGCCGTTCCGTGTCTTCGCCCCCAGCGAGATCACCCTGCTGGTGCTCCGCTCCCCGCACCCGCCCACCTCGCCGTAGCACCGTCCGGGCCGGCGCATCCACGTGGACACAACCTGTGCACAGATTCGCCGGAACTCCCGGAAACCCGCAGGTGGAAGCGGCATTGCCCCCGTCGCATGAACCGGCGGCTACCAGGCGAAAAGACCTGATCAGGGTCCGCATCGTAAACAGGTTGTACCGCACTACGCGTATAGTTTCGCTGTGAGCAACTACAGTCCAGATACTGAAACGACAGGTTCGCAGTCCGGCGGAGTGCAGTCCGTGGACCGTGCCATCAGCGTGCTGGAGATCCTGGCCCAGCGTGGCGAGGCCGGTGTCAGCGAGGTGGCCGGCGAGATCGAGGTTCACAAGTCGACCGCGTTCCGGCTCCTCGGGGCGCTGGAGGCGCGCGGTCTCGTGGAGCAGGCGGGCGAACGCGGCAAGTACCGGCTCGGGTTCGGGATCGTGCGGCTGGCCGGCGCGGTCACCGGGCGCATCGACATCACGCAGCAGGGCCGCCCGGTCTGCGAGCGGCTCGCCGAGGAGATCGGCGAGACCGTCAACATCGCCGTCATGCAGGAGCAGTACGCGATCAACCTGTACGAGGTCCGCGGCCCCGGCGCCGTCACCGCGCACAACTGGGTAGGAGAACTCACCCCGTTGCACGCCACCTCCAGCGGCAAGGCCCTGCTGGCCCACCTGCCCGCCAAGGAGCGCACCGCGCTGTTGACGGAGGCCGGCCTGAAGAAGGTGACCCCGCACACGATCACCTCGAAGACGAAGCTGGAGAAGAACCTCGCCGAGGCCCGGGAGCGCGGATACGCCTGGACCCTGGAGGAGTTGGAGCTCGGCCTGCACGCCGTGGCCGCCCCGGTCCGCGACCGCGACGGCGAGGTCATCGCCGCGGTCAGCGCCTCGGGACCGGCGTACCGATTCACCGAGGAGCGCCTGCACGAACTCGCCCCGGTCCTGGTCAAGGGCGCCGAGGAGATCAGCCACCGCATGGGTTACCTGGGCTGAAACACCCCTGGCTCAGCCCTGGTTGATCCCCAGGCGCTCGTTCACCCAGTCGTGGAACGCTCCAATGTGGTGCTCGCTGGGCACCAGCACCCCACCCTTGGCGTACATCCGGGAGCTCATCCCGGGCTGCGTGCGCTCGCACGCCTCGAAGTCCTGGCGGTTGACGCGGTCGAAGAGTTCCACCGACCGACTGACGTCCTTGCCGCCCTCGACGACGTGCGGGAGATAGAGCCAGTCGCACTCGACGATCGTGCGGTCGACGGCAACCGGGTACATCCGGTGGAAGATCACGTGGTCGGGGACTAGGTTGATGAACACCTGCGGCTTGATCGTGATCGCGTAGTAGCGGCGGTCCTGGTCGTCGCTCACCCCGGGGATGCGGTCGAGGCCCTCCGAGCCGTCGACGGTGAATCCCCGCACCTCCTCGCCGAACTCGGCACCGTGGCCGACGTAGTACTGCGCGGCGTAACCGTCGGCGAACTCCGGTAGCACCTCGGTGAGTTCGGGGTGGATCGTGGCGCAGTGGTAGCACTCCATGAAGTTCTCGATGATGAGTTTCCAGTTGGCCTTGACGTCGTAGACGATGCGCCGGCCCACCGAGAGGTGGTCGATGTCGTAGTGGTCGAGGGACTCCACGTCGCCGAGCCGGGTGACGACCTCGCTGATGACGTCCTCGTCGAACGACGGTGGATTCTCCGCCAGGTTGACCCACACATAGCCGAGCCATTCACGGACGGCGACGCTCACCAGCCCGAACTCGGTGCGGCCGACGTCGGGCATCTTCGTCAGGTTGGGCGCCGCGACGAGCTTGCCGTTCAGGTCGTACGTCCAGGCGTGGTACGGGCATTGGAAGGCGCGTTTGACCTCGCCGGTCTCCTCGGTGCAGAGCTTGGCGCCGCGGTGCCGGCAGACGTTGAAGTAGGCGCGGATCGAGTTGTCGCGGGCACGCGTGATGAGGATGCTCTCGCGGCCCACGTCGACGGTCCGGAAGGCGCCCGGTCTGGCCAGGTCGGAGGAGCGCACGGTGCAGAACCACATCGTCTCGAAGATGCGCTCCTGTTCCTGGGCGAAGATGTCCGGGTCCGCGTAGGAGGAGCCGGGCAGGGTGGCGATCAGGCTGTCCGGCAGGCTGGTCGAGGTCACAGTGCGCTCCTCCGAGAACGTCGTGGGTCGGTCGTGCACGCGCCGGGAAGAGCGACTCCGGACGGTGTGGTCGAACGGTGTGCTTACGGGTCAACTCGCCGTGGCGGCAAGCTGTTTGCGCCACTTCATGAACAGCCGCGGCTGGTTCATCGCGAGCACGGCGACCGGCTGCCCGGCACGCCGGTAGACGGCGAGGAAACTGCGGTCGCCGGTGGCGCCCTCCTCGACGGTCACACTGTCGGCACCGGCCGCGTGACCGGCGAACTGGATCTTCACGCCGTACTGGTCCGACCAGAAGTACGGCGGCCGCGACGCCCCCGCCTCCACCGCACCCCACGACAACAACGCGGCCACGGCAACCTCGGGCCGCTCCCGCGCCCCGGTCCAGTGCTCGACCCGCCGGTGCGAACCCGCCCGCGGGTCATACCAGTTGGCGCAGTCTCCTACGGCGACCACGCCGGCAAGGCTGGTGCGGCCGTCGGCACCGCACTTGACGCCGTTGTCGAGCTCGACGCCGGACCCCTCCAGCCATTCCACGCAGGGCCGTGCGCCGACACCGACAACGACCATGTCGGCGGGGACAGTTCGCCCGTCCTCCAGCAGCACGGCGTCGACGCGGGCCTCCCCGCTCAGCCCCTTGACCCCGACACCGCACAACAGCCGTACGCCGTGGGCCTCGTGGAGGGCGGAGACAATCGCCCCCATGGTCTCGCCGAGCGGTCCCGCGAGGGGTGTCGGTGCCGCCTCGATCACCGTCACGTCGAGTCCGAGGGCGTACGCCGTGGAGGCGACCTCGGCGCCGATGAACCCGCCGCCGATCACCACCAGCCGTCCGCCCAGGGCGAGTTCGTCGCGCAGGGCGCGGGCGTCGTCCAGGGTGCGCAGGGTGTGCACGCCGGCCAGCCCGTCCGTACCGGGCAGGTTCCGCGCCGCCGCGCCGGTCGCGACGATCACGCCGTCGGCCCGGACCTCCCGCCCGTCGTCGAGGAGCAACACCCGCTCCGCGCCGTCGACTTGGAGCCCGACGGCACGGGCACCGAGCAGCCACTCCGCGCGCAGGTCCTCGTCGTCCATCTCCAGCAGGAGATCGTCCTCGGTGACGGTCCCGGCGAGGAACTCCTTGGACAACGGCGGCCTGTCGTACGGGCGATGGGGTTCGTCGCCGATGACGACGAGCCGTCCGTCGTAGCCCTGTTTCCGCAGCGAGCGCGCCGCCGACAGCCCGGCCAGCGAGGCGCCCACCACGGCCACGGTCCTCACGCGGGGCCTCCGGCGAGCCGGGCCGCGACGCAGGGCGGCAGGTTCGGGGCGTCCGTGGACGGCACGACGTAGATCATGCCGTCCTGGACCAGAACCTCGTGGGTACGCACCGGGCGCTTGGCCGGCGGGGCGTCCACGGCACCCGTCCGCAGGTCGAACTTCGAAGCGTGCAGCGGGCATTCCACCTCGCGGCCCTCCAGCCAGCCGTCCGCGAGCGAGGCGTCCTGGTGGGTGCACGTGTCGTCGATGGCGAAGACCTCGCCGTCGTCGGTGTGGAACACCGAAACCGGCGGATCGATGTCGAGCCGGTAGGCCTCGCCTCGCGGCAGATCCACGAGAAGGCACGCGGGAATCATCATGACACCTCGGTGCGTATAGCGAAACGGATTGCGGTAAGCGCAACGTCAGTTTGAGGGCGGCCCCAAACCGTTGTCAAGGCATTCAGAGGCCACGCGAACCCCTTACCCAGTGTTGCTTTTCACGCAACATAGCGCGCCATCAGCAACACTGGACAGGGCTCAGAACCCGCGGTCGATCCACTCCGGAAGATGCGGAGCCTCGGCGCCGACGGTCGTCGTGTCCCCGTGTCCGGTGTATACGACGGTGTCCCCCGGCAGACCGAGCAGCCGGTCCCGGATGGAGTCGACGATGGTCGGGAAGTGGGAGTACGACCGCCCCGTGGCCCCCGGCCCGCCCGCGAAGAGCGTGTCCCCGCTGAAGAGGGCGTTCAGCGCGGGCACGTACAGACAGACGGCTCCGGGCGCGTGCCCGGGCGTGTGCAGCACGGTCATCTCGACCCCCGCCACCACCACGACCTGCCCGTCGGTCAGTTCACCGTCGGGTGCCCGGTCCGGGTGGGTCTGCTTCCACAGCGGCAGGTCGTCGGGGTGCAGCAGGATCGGAGCACCGGTGCGGTCGGCGAGGTCGGGCGCCGCGTCGATGTGGTCATTGTGGGCGTGGGTGCAGATGACGGCGACGAGCCGGCGGTCGCCGACCGCCTTCGCGATGGCGTCGGCATCGTGCGCGGCGTCGATGACCACGGCCTCGGTGTCGTCACCGATGATCCAGACGTTGTTGTCGACGTCCCAGGTGCCGCCGTCGAGCGTGAACTGCCCTGCGGTGACGAGGTGTTCGATACGCGCGGCCATCAGAACACCACCACCGAACGCAGCACATCGCCGCCGTGCATCCGCTCGAAGGCCTTCTCGACGTCCTCCAGCGCGATGGTCTCCGTGACGAACGCGTCGAGATCCAGCCGCCCTTGGAGGTAGAGGTCGATCAGCATGGGGAAGTCGCGGGAGGGCAGGCAGTCGCCGTACCAGGACGACTTGAGCGAACCGCCCCGCCCGAAGACGTCCAGGAGCGGGAGTTCGAGCTTCATCTCCGGGGTCGGGACACCGACGAGGACGACCGTGCCCGCCAAGTCGCGGGCGTAGAAGGCCTGTTTGTACGTCTCCGGGCGGCCGACCGCCTCGATGACGACGTCGGCACCGAAGCCGCCGGTCAACTCACGGATGGCCTCGACAGGGTCTCCGGCCTTGGAGTTGACGGTGTGCGTGGCGCCTAGCGAGCGCGCCTTCTCCAGCTTCCGGTCGTCGATGTCCACGGCGATGATCCGCGCGGCGCCGGCCAGCCGGGACCCGGCGATCGCCGCGTCACCGACCCCACCACAACCGATGACCGCGACGGTGTCACCGCGCCCGACGTTGCCGGTGTTGATGGCGGCACCGATACCGGCCATCACGCCACAGCCCAACAGGCCTGCGGCGGCAGCCGACGCGGCCCGGTCGACCTTGGTGCACTGGCCGGCCGCGACCAGGGTCTTCTCGGCGAAGGCGCCGATGCCGAGGGCGGGAGAGAGTTCGGTGCCGTCGAGCAGGGTCATCCTCTGCTCGGCATTGTGGGTGTTGAAGCAGTACTGCGGCCGACCGCGTCGACAGGCCCGGCAATTCCCGCACACGGCACGCCAGTTGAGGATCACGAAGTCGCCGGGGGCCACATCGGTGACGCCCTCCCCCACCGACTCCACGACGCCTGCGGCCTCGTGCCCGAGCAGGAACGGGAAGTCGTCGTTGATACCGCCCTCGCGATAGTGCAGATCGGTGTGGCAGACCCCGCACGCCTCGACCTTCACCAGCGCCTCGCCCGGCCCGGGATCGGGGACGACGATCGTCTCCAGGCTGACGGGGGCACCCTTGCCTCGCGCGACGACAGCACGGACCTGATGCGTCATGGCCACTCCTCCGCTGGTACTGGACCTGAGCAGAACGTTGCTCATTACGGCACGCTTCGCGCGTGCCGCAACACAGCATCACGGAGGGCAGAACGGGGGTCAAGGATTCGGGTCGGCGCACACCGCCGGCATCACCGGCCGCCGAGCCCCCGTAGAAAGGTGTCGACGACCATGTCGGCGGCCTGGGCATCGGTGAGTTCGGGCAGTTGCTGCGAGGCCAGGTGCGTGAGCTGCGGGAGCAGTGAACTCGCCCATGCGGTCGGGACGTCGGCACGCAGGAGACCCTCGTCGGTGGCACGTTCCAAGAAGGTGTCGACCTCCCGGATCAGGACGTCACGCCGTCCGCGGATCGTCTCGTCGGCCTTCATCCGGGTGAGTTCCACGGGCCACTTGCGATTGACGCCGACGATCCCCTCGACGTACCGGTGCAGGGCGACGGCGACGGGAGCCTCGCGCAGCCGGGAGTCCTCGACGGCCCGCTCGATCGCCTCGACCCGGGCCTCGTAGATGGCCGCCAGCAACTCCTCGCGGGAGGCGAACCGCCGGTAGACCGTGCGCCGGTCGACACCGGCCTCGGCCGCGATGGCGGCGATGCTCGCGCCCGGATCGGCGGCGAGCATGCGCGCTCCGGTCGTCAGGACGGCTTCGAGGTTGCGTACGGCGTCGGCTCTCACGCAGCGCAGTATAGCCCGCTACCACCACACGCCTGGGGTGGTGCAACAGGTAAGTGCAGCATTGAAGTGACAGTTACTCACCGTCGCCGTCCTCGGCCCGGGCCTGGCCATCAGCGTCGTCGACCTGATCCTGCGCCGCAATCGCTACCGCGGCCCCGGCCTGCACGACGAGACCCCCACCAGCGCCTACTGGTACCACGGGGGCGCCAACATGGCCGGCGTCGCCGCGCAGGTCCTCGGCACCGCCGCCGCGCTGCTCTGTATCAACTCCACGGACATCCAGGGCCCCCTCGCCACCGCACTGGGCGGAGCCGACCTGTCCGCACTGGTCGGACCCATCGTCGGAGCGCTGCTGTACGCGGCACTGTTCCCACGCCTGTACCGGACCGGCCCGCACCGACGTGTGACCACCACGTCCACCCGCAGGGTGCATACGGTCAGGTCCGGTCATCGTGCTGATCTCGCCATGGATCAGGTCGAACCCGTAGACCATCCCGGATTGCGGCTAGGGTTGACGGCTCACGACACGACGGGGGCTCGGGTTGGATCGCGGTGGGCGGCAGCGGAGCAAGGGCACCACCCCGGGTCGACCGGACGCGGTGAGCGTGACCGGCCGCCCCGCACCATCGGTGCTGCCCCTGTCGCTGCGCCCCTGGCTCGGGCCGATCGCGGTCCTCGCCGCGCTGGTGGTCGGCGCGCTCGGGGTCCTGTACTCCGGCCACAGCGAACCCGGCACGGTGGACCGCTGGATCACCCCGCCGACGGCGGACAGTGTGCGTCCGCCGTGGCGCCATGTCGCCCTGGCCCTGGACTTCCTGGGGGAACCCGCGGGGTCGGCGATGCTGATCGTGGCCGGCGTGGTGGTCTGTCTGCTGCTTCGGCGTCCCCGCGCGGCGGTGCTCGTCGTGGCCGGCGTCGGCACGACCGTGGGGGCGACCACGCTCATCAAGCATCTGGTGGGACGTACCATCCACGGCCCCGGCAACCTGTCCTACCCGAGTGGGCACACCGCCTTCGCCACCGCGCTCGCCCTCATGGCGGCGCTGTTCGCGACGGACCGGCTCGGCCTCGGCAGGACGGCCGGTACGTCACTCGTGCTCGCGTCGGGGCTGGCGGCCGGCGCCGCCATGGGCTGGGCCGAGGTCGCCCTCGGCGCGCACTACGCGACCGACGTCCTCGGCGGCTGGTGCACCGCGCTCGCGGTGATTCCGGCGACCGCGTGGCTGGTCGACCGGATCGCCGACCGGATGGCCGACGCCGGTCGCCGGGAGCGCCGCTGACGTCTCGTCTCGTCAGGCCGAGCGGCGGAACACGGGCTTCACCGGGCGCCCGGCCAGCCAGGGTGTGGGGTCGGCGGCGTCCAGTGCCTTCCGGTACACCGCACACGCCTCGGCCACCACGTCGACGGTACGGTCGATGTCCTCGTCGTCGAGGGCGCTGCTCACCACGAAGGAGGGGGCCAGCACTCCGCCCGCGAGGAGCTTGCGCAGGAACAGGGTGCGGTACTGCTGCGACGGCTGAAGGTTCTCGTCGAGGGTGGCGAAGACCAGGTTGCTGGCCCGGCCCCGGACGACGACGTGGTCACCGACGCCCATGCCGGCCGCGGCCTCGCGGACACCGGCGGCCAACCGCTCGCCGAGGGCATGCAGCCGCGCGGTGACACCCTCTTCGACGTACGTGGCCTGCACGGCCATCGCCGCCGCCAGGGAGTGCGTCTCCGCGCCGTGCGTGGTGGACAGCAGGAACACCCGGTCGCCGGAGTGACGCAGCCCGCCCCGCTCCATCAGGTCGCGGCGCCCGGCCAGCGCGGAGACGGCGAATCCGTTGCCCAGTGCCTTGCCGAACGTGGAGAGGTCGGGGACGACGCCGTACAGGCCCTGGGCGCCCGTCTCGGACCAGCGGAAGCAGGTGATCATCTCGTCGAAGATCAGTACGCAGCCGTACCGGTCGGCCAGCTCGCGCAGTCCGGCGAGGTACCCGGGCGGCGGTTCGGTGTGGGTGGCGGGTTCGAGGATCAGGCAGGCGACCTCGTCCTGGTACCGGGTGAGCATCTGCTCCGTGGCGGCCAGGTCGCCGTAGGGGAACGACACGGTGAGTTCGTTGGTCGCCGCCGGAATTCCGGCGGACATCGGCGTGGTGCCGATGAACCAGTCGTCGACGGAGAAGAACGGGTGGTCGGAGCAGAGGGCCACCCGCGTGCGCCCGGTGGCGGCACGGGCGAGGCGTACCGCGGCTGTGGTGGCGTCGGAGCCGTTCTTCGCGAACTTCACCATCTCGGCGGTCGGCACCGTGGCCAGGAAGCGTTCCGCGGCCTCGACCTCCACGATGGACGGCCGGACGAAGTTGCTGCCGCGGTCGAGTTCCCGCCGCACCGCCTCGATCACGCGTGGGTGGGCGTGACCGAGGCTGACCGACCGCAGGCCTGAGCCGTACTCGATGTAACGGTTGCCGTCTACGTCCCACACGTGGGCACCGCTGCCGTGGCTGATGACCGGGGCCAGGTTCTCGGGGTACTGGTCGTCGCCCTTGGCGTAGGTGTGAGCGCCCCCGGGGATCATGGCGTGCAGCCGCTCGTTGGCTGTCCGCGACAGGGGCAGGTCAAGCACTTCGGTGTCCACGGGGACCTCATCTTTCTCTGTGCTTCAGGACCTCGGCGAGGCTCGGCGCCTCTCGGTCCCGTTGGGACATCAGTGCAGCCGGCAGCGGCCAGGGAATGGCGAGCTCCGGGTCGTCGAAGGCGATGGTGACGTCCTCGGTCGGATCGTGCGGGCGGTCGATCCGGTACGAGGTGTCGGCGGTGTCGGTCAGTGCCTGAAAACCGTGCGCGCATCCCGCGGGAATGTAAAGAGTTGGTTGTGATTCGCCTGTGAGTTCAAAGGAAACCCAATGGCGGTAGGTCGGGGAATCCGGCCGCAGGTCCACGACGACGTCGAAGACCCGCCCGTACGAGCACCGCACCAACTTGGCCTCGCCCGCGCCGGATCGCAGGTGCAGGCCGCGCACCACGCCCCGGACCGAGCGGGACAGGCTGTCCTGGACGAAGGCGTCCGGGTCGAGGCCCACCGAGCGGACCACGTCGGCGTCGAAGGTGCGGCAGAAGAAGCCCCGTTCGTCGGCGTACGGCGTCGGCTCGAAGAGGAACGCACCGGCGATCTCCGGGACTTCGGTCGCTTTCATGGAGACTCCTGGCGGGCGTGGGCGTGGGTGTGGCTGGTCGCGGGGAACACGGCCGCGGTCAACGAGCTGAACTGGTCCCGCAGTTGGCGGGCGGCGGCCAGGTTCCGCTCGGCGAGGGTCTGCCGCAGTTCGGCCGATCGCTTCTCCAGCGCCCGGAATTGCTCCAGCAACCGGTCGGCGTCGACCTCGCGCGCCGGGTGGCAGTACGCGCCGAGGCCCATCCGGTCCATGAGCGCGTCGCTCTTCGCCGCGTAGCTGAGCGCGAGCACCGGCGTTCCGGTCTTCAGCGCGCAGATCAGGTTGTGGTACCTGACTGCTACTACGGTGTCGGCGGCCGTCATCTCCTTCATCAGGTCATCCAGGGAGGTCGGTTCAGCCGCGGTGACGAGTGGTGAGTCGACCGCGTCGAGGATCGCGGCGACCACCGTGGCGTCGCAGCGGTCGCCGGTGAGCAGCCGGACCGGTCTGCCCTCCTCGACCAGCGTGCGGACGAACCGGATCGTCCCGTCGAGGTAGCGGCCGTATATCTCGTCGGCCCGGGCGCGGTCGTCGTTGCCGCCGTGGAAGTCCATGACGCCGACGCAGACCGTGCCGGGCACGTCCGAGGGCGCGTTCGCGGGCGGTGCCGGCAGGGAGAACGCGAGGTCCGGGTAGACCTCGTCGCGCGCGGTGTCCACGCCCATCGCCCCCATCGCGTCCTTGGACTGGGCGTCCCGGTACGACCGGTAGGCGGCCAGCCGCCCCGACCAGCGGACCAGGGCCCGGGTGGGCCGGTTGCGGATCTCGGCGGCGCCGACGCTGACCAGCGCGACCCGGGTGCGCGTCAGTCGGCCGCTCGCGCAGAGCAGGAACAGCGAGTACGGGAAGCCCCACGGTCGTAGCGGCAGGGTGGCCTCCAGGACGCCCATGCCCGGCACGATCACCACGTCGTGCTTCCGCACCCAGGCGGCGGTGCGGAAGATGTCGACGAACTTGCCCAGCCCCTTGGACGCGATCGAGCCCGCGCGGGACGCGGTCCGGTACTCGGCGCGGTTCCAGTGCATCCGGGTGGCGGGGATGCCGAACCGGGCCGTCACGGCCTCGGGTCCGCCGCAGAAGGCGTCCACGACCGCGTCCGGGTGGTCGGCGCGGAGGTATCCGAGGACGGCTTCGAGCGACCCGTCGTTGCCGAGGTTGCCGGAGCCGAGCAGGCCGAACACCCCGACGCGCACCGGAAGTTGGCCCGTGGACGTCATGCGCGCCTCCCCTCGCGGCCGGCGACGAGGGCGTCGACGGAGACCGTGAGCTGGGCCGGGTCGACCGGGGCCCGGTCCTCGACCCGCTCGCCGGCGCCCGGCCGGACCCGGCTGGTCATCCAGGAAGCCAGGTGGCGGTAGCAGGCGCGCCGGTCGGCCGGGGAGAGCGGCGCCCGCCGGATCGACGAGGCGAAGCCCCAGACGTACTCGGCCAGCAGGCGGGGCGTCGGGTGCAGCGCGCCGGCCCGGCGCGGGTCCAGGTTGACGCACCGGGCGCGCTTGGAGGGGTTGGCGCGTTCGGCGCGGGTGGGGTGGTCGCGGCGGAAGTACAGCAGTTCCGGGACCTGGTGAAAGCGTCCGTGCAGGGTGATCTCGGCGACGAAGGTGCGATCCGCGTGGTGGTAGCTGTCCATCGGTTTCACCCGGCGCAGCACGTCGGCGCGGATCACGCCGTAGAAGTCGTCGCCGCCCGGCTCGAACAGCAGGCTGCGGAAGCGGTCCGGTGCGTGCGGGGAGTCGGTGGCGAGCGTGTAGTCGTAGGGCACCGTCACCTGGCCGTCGCCGTCGATGACCGCCTGGTCGGTGTGGGCGAGGATCACGTCAGGGCGCTCGTCCAGTGCTTCTATGCAGCGCGTCAGCAGGTCGCGGCCGTAGAGGTCGTCGTGCGAGGCCCACTTGAACAACTCGCCGCGGGACTCGGCGAAGACGTGGTTGTGGTTCGGGGTGGCGCCGATGTTGCGGGGCAGCCGGAGGTAGCGGATGCGGGAGTCCTGCGCGGCGTACTTGCGGCAGATGGTCTCGGTGGCGTCGGTCGAGGCGTTGTCGGAGACGACCAGTTCGAAGTCCTCGTAGGTCTGGCCGAGCAGGGCGTCGAACGACTCGGCCAGGTACTCCTCGCCGTTGTACACGGGCAGGCCGATGCTCAGCCTCGGTCGGTCGGTCATGAGGTCCTCACTTCGGGGATGGTTTCGCGGTGGCGCTCGCGCAGGGCGGAGCGCAGTTGCAGCCACCACACGGCCGAGCCGCTGATGGTCGCGGCGGCGACGCCCCAGGCCGAGCCGGCCGTACCGGCGAGGGCCGCCCCGCCGAGTCCGCCGCCGACGTAGCAGGCGGAGGCGAACAGCTGGCATTTCAGGCTGCGCCGGGCGGCACCGAGTGCTCGGAGTCCGGCCGCCGCTCCGGTGCCGAGGCCCGCTCCCGCGACGCTGAGGGTGATCTGCACGATGAGGTGCGAGGAGGAGTGCCAGACGTCGCCGAGCGCCAACTCGCCGAGCCTGCCCGGCATCAGCAGCAGCGCCGAGCCCCAGAGCAGCGCTCCGGTGGCCTGTCCCCCGCCGAGCAGGAGGCAGAACCTGCCCAGTCGGTGCGGGGCCTGCCGCAGCACGCGTGCCGCCTCGGGGACGGTGACCAGCGACAGCCCCATCAGTACGGCGAGGAAGGGGCCGAGGAGGAGTTCGGCACCGCGCACCGCGCCCACCGCGCTCACTCCGACGATCGCGCCGAGGCCGTACGCGCGGAGCTGGCTCGCGCCGCTGAGGCTGACGTTCTCGACCAGGTACCGGTAGCCGAGATCGCGCTGTTCGCGCAGCCACCCGCGGGCCTGTGATGTGCGGGGCCGGATGCCGGACTGGACGCAGCCGTACCCCGCGGCCACCGTGGCGGACGCGCCCCAGGCGAGCACGAAGGCGGCCACGGTGCCGACATGGGCCGCCACCACCATGGCGGGGATGAGCGCGACGCCCCACACGATGTCGTTGACGAACGCCTTCCGCCCGTCACCGGCGGCGAAGAACGAGAACCGCCAGGCGTCCTGGAGCAGCAGCCCCGGCATCATGAGACCGAGGGCGGCGAACGCGGGCCCCACCCGGCCGCCGAGGCCGAGCCCGGCCGCCAGACACAGCACTCCGAGGGCCGTACCGACGCAGAGCGCCGTACCCGTCGAGCGGGTCACCGCCCCGCGCCAGGACGGCTCCGGCACCCCGCTGAAGCGCACCACGAGCGGGTCGGTGGCCAGGCCGCGGGAGACGTTGAGCACCACGCCGTAGGTCACCCAGGCGAGGCTGAACACGCCGAACGCGGTCACCCCCAGCGAGCGGGCCACGTAGATACCCACCGCGAAGTTGCTGATGCTGGAGGCCGCCTGGTCGGCCAGTCCCCAGGAGAGCCGGCCGACGAGGGCGCGCTTGGCGGACCGGGCCGGTGTGGTCGCCTTCTCCCCGTCGGTGGTCATCGGCGTCATGTCTTGATCAGCCCTGCCTCGTGCAGAGCGCCGGCCGCACCGGCGACGGTGTCGAACGGCAGCCCGGACCGCTCGGCGACGTCCAGCAGACTGTGCTCGCCGTCGGAGAGGTTGAGCACCCAGAGCATGGCCATCTGGGCCTGCTTGGTGTCGCTGCGCCCACCGAGCGCGTCGTACAACCCGCGCCGGCCCAACTGCGGTTCGCCGTAGGGGCTGAGGTTGAGGTACCGCCGGTTGCGGTCGAGAACGGCGAACGCCTCGCGACAGACCGCGAGGGTGTCCGCCATCGCCGTCGGGGAGACGTAGTCCAGGTTGTCCGCCGAGGTGTGGTATTCGGGGTAGCCCGCGTACGGGGTCCGGGTGAGCGAGCCCACGCCCAGGTTGAAGCCGGGCGAGCAGTACTGCCGCTCGTCGTAGCCGTACGGGGTGAACTCGTTGACGCGGTGCGGGCGTTCGGACGCCGCGAGCACGTGCCGCAGCACCCGGTCGATCTCCGCGTCGCCGCGCCTGCTCTGCTTGTACGTCACCTGCCCCGGGTCCCCGGCGCAGGCCAGCACGAGGCCGTGCTTGACCCGGTCCACCCGCTCCGCGTTGCGCGCGAGCCAGGTGATCGCCCCGATGGTGCCGGGCGCGTAGATGAACCGGTAGGTGTAGTACGGCGTTTGCTCCGCCAGCTGCCGGGCGAGGAACGTCGCCACCGCGATGCCGGCCAGGTTGTCGTTGGCCAGCGACGGATGGCAGGTGTGGCAGGAGACGATCACCTCGTCGGCGACCTGTCCGGGGACGACGTGCTCGGCGTAGGTGAGGTGGCCGTCGGCGAGGGTGGAGTCGATCCGCACCTCGTAGTCGCCGTCCGGCAGCGCGTCCAGGGTCTCCTGGGCCAGGCAGAAGCCCCACTCCGGCTTGTAGTAACTGGTGCGGTACGGAACCCAGTTGGGCTGGTCCGGCAGGGTGTGCAGGTGCGCGCGCAGCTCGGACAGGGGCATGGTCCTCGCCACCGGCACGCTGTAGCCGAGGACGTGCAGGCTGGACTCGGCGAAGTCGACGACCCGCCGGCCGGTGCTGTCGGCGATGTACGCGTCCCGGATGTTCCACTCCTGTGGAACGGTCCAATCGAGCACCTGCGTCCCGGTCGGCACCTCGTGCACCTGCAACGGGACGTACTCACCGACGATGTCCAGGGTGGCGCGCACCCCGTCGCCGGTGATGCTCCGGCAGAGCGGGTACATCCGCTCCACCAGGCCGTACATTTCCTCGCCCACGTCGGTCATCGGCGCCACCGCAGGGTGTCGTCGACGGTGCCTGCGTCGGTCGCCGCGCGCAGCACGGCGAGGCGGGTGAAGCGGCGGTCGAAGTCCTCCCGGGTCAGGTCGAACTTCCGGTAGGCGTCGGCGAGTTCGAGCGCGCCCTGCTTCACCGTCCACTCGCAGTCGAAGCCGGGGATCGCATCGCGGAAGCGGGAGAAGTCCACCCGGTAGGACCGCGGGTCGGCACCGTTCTCCCCGGTGATCACCACCTTCGCGCCGGCCACCGCCTCGGCGACCTGGTCGGCGATCTCGGCGACCGTGACGTTGTTGATCTCGCTGCCGATGTTGAACGCCCGGTCGTGCACCGCGTCGCGCGGCGCGGTCAGCGCGGCCGTGAAGGCGCGGGCGATGTCGGCGGCGTGCACCAGCGGGCGCCAGGGTGTGCCGTCGGAGAGGACAAGGACCTCGCCGGACAGGAGCGCGTGGCCGACCAGGTTGTTCAGCACGATGTCGGCGCGCAGCCGGGGCGAGAAGCCGAAGGCGGTGGCGTTGCGCATGAACACCGGGGTGAAGTCGTCGTCGGCCAGTTCGTGCAGGTCGTCCTCGACCCGCACCTTCGACTCCGCGTACGGCGTCACCGGGCGCAGCGGGGCATCCTCCGTGACCAGGCCGTCGCCGCCGGAGGCGCCGTAGACGGAGCAGGTCGACGCGTACAGGAAGCGCCCGACTCCGGCGTCCCGGGCCAGTTTCGCCAGTCGTACGGACGCGTGGTGGTTGATGTCGTAGGTGAGTTCCGGCGCCAGTGAGCCGAGCGGGTCGTTGGAGAGTGCGGCCAGGTGGATCACGGCGTCCACCCCGGCCACGTGGTCGGCGGTGATGTCGCGCAGGTCCACCCGTACCCCGGGCGGGTCGGCGGGCTGCGGGCCGAGGACGGAGTCGGCGAACAGGCCGGAGTCGAGGCCGACGACCTCGTGTCCGGCGGCCGTGAGGACGGGTGCCATGACGGTGCCCAGATAGCCCTGGTGTCCGGTCAGTAGTACGCGCAAGGTTGTTCAACCCCCCAGGTTGAGCGTGAGTTTGGTGACGGCGAACGCCTCGGCGTATCGCTCGTGGCATTCGATGCCGCGGATCCGCGCGAGGCCGAGGAAGGCCTCCCGGTCGTACCAGGGCCGGTGGCGCTGCGAGGCGTAGTGCTCCTGAAGCAGCCGCACCTTCTGTTCGGCGGTCTCCGGCGACAGCGGCTGGTACGCCGCCATGCGGCCGAGATCGCCGTCCCACTTGACGATCTCGTAGCCGAGCGCGAGGTGGTCGCGGAACGCGGTGGGAATCAGCCGCGCCAGGCCGCGGTGGTCCTGGTGCGCGTCATCGGTACGCGGGGCCAGGATCAGATCCGGGTCGGTCCGCTCGCGCAGTTCCTCGACCGCGGCCTTGGCCTCGTCCCAGTGCGTGGGCAGCCGGCCGTCCGGCAGCTTGTGCACGGTCAGCCGCAGGTCGGCGCCCGGGCAGAAGGCGGTGAGCGCGGCCTGTTCCTCCTGCTCGCGCTCGCTGCCGCCGCCGGAGAGCACCAGCGCGTCGACGCGGATGCCCGGCCGCGCCTGACAGAGCGTCAACAGCGTGCCGCCGGCGCCGATGGCGATGTCGTCGCAGTGGGCGCCCACGACGACGATCCGGTCGAGAGGACCGGCTCCGAGCCTGATCACGCACGCACCTCCGCGCTGTCCCGCTCCCACACGGCCCACGGACGGTCGCCCCGGGTGTAGGCCTCGTCGAGCGCGGCGCGCTCCTTCACGGTGTCGGTCGGCTTCCAGAAGCCGCGGTGCTGATGCGCCACCAGCCGTCCGCGCTTGGCCAGTTGGGCGCATCCGTCGGCGACCAGGTCCCCGTTCTCCGGTATGTGGTCGAAGACCTCCTGGCGGAGGACGAAGTAGCCGCCGTTCTCCCACAGCGGCATGTCGCTCACCGCGGTGATGCCGCCTACGAGGCCGTCCTCGCCCAACTCCACGCAGTGGAACGAGGATTGTGGCGGTACGACCATCATCGACGCCCCGGCGTCGCGCAGGGCGAACCGGTCGATCATCTCGGGCAGCGGGGCGTCGGTGAGCACGTCGGCGTAGTTGGCGAGGAACATCTCGTCGCCGTCCAGATGGTGTCGCACCCGGCGCAGCCGCTCCCCGATCGGTGACTCGATGCCGGTCTGCGCGAACGTGATCGTCCAGTCCGCGATGTCGGTGGACAGCAACTCGGTGCGCCCGCCCCGCAGGACGAAGTCGTTGGACGCCGTCTCCTCGTAGTTGAGGAAGAACTCCTTGATGTGGTGCGCCCCGTAGCCGAGGCACAGGATGAACTCCTTGTGCCCGAAGTGCGCGTAGTAGCGCATGACGTGCCAGATCAGCGGTCTCGGCCCGACCATCGCCATGGGCTTGGGCACGTCGTCGGAGGTTCCGTTGCGCATGCGCATCCCGTAACCGCCGCAGAACAGGACGACCTTCATGCCGTGACCTCCTTCAAGGCGCCCTCGACGACGCTCAGTTCGGGGATCGGGAAGACCAGCCGGCCGCCCCACTCGTGCACGAACGACAGCTGCTCGACCAGCTCGGCCCGCAGGTTCCACGGGAGGACGAGGACGTAGTCCGGCTTGTCGGCGGCTATCTGCTCGGGCGGCAGGATCGGGATGCGGGTGCCCGGGGTGAACCTGCCGTGCTTGTACGGATTGCGGTCGACCGTGTACGCGAGCAGGTCGGGCCGGATGCCGCAGTGGTTGAGCAGGGTGTTGCCCTTGCCCGGGGCGCCGTAGCCGACGACCGTCTCGCCGCGCTCGGCCGCCTCGATGAGGAACCGCAGCAGGTCCCGGCGCACCTTGGCCACCCGGGCGGAGAACTCGGTGTACCCCGACAGCTCCTGCAAGCCGGCGGCCTTCTCCCGGGCCAGCACGTCGGCCACCCGCTGCGACGGCTCGCCCGCCACCTCGGCCGGCCGGGCCCACAGCCGGATGGAGCCGCCGTGCGTGGGCAGCAACTCGACGTCCACGAGGGCGAGTCCGCCGCTCGCGAGGGCCCGGATCGCGGAGGCGACCGTGTAGTACTGGAAGTGCTCGTGGTAGATCGTGTCGTACTGGTTCTCCTCGATCAGGGTCAGCAGGTGCTGCACCTCGACGGAGACCCAGCCGTCGTCGGCGACCAGTGCGCGCAGTCCCTGGGTGAACCCGACGACGTCGGGGATGTGCGCGTACACGTTGTTGGCCACGACCAGGTCCGCCGGGCCGTGCTCGGCGCGGACGGCCGAGCCGGTGTCGGGGCTCAGGAACTCCGTGTGCGTGGGCACCCCCGCCTCGCGCGCCGCGGCACCGACGTTCACCGACGGTTCGATGCCCAGGCAGCGGATCCCCCGGTCCACCACGTGCCGCAGCAGGTAGCCGTCGTTGCTCGCGACCTCCACCACGAAGGCGTCGGGGCCGAGGTCGAGGCGCTGTACGGCGCCGTCGACGAACGTGCGCGCGTGCTCCACCCAGGAGGTCGAGAACGAGGAGAAGTACGCGTACTCCTTGAACGTCTCCTCCGGCGTGATCAGCGGCGGGAGCTGCGCCAGCCAGCAGTCGGTGCAGACCCGCAGGTTCAGCGGGTACGTCTGCTCCGGCCGGTCCAGTTGGTCCGCGGCGAGAAAGCTCTCACATGGCGGTGTCGCTCCAAGATCGACGACGCTCGTCGTCGCTTCCGAGCCGCAGAGTCGGCATCGTGTCATCTGCTGTCCCCATCCCCCCTGCTCGCGTGGGTGTCCCCACCGCGAGCCAGTGCTGACCGACCCGCGATCGCGGTGCGGTACTCCTCCAGCAGGCGCTCCAGGCCGACGGCCGGGCTGAATCCCTGCTCGTAGTGGCGCCGGGCCGCCTGCCCCATCTCCCGGTTGCGGTCCGGCTCGGCCGCGATCCGGCGTAGGCAGGACGCGAGCGAGGCGGGCTCGCCCGGCCGGTGCAGCAGCCCGGTGACGCCGTCCTCGACGAGTTCGACGAAGGCGCCGTGACCGGCGGCGACGGTCGGCACCCCGGCCGCCATCGCCTCCACGACCACCAGGCCGAACGCCTCCAGCCAGGTCGAGGGAGCCACCACGGCGACCGACCGCGCGACGGCCTCCCGGCACTCCGCCGCGTCCAACAGGCCGACGTAGCGCACGTCGTCCCGGCCCGCGGCCCAGGCGGTCACCTCGGGCTCCAGCGGCCCGGTGCCGGCGATCACGAGCGGTACGCCCACACCACCGGCCGCCGCGATCTCGTCCCACGCGGTCATGAGCAGCCGCACGCCCTTGGCCTCCGCGAGCCGGCCGAGATACAGCACGTGCTCGCCGTCACCCGTGCGGCGACTGCCCGGCTCCGGAACGAAGTTGTGCTTCACCGCCAGCCGCTCGGCCGGCATGCCGGAACGCACCAGGACGTCGCGCTGCGCGGCGGAGATACAGAGGAAGCGCTCCACGCCGGTCCACCAGCGCCGCCGGTTGACCGACAGGCTGACCGCGAGCGGCACGGTCGCCAGGCGGGAGTTGCGGTAGCAGCCGTGCCGGACGGCGGGCAGTGGCGTCGAGCCGACGCACTCGGTGCACGGCCGGCCGTCCCGCTGGAGTGTGCCGGGCGGGCAGACCTGGGTGTAGTTGTGCAACGTGGCGACGGCGGGGACTCCGGCGTCGGCGCAGGCGGCGAGGACCGCGGGCGACAGGAGCGGGAACACGTTGTGGACGTGCACGACGTCCGGCCGCTCGGCCCGCAGCTTGGCCGCGAGTTCCGTGCGCACTCCCGGGTTCCACGGCACCAGGAGCGGCACCGCGACCTTCCCGAGGAGGGAGCGGCCGCCGATGTCGTCGCTGCGCCGCTCGAACACCTCGACCCGATGGCCGGCCGCGCGCAGCAGCTCCACCTCCTGGTCGACGACCTTGTTCTCCCCGCTCGGCTGCGCCGAGTTGTAGCGGTTGTGCACCACGAGAACGTGCATGCTCACTTCACCTCCGATCTACGGGCCCAGCGCGGGACGTGCCGTCGAGGGGCTTCGGGCAGCGCGAGCACAGCGGCCTGGGCAGGGGCCGCCAACAGCGAGGCGGCCAGGGCCAGATGGAGCAGATACGGCGAGGCGTCACCGAGACCGGCCTCGGTGTACGAGGCGATCGCGCAGTAGCTGATCAGGAAGATCGCGCAGGCCCGTTGCAGGGAGGGCGGCCGGAGCAGGGCGACGCCGCCCAGCACGACGATGATCAACGCGACGAGGGTGACACCGATCAGGCCCTGTTCGTTGTAGACGGCCAGCCAGCTGTTGTCGATCGGCAGCCCGCCGAAGGACTTGTCGCCCAGGCCCACGCCGAACGCCTGCTGCGCGGCGGACCGGGGCTCGGCCAGCAGGGCGTTCCAGACCTTGGCCCGACCGGTGAGACTGGAGAAGTTCTCCTGGCTCTGTCCGCGCAGGAACCAGGTCTGCAGCGCGGAGGCGAAGCCGACCGCGGCCACCACGGAGATCAGCACGGCCCAGGTGAAGAAGCGGCGGGCCGCGGCGCTGGTCAGGATGAGCGAGCCGATCGCCAGCGCCAGCCCGAGGAGCAGGCCGAGCGTGGCCGTCCGGGTGTGGGTCAGCGCGAGCAGCACCAGCGACGGCACGATGACCAGCACGGCGCTGGTCCGGTCGGTCCGCTTGCCGATGACGAGCAGCGCGGTGAGCCCGATGATCACCGCCGCGTACTGCCCGATCTGCGGCGGGGTGAGCGGCCACAGCGCGCCGACGAGGCGTCCGCCGTAGAGGCCGGGCAGGGCCTTGCCCGGGGAGACGAGCAGGCCGAGGGCCACCGAGCCGAGGACCGCGAAGTAGGCCCGGATGTGGTAGCGGACGAACGTGAGGCTGCCGTCCCACCAGCGGCTGAGCAGCCACAGGGTGCCGACGAAGAGGGTCAGCCGGAAGCAGCGGAACAGCGCGCCCATCCCGGACTCCAGGCTCGCGCTGGAGATCACGCTGGACACCAGCAGCAGGGAGAGCAGCAGTACATAGGCGCTGGCCCTGATGCGCACCCGCTGGTTGATCAAGAGGGCCAGCGCGAACGCGGCGACCAGCGAGCCCATGGTGACCATCTGGATGAGGGAGCGGGGCAGCGGGACGATGGTCTTCGCCCCGGCGGAGCCCAGGGTGTTGAGGACCAGCAGTCCCCACACGATGCCGACGGTCTTCGGTGTGCCGACGGGGCGTAGCGTCCCCGCCGTATCCGGTCCGCGCGTCAGGTTCTGAGCCATCTCAACCACCGGCCTGAAGGTCGAGGGTGCTGCCCTTGTCCTGCGAGTACGGCGTCGCCTGCCACTGCCCGAAGTCGAGCACCTTGCTCTGGTCCTCGGCGTCGAACTTCCACGGTCCGACGTAGACGTTGTCGTGCCAGCGGTTGTGCTGCTTCTCGGTGATGGCGTCGGCCACCTGCTCGCCCTTGTACGGCGACCAGTCCGGGTAGGTGCCGTAGTTGGACAGCACGGCCATGCGGTCGCACATCTCCGTGCACTTGACGACGGACTCGTCGAGCACGAAGCGGTTGTCGTGGATGTCCACCCGCTGGGTCTTCCACCGGCAGTCGGAGTAGAGGGGTGCCTTGGTGATCGCCGGTCGCACGCAAGTGCTCGTCTTCTTCACCAGCAGGGTGCAGTCACCGGACGAGGTGTTGGCCGGGCTGTTGCAGAACCGGTCGGCGTTCTCCCACAGGGTGATCCCGTTCCAGTTGTTCTCCAGCACGTTCCGGTAGATCTCGATCTTGTCGGTGCGGGCCTTGACCCGTGGTTCGCCGCCGGACTCGGACAGGTAGACGGTCGCGTACGGGAAGTTGTCGCCGCCGTCGGCCGCCTTGCGGCCCTCGACCCAGTTGTTCCGCCGGATCGTGTTGTCCCGGACGACCGCGTTGTAGCTGGTCTCGTAGATCAGCGCGGCACCGTCGTTGGCCTCGATCACGTTGTTCTCGATGCGGAAGTCGTTGTTGTTGGTGTCCGCCCACAGCCCGGCGCCGCGGTTGTCGTGCACCCAATTGCCGCTGATCTCGGCGCCGTCGACCTCCCAGAACTTGATGCCTCCGGTGCAGCCGCAGCCCTCCTTGCGCCGCTCCCAGTCACCGGTGTTGTTGCCCGTGATCTCGTTGCCCTCGACCACCAGGCCGGTGATACGGCCGTTGCCCTTGTACGCGTTCATGCCGTACTGGCCGTTGTCGCGCAGGCAGTCGGCGCGGACCTGCTGGCGGGCACCGGCCATCAGTCCGGCGCCGGAGTTGTCCTTGACCGTCGAGTGTTCGATGACCCACCCGTCGGCCGAGTCGTGGTTGACGACGCCCTCGTCCTGCGGCGCGACGAATCCCCGCACGGTCAGATAGCGGATGGTGACGTCGGCGGCGTTGCCGGTGAAGGCGTACTGGTTGACCTTCCGGCCGTCGAGCACCGCGCCCGGCGCGCCGATGTAGTGGTCCCCCTTCTTGGGGATGACCTGGGCGTAGCGGTCCCGCTCCAGCTTGTGCGTGCCCGGCTTGAGCCAGAACGTGGTGTTCGGGGGGCTTTTCTTGGTCTTCGCCGCCAGGTCGCCGACCACCTTGGGGTCTACGGTGACCGCGCCCGCCGGCGCCTTCGCCGGTCCGGCGGCGGGGTTGGCGCACACCCGGGCCACGGACCGGGCGGCGGACGTGGACGTGGACGGCGCGGCGGTCGGCTTCGCGGCCGGGGCGCTCGACGTGCTGTCGCAGCCGGTGACCGTCAGCAGGGCCAGCGCCAGCGGTGCCGCCGCCGACGCCCAGTGCAGCCTCTTGATCCTCACGCGCCCCCCTGGCCGCGGAACCCGAGCACGGTGGTGAACTCGTCCGTGCCGTCGGCGAATCCGGTGCCGATCAGCGTGGTGGTGGGTTCCTTGCGCCCGAATCCGGCGGAGTACCAGCCCAGCGGCGGGTCCGTCTCGCCGCGATGCGCCTGCCAGGACAGCCGCGCGGGCAGGTCGAGCACCGCGGAGCGCTCCGCACCGTCCCGGGTCCAGGTGAGCACGGCCCGGTGTCCGGCCAGGTCCGCGGCGATCGCCGGGCCGAGGTGGAACGCCAACCGCACGTCCCGGCGCGGGCTTTGTCGGCCGCGGACCTCGTCGACGATCCTCAACTCCTGGCTCTCGGCCGTCAGTTCCACCCGGCGGCGGTGCACCGAGCCCTGGTACCCGTCGTGCTCGGCGGCCCAACGCGCCACCCCTGCACCGGAGTTGTCCACGTCGAGGACGCGGGTGCGGGCGTGCCGGGTCCACAGGAACGGGCCGCCGGACACGGACTGGTCACCGCCGTCCAACTGGAGGGTGTTGTGGCCGAGGGTCGAGCGGAAGTACTGCCGCCACGCGGGCTGCCCGTGGTAGCAGTACGTCCCCGGGTCGGCGAGCACGTCCACCCCGTCGTGCCGGACCTCCACGGACAGCGCGTCGGCGTGGGCGTGCGCGGCGATGGACAGGAAGCCGTGCGGACCGCCGTCGCAGCGGCACCAGATCTCCTCGGGACCGCGCAGGACGGTGAGCCCCGCGTCGGCGAAGTGGGCGGGCCTGGTCGCCGGCCGGGCGGTTCCGTCCTGCGCGTACGGCCGGACGAGCGCGGCCAGCAGCGGGGTGCGCACATCGGTGCCGGTGACCGTCGGCCACCAGTCGAGCCGGCCGAACACGGCGTCTCCGGTGGCGAGCAGTGAGCCCCAGCGGTCGGTGCCCGTGCCGTCCAGGACCAGACCGTGGCCGTCGTCCGCGTCCCCCTGGCGCGGCGGACGCAGCCGGTTGTCCACGACGGCCGCGAGCGCGTCGGTCATCCGCAGCAGTACCAGCCGGAGCGACTCGGGCACCGGCACGTCGGCGGCGTCCGCCTCGGCCACCGCGGCCAGGCCGAGTTCCAGCACGAGTCCGTGATATTCGGTGGCCAGTTCGCGGTTGAGGCCGGAGTCGAAGGTGTTGGCGCGCAGCTGCCGTTCCAGCGACCGCAGCGCATCGGACCGCCAACGCGCCGAGGAGGGGAACCAGTTGAACGCGCAGGCCGCGGCGAACTGTCCGGCGGTCTCGGCGATGACGTGGTTGTTCGCCGAGGATCCCCGGCTGGGGAAGGCGGCCAGCCAGCGCTGGTGGTGCCAGATCTGGTTCAGCGCCACCGGGTTGTCCTCGAACAGCTCGGCCGCGCCCGGCCAGCCGTCGAGCAGCCGTCGGATCCACACCCAGGACAGCAGCCGGATGCCCAGCTCGATCCCGCTGATCCAGTGCACGCCGCGCAGCGGCGGGTTGGCCGTCCACCACGACCGCAGGTGCTCGGCCACCCGCTCGGCGTACCGCTCGTTGCCGGTGACCGCGTAGGCGGCGGCGAGCACGGTGAGGTACTGATGCCGGGACGGCTCCCAGATCTGCTTGATGTCCCCGGCCACGTCCTCGTCGCGGTACGGCACGTCGAAGGCGTAGCCCGACGGGGCCCGGCGACCGGTCTTCGGGTCGTAGGACCAGTCCGGGTCGGTGAGGTCGTCGCGTTCCACCCCGAAGAACTCGACGTGCCCGGCCATCAGTTGGTCCGCCTCGGCGACGAGCCGCTTCACGGCGTCCGGCGGCACCTCGGCGACCGTGCCCGCGGGCAGGACGGCGGTGAAGCGGGCACCGGTGACGCTCGGGCAGTCCGGCCGCGCCGACCGCCAACGCCGCCTGCGCACGGCGTCGCCCGCTCGGCCCGCGACCTCTCGCGGTCCCATGCGGGACAGCCGCCGCAGGTACCAGCCCGGACTCCCCGAGTTCACAGTCATGGCGTCCTCGCCAGCGTCACCGGCGCACCGGCGGCCAGGCCGGTCTGTACGGCGAGGGTGGCCGCCGTGGTGGCGACCAGCGACTCCAGCGGCACGGGCATCGGTCCGCCGGTCCGAACTGCCTTGATGAACGCGGCCAGTTCGGCGTTCTGGCCCTTGTCCCGGGCCTTGGGCAGCCGCGAACTGACCCACTTCTTACCGCCGTGGACCGAGGCCTTGACGAAGTCGTCGAGCCGCAGCACCTTGCCGTCCGCGAGCAGGTCCAGGGTCTCCTTGGGGAAGCCGGGTGCGCCGGTGGTGACGTAGCTGATGGTGGCGGTGGAGCCGTCCGGGTAGCGCAGGACGACCTGGAGGTCCTCGTTGCCGGGCGCGGCCGTCGCGTACACGGAGACCGGGTCGGCGTCGAGGAGCCAGCTCGCCGTGTCGATGAAGTGGCCGCCCTCGCCGGCGAACCGCGAGCCCTCGGCGCCCTGTTGGAGGTACCAGCTGCCGTGCTGGAGCTTGCCCGCGTTGACCAGGTAGCGCAGGCTCGCCGGACCGGTCCGGGTGCCGAAGCGGTTCTTGGCCTCCTGGAGCAGCGGTGCGAACCGGCGGTTGAAGCCGACCTGGAGCCGGTCGTTGCCGGACTCCTCCACCGCCGCGAGCACTCCGGCCAGCTCGTCCTCGGTGAGGGCCAGGGGCTTCTCCACGAACACGGTCTTGCCGGCCAGGAGTGCCTGCCGGGTCAGTTCGGCGTGCGAGCTGTGCCGGGTGACCACGAACACCGCGTCGACGGACTTGTCGCCGAGCACGGCGTCGAGGTCGGTGGTCGCCTGGGCGAAGCCGAACTTGCGCTGCGCGTTGGCCGCGGACAGCGCGGTGGTGGTGACGACGGTCGACAGCTCGACGCCCTCGCGCTGTGCCAGGTGCGGCAGCAGCATCGACGTCGCGTAGTTTCCCGCGCCGACGAAAGCGAGCCGCACCGGCGTCTTGGCGGACCGGGCCGGGGCGACGGTCGTGGCGGTGCGTCGCACCTCGGGCACGGACACCTCCGGGGCCGCCGACTCCCCTTGTTCCGCCGCCTGTTCGGGATACCGGAACAGCACGGCCACGGCCTTCAGTTCGCCGTCCTTCAGGCTCTGGTAGGTCTCCACGGCGTCGTCGAAGTCGGCGATGTGGGAGACCAGGGGCTCCACGTCGACCCTGCCGCGGGCGAGGAGATCGAGGAAGCACGCCAGGTTGCGGCGCTCGGTCCAGCGCACGTAGCCGATCGGGTAGTCGCGTCCCTCCAGCTCGTACGACGGGTCGTAGCGCCCGGGGCCGTAGGAGCGCGAGAAGCGGACGTCGAGTTCCTTCTCGTAGTACGCGTTCCACGGCAGGTCGAGGCGGCACTTGCCGATGTCGACGACCCGGCCGCGGTCCCGCGCGAGCCGGGCGGCCAGCTCGACAGGCTGGTTGCTGCCGCCGCCCGCGGCCAGGAACACCTGGTCCACGCCGTGGCCGTCGGTGAGTTCGGCGACGGCCGCTTCCACGGCCGGCGACGCTGGGTCGCCGCAGGCCGCGGCGCCCAGGCGCTCGGCGAGTTCGCAGCGCGTCGGGTCGGGGTCGGCGCCGACCACGCGGACTCCGGCGGCGGTGAGGAGTTGCACCACGAGTTGCCCGATGAGGCCGAGGCCGATGACCAACGCCACCTCGCCGAGCTGCGGCTCGCCCTGGCGGACGCCCTGCATGGCGATCGAGCCGACGGTGCCGAAGGCCGCGTGCCGTGGCGCGAGACCGTCGGGGACGGGGGCGTAGAGGTTCTTCGGCACCCAATTCAGCTCGGCGTGCAGCGCGTGCTCGTTGCCGGCGCAGGCCACGAGGTCGCCGACCTTCACGTCGTCGATCCCGGCGCCGACCTGCTCGACCACCCCGCACAGCGAGTAGCCCAGCGGCGTGTAGGAGTCCAGCTTGCCCATCACCTTGCGGTAGGTGGCGGGCACCCCGTTGGTGGCCACGCTCTGCATGACCTTGGCCACCTGGTCCGGCCGGGAGCGGGCCTTGCCCAGCATCGACATGCCGGCCTCGGAGACCTTCATGAGCTCGGTGCCGGTGGATATCAGCGAGTAGGCGCTGCGCACCAGCACACCGCCCGGCTTGCACCCCGGTACCGGAACGTCGAGCACCGCCAGCTCGCCGCTCTTGTAGTTCTGTACAACCTGCTTCACCAGAACTCCTGTTTTCTAAGCCGTCGTCCGAGCGCTCTGGGCGGAGCCAGAGGTCGCGTCGCGATACCAGTACTCAAGGGTCAGTACGTGCCACAGATGCTTGGAGTAGTCCGCCTGTCCGGCGGCGTCCTCGGCGACCATCCGGGCCAGCGCGTCGCGGCGCAGGAACCCGGAGTTGACGAGCACGCCGTCGTTGACCACCTCGCGCACCAGCGGTGCCAGGTCCCGGCTCATCCAGGCCCGCAGCGGGGCGCTGAACAGGCCCTTGGGCCGGTACACGATCTCCCGGGGCAGGGTCGAGGTGGCCGCCTCCTTGAGGACGGCCTTGCCCTGCCGGCCGACGATCTTGCGGCTGCCGGGTATGGCGAACGCCGCCTTGACGACCTCGATGTCGACGTACGGCACCCGCACCTCGGTCGACGCGGCCATGCTGGAGCGGTCCGTGTAGGCGAGGTTCAGGCCCGGCAGGAACATGCGGGCGTCGGTGAGGCACATGCGGTTGACGAAGTCGTCGAGGTCGTTGTCCTGGTAGACGTCCGTGTGTTCGGTGACCACGTCGTCGACCGTCCCGGCCAGATCCGGGTTGAGCAGGGCGAGCAGTTCGTCCTGGTCGTACATGGTGTAGCTGCGCCGGAACGCGGTCTCCTCCGGCAGATCGGCGAAGGAGAGGAACCGCTTCGCGAAGCGCACCGACCGGTAGCCGCGCCGGGCCGAGGCGACCGGCAGCCGGTCCACGACCCCGGACACCCCGCGCCGCAGGGGCCGGGGGACGCGCTGGTAGCGCAGCGCGAGCAGGTTGGCGAAGTGCTTGCGGTACCCCGCGAACAGCTCGTCCGCGCCCATCCCCGAGAGCATCACCTTGACCCCGGCCTCCCGGGCGGCCATGCAGATCAGGTACGTGTTGATCGCGGCGGGGTCGCCGATCGGCTCGTCCAGGCTGTACGTCATCTGCGGCAGCAGGTCGAGCACGTTCGGGGCGATCTCGATCTCGTGCAGGTCGACACC
Source organism: Streptomyces sp. NBC_01288 (assembly GCF_035982055.1). Classification (NCBI taxonomy): domain Bacteria; kingdom Bacillati; phylum Actinomycetota; class Actinomycetes; order Kitasatosporales; family Streptomycetaceae; genus Streptomyces; species Streptomyces sp. NBC_01288. The sequence goes on from NZ_CP108427.1 coordinate 1,356,540, forward strand.
GAACTGCTCGGCGACCTGCCGGGCGTAGCGCAGATCGTCGGGCATCGCCTCGAACTTGGCGTCCTCGGCGCGGAATCCGATGGTGTACGCGGAGATCCCGGGCTGGTGGCGGGCCGCCAGCGCGGTCAGATAGCTGGAGTCGAGGCCGCCGGAGAGGAAGGTCGCCACGGGTACGTCGGAGAGCAGGTGGCGCCTGGTCGATTCCTCGACGATGGCGGCGAGGTCCGGCCGCTCACCGGCCAGTGCCCGGTCCCGGCCCTCAGCGGCGACGTCCTTCAGGTTCCAGAAGCTGCCGCGCTCCACCCGCCCGTCGGGCCGGCAGCGCAGCCAGCTCCCCGGCGGCAGCTTCTCCGCCTCGCGGAACGCGCAGCGCGAGTCCGGCACCCAGTAGTAGAGGAGGGAGGCCACCAGCGCCGCCTGGTCCACCTCCAGCGACTTGCCGGTCGCGGCGGCCAGCGCCTTCAGCTCGGAGGCGAACATCAGGCCCTGGCCGCGCCGGAGCAGGAACAGCGGCTTGATGCCCAACTGGTCGCGGACGAGCACCAGTTCACCGGTCCGCTCGTCGAAGACGCCGAACGCGAACATGCCGCGCAGCCGGGGCAGGCAGTCCGTGCCCCAGCGCCGCCATGCCTCCAGGAGCACCTCGGTGTCGGAGGTGCCGCGGAAGCGCACCCCGGTGGCCTCCAACTCGGCGCGGAGTTCGGGCGCGTTGTACAGCTCGCCGTTGTACGTCAGGGCAAGGCCGTCCGAGACCATCGGCTGGGCGCCGGTCTCGGACAGGTCGATGATGGACAACCTGCGGTGCCCGAGCTGCACTTCGCCGTCACCCAGGGGGTGGCCGTAGCGGCCCGAGCCGTCCGGGCCGCGGTGGGCGAGGGTGTCGGTGAGCCGGTCGGTGACGGCCTTTCCGTCCGGCCATCGGTATGTGCCCGCGATGCCACACACGTCTACCGCACCTCCTGGTCGTTGTCCGGGACCCGTGCGGCCCGTATCGGCTGGCGTTCCGTGAGTCGACGGCCGTCCCCCACTGCCTGAACGGCGTGGGAGGTACCCCCACCGTTCTGCCAGGTCGGCCGCTCGCTTTGGCCGCGCAGCGCGTTGGCCAGCCCGTCCCACAGCGTGCCGTCGGTCCGGTCGCGCGGATCGGGGTCGATCAGCACCACGCCGATCACCGGGATGTGCTGGTCCGCGAGTTGTCGGGCCACGGTGTGCAGCCATGCGGCGCTGCCGTGCCCGGCGCGCACGACGAGCACGGTCCGGGAGCCGAGGTGCTGGAGGTCGGTCCACGCCGTGCCGGGTGCCACCGAGCCGACGCCGATCCGCTGCTCCTGCGGGGACACGGTGGCGGCCTTTTCGGCGCCGACCACGGTGGGGTCCCCCGGTTTCGGGCGGCGGCCCGAGAGCTGCGTGCCGGGGAGGCCGTCGACGACGGTCACCGGACCGTCCTCCCTCAGTGCCCGGGCGAGACCGAGGGCGATCACGGCCGTGCTGCGCGCGCAGCCGAGTTCAAGGAGCGACAGCGGTTCCGCCGAGCCGCGCGAGGTGCGGGCCAGCGTGGTGGCGAGCCGTTCGCGTGCCGCTCGGGTCCGCCGGCGCTGCCACAACCTGCCGGAGCGGCGCGGTAGTTCGGCGATGACGGAGGCGCCGAGGTTCGCCGCGATGTCCCGGCGCAGCACAGGGCGGTCCGCGACCACCACGCCGACCGCGGCCAGCGCGAGCCCGAGGAAGAGCCCGAGGACAAGGCCGATCACGCCGTCGGTGACGAGGGCCTTGGGCAGCGAGTGCCGCACCGCGCGCGGGGCGTCCACGATCTGCGTACCGGCGACGAGCTGGGGGGCGCCGACGCGGGCCTCCTCGGCGCGCTGGCCGAAGTCGGAGATCTGCGAGGTGAGTTCGGCCCGGCGGGCGAAGAGCGACTCCAGGTTCGCCGCGTCCTTGGGGTCGCTGTCGGGCGACCGGCCGCCGATCGACTTGTTGATGTCGGCGAGCTCCGCCTGCATCCGGGCCTGCTGGTCGAGCAGGCCCTGGGCGTTGGCATTGGCGATGTCGTTGATGCGCTTGGCGTGGTCCGCGACGAACGCCTCGGCCAGTGCCTTGGCCCGGGCCACCGCCTCCGCGTCGGTCTTGCCCGTCACATCGATCTCAAGGACGTTGTTGGTCAGTCCGGTGCCCCGGTAGTCCTTCATGAAGTCCTCCGGTTTTTCCGGGGACTTGAGGATCCGCAGGGCCTGGCCGGCGATCCGCGAGGTCGCCAGCAGCTGGGCGTCGGTGCGGATCAGCGTTCCGGTGTCGTTCGGCTGGTCCTCCTGATGCGCGACCAGCACCTTGGTCACGGCGGCCGGGGCCGGCGGCAGCGCGACCGCCACGGCCGCGCCGGCCAGCATCCCGAGGAGCGCCATGGCGCCCCACAGCCGGCGGCGTCTGCGCACCGCGACCACCAGTGCCTGGAGGTCGAGGAGCGGGGTGGCGGCCGACGACTCCGAAGTCGTGCTCGTCGTCACGCTGGATCTCCTGTCGCGTGGCCGTGTACCGCGAACGTCAAAGTGGCGTCGTCGGGCAGTCGTTCGGCGGTTTCCGTCGGTCGGGTGCGGACCGAGCCGGCGACGACGACGCCGACGAGCTCGTGGCCGCCGTCCGCGCACGCCTCGGCGATGCCGGCGAGTTCTCCGGCGGTCCAGCTCCCGGCGCCGAGGACGGCGAGGGCACCGGACTCGGTGTCGCGGTCCGGCACGATCGGCCGGTCCACCGAGACCTCCACGACCCGCAGTTGCGGGTCACCGGAGGCCTCGGCGACGAGCTGTCCGGCGGCCAGCCGGGCGACCTCGTCGCCTTCCGGTACGACGACCAGCAGCCGCCGGGGGGCGGGCAGTTGGTCCCGGAGGCGGGCGCACACCCGCCGGTAGCGGAGCCGCCGCTCGGCCTCGTCGCCGGATCGCTGCGGGGTCGGTGCGTCCCACGGGGTGTCGGTGCCGAGAAGGCGGCGGAGCCGGGCCCGTGAGCCGTGGCTCGCGGGCCGGTGCCCGTGTCGTTCGCCGGGCACGTCGACGGTGCCGAGGAACGGCGAGCCGAGCGCCGCGGCGATCTCCGGTTCGGTGCGCAGCCGACGGCTCACCCGTGCGGCGGCGAGATGGCCCGCGACCGCGAGCAGGAGGAACAACAGCGCCCCGCCGACGGTCAGTTGTATCCTCGTCGGCGCCGCCGCGCCGGTCGGCCGGGGGGCGGGCCCCATGACGACCATGCTGGCCTTGGCGCCCGCCGGGTTGGCCTCCTCCAGCTTCTTCATGGCGTCCTGAAGCCCGGTGCGCAGACCCTCCAGCTCGGTGCGGGCCTGCACGCCCTCCACGGTCTGCCCCGGATCCGCCGAGTCGGCCAGCTCGGTGATACGGCGGTTGGTCTCGGCCACCTGCTTGCGCAGCGCCTCCGTCGCCGTGTCCGCCGCGGGGTCGGTGCTGCCGCCCGCGATACGGGTGGCGAAGGTGACGAACTGCTGGGCCAGCTGGTCGGAGAGCCGCTGCGCGCGCTCCGGGGTGTCGGCCGTACCGGAGACCTTGATGATGTTCCCGTCGTCCGCCTTGGCACTCACGTCTTTCTGCAGTTCGGTGCCGTCGACGCCCCACTTCAGCGCGGCGGCCGCGCGGTCGACCACCGCCGAACTGGTGGCGATGTCCACCTGGGTCAGCAGTTCGCGCTCTTCCCACTGGCCCGGCAGCAGCACCGATGCCTCTGCCGTGTAGCGCGGCGGAAGCAGCAGCACCGAGGTGCCGTAGCCGAAGAGCGCGCCCGCTACGGCGAGGACGGCCAGAAGCCGCCACCGCCGACGGAGAATCCGTCCGATCGTGACCAGGCGGATCGTGTCCTCATTCAATGGTGCGGCCTCTTCCCCGTACGGAGCGGCCCAGCCGCGGACACCGGGGTTTGGTCCCGGCAGGCGGCGGCATAGGCGGCGAGCAGTGACGCTTGCGAGTTCTCCCAGGACAGCGGCCCACTGACCCGCTCCTGGCCGATCTTGCCCATCCGCGCCCGCTTCTGCGGATCGTCGAGGAGCAGCGCGATGAGCTTGGCGAACTGGGCCTCGTCGTCGTCGGGCGCGTAGACGGCGGCGTCACCGGCGGAGACGCGCGCCTCCCGGAGGTCGAACGAGACGATCGGCCGTCCCATCGCCATGTACTCCAGGACCTTGTTCATGGTCGACACGTCGTTGAGCGGATTGCACGGGTCGGGAGAGAGGCACACGTCCGCCGTGCACAGGTAGCGCACCAGGTCGGCGTCCGGGATGCGCCCGGTGAACTGCACCTGCTCGGAGAGACCGAGTCGCCCGGCCAGCTCCACCATCGCGTCGAAGGCGTCGCCGGCGCCGACGAAGACCGCGTGCCAGTCGGTCCGCCCGAGTTCGTCGCGCAGCTTCGCCAGGGCCCGCAAGGCGTAGTCGACGCCGTCCTGCGGGCCCATGACGCCGAGGTAGCACAGGAGATGGGGCTTGCCGCGCTTCAACTCCGGCTCCGGCGGCACCGGTTGGAACCGGTCGGTCGCGGGCGCGCTGCGCACCACGAAGACGTCCTCCGGCCGCTTGCCGCCACGGCGCAGCGCGACGTCCCGGTAGCTCTCGTTCGTGGCGAGCACGATGTCCGCGGCCCGGTAGGTCCGCCGCTCCAGCGCGCACACGGCGCGGTAGAGCAGGTCCTCGCCGCGGTCGAACCGGGAGAGGTACAGCTCGGGCACCAGGTCGTGCTGGTCGAAGACGAACCGCGCGCCGCGCCGCTTCATCCACAGGGCCGGGAGGAACAGCAGGTCGGGCGGGTTGCAGGCGTGGACCACGTCGACCGGGCCGACCTTGCGGGCCAGCCGGACCGTGTGCCAGAGCGCCGTTCCGTACTCGCGTAGGTAGCCGGCCGGTCCTCCGGTGGCCGCGCGCAACGGGTAGCGGTGGATCCGCACCCCGTCGATCACCGCTTCCGGTTCCGTGTCCCGTTTCTCCCCCTGAGGGCAGATGACGTGCACTTCCCAGCCCGCGTCGCGCAGGGTGGTGCACTCCTGCCACACCCGCCGGTCGAAGGGCACCGAAAGGTTCTCCACCAGGATCAGCGCGCGTCGGTTCGACCCGTCGCGGCTGATTGCGTCACCAAGCAAGGCCCATGTACCCCGGTTCGTTCCGGCGCGTCTCTGCGTCGGGAAGGTGGATGAGGTCGACGATCATCGGTCCGCCCGTGTGGGGCAGCGCCGCCAGCACGGCCGGATCCTTGGTCCCGACCAGGCACACCTCGGCGTGCTCCAGCACCTCGTCGACGGAGTCGGCGAGCAGTTGCGCGAGATGCGGCAGCCGGCTCTCGATGTACTCGCGGTTCGCGCCGAGCAGCCGGGAGAGGCTCACGTTGGCGTCGTAGATCTTGAGGTCGTAGCCCTTGCCGAAGAGCCGCTCCGCGAGTTCGACGAGCGGGCTCTCGCGGAGGTCGTCGGTGCCGGGTTTGAAGGACAGCCCGAACAGGCCCACCTTGCGTTTGCCGGTGCGCTCGACCAGGTCCACCGCTCGCTGGAGATGGTCGGAGTTGGAGGCCAGCACGTGGGAGAGGATGGGTACCGAGACGTCGGCCCGCTGCGCCGCGTGGACCAGGCTGCGCAGGTCCTTGGGCAGGCAGGAACCACCGAAGGCGAAGCCGGGCCGCAGGTAGGCAGGGCTGATGTTCAGCTTGCGGTCGGCCAGGAACACGTCCATCACCTGGTGCGAGTCCACCCCGAGCGCCTGGCACACCGAGCCCAGCTCGTTCGCGAAGCCGATCTTGAGGCCGTGGAACGCGTTGTCCGCGTACTTGATGGCCTCGGCGGTCGGGATCGGCACCCGGAACACCTCGCCGGGCAGGCCCTCGTAGAGCGCCGCCAGCGCGTCGCCGCTCGCCGGGTCGAGTTCGCCGATGACGGTCTTGGGCGGGTCGAAGAAGTCCTGCACGCTGGTGCCCTCGCGCAGGAACTCCGGGTTGACCGCGACCCCGAAGTCCACCCCGGCCGTGCCGCCGACGTTCTTCTCCAGGATCGGCACCAGCAGGTTCAGGCAGGTGCCCGGGAGCATGGTGCTGCGGAACACGACGGTCTGCCGCCCGCCCCGCTCGGCGAGCGCGGCGCCGATCTCCTCGGTGACCCGCTCCAAGTAGGTGGTGCACAGGCTGCCGTTGGGCTCCGACGGCGTGCCCACGCAGATCAGCGACACCTCGCTGCCCATGATCGCCTCGCGGACGTCACCGGTGGCGCGGAGCGCTCCGGTCCGCACGACCTCGGCGATGAGCTCGCCGATCCGCTCCTCGACCACCGGGGCCTTGCCGTCGTTGACCAGGTCGACCTTCACCTGGTTCACGTCCACCCCGATGACCTCGTGCCCCATGCTGGCCAGGCACGCAGCCGACACACAGCCCACGTAGCCGAGCCCGAAAACGCTGACTCTCATGCCCCGTCTCTCCCCCCAGTCAGGCCCTTGCGGCCTGCGGTCCGCGCGTCGGTCGGTCGACCCCCGCGCATCAGTAGGCCCCCTGCCCGTGGAGCACCGCACGCAGCGTCTTCCACAAGATCACCGTGTCCAGGGCGAGCGACCAGTCCTCCACGTACCGCAGGTCGAGGCGGACCGCCTCCTCCCACGACAGATCACTGCGTCCGCTGATCTGCCACAGGCCGGTGAGCCCGGGCTTGACCAGCAGCCGTCTTCGGATGTCCGGGCCGTACGCGGCGGACTCCTCCGGCAGCGGAGGCCGCGGTCCGACGAGCGACATCGATCCGGTGAGCACGTTGAAAAGCTGCGGGAGCTCGTCGAGCGAGTACCGGCGCAGCACCGCTCCCACCCGGGTCACCCGCGGATCCCGGCGGAGCTTGAACAGCAGACCCGCGCCCTCGTTCCGGCCGGCCAGGTCCGCACGCGCCCCGTGGGCCCCGGTGACCATGGTGCGGAACTTGACGATGGTGAACTCGCGGCCGTCCTTGCCGACCCTGCGCTGGCGGTAGATCGCCCCGCCCCGGCTGTCCATCAGCACGAGCAGTCCGACGAGGAGCATCAGCGGCGCCAACAGCACCAGCAGAATCGTTGCGCCTATCCGGTCCACGACCCCTTTGATCGCCCGGCGGCCCCCGCTGAAGGTCGGCATGCTGACCCGCAGCAGCGGGATTCCGAGCACCGCGTCGACATGCAGGCGCGGGCCGGCCACCTCCATCAGCACGGGGGCCACGATCATCTCGGCGTCGCTGCCTTCGAGGTTCCAGGCCAGCCGCTGCAACCGGTCCGGTGACCAGTGCGGGTCCGGGGTGACGGCGACGACACGGTAGCCGTCGTGACGGACGTGCTTGGCGACGTCCTCCAGCAGGCCTATGACCGGGACTCCGTCCAACTGGTCACCGTCGAGGCCGCCTTGCTCGCCGTCGATCCCCCGGCCGTCCGTCGTGCACACCGCCTCCACCCGCCAGCCGAGGTGCGGGAACTTGCGGGTGCGGTTGATCAGGTCACGCACGGTGGCCGGGCTCCCGGCGGCGAGCACCGGTCTCAGGCACCGTCCTTCGTTGCGCTGTCTGTGCAGCCAGAGCCGGAGCACATACCGCTCGGTCATGGTGACGAGCGCGATCGCCGGGATCGCGACGAAGATCCAGAGCTTGATGTTGCGCGAGGTCAGAGCGATCCCGCCGAGCGCCAGCACGACGGTCGCCGTGAACAGCGAGCGTCCGAGCCGACGGAATTCCTCGGCACCCTGGCCGAGCACGGCCGGAGCCCACGACCGGCTCACCGCGAGCGCCCCCAGCACCAGCAACTGGGTGCCGAAAGCGAGAATCTCCCATTTCTCATGCCAGTTGGCCGCGTCCCGGGCCCCGAAGAAGTCGCCGATCGCCGCCACCACGAAAGCGGTGGCCACGGTGTCGCTGAAGATCACGGTACGGCGGTACCGCTGCTCCCAATCGGTCGCGGACTGGCTGATCGCCCCGTTCGCCAGACGCTCGCGCGCCGACGGAAAAGGGCCGACTATTCCCCCCTGCCGCACAGAACCCCCCAAGGTCCCCAGTGGTACGGCGTCGCCGCCGCACACTGTTTCGCCCCCTGCGGAGGGTCCCCGCCCCCCGCACTGTGCCTCCCCTAGGGAGGCCCCCCACTGCGCTGTTCCCCCTCAGAAGGCCACCGCCCCCGGCGTATGGCATCCCGACTGTCGCAGAGCTACGTGAACAACCCGGAAACCTGTCGGGACTTCGGATGCTCCCCGCGCACCAAGTCCCTCTTGAGCTCCGAGAATTGATCACCCCCACGTCCGGCGCGAGAGACGCGGCCACTGGCCGTCCACAACGCCGGACCCATAGATCACCTTTTGTCGCCTGGTGTCCCACCATGCGAAAGCACGGTCAATCTAGACCATCTATGGGCGCCTGGAGAGAGGTCTGTGTGGACTTTGTGCTCAATATTTGCAGGCGGGTCCATAGATCGGCGACCGCCTACGGGTGTCTCGGTGACGGAAAACGTGCGGTGCGCCCTGCGACGGCGGGAGTTCTCCGAGCCGACGGCACCGGCGACCCGAGGCGTCCCGGCACCGATCGACGACACCCGGGAACAGGTCTTCACCGCTCCGTTTGCGCAGGCAGACGCCGAGAACGACCTCGCCCGGGTCGTCGCCGTCGACTCCAAGATCGTGCGCGCCGACCAGCACGCCTCCGAAGCCCACCCAAACCGGCCACGGCCGTGTCGGGCGCCCAACCGCCCAACCCACATGCCTATGTGGCGCATTCTCGCGAGCCGTCCGACCCCACCTCAGGAGGCAGGGCAAGCGCGCGGTGGTGCCGCAGGGGCCGATCAGATCGCCGCACGCGAACACCGCGACGGACTCGGCCGCCGGCCTTCGCCGGTACGGGAGCGCGACAGGATCACGTCGAAGACCGCGCACCGACCCGTCCCCGAACCAGAACCAGCCCCGCACCCGACCCGGGAACACCCTGCGCCCACCACGCCCGCAGACACGACAAAGACCGCCTTCCCATCGCTGAGAAAACGGCCTCTGACCTGCGACTTAAAAAGTCGGGACGACAGGATTTGAACCTGCGACCCCTTGACCCCCAGTCAAGTGCGCTACCAAGCTGCGCCACGTCCCGTTGCCCGTCTGACCTGGGGTTTCCCCTGGTTGAACGCGCATGGAAACAATACCGCACTCCCGTCGATGATCGCGCACGCCTTTATTCGGCGCCGACTTTCGGCCGACTCCGCACGACTCCCCTGCGGCGCTTGACCTGAAGTTTGGTTGAGGTTGCACGATCGTCCGCATGACGACGACCACCACGGAACACAACCGCCTCCACACGTACGGCGAGCTGCCCCGCCTCATGGGGCTGATGACCGGCGACGAGAAGCACGGGCCGGCGGCGACCTCGACGCTGGATGCGCTGTGGGTCCTCTACGACCGGGTTCTGCGGGTCGGCCCGGAGCGGATGGACGACCCCGAGCGTGACCGGTTCCTGCTGTCCAAGGGGCACGGTCCCATGGCCTACTACGCGGTGCTGGCCGCCAAGGGATTCGTACCGGTGGAGTGGCTCCCGGACTTCGGTTCCTACGACTCGCCGCTCGGGCACCACCCCGACCGGGTGCTGGTGCCGGGCGCCGAGGTCGGCAGCGGGTCGCTGGGGCACGGGCTGCCGATCGCCGTCGGGACGGCACTGGGGCTGCGTGCCCAGGGGCGCGCCGAACCGCGGGTCTGGGTGCTGGTCGGGGACGCCGAGCTGGACGAGGGCAGCAACCACGAGGCCATCGCCTTCGCCGGGCCCGCCGGACTGGACCGGCTGCACACCGTCGTCGTGGACAACGCATCCGCCAGCCACGCCCGGCCGGGCGGCATCGCCGCCCGCTTCGAGGCCGCGGGCTGGTCCGCGGCGACGGTCGACGGCCGTGACCACGAAGCGCTGTACGCCGCCTTCAACGCGCCGCACCCCGGCCGACCGCACGTGGTCGTGGCCCGGGTGGAGCCGAAGTCCACCTGATCGCCCCCTCCCTCTCTCCCTCCTCACCAGCACATAGAGAAAGGCACCCCATGGACACCATGCGTGACCGTTTGGCCCCGGTCGTCTCCCGGCTGCTCGACGAGGACCCGCGGGTCGCGGTCGTGCTCGCCGAGATCGGCAAGGACGGCTTCGCGGACGCCCAACTCCGGCACCCCGACCGGGTGATCAACGTCGGCATCCGCGAGCAGCTCCTCGTCGGGGCGGGCGCGGGACTCGCCCTGACCGGGATGCGTCCGGTCGTGCACACCTTCGCGAGTTTCCTCGTCGAGCGGCCCTTCGAGCAGGTCAAGCTGGACCTCGGGCACCAGGACGTCGGCGCGGTGCTGGTGAGCGCGGCGGCCTCCTTCGACTGGCCGGCCGGCGGGTTCACGCACATGGCTCCGGGCGACGTGGCCCTCCTCGACACCCTGGACGGCTGGACCGTGCACGTGCCGGGCCACCCGGACGAGGCCGAGACCCTGCTACGGCACGCGATCGCCGCGGGCGACGACAAGGTGTACGTACGGCTGTCCGTCCAGTCGAACGCGGACGCTCTCCCGGTCGACGGCACGCGCTTCCTCACCGTCCGCGAGGGCCGCTCCGGCGTGGTCGTCGCCGTCGGACCGATGCTCGACGCCGTCCTCACCGCGACGGAGGGCCTCGACGTCACCGTCCTGTACGCCACGACCGTACGGCCCTTCGACGCGGACGCGTTGCGCGCGGCCACGCGGGCTGCCGGGACGGATGTGGTCCTCGTCGAGCCGTATCTGGCGGGCACCTCGACAACAGCCGCGAACGACGCGCTCGCCGATGTACCCCACCGTGTCCTCGGCCTGGGTGTCGGACGCGCCGAACTCCGGCGCTACGGCACCGTCCCCGAACACCTCATCGCCCAGGGCCTCGACGCGCGGACGCTGCGCGAGCGAATCGGCGGGTTTGCAGGAGGAGGTCATGGGCGGGTGGTGGCGCGGGGCTGAGGCCGCGCCGTACGACAACGCCCGTACCGTCACCCGCAGCCGCACTCACCGAGCCCGTCTCCGTCGCCGTCAACTCTCTTGCGGACACGCCCGTTCACGCATCGCCGCATCGCTCGGGGCACTCGCCCCGCTCGGGCCGACCGGTATCGCGTCGGCCCGTATCAGCCCGCGAATGGCAGGCACCAGGAGCAGAACGGTCGGCACCGCGAAACTCATCGCCCCCGCGACGAGCAGCACATGATCGGCACCGATCCCCGCAGCCGCGGGGCCCGCCAAGGCCTGGCCGACGGGCATCATCGCGAGGGAGCCCGCCACGTCGTACGCGTGGATCCGGTTGAGGACGTCCGGCGGGACCTGGGTCTGGACGCTGGTCGCCCACATCACGCCCCAGAAGGACATCCCCACCCCGGCGACAGCGGCGCCGGCAGCCATGGCCGGTACGCCGAATCCCGCTCCGACGGTCGCCGGGAAACCGGCGAAGGCGAAGAGGGCGATCGCTCCGGCGCGCAGCATACGGCGGGGGCGCAGCCGCAGGGCCAGCAGTCCGCCTACGACGGTGCCCGCGCCGAGGGCCGAGTTGATCAGGCCGTAGGCGCGCGGTCCGTGCTGTTGCACCACCTCTGTCGCGACGAGCGGAACGGTCGGTCCCCATACCGCGATCATGTAGAGGCACCACACGGCGATGACTCCCCAGAGCCATGTGCGTGATCTGAACTCCCGCCATCCCTCGACCAGATCGGCCTTGAAGGCGCCCGACCCGTGCCCCGGCTCGCGGCTGCCCGGTGCGAGCGGGGGCAGCCGGAGGAGCAGGAGGCAGAGGGCGCTGACCGCGTAGGTGGCGGCGTGGGCCGCGAACACGCCGCCGGGCGAGGTGAATCCGACGAGCAGGCCCGCCACGGCCGGGCCCGCGAGTTGGGCGGCGGACTCGGCGATGCGTATCGCGCCGTTCGCGCCCTGGATGTCGGAGGCGAGTCGCGGCACCGTACTCGCCACGCCGGGCTGGAACACCGCACCAGCCACGCCGTTGACGAAGCCGATCGCGCAGATCTCCCAGAGCACGACATGGCCGGTGAAGAAGAGGGCGGCGGCGAGGGACTGGGTGCCGAGGCGCACCAGGTCGGCGCCGATCATCAGTTTGCGGGTGCTGAACCGGTCCGCGATCACCCCGCCGAAGACGACGAGTCCCGCGAAGGCGGCGGCCGTAGAGGCCATGGCGAGGCCTACCGCGCCCGCGCCGTACCCGTGTTCCAGGAGGCCGGCGGCGAGGGCCACGGGCAGCATGGTGTCGCCGAGCCGGGCGACGGCGCGGGCCACGAAGAACAGTGCGAAGTCCCGTGACCAGACGGGCCGTTCGCCACCCCCGGCGCCTCTCTTCGCCGCCCCCGCAACGGCTTCGGCACGCCTTCTCGCACCCCCTCCGGCAACGATGTCATCACCGTCGCCGCCCGCCCCGACCGACTGCATCCCCCACCGCTCCGTCCCCCGACCGCCGCCCCCGAAGCGCCCTGCCGGTGCTCATGACATCCCGCTCAACATCGTTGCCGTGGGAGCCGGATCCCCCTCCGTCCCGGCTCCCACTCCGCTTTCGGATGATGCCACGCGGCACTGACAACGCCCGAGGGAATTTCAGTCGCCGGACCCGGACGGGAGGCCCAACTCGGGGTAGGCGTCCAGGAGTCGGGGCGGGGCCGCCTGGCGCCAGGAGTCGGCGAGGACGTCACGGAGTTCGTCCTCGCCGTCCAGCGCGGAGAGGCGGGCCCGGACCCAGGCGAAGCCCGCCTCGTGGTCGGCGACCCAGAACTTCGCCGGTTCGGCCAGGACCAGTTCGTCGCGCTCCTCCTTGGGGCAGCGCACCGCGATGGAGGTCTCCTCCTCGGGCACGGTGACGAACATCTTTCCGGCGACCCTGAAGGTGGGCATGTTCCAGGCGATCTTCTCCGTCGTGTCCGGGAGGGAGAGGGCGATACGGCGTACGTCTTCGGCATCCGGCATGACTCGCAAGATAGCGGCTGCCACTGACAATCACCTGGTGAGAGTGCCCGCCCCCAAGTCCGCCTCGGCGCCCGCCTCCCCATCCGCCCCGACGCGCGCCGCCCTCCCCTCCCCCACGCGTTTGTAGTAGAGCGTCGTCGGCCGCAGCACCCCGGCGGGGCTCGCCGCGTAGTCCGGGATCACGCCGGCCCGGGTCCAACCGGCCGAGCGGTACAGGTGCTCGGCGGGGCTGTCGGTCTCGGTGTCGAGGTGGAGGAGGGTGATGCCGGCGGCGACGGCCGCGTCCTCGGCGACGGTCAGAAGCCGACGACCGAGCCCAGATCCCCTGGCCTCCCTGTGCACCATCAGCTTGACCAACTCGGCGCGGTGGCGACTGTTGGGCTTGCCGGGGAAGGCCAGGCTCACCGTGCCGACGACCCGGTCGCCGCTCAGTGCCACCCACACGGCGAGTTGCCCGGCGGCGACACCGTCGGCACGCTCGCGCCACCAGTCGACGGCCGCCGCCCGGCCGAGCGGCGCGAGGAACCCGATCGAGGCGCCGTCGTCCACGGTGTCGGTGAGCAGGTCCGCCAACTCATCGACGGCGGCGAGCAGTTGAGACGCGTCCAGAACCCGCACCGTCACCTTCACCCTCGCTTTTGCCTTCGCCATCACGGCAACACCACCGCCAGTGCGTAGCGCACGTCGTCAGGACCCGCGCACCGGAACCGCGTCGGTCCCCACACCCGCAACCGCAGACAGTCACCGGCGCCGAGGTGGTGTTCGGTGTCCTGGGCCGTCACGTCGAGGGCGCCCTCCAGGACCCAGATGTGCTGTTCCAGACCGGGCACGGGCGGCCGGTCGTAGGCGAGGTCGGCGCCCGCGCGGAGGCGTCCCTCGACGAGTTCGCCGCGCAGCCCGGTGTGCGGGGGCGACACGGATCGTCGTACGAAACCGGAGGCGCGGTCCTCCCACACAGGTTGCTCGGCGGCGCGGACCAGCAGAGCGGGTTCGGCCTCCACCTCGCTGAGGAGTTGGGACATGGTGCGGCCGTAGACACCGCACAGGCGGTTGAGGAGGGAGGCGGTGGGGCTGATCTCGGCGCGTTCGGCACGGGACAGGGTCGAACGGCTCACCCCGCTGCGTTCCGCCAACTCCCCCAGGGACCAGCCATGTTGGGCGCGCAGCTCGGCGAGCCGAGCGCCGAGTCGAATGTCCACCGGGTCGGTGGTCGTCGCGACCGTTTCCTCGGATCTCATATCCGGGACGCTATCCCGGATATGAGACAGCGAGGTTATGTCCGGGCCACTTCTTCCAGTGCGTCCAGTACCGGGCGGATCAGCGGGTGCTCCTCCGTGCCGCGTCGTACGGCGGCGAAGACCCGGCGCGTCGGGGCGACTCCGTCGACGGGCCGGACGACGACTCCGGTCAGGTCCATGCCGCGGAGCGCCGAGCGGGGGACGAGGGCCACGCCCGCGTCGGCCGAGGCGAGGGCGACGACGGCGCGGAAGTCGTCGGAGGAGTGTTCGAGGCGGGGTTGGAATCCGGCGTTCTCGCAGGCCAGGACGACGACCTCGTGGCAGGGGTTGCCGGGGTAGGGACCGATCCACGAGTCCTTGGCCAACTCGGCGAGGGGAACTTCATCGGCGTCGGCGAGGCGGTGGGTGACCGGGACGACCGCGTCGAACGGCTCGGCGTAGAGCGGGAGATGGGTCAGGCGCGGGTCGTCGGCGGGCGGCGCCCCGCGGTACTCGACGGCGACCGCCACATCCACCTGCCGGTCCAGCACCATCGGCAGACTGGCGTCGCCCTCGGCGTCCTGGACGCGGATGCGGATGCCGGGCGCGAGGCGGGCGAGCCGGGTCACCGCGGGTGCCACGACCTGCGCGATGCCGGTCGCGAACGCGGCGACGGTGACCGTGCCGGCCGCGCCCGAGCTGTACGCGGCGAGCTCCGCCTCGGCCCGTTCCAACTGGGCCAGGACCACGTTGGTGTGGCTCAGCAGGATCTCACCGGCCGGGGTCAGCCGTACGCCCTTGGCACCACGCTCGACCAGCCGGTGACCGGTCTCCTGCTCCAGCGCGGCGAGCTGCTGCGAGACCGCCGAGGGCGTGAGATACAACGCGGCGGCCGCCGCCGTCACGGTGCGGTGGTCGGCCACCGCACGGAGGATGTGGAGCCGCCGAGCTTCGATCATGGGACCGATTATCGCAATATGTCCGAGGGGTCGGGCGAACGCGGGGCGGTGCTGAGTCCGGGACGGGGGCCCGGGCGAGGTTGAGGGCGGGGGCCATGGCGAGGTTGGGCTCCGAGCTGGATCTCGGGGCCCGGTCCGGTCAGGGCCCAGGCCGGCTGCGGGGCGGGGACCGGACACGCGTCGGGTCAGGGACCGGGGCGGGTGCGGGGCGGGTGCGGAGCGGGGCGGGTGCGGAGCGGGGCGGGTCCGGAGCGGGGCGGGTCCGGAGCGGGGCGGGTCCGGAGCGGGGACCGGTCAGGGTCCGGGTCGGGGACCGGTCGGGGTCCGGGCACGGGTCAGGTCCGGGACGGGTCGGGGTCCGGGTACGGGTCGGGTCAGGGACCGGTCGGGGTTGGGGTGTGGGAGCGGGTTGGGGACCGGGGGCGGGGTGAGCCCGAGTCGATCGGACCAGCCCTCCACTCAGCACACCGGCTCCGCCCTCAGCCTCAGCCGCTCAACCATCCAACTCCGCTCGCCGGCTCAGCCGCTCGCGTCCACTCTCCGCCTCAATCCCCCAGCCTCGCCTTCCAGCCCCGCCTTCGGCCCCCACTCTCCAACCCCGCCTTCCGCCCCTGGCTCCCAACTCCGTTCCCGGCCTCAGCTCTCAGTCACGCGCCTCCGTCACGACCTTCCGTCACGACCTTCCACCTCAGCTCGCCAGCTCCACGCTCAACCCCAACCTCCAGCTCCACCTCGCAGCCTCTCCGCTCCACCCCGGCCTGAGCACTTCGTCACGGCCCTCCACCTCAGCCCGCCAGCTCCACCCTCAACCCCAACCCCCGCCCCACAGCCCATCCGCTCCACCCCAGCCTCGGCCCCCAGCTTCCGCTCGCCGACTCCACGCTCCGACCTGAGCCCAGCTCCGCCCACAGCCCTGGCCCCCTTCTCACAGCCCCCTCGCAACCCTTCGGCTCCGCCCCCGGCCTCCACCGTCCAACCCACCCCGGACTCAGCCCTCCGCCACTGCCCTCCACCTCAACCCGCGAACCCCGCCCCGCCTTCAACCTCACCCCCCCGCCGCCGCCTCCGCCTCCGCCCCTCACCCCTCCAGCTCACCCCGCGCAGCGACAAACGCATCCACCGCCCGATTGACATCCCCCACAGAATGCGCGGCCGACAACTGCACCCGAATCCGCGCCTGCCCCTGCGGCACCACCGGATACGAGAAGCCGATGACATACACCCCCCGCTCCAGCAGCAGTTCCGCCATCCGCCCCGCCACCGTCGCGTCGCCGATCATCACGGGTGCGATCGCATGGTCACCGGCGAGGATGTCGAAGCCCTCCTCGGTCATCCTCCGGCGGAACAGCGCTGTGTTCTCGGCGAGTTGGACGCGCAGGTCGTCCGCCGACTCCAGCAGGTCGAGCACCTTCAGGGAAGCCGCCGCGATCACCGGGGCCAGGGTGTTCGAGAAGAGGTACGGCCGGGAGCGCTGGCGGAGCAGGGCGACGATCTCGGCGCGGGCGGCGACGTAGCCGCCGGAGGCGCCGCCCAGGGCCTTGCCGAGGGTGCCGGTGAGGATGTCGACACGGTCCATGACACCGTGCAGTTCGGGGGTGCCCCGGCCGCCGGGGCCGACGAAGCCGACGGCGTGGGAGTCGTCGACCATGACCATCGCGTCGTAGCGGTCGGCGAGGTCGCAGATCTCGTGGAGGGGTGCGACGTAACCGTCCATGGAGAAGACGCCGTCGGTGACGATCAGCTTCCTGCGCGCACCCGACGCCTCCTTCAACTGCCGTTCCAGATCGGCCATGTCGCGGTTGGCGTAGCGCAGGCGGCGGGCCTTGGAGAGGCGGATGCCGTCGATGATCGAGGCGTGGTTGAGGGCGTCGGAGATGACCGCGTCCTCCGGGCCCAACAGGGTTTCGAAGACACCGCCGTTGGCGTCGAAGCAGGAGGAGTAGAGGATCGTGTCCTCCTGGCCGAGGAACGCGGACAGCCGGGCCTCAAGTTCCTTGTGGACCTCCTGGGTTCCGCAGATGAAGCGCACGGACGCCATGCCGTAGCCCCAGCGGTCCAGGGCCGCGTGCGCGGCGGCGACGACCTCGGGGTGGTCGGCGAGGCCGAGGTAGTTGTTGGCGCAGAAGTTGAGGACCTCGCCGGGACGGCCGCCCGCGGTGACGTTCACGGTCGCGGACTGTGGTGAGCCGATCACCCGCTCGGGCTTGTGGAGTCCGGCGGCGCGGATCTCGTCGAGGGTGGTGCGGAGGTCGTCGCGCACGGAGTCGAACATGGGGGAAGCTCCTAAAGTTCCTTCACCGAGAGGGAGTTACTCGGTCCGACAGGGAGTTGCTCGGTTCCAAAGGGAGTTACGCGCCCCATGGGAGTTACGTGGTCCAGTCCAGGATGACCTTGCCGCCCTTGCCGCTCGCCGCGTCCGCGAACGCCGCCTCGAAGTCGCGGTGTCCGTACCGGCCGGTGATCACGGGCGCGAGGTCCAGACCGCCCTCCAGCAGGACCGACATCGCGTACCACGTCTCGAACATCTCACGGCCGTAGATACCCTTGATGGTGAGCATCGAGGTGACGATGCGCGACCAGTCGACCGGGAACTCCTCGGAGGGCAGGCCCAGCATGGCGATACGGCCGCCGTGCGTCATGTTGGCGATCATGTCGCGCATGGCCTCGGGACGGCCGGACATCTCCAGGCCGATGTCGAAGCCCTCACGTAGTCCCAACTCCCGCTGGCCGTCGACGATCTGAGCGTCCGTCACGTTCAGGGCGAGGCTCACGCCTATCTTGCGTGCGAGGGCGAGGCGTTCCTCACTCACATCGGTCACTACGACGTTCCGCGCGCCCGCGTGCCGCGCAACTGCCGCCGCCATCAAGCCGATCGGGCCCGCACCGGTGATCAGCACGTCCTCGCCGACGAGCGGGAAGGACAGCGCGGTGTGCACGGCGTTGCCGAACGGGTCGAAGATCGCGGCGACATCGAGGTCGACAGGGACGCGGTGCACCCACACGTTGGCGGCGGGCAGCGCGACGTACTCCGCGAAGGCCCCGTCCCTGCCGACGCCGAGCCCGACCGTGGCGCGGCACAGATGGCGGCGCCCGGCGAGGCAGTTGCGGCACTTGCCGCACACCAAGTGGCCCTCGCCGCTGACCAGTTCACCGACGGCGAGGTCGGCGACGTCCCGGCCGGTCCCGACGACCTCGCCCACGAACTCGTGGCCGAGCACCAGCGGCGTACGGATCGTCTGCTGAGCCCAGCCGTCCCAGTTCCGGATGTGCAGATCGGTGCCGCAGATCCCGGTCCGCAGGACCTTGATCAGTACGTCGCCGGTTCCGACGGCGGGCTCCGGAACGTCCGCGAGCCACAGCCCGGGCTCCGCCTTCTCCTTGACCAGCGCCTTCAACGCAACGGCTCCTGAGGGTGAGGTCCCGGGCGCGGGCACGACGAACGAGCCCGTTCCGGGGGTGGGGTGGATTCTGTTAGCAATCTGCCCCACCGGAGCGCCCGGGTCCATCGAGGTTTTCTTAAGCCGTGTCGCAGCTTTCCTTCACAGCGGTCAGAGCCGCGACACCTGGTAGTGGGCGATGTACCAGCCGTCCGCCAGCCGCTTCACCAGCACGGCGAGCTTGACGTCGACCGGCGCCCGGTCGGTGAACGTGAACTCCGCGTCCAGATAACCGAGTACGAGGTCGTCGGCGTACCGCCGGGTTTCGAGGATCTCGAACTCGGCGGTCATGCCCAGGGGTTGGGAGTCGTAGTACTCGGCGACGCCCTGGCGTCCGACGCTGTAAGGGTGCAGGCCCTGGAAGATCGCGTCCTCGGTGAAGAGCCGGGCCGCCTCGTCCGGTTCATGGGCGTCCACGGCCGCCTTCCAAGAGTTCAGGACACCGCGCAGGACGAGTTCGTCGTCGTTCGTGCTGTTCATCTCCGTCGACCTTTCTCAGCGACCGGCCTCAGTGACCGGCGCTCATACCGCCGTCGACATGCAGGATCTCGCCGGTGACGAAGGGCGCGTTCTCCAAGAACACCACGGCGTCGACGATGTCGCTCACCTCGCCCATCCGGCCGACCGGGTGCAGGCCGGCGAGGCCCGCGTGGGTCTCCTCCGGGTGCATCGGGGTCTTGATGGTGCCCGGCGAGACGGCGTTGGCGCGGATGCCGCGGGTGGCGTACTCGATGGCGAGGGACTTGGTCGCGGACTGCAACCCGCCCTTGGTCAGCGAGGCCAGGGCGGAGGGGACGCGGGCGTCCGCGTTGTCGACCAGGCTGGTGGTGACGTTGACGATGTGGCCGCCGCCCTGGGCGAGCATGTGCCCGATGGCCAGCTGGGTGATCCGGAAGAATCCGGTCATGTTGATGCCGAGCACGGACGCGTAGTCGTCGGCCGTGTAGTCGGTGAACGGCTTGGCGACGAAGACGCCCGCGTTGTTGACCAGCGTGTCGACGCGGCCGAACCGCTCGATCGCGGCGGCGACGACCCGCTCGGCGGTCGCCGGGTCCGCGATGTCGCCCTGGACGGTCAGCACGTCCGCGTCGTCGGCCGGGGCGATGGTGCGCGAGGTGGCGACGACGGCGTAACCGAGCTTGCGGTACGCGTCGACGACGCCGGCTCCGATGCCCTGCGAGGCACCGGTGACGATCGCGACCTTCTGGTTCTGAGTGCTCATGACGACCTTCTCCGAAGTGGTTGCTGAACTGTTTCCGGTCGATCGACGGCTCACTAGCCGACCGGTCGCCTACTGGAGAAAGTAGGTGACCTGGGGAGGCAGAAGCAAAGGTCGGACGGGGTTTTCCCAGGACCGGAATCCTCGTTGCTGGGAGGCCTGGCCTCCCAGTCCACGTCAGCGGTGCGGGTCGCCCTCGGGCAGCCACGCGTCGGGGGCGCGCAGCCCGAGGTCGCCGACGCCGTCGCAGAGCGCGTCCACCGCGGCGAGCACCGCGGTACGCGTCTCGCCCTCGCGCCACACCAGCGACCAGGTCCAGTGGACCGTCGGCCCGACGATCTCCCGGCGCACCAGGTCGGACGGCAGTGAAGTGGTCTGCCCCTTGGGTGAGTTGACGACCGGGCGGCGGCTGCGACGGACGTGGTCGAAGAACGCGGGGCCGGTGATCCCGCCGTCGGAGATGGGCACCGCGCGGGCCCCGGTGTCGTGCGCGAGCTGCTCGGCGTAGACGTTCCACGACGACCAGGAATTGGTGTCGTCGTCGAGGAGGAGGACGGTGTCCCTGGCCTGCACATCACCGGTGTCGGCGCCCGGGGACACCGCGTACAGCCGGTCCGCACCGAGCAGTCGGGCCCGCAGCCCGTGCCGCTTCAGGTCCTCGTCGCGCACCCAGCACACGGCGAGGTCCAGGCTGCCGTCCGCGACCCGGGCGGCCTGCGTGTGCGAGGGCGCGACCCACGCGTCGACGTGCACCTGGGCCACCCCGGCGGTGCGCGAAGTCAGGTCTGTGGGAAGCCAGTTGACGTAACCGAGCCGGACCGCCTCCGAGCCCGCGAGCCGCCCGGCTCGGCGCCCGAGGTCGTCGGCACGCTCCAGCAGGGCACGGGTGTGCGGGAGCAGGGCGGCGCCAGCTGGAGTGAGGGAGACCGAGCGGCGGTCGCGGTCGAAGAGCCGTACGCCGAGGTCGCGTTCGAGGGCCTTGATCTGCTGGGAGAGGGAGGGGCCGGCGATCAGGAGGCGGTCGGCGGCCCGGCCGAAGTTCAGTTCCTCGGCGACGGCGACGAAATACCTGAGTTGGCGCAGCTCCACGCCCGTCATGCTACGCGGGCTGGGAGGCCGGACCTCTCAGCAGGGAGCGAGCCCGTCGTGGCGCCCGGGCCGGTCACGGGCCACGATGAGGGCATGGAATCCCGGCGCCCCGAAGCCCCGCCGGGCGGGCCCGAACGGAGCGAGATCATGCTGCGAGAGTTCCTGGTCGAGATCACGACCACGATCCCCGAGGGCACCCCTCAGGAGGAGGTCGACCGGCGCCGCGCCGCCGAGGCCGTCCGGGCCCGCGAACTGGCCGCGACCGGCCGTCTGGCCCGGCTGTGGCGCCCGGTCGGCGAACTGCGCAGCGTGGGCGTCTGGCGCGCCGCCGACGAGGAGGACCTCCACGCGAAGGTGCTCGGCACCCTGCCCCTGCACGCGTGGATGACCTTCGCCGTCACCCCGCTGGAACCGCACCCGAACGACCCGGGCTATACGGAGTAACTCACCGTAACTCACCCTGACCGCAAGGGATTTCACAGCCATGAGCCGCTACGCCCCGGTCCCCGCACCCCGGGCGGAGGGCCCCCTCCTGTCCCCCTGGCCGCACGTCGTGCGGGTCGCCGCCGCCCTCGCCGCGGGTATGGGCGTCGGCCGCTTCGTGTACACCCCGATCCTCCCGCTGATGCACTCCCAGGCGGGGCTCTCCACCGACGCCGGCGCCCACCTGGCCACCGCCAACTACGTCGGCTACCTCCTCGGCGCTCTCGCCGGCACCCTGCTCCCCGCTCTGGTCCGCTCCCGCGCGGTCCTGCGCGGCTCGTTCGTCGTGCTGATCGGCACGCTGGCCGCGATGCCCGCCACCCACGACACCACGGTATGGATCGCGCTGCGCCTGCTGGCGGGGGTGGCGAGCGCGCTGATCTTCGTGGTCGCGGTCAGCTCGCTCCTCGGTCACCTGCGGGACCACCCGCCCCACCTCCCCGGCTGGGGCTTCGGCGGCGTGGGCGCCGGCATCGCGCTCTCCGGCCTGCTGGTCCTCGCCCTGCGCTCCGTCGCGGACTGGCAGGTCGCGTGGTGGTCCTCGGCCGCACTCGCCGCAGCACTCGCGACCGCCGCGTGGAATCTACGGCCCGAGGTCCCGCCGAAACCCTCAACCGGCACCCCTGGTACGACAGTTGACCCATGGTTCGGCGCCCTGTTCGCCGGCTACACCCTGGAGGGCGTCGGCTACATCGTCGCCGGGACCTTCCTGGTCGCCGCGATCGGACAGAGTTCCCCGGGCTGGATCGGCAGCGGCGCGTGGGTGCTCGTCGGACTGGCCGCCGTACCGTCCTCCGCACTCTGGGCACGACTCGGGCGCCGTTGGTCGCGGCCCGGGCTGCTGGGCGTGGCGCTGGTGGTCCAGGCGGTCGGCATCGCCCTGCCCGCGCTGGTCGGCGGGGTCGCGGCGGCCCTGGTCGGCGCGGTGCTGTTCGGCGCCACCTTCATCGGCGTCAGCACGCTCGCGCTGGCGACCGGCGCGGAGTTGCGATTCCCGCGCTCGGTGGCCCTGTTGACCGCCGGCTACTCCGTCGGCCAGATCCTCGGCCCCCTCGTCGTGGCCCCGCTCCTGCACCACGGCTACCGCCCGGCCCTGCTCCTGGCCGCCGGGGTGGTCCTCGCCGCGTCCGTGGCCGCAGCGGTCCTGCGGCTCGGTTTCCCGCGCCGTCGAGCGGCGGCGCCACGACACTCCGCACCCGCCGAGGAGATACGCACCGCCGGTCCCTGATCAGGCGGTACGGGCCCCGAGCAGAGCGAGGCAGTTGGCCCAAAGGGGGCTCAGGCGCCCGGTGTTGTTGTAGAGCTTCGCGAACATCACCTGGCCCTCCAACTGCGCGACGACCGAACGCGCCGCCTCCCGGGAGTCGTCGACGGTGACGTCCCCGCGCTCGCGCGCCTCGTCGATGACCGCGGCGACCATCTCGACCTGGGCGTCGAAGATCTCCTGGAGCCGCGCGCGAACGGCCTCCGTCTGATTGCTCATCTCCAGACTGAGATTGCCGAGCAGACAGCCCAGCACGGTGCCGCAGCCCTGCTGCACGGCGTGCTGCCCGGCCTCGGTCTCCTCGAACAACTGCCGCAGCCGGTCCAGCGGTTGAGCACCGCCGGTCTCCCGGCTCAGGATGCGGGTCCACTCCCGGCGCTGGTCCGCCCAGTGTTCGTCGACGACGGCCAGCGCGAGGGTCTCCTTCGACGCGTAGAAGTAGTAGAAGCTGCCCTTCGGCACTCCGGCCGCCTTGCAGATCTCGGCCACCCCCAGCGCCGAGTAACCGCGCGCCTCGAAGAGCGACCGCCCGGCGGCGAGGATCTTCTCTCCGGCATCACTGGTCCTACCCATGCGACAACTGTACGACCGGTCGGCTAGTGACTGTCCGCCTGTCCGCCGCCGAGCAGTTCGAGGCGGGCCACCAGCTCCGCCGCCGTCGACTTGATCGTCTCCAGACCCGGCTTCCCCCACGGCCGCGGCTCCGTGTCGACGACACACACCGTGCCCAGCACCATCCCCGTGGAGTCGATGAGAGGCGCCCCCAGATAGGAGCGGATGCCGAACTCGTCGACGACCGGGTTGCCCGCGAACCGCGGATAGTCGCAGACGTCCTCCAGCACCAGCGCTTTACGTCGGACCACCACATGGGGGCAGAACCCATAGTCACGCGCCATCTGCCGGCCCACCTCGGGCTTGGCGTGCTCCCCTCCCGAGACGGGTCTGGGCAGGCCCACCCCGCCCGGAGTGTGCAGACCGGCGAAGAACTGCCGGTTCTCGTCGATGAAGTTGACCATGGCGTACGGCGCCCCGGTCAGGTCGGCGAGGTGGTCCGCGAAGGCGTCGAGCGCCGGGTCCGGGTGCGACCCGAGGCCCAGCCCGCGCAGCCTGCGCCGCCGTTGAGGCGCCTCCTTGTCCTCGGGCGTGAGCAGCAGACGACCTGCCGGACGCGGCGGGTCGTAGCTCATGGGCGAACTCCGTCCGTGTGGACGTATGACATAGAGGAACTCCGTGGCGGTGTGCGGGGATCACATGTGGGCACCATGGCTCGGCGCGTGGGCCGGGGCGTGGGCGATGAGATGGCGTACGAGGGTCAGCAGGGTCTGGACGCCGGAACTGGAGATCCGCGCGTCGCAGCGGACGACGGGGATCCCGGGGTCGAGGTCTATGGCGGCACGCACCTCCTCGGGGTCGTAGCGGTAGGAGCCGTCGAACTCGTTGATCGCGACGATGAAGCCGAGGCCGCGCTGTTCGAAGAAGTCGACGGCAGCGAAGCACTCCTCAAGGCGTCGGGTGTCGGCGAGGATGACCGCGCCGAGCGCGCCTTCGGACAGTTCGTCCCACATGAACCAGAACCGCTCCTGTCCGGGCGTACCGAACAGATAGAGCACGTGTTCCGGGTCGAGGGTGATCCGGCCGAAGTCCATCGCCACGGTCGTCTCGACCTTGTTCTCGATGCCTTCGAGATCGTCGGTCGCGGCACTGACGGTGGTGAGCAGTTCCTCCGTGCTGAGCGGCGCGATCTCGCTCACCGCGCCGACGAAGGTCGTCTTGCCGACGCCGAAGCCGCCCGCCACCAGGATCTTCAGTGCGGTGGGGAAGGGGTCGTGGCCACTCTCGTAGTCAGAGCTGTCGTCGTAGTCCATCGAGCACTGCCTCCAGAAGAGACCGGTCAGTGGGGTTGTGGTGGAACTCGGGTGGCTTGGTGGTCAGCGTCCCGCAGTCGACGAGGTCCGACAGCAGCACCTTGGTGACCGCCGCCGGCAGCTTCAGGTGGGCGGCGACCTCGGCGACCGAGACGGGCGCGCGGCACAGGTCGAGCGCCTGCGCGTGCTCGGGTCCGAGGTAGCCGAGGGGGGTGGCGCCGGTGGCCATCACCTGCGACAGGAGGTCGAGTGCGACGGAGGGCCGGGTGCGGCCGTTGCTGACCGTGAAGGGGCGCACCAGACGTCCGGCCGCGTCGTCCAACCAAGGCCCGTCGCCGGCCGTCGCCACGCTCAAGGCCTCATCGCAGGTGATTCGACGGCGTGCTGCCGGGGCGCGGTCACGAGGTAGGGGCGGACACTCTTGACCAGCATCGACATCTCGTAGCCGAGGACTGCGGCGTCGGCCTCGCGGCCGGCGAGCACGGCGAGGCAGGTGCCGGAGCCGGCCGTGGTGACGAAGAGCAGCGTCGAGTCGAGTTCGACGACGACCTGCCGGACGTCTCCACCGTCACCGAAGCGGACGCCCGCGCTCCGGCCGAGGGAGTACAGCCCGGAGGCCAGGGCGGCCATGTGGTCGGCGCTGTCGGGGTCGAGCCCGTGAACCGACTTCACAAGCCCGTCGCAGGAGAGCAGGACCGCGCTGGTGGTGTGCGGTACGCGCTGCACGAGGCCGCTCATCAGCCAGTCGAGATCGGATACATGGCCGGTCGGCGCATCGCTCGCCATGGTGGATCGACTCCTTGGGGTACGAAGGTCTGCGGGAGCGCTGGTGGGGGTGCCCGTGGGGGTGGGGGCGTGCGTGGTCATCCGGCTGATGCGCTCCCGTCGTGCCGGGCGGCGAGGTCGTGGTCATGGCCGAGCACCTGCGCGTGCGCTTCGGTTATGGGGGACGCGTCCATGTGGGGGGCGAGGGTGAAACGGTCCGTGCCGGTGTGTGTACCCGGGCCTACGTCCGTCCCGGTGTCCGGTGTCGTGGGCTGAGCCGTGTAGCGGTGGAGTGCGGTGTCCATATAGCCGGAGCCCATGTGTGTTGCTGACATGTGGGATTGCTCGTGCTCCACGGGGGACGGTTCCGGGGCGGACAGGTCCGCGTGGAGCGCGTTCACGTAGAGACCGCCCGTGTGGACTCCGGTCGTGTCGGCCCCGTTCGTGTGCGGGAACTCCGTGTGGTCCGACTCCATGTGCGGTGACGCCACATCGGCCCCGTCCAGCGGCACCTCCCCGTCCACCGCCTCCGCCGCCTCCATGTGCTGCTGCGCCTCCGCGAGGCCGATCCCCCGCTGGAAGGCGGCCATCAGGCCCGGGTCGTGACCGGCGGGGTCTTCGGAGTCGTGACGGGGTGTCGGGCCGTCGCGGAGTTGGGGCGCGATGTGTTCCTGGGCGCGGCGCCGGGGCAGTTGGGGCGGCTTGCCCATGGTGCCGCGTACCGCTCCGCCGCGCGGGACGGGCGCCGCGGTCACGTTCTCGGCCACGGTCCCCCGCTCGTCGGGACGGATACCGGGCACCGCTTCCAAGGGGTTGGCCCGCTCCGCGTGGGCGCCGCGCACGGGCAGCGGCACCGGTCCGGTGCCGTTCGGCCCCGCCGCGGCGGACGGTACGGAGTCCCGTCGTTGGTGCCGCCCCGGTGCCCCTGCCCCGCGCTGGTGCCGCCCCGGCGCGCCGGGAGCACCGGCCGGCGCCGACACGCCCTGCCCGACGGCGAGTTGACCGCCCTCGGTCCCACCCGGCACCTGCTGCGGCGGGACGAGCGGCTGCCCCCCGCCCAGGGTGTCCTGCGGCTGTCCTACGGCCCCGGGGGCGCCCGGTGCCGTACCCAACAGAGCTTGTGGCACCACGAGTACGGCCTGCACCCCGCCGTAGATGTTGGTCTGGAGGCGGACGTGGATGCCGTGGCGGCGGGCGAGTTGGGAGACCACGAACAGGCCGATGCGGCCGTCGGCCAGCAGGCTGGCGACGTTGACCTGGTCGGGGTCGGTGAGCAGGGCGTTCATCCGGCTCTGTTCGCCGGCGGGCATGCCGAGTCCGCGGTCCTCGACCTCGACGGCGAGGCCCGAGGTCACGAGGTTGACGCGGAGCAGTACTTGGGTGTGCGGGGCGGAGAACACCGTGGCGTTCTCGACGAGTTCGGCCAGCAGGTGGATCACGTCGGCGACGGCGTGGCCGCGCAGGGTGCCGTCGATCGGCGGCACGAGTTTGACGCGGGAGTACTGCTCGACCTCGGCGATCGCGGAGCGCAGCACCTCGGTCATGGAGACCGGGTTGCTCCACTGCCGGCGGGAGACGGCGCCGCCGAGGACGGCGAGGTTCTCGGCGTGGCGGCGGATGCGGGTGGCGAGGTGGTCGACGTGGAAGAGGCCCTTGAGCAGGTCGGGGTCCTCGATCTCGTTCTCCAGCTCGTCGAGGATGGAGATCTCGCGGTGCACGAGGGACTGGAGGCGCCGGGCGAGGTTGACGAAGACCTCGACCTTCTGTTCGCTGCCCGCCTGGCTGGAGAGCTGTGCGGCCGCGACGACGGCGGTGACGGCGCCGTCGTGCGCGTGTGCCAGGTCGGCGGCGAGGAGGTCGAAGTCGTCGGCGTCCCCGGGGGGCCTGCCGCGCGGCTTGCGCTGGGGCGGGCCCTCGCCGCGGCGCAGCGCCTCGACCAGGTCACGCAGTTCGGCCTCGCCGCGCGCGCTGCTGCGCCGCAGGGCGCCGATGCGGTCGCTGACGGAACCGGCGGCGCGGCCCGCGGCGACAGCGGCGATCAGGATGCCCGCGACCGTCACCGACGTGGCTCCGGTGAGGACGACCCAGAGGGTGAGGCTGGTCCGCGCTCCGGTGGAGCGGACGGTGAACAGGACGGCCGCGCTCGCGCTCAGCGCGACCGCGATGGGCGGCAGCACGGCGAGGCGCAGGAGTTGGGGGCGTATGTGCGTCTCGGGCAGTGCGGGCACGGGGCGGGCGGCCGGTCGCCCGTGCCGGCCGCCCTCACGGCGGTCTGCGCGGGCGGCCGGTGCACGGAGTTGAGACATCGGCGTCCTCGTACTGGTGCGTCGGACCGGTTGGTTCGCGCGGGGTGCGCGATTCGGGCATACGCCATCGCGGTGCCGGTCGAGAGAGCCGAAGAATTCGGCCCCACGTCGCCCGACGGACACTCACAGTAGTCGCCAACGCATCAGGTGCGGTGGGCAGTTGACAAACTCCCACGGGGAGCGTCCCGCTCTGGTATGAGGTCTCGTACGACAGACCGATAACCCCCTCGACCACACGCCAAAGAAGGACAAAGAATCGATCGTGCCTGATCGGAACCGGTCACGAACGGGCTTTGGGGCCCGAGGAGTTCACCGCCACCCCGCCCCCGACGCTCGCTCCCCCCTCACCCAGCGGCGGACCGCGGAGGAGTTTCCCGGGATCTCGGTCGCCCTCGATCGCACCCCGGAACATGACAGAAAGTGACCACGGCGGAGGCGTACGAGCGCGTCAGGCGTCGAAGCGGCGGCGGGCGGCCTCGATGTGACCGAGGTATCGGTGGGTCCAGCCGCACATGGCGTCGACGGTCGCCCGGAGCCCCTGGCCCGACTCGGTGAGGGTGTATTCCACGCGCGGCGGCACGGTGGGGTGCACGTCACGCTCCACCAGACCGTTGCGCTCCAGCATGCGCAAGTTCTGAGTGAGCATCTTGTGGCTGATGCCCTCGATCGCGTTCCGCAGCTCACTGAAGCGCAGGGTGCCTTCGCCGAGGGCCTCGATGATCAGGAACGCCCACTTGTTGGCGACGTCGGAGAAGATCTCCCGCGCCAACGAGTCCGCACGCCTCAGGTCCGCGTCCTCGGGCGAGTCGCTGAACTGCTTGGTCACCATAAGGTTCCTCAGTCACCGAAAAGTGCGTTCTTCCAGGTCAGCGGCAACTCTCCTACGGTTCCCGAGTAACCACAAGTGACCGAGAACGAGGTGGGCAGCATGGCCGTCACTCTGATGAACCCCAGCGGATTGCCGCGGATCCCGGTGTACCGGCAGGTGTCGATCGCGACCGGGGCGAAGCTGGTCTTCGTCGCCGGCCAGGTCGCCTGGGACGCCGAGGGGGTCACGGTCGGCGAAGGCGACCTCGCGGCCCAGGTCGAGCGGAGCTATCTCAATGTCGGCACCGCGCTGGCGGCGGTCGGCGCGTCCTTCGACGACGTGGTGAAGCTGACCGTCTACGTCATCGACTGGACCCCGGACAAGATGCCCTTGTTCCTGGAGGGGGTCGCCCGGGCCACCGCGAAGCTGGGAACCACGCCGATGGCGCCGGGCACGCTGATCGGCGTGGCGGCCCTGGACGTGCCGGACCATCTGGTCGAGGTCGAAGCCACCGCGATCATCGACTGAGCAGAGCCGGCAGGTCAGGACTTCTTCGCCCTGTCAGCGTTCGTTCGCGAGGTCCAACTCTGCCGGAGCGGTGGTCGGCTTCGGTTCCGTCTCCACCGGCTTCGGGGTCCGCCACGGGTGGTCGATCGTTCCCCCGAAGGGCCGCCACCACGGGTCCGTCGCCAGGTCGCCGCCCGGTTCGAAGGGCTCGCCCGGCCTCGGTGTGGCCACGGCCTGGCCGGCCGCTTCGCCCTCGTCCGCGGTCCACTCGCCGGGCTCGGCCCACGGGTGCAGCGCCAGATTGAAGGTGCCCCAGTGGATCGGCAGCAGCACCCCGTGCGGCTGCCCGCCCTGGAGGTCGAGGTGGGCGCGCATGCCCTCCTCGGGCGTCATGTGGATGTCGGGCCAGAACTCGCTGTACGCGCCGATCTGGATCATCGTGGCGTCGAACGGGCCGTGCGCGGCGCCGATGTCCTTGAAGCCCTCGAAGTAGCCGGTGTCGCCGCTGTGGTAGATCCGGTGCTCGTCACCGGCGACCACCCAGGAGGCCCAGAGGGTGTGCTGGGTGTTGCGCAGACCGCGGCCGCAGAAGTGCCGGGCCGGGGTGGCGGTCAGGGTGAGGCCGCCGACCTTGGTCTCCTCGTGCCAGTCCAGCTCGCGCAGCCGGTCGGGGGACACTCCCCAGTGCTCCAGGTGGGCGCCGACGCCCAGCGGCACGGCGAAGAGGGTGTCCGTGTCGGCCAGTGCCTTGATCGTGGGCATGTCCAGGTGGTCGTAGTGGTCGTGCGAGATGACCACGACGTCGACCGGGCCGAGCGCGGCGATCGGCAGGGGCACCGGGTGCAGCCGCTTGGGTCCGGCGAACGGGAACGGGGAACAGCGCTCGCCCCAGACCGGGTCGAAGAGGACCCGGTGGCCGTCGATCTCCGCGAGCACGCTGGAGTGCCCCATCCAGGTCAGCCGCAGCCCGGTGGCGGCGGGCCTGGCCAGGTCGGCGAGAGTGGTGGCGTGCACCGGCAGCGTGCCGTCGGGGGCGCGGCGGGCGCGCTGCTCCTTGTCGAGGTAGGACTTGCCCATCCCGCGGATCGTGCCGCCGGACGGGCGGACGTTCGTATTGCCCCCGGGGTTCTGGAACACCCCGTCCTTGAAGTGGGGGGATCTGCGGATGCGCGCCAGGCGCTCGCCGCTCGGCTCCACGCCGAAGGCAGCGGGCTGCAGCGCGCGGAGCCCGGAGCTCAGCGTACGGAATCCGGTCACGATGCCTCCAGGTCGGGTCGGTCAGGCTTTCCATTATGGTCGACCCCTGTGACAACGCCGCCGCATCGGCGTCACCGGGGCCGGTTTCCAAGGAAAGACCAAAGATCCGCGCCGGAGGTCGACGCCGCGGACGGAACCGGACCTTCCGTTGACAGGACGCGGCACCCCTTCCGATACTGACTCGCTGTTCAGTACCTGTCATTCAGCACCGACCGTCCGGTACGCGCTCCCGTGCTCGTCCTGCCTGTACTCGCTGTCGGCCGGCGCCCCGAGGAGCCCGTATGACCGCCCCTTTGATGTCGCTCACCTGGACCGACCACGTCACCGGCCGCCGGGGCTTCCTGGTCGTCGACCGGCTGGTGCGCGGGGTGTCCAGCGGCGGGCTGCGGATGCGGCCGGGCTGCACGCTCGACGAGGTGGCGGGGCTGGCCCGGGGCATGACCATGAAAGAGGCGCTGCACTACGACCCGGAGGGCAGGTACATCCCCCTGGGCGGCGCCAAGGGCGGCATCGACTGCGATCCCCGGGACCCGGTGTCGTACGGCCTCCTCGTGCGCTACCTGCGCGCCATGCGGCCGTACATCGAGAGCTTCTGGACGACGGGTGAGGACCTCGGGCTCAGCCAGGACCTGGTCGACCGGGCCGCCGCGGAGGCGGGGCTCGTGTCGTCGATCCAGGCCGTGTACCCGCTGCTCGACGACGAGGCCGCGGCGCGGCGGCGGCTCGCGGACGCCTTCGCGGTCGAGGTGGACGGCATCGGTCTCGACGAGCTGGTCGGCGGCTGCGGGGTCGCCGAGTCGGTGCTCGCGACGCTGGACCGGGCGGGCGTGCCGTACACGGGGACACGGGTCGCCGTACAGGGGCTGGGCACCATGGGCGGGGCCACGGCACGGTTCCTCACGCGCGCGGGGCTGTCGGTCGTCGCCGTCGCCGACATCAAGGGCACGATCGCGAACCCGGCCGGCCTCGACGTGGACGCGCTGCTCGCGGCCCGGGACACCTACGGCACCGTGGACCGCTTCGCGCTGCGCCCCGGCGACCTCGAACTCCCCGGCGAGGACTGGCTGGCCGTCGACGCGGAGGTGCTGGTTCCGGCGGCGGTGTCGTACGCGATCGACACCACGAACCAGCAAGGGATCACCGCCCGCTGGATCGTCGAGGCGGCCAACATGCCCGTACTGCCCGAGGCGGAGGACCTGCTCTCCGCGCGCGGGGTCACCGTGCTGCCGGACGTGGTCGTGAACTCCGGGACGAACGCCTGGTGGTGGTGGACCCTGTTCGGCGACATCGGCGCCGACGCGGACGAGGCGTTCGCGCACACCCGGCGTTCGATGCGCGCCCTGATCGACCGGATGCTGGCCCGCGCGGACACCGACGGCACGACACCGCGCGCCGCCGCGCACGCCATCGTCGACGACCGGTTGCCGGTCATCGCGGAACGGTTCGGCTGGTACCGGTGACGTACGGGACAGCACCCCTATGGGCAACGGATTAGGGTGACCGCGTGGCGAGAGTGCGGTTGAGCGTGGCGGAACGGCAGGCGGAGTTGCTGCGGGCCGCCGTCGAGCAGATCGAGGCGCGGGGCGTGGCGGCGGTCAGGATCGCCGACGTGGCCTCGGCGCTCGGTGTGAGCAACGCGCTGGTGCTCTATCACTTCTCGACCAAGGAGAAACTGGTCGCCGCCGCGTTCACCTTCGCCGCCGAGGACGACCTCGCGCATCTCCACAAGCTCCTGGGCCGCCGTACGACCGCGCTGCGCCGACTGCGGGCCGCGGTGCGCTGGTACGCGCCGACCGGGCAGGCCAAGGGCTGGCGGCTGTGGATCGAGGGCTGGGCGGCGGCGCTCCGCGAACCCGCCCTCCTGGACGTCACCCGCGATCTCGACCGCCAGTGGAAACAGGCCCTCGCGGAGGTCGTCGCCGAGGGCGTGACCGCGGGCGAGTTCCACTGCCCGGACCCGGCCACCACCGCCCTGCGCCTGACAGCCCTCCTCGACGGGCTCGCCGTACAGATGACCGCCTACGGGGGCACGGTGTCGCGGGCGCGGGCCCTGGAGTGGGTCGACGAGGCACTCGCGCGGGAACTCGGCCTGGAGCGGGCGGCGTTGACCGCTCCCTGAGCCGTTCCCGCAAAAGCCGCCTCTTCGAGGAGACGACTCCGCACATGTCACCCCGTTAACGCGGCAGCCTGTTGCCGTGTCGCCCCGTCAGGCCACCCGCTCGATCCGCATCTTGATGGCGTCCGGCGACAGCGCGCCCTTCGCCTCGACATGGTCCCCGGAGGACTCGCCCCGCAGCCGGCGTCCGATCCACGGCACCAGGTACTCGCGCGCCCAGTGCACGTCGTCGCGCCGGATGTCGAGCGTGCCGCGCGGCGGCAGCGGGGGCCAGGGCTGGTCCGGGTCGGCCGGGACCTCGACGCCGAGGACCTGGCCCGCGCGGAGCGCCACGCGCGTGTGTCCCTCGGGAGAGAGGTGGAGCCGGTCGCCGTCCCAGGCCCGACGGTCCTGGACCGTCTTCAGGGACCAGAGGTCGAGCACCGGGCAGCCGTAGCGGTCGGCGATGGCCCTTACATGTCCGTTGTAGGTGGCGATCTTGCCGCGCAGATGCTTGAGCACGGGCACGCCACGGGTGTCGAAGCCGGTCGTCACCATGACGGTGCCGACGGCGGCGGTGAGGTCGGCGACCGCGCGTTCGAAGCGCTCGGCGACCTCGTCGGGGTCGGTGCCCGGACGGATGATGTCGTTGCCGCCCGCGGCCAGGGAGACCAGGTCGGGCCGGATCTCCTTGGCCCGGGTGAGCTGGTCCTCCACGATCTGGTCGAGCAGTTTCCCGCGCACGGCCAGATTGGTGTACTCGAAGTCGCCCTCGGGCCGCCGGTCCGCGAGCAGTACCGCGAACCGGTCGGCCCAGCCGACCATCGCCCCGTCGGGCCCTGGATCGCCGACGCCCTCGGTGAAGCTGTCCCCCACCGCCACGTACGACCCGATCACTGCTCTGTTGTCACTCTTCGAATCGTTAGCCACGGCAACCATAATTCACCCTGAGGTGTGACCTACGCGATCGTATTTTGGGGTTGACGGGCGGTGAGATAAGCCACTCGTAAAGGGTTGTCCAAAGTCGGAATAACCCTCCGATCAGGGGCGTTGACCCCGGAACTGCTCTGCTCCTGGCTCCGGCGTCAGCCGACGGTGACGCCGTGCGAGCGGAGGTAGGCGACCGGGTCCACGTCCGAGCCGTAGTACGGCGTGGTCCGGATCTCGAAGTGCAGGTGCGGGCCGGTCACGTTGCCGGTCGCGCCGGAGAGACCTATCTGCTGGCCCTCGGTCACGGTCTGGCCGGCCGAGACCGACAGCTGCGACATGTGGGCGTACTGCGAGTACTCGCCGTCCGCGTGCCGGATGACGACCTCGTTGCCGTAGGCGCCGTCGTAGGCCGCCGAGACGACCGTGCCCGCGGCGACCGCCTTGACGGTGGTGCCGGTCGGGACGACGAAGTCGACGCCGGTGTGATAGCCGCTGGACCACATGCTGCCCGCGACGTGATAGCCGGTGCCGATGGTGCCGCCGGTCACGGGGAGGGTGTAGCCGGTGGAGGTGCTGGTGCTCGTGCTGTCGTCGCTCTGCGCGGCCGAGCTGCTCTTCTCCGAGGAAGAGGAGGACGACGAGGACGAGGACGAAGAAGACGTGGTACCGGACGACTTGGACGACGTACCGGTGTCCGTGCCGCTCGTCGCGGCCTTCTTGCCGAGGGTCAGCTTCAGGCCCGGGTGGATCAGCGACGGGTCGCCGCCGATGGCCTCGCGGTTGTCCTGGTAGAGCTTCTTCCAGCCGCCGGTGACGTCCTGCTCCTCGGCGATCTTCGCGAGCCAGTCGCCCGACCGCACCGAATACGTCTTGACGCCCGAGGACTTCGAGACGGTCTTCGCGGCCGCCTTCTCCGTAACCGTCTTCTCGGTCGCCGGAACGGACTGAACCGCCTTTTCCGGAGCGGAAGTCGTGGTCGCGGCATGGGCGCCGGTGGCTCCCATGAGCGGAAGGGCGAGTGCGGCGCCGCCGGTTCCGGCTACGGCCATCGAGCGGGTGAGTCGCTGGGACTTCGGGCGGCGGTGCTTACCCTTCGCGGGCATGACGAATTCCTCTCCGGCGCCTGCGAGGTGAGCTGTCGGGTGCGGGCTGGAGATGCCCGGCCGCGCACTGGTCGCGGCTAAACCCCAAGCCCGTTCCGGAGACCGGAACAGGCGTCTTACCTGTGGGTCCCCCGCTCCTGCCGCATACGGGTGGGTGTGTGCGGAGTCCGGTCGGCGGCAGGATTGGGCGTCCGTCCGGATTGGTGGCGAACGTAAGCGAGGAAGACGCAAAGGGACAAGCAGGAGGTTCCACGGATTTGCGTTTCTTGTGTTTCCCTGCGGGAATTCACCGTCACCCTCCGTGAATTCCCACCGGACTCAACCCCTCAATCCCCCTGTAAAAGCACGTCAATTACGTGAACATGACGAACGACGCACGGTCACGAATATGACGCTGCTCACGTACACAACTCTCAGGTTCCTTTATTCCAGAGCGAGTTGGAACGAAGGCTGCAATTGGGACAGAGGGATCAGATGCGACGCAGGCGGATAACCGTCGCATCAAGGTCACCGCGCAGCCCGGTCCGCAGCCCGTGGTGCAACAGGACGGCCCCTCGGTGGACTTCGCCCGTTTCGAGGCATTCGTACGACGCTGTCGGGTCGAGCCCGCGCAGCCGGAGCGCCGGCAGGGGCTCGCCGTAGTGCTGCGCCTGGAGCAGGGCGAGGACGACGGTCTCGTCGCCGTCGACGTACTGCACGGCGCTGAGTCCGCCGCTCGGCGGGCGCAGCCGGTGGAGGTCGCCGTGCTGCACGAGCGGCCGGATCTCCTTGTAGAGGTCGACCCACTGGCGGGCCTCGGCGAGTTCCTCCTCGGTCCACTCCGAGAGGTCGCCGCCCACCCCGAGCACCCCTGCCATGGCGCTCACGAACCGGAAACGCAGGCTGCTGACCCGGCCGTTGAGCTGGATGTTCGGGCTGTCGGTGACCCAGGCGGCCATCACGCGCGCGGGGTGGATCTGGCTGAAGCCGTGCTGGATGGCGAGCCGGTCGAGCGGGTCGGTGTTGTCCGAGGTCCACACCTGGTCCGTACGGCTCATGACGCCGAGGTCGATCCGGCCGCCGCCGCCCGAGCAGGACTCGAAGGCCACGCCCGGGTGGGCCGCCCGCAACCGGTCGAACAGGGAGTACAGGGCGCGCACATGGTCGACCCAGAGGCGCTGCGGATAGGTGTCACCGGGCCATCCGGCATCAGTGAAGCAGCGGTTGAAGTCCCACTTCACGTAGTCGATCGGGGCGCTGGAGAGCAGCCCGTCGAGCCGCTCCCAGAGGTACTCCTGGACGTCCTCGCGGGCCAGGTTGAGGACGAGCTGATTGCGGAACTCCGTCCGCTTTCGCCCCTCTTGGTACTGCACCCAGTCGGGGTGCGCGCGGTACAGGTCGCTGTCCGGGTTGACCATCTCGGGCTCGACCCAGATGCCGAACTGCATGCCGTGCGCGTGGACGCGGTCGGCGAGCGGCTTGAGGCCGGCGGGGAAGCGGTCCGGGTTGGGGGTCCAGTCGCCGAGCCCGGCACGGTCGCTGGTGCGGGCGCCGAACCAACCGTCGTCGACCACGAACAGCTCGACCCCGAGCGCCGCCGCGCGCTGCGCGAGCGTCTCCTGCTGCTCCTCGGAGATGTCGAACTGGGTGGCCTCCCAGGAGTTGTAGAGCACCGGCCGGTCCTGGTCCGCGTCCGGGATGACGTACGTCCGCTGGTAGTCGTGCCAGGTGCGGCTGGCGCCGCCGAAGCCCGCGTCGCTCCACAGCCCGGCGAAGACGGGGGTCGTGAAGGACTCCCCCGGCGCCAGGAGCAGCAGTCCGGAGTCGTCGTACCCGGCGCCGCCGCCGATCTGCACGCGCGCGTCCGGGAGTTGGGCCACGGCGATCCGCCAGGACCCCGACCAGCCGAGGGCGCAGCCGTAGACCTCGCCGCGCTCCTCGGTCGCGTCGGTGTCGAGCGCGACCCAGGGCAGGTGCTGGTGCCCGGTGTGGCCGCGCCGGCTGCCGATGACCTTCTCACCGTAGGTGAGGTCGGACCGCACCAACCGGGACTCGGCGGCCCACCGCCCGTGCAGCTGCGACAGCCGCCACCCCTCCCGCTCGGGCAGCGTCCACACGGCGGAGTCGGCGCGCAGCAGCTCCTGTGCCTCGTCCCCGTCGTTGTCGAGACTCGTCCAGCGCTCCACGACGTCGCCGCGCGTCCGGTAGTGCAGCGTGATCGCGAGGCCGGTGTCCCGGAAGCGGAGCCGCAGTTCGTCGCCCTCGGTGTCGTACCGCTCGAAGGTCCATTCCGTGCCCCGGCGCTCGGGCGTGCGCACGGACAGGGCGGGGCGTGCGAAGCGGGGGCCGCCCTCTACGGGGTACTCCTCGCGGCCGTCGAGCGGGGACTCGAAGGAGGAGCCGGCGGGCAGCGGGCGCGCGGCGAGCTCCTCGGCGTCGGCGAGTGCGATCGCGGGGCCCCAGTGCAGGTGGAGCAGTTCGTCGTCCTCGGTGAGATGGACGGCGTAGCTGCTCGTGGGGCCCGTGAGCACCCACGTACGGCCGTTCTCGGCGATCTCCAGCATCAAGCCCCTCACAGATTCGAACAAGTCCACTCAAGCAGCAACATCATCAATGGCCCGGGGCCTGCGAGGCAACGTCTGTGGACAACTCATGGCCTGTGGAATCGATGTCGTATCGTCGGAAGCGTGCCCGCCGGTGAGCCGCGTCGTCGGGCCGAGTGGGAGGAGTCCTCGTGACGCAGCAGATTCCGTCGACCGAGCCGGAGTTGTCCGGAGTGCGCAATTTCCGGGACGTGGGCGGACTTCCGACGGTGGACGGACGGCGGGTGCGGCACGGGGTGCTGTTCCGCAGCGGTCACCTCGCGCACGCGACCGAGGAGGACTCCGCGTTCCTCGACTCGCTGGGCCTGCACACGATCTTCGACTTCCGCAACGCGTCGGACCAGAAACTGGAGGGCCCCGACGTCGAGCTGCCCGGCGTGCGCAATGTGAATCTGCCGCTGTCGGACCCGGCGGACGGTTCCGAGTTCTGGAAGATGGTCCGCGACGGCGAGATAGACCAACTGCGCGGGATCCTCGGCGGCGACAAGGGCGCGAACCGGATGATCGCCTCGTACCGCACGATCGTCACGGAGCGCACCGCTGAGCACTCCCAGGTGCTGCACGGGCTCGCGGAGGACAGTGTTCCCGCGCTGATGCACTGCGCGGCGGGCAAGGACCGCGCGGGCCTCTCGATAGCCGTGACGCTGCTCGCCCTGGGCGTGGAGCGCGAGGCGATCGTGACCGACTACCTGGAGTCGAACGCGAAGCACCGCCGCTACAAGGTGCGCCGCAGCGGCTCCTCCGCCTCGGCCTACTCCCCCGAGGTGATGGAGCTCCTCAGCCCCCTCTTCGACGCCCGCGCCGAGTATCTGACGGCCGCATTCGAGACCGTCGAGGAGACCTGGGGCAGTGTGGACGCCTATCTGGAGCAGGGGCTCGGGATCACCCCGGAGATCCGGGAGCGGCTGCGCGAGCGACTCCTGGACTGAACTCGCGGCCGCGATGGGCTACTTGGCGCCCACGGAGAACAGCAGGTAGATGAAGGCCGCGAAGACGTGTCCGACGGCGATGTAGATGATGAGCCGCACCCACAGGGCGCGGGGGAACTTGTCCTCGATGTTGTTGCCGCTCATGGCGTCTCTCCGGTGATCGGGCCCAGGCACAGGGTGGCCGTGGGGCTCTGGAGCAGGGTGTGGACGAACAGGACCTCGACGCCGTCCTCGTCGGCGGCGGCGAGGCGGTGCGGGGTGAGCGAGTCGAAATGCGCGCTGTCGCCCGGGGCGAGGAGGTGCGCGGTGTCGCCCAGGCGCAG
This sequence comes from Streptomyces sp. NBC_01288, assembly GCF_035982055.1. Lineage (NCBI taxonomy): Bacteria > Bacillati > Actinomycetota > Actinomycetes > Kitasatosporales > Streptomycetaceae > Streptomyces > Streptomyces sp. NBC_01288. The sequence continues at coordinate 1,394,622 of NZ_CP108427.1, forward strand.
GCGCAGCCGTCCCTTGAGGACGTACAGCCACTCCTCGCCGGGGTGCACGCGCACGATGTCGCCCTGGGAGCCGTGCGGGATGCGCACGCGCAGCGACTGCATCCCGCGGCCGGGGGCGCCTGCCTGCCAGTAGGTCCAGCCGCCGGCCCGGGTCGGTTCCATGTGGGCGGCGCGGACCACGGCGTCCCGGTCGGTGACCGTCTCGCCGAGCAGATCCGAGACTGTCGTACCGTAGATGCGGGCCAGCGCGAGCAGCATCGGCAGCGAGGGCTGGCGCTGCCCGGTCTCCAGACGGGAGAGATGGGCGGGCGAGAGTCCGGCCGAGCGGGCGGCGACCTCCAGGGTGAGGGAGGCGCGGCGGCGCAGGGCGCGGAGTTGCGGTGCGACGGTGGCCGGCAGGTCTTCGACAGGCCCGGCCGACGGTTCCGGCTCGGTCTCGGGAGAACTCATGCTCTCCATTCAGCCGCAGGCTTGCCCCCGAGGCAAATCTCTTGCCTCAGAGGCAAAAACCCGTGGCGCCCGGCAAGCCCCCCTACCGGTTGGCCACCGCCTGCTTCACGAGCGTCTTGCTGAAGTCCCACATCAGCCCGCCACCGCTGTGCGCGTCGTCCATCACGGCGGTGAACGCGTCCACGAACCGGTCCACCTCACGCTCGCCGATGATCAGCGGCGGGATGAGCTTGATGACCTCCAGATGGTCGCCGGAGACCTGGGTGAGGATCCGGTGCCGCTGGAGCAGCGGTACGACCACCATCTGCGCGAACAAGCCCTTGCGCGCGGCCTGAAGCATGGTCCAACGACCGCGCAGCTTCAGCGACTTGGGCCTGCCGAACTCGATGCCGATCATCAGACCCCGGCCGCGCACATCGGCGAGCAGCTCGTACTTGTCGACCAGCGCGGCGAGCCGGGTCCTCAACTGGTCCCCGGTGGCACGGGCGTTGGCGACGATCTGCTCGTTCTCCATCACCGACAGCACCGCGAGCCCCGCCGCCATGGCCTGCGCGTTGGACCCGAAGCTCGCCGAGTGGACCAGCACGCGGTCCATGGACGAGTAGACCTTCTTGAAGATCCAGTCCTTGCCGAGGGTCGCGCCGACCGGCACATACCCGCCGGACAACGCCTTGGCCACGCACACCAAGTCCGGTTCTACGCCTTCCTCGTGCTGGTAGGCGTAGAAGTCACCGGTCCGGCCGAGACCGGTCTGCACTTCATCGGCGATGAGCAACGCCTTGTGCTGGTGCAGGAGTTCCTGCGCGGCGCGCAGATAGCCGGGCGGGGCCTCGTGGACGCCCTTGCCCTGGATCGGTTCGACGACGAGGGCGGCGACGTCGCCCTTCTTCAACTCCCGTGCCAGGGCGTCGAGATCGCCGAGCGGTACGGCCGTGTCCGGCAGCAGCGGGGCGAAGCCGTCCCGGAATCCGTCCTCGCCGTTGACGGAGAGCGAGCCGGTGGTCAGGCCGTGGAAGGCGTGGTCGCAGTACAGGACACGCGGTTTCCCGGTGGCGTACCGGGCGAACTTGAGCGCGGTCTCGACCGCCTCCGTACCGCTGTTGCCGAAGAACACTCGGTCCAAGTGCGGGCTGTGGGTGAGGAGTTGCTCGGCGAGGAGGCCGGGCAGCGGCTGACAGTCGAAGCGGGTGAGGTCGGCGAGCTGGGCGTCGAGGACGTCGTGCACCGCCTTGCGGACGACGGGGTGGTGGCGGCCCAGGCCCATCACCCCGAATCCGGCGAGCATGTCGAGGTAGTCGTTGCCGTCGACGTCCCAGAAGTAGGCGCCCTCGCCCCGCTCGTAGACCTTGTCGAAGCCGATGGTGTGCAGCATGCGCGGGAGCTGGTGGTTCAGGTACTTGGCGTGCAGCTCGTAGCGCTCGGCTCCGCGCTCGGCCAAGAGCGCGGTGAGGTCGAACTCCTTGGTCATTCGGGTTTCTCCTTGGCTGTGCCGGCGTTCGCGTCCTTGACCGCCAGGCTTGCGCTGATCCGTCCGGCGACCTCGACGGGTGTGAGGCCGATGTCGGCGAGCACCTCCCCGCGTTTGGCGTGCGCGAGGAACTGCTCCGGGATGCCGAACCGCCTTACCGGGACGTCGACTTCGGCGTCGCCGAGGGCCAGCGCCACGGCGGCGCCGACGCCGGAAGCGCGGCTGTTGTCCTCGACGACGGCCACCAGGCGGTGTTCGGCGGCGAGGCCCGGCAGCGCCGGGTCGACGGGTTTGACCCAACGGGGGTCCACGACCGTGCAGTTGATGCCACGCGCTTCGAGGAGTTCGGCGGCCTGGAGGCAGACGGGCGCCATCACGCCCACCGCGACGAGCAGCACCTCGGGGGTCTCCGCACCGCGGTGCAGAACGTCCAGGCCGCCCACACGGTCGATCGCCGGGATCTCCGGTCCGACCGACTCCTTCGGGAAACGGACGAGGGTCGGCGCGTCGTCGACGGCGACCGCTTCCCGTAGCTGGGCCCGGAGTTGGTCGGCGTCACGCGGGGCGGCGATCCGCAGGCCGGGCACGACCTGGAGGATCGACATGTCCCACATGCCGTTGTGTGACGCACCGTCAACTCCGGTCACCCCGGCGCGGTCCAGGACGAACGTCACCCCGCAGCGGTGCAGCGCCACGTCCATCAGGAGTTGGTCGAAGGCGCGGTTGAGGAAGGTGGCGTAGACGGCGACGACCGGATGCAGTCCGCCGGTCGCGAGGCCCGCCGCCGACACCGCCGCGTGCTGCTCGGCGATGCCGACGTCCCACACCCGGTCGGGGAACTTCGCGGCGAACTTGCCGAGGCCGACGGGGTGCAGCATGGCCGCCGTGATGGCCACGACGTCGTCCCGCTCCTCACCGATGCGCAGGATCTCGTCGCCGAACACGCTGGTCCAGGAAGGGCCGTTGGAGGGCACGAGGGGTGCGCAGGTGAGCGGGTCCATCACGCCGACGGTGTGGAAGTGGTCCTCCTCGTGGGCGAGGGCGGGTTCGTAGCCGCGGCCCTTCTCCGTGAGGCAGTGGACGAGGACCGGGCCGTGGAAGCGTTTCGCGCGGCGCAGCGCGGACTCGACGGCGCCGATGTCGTGTCCGTCGATCGGACCGACGTACTTGAGGCCCAGGTCCTCGAACATGCCCTGCGGGTTGAACGCGTCCTTGAAGCCCTTCTTCGCGCCGTGCAGCGATTCGTAGACGGTGTGGCCGATGACCGGGGTGCGCAGCAGGACGTCCTTGCCCCAGGCGAGGACCTTCTCGTAGCTGTCGGTCGTGCGCAGGGTCGCCAGGTGGTTGGCGAGGCCGCCGATGGTGGGCGAGTAGGAGCGTTCGTTGTCGTTGACGACGATGATCAGCGGCCGGTCCTTGGCGGCCGCGATGTTGTTCAGCGCCTCCCACGCCATGCCGCCGGTGAGGGCGCCGTCGCCGATGACGGCGACGACATGGCCCTTCTCCCCCTGTACCTGGCGGGCCTTGGCGAGGCCGTCTGCCCAGCCGAGCGCGGTGGAGGCGTGGCTGTTCTCGATGACGTCGTGCTCGGACTCCTCGCGCGAGGGATAGCCGGACAGGCCGCCCTTGCTGCGCAGCTTCGAGAAGTCCTGACGACCCGTCAGAATCTTGTGTACGTAGCTCTGGTGGCCGGTGTCCCAGAGGATGCGGTCGGTCGGTGACTCGAAGACCCGGTGCAGCGCGATGGTCAGTTCCACCACACCCAGGTTGGGCCCGAGGTGTCCGCCGGTCCTGGCCACCGCGTGGACCAGGAACTCCCTTATCTCTTCGGACAGTTCGCCGAGTTCCGCCTCGGACAGCGCCTTCAGGTCGCGTGGTTGACGGATGCTCTCCAGAATCGTCACGTCGGGCCCCCTTCGGTCCGTGCTGGTTCAGCTCACGGTGACGGCCGGCTCCCCCGCCGCGACGCCGTCCTGCTCCATCTGTTCGGCGATCTTCATCGCCTCCTCGATGAGGGTCTCCACGATCTTCGACTCGGGCACGGTCTTGATGACCTCGCCCTTGACGAAGATCTGACCCTTCCCGTTGCCGGAGGCGACCCCCAGGTCGGCCTCCCGCGCCTCGCCGGGTCCGTTGACGACGCAGCCCATGACCGCGACGCGCAGCGGGACCTCCATGCCTTCCAGGCCCGCCGTGACCTCGTCGGCGAGCTTGTAGACATCCACCTGGGCACGCCCGCAGGACGGGCACGACACGATCTCCAGCCGGCGGGGCTTGAGGTTCAGCGACTCCAGGATCTGGAGGCCGACCTTGACCTCCTCGACCGGCGGGGCGGACAGCGACACCCGGATCGTGTCGCCGATGCCCTCGCTGAGCAGCGCCCCGAAGGCGACCGCCGACTTGATCGTGCCCTGGAAAGCGGGCCCGGCCTCGGTGACCCCGAGGTGCAGCGGATAGTCGCTCTGCGCGGCGAGCTGCCGGTAGGCGTTGACCATCACCACTGGGTCGTTGTGCTTGACGGAGATCTTGATGTCGCGGAAGCCGTGCTCCTCGAAGAGCGACGCCTCCCACAGGGCCGACTCGACGAGCGCCTCGGGCGTCGCCTTGCCGTACTTCTGGAGCAGACGGCGGTCCAGGGAACCGGCGTTGACCCCGATGCGGATCGGCGTGCCGTGGTCCTTGGCGGCCCGCGCGATCTCCTTGACCTTGTCGTCGAACTGCTTGATGTTGCCGGGATTGACGCGAACTGCCGCGCAGCCGGCCTCGATCGCGGCGAAGACGTACTTGGGCTGGAAGTGGATGTCCGCGATCACCGGGATCTGTGACTTGCGCGCGATGGTGGCCAGCGCGTCCGCGTCGTCCTGCGTGGGGCAGGCGACGCGGACGATCTGGCAGCCGGACGCGGTGAGTTCGGCGATCTGTTGCAGGGTGGCGCCGATGTCCGACGTACGCGTCGTGGTCATCGACTGGACCGAGACGGGGGCCCCGCCCCCGACCGCCACCGATCCGACCTCGATGCGTCGCGACACACGTCGCTCGGCGATCGGCCGGACCGGCATCTCGGGGACGCCCAGGGCTACGGCGGTCATGACGTCAGTCGCGGTTTCCGGCGACGGTCTCGCGCATGGCCCGCAGGGACTCCTTGAGGGAACCCATGGTGGCGAGGACGGCGGTGGGCTCGTAGCCGCAGTGCGCCATGCAGTTGGCGCAGCGCGGGTCCTTGCCGCGGCCGTACTTGTCCCAGTCGGTGTCCTCGATCAGCTCCCGGTACGTGGGGACGTACCCGTCGCTCATCAGGTAGCAGGGGCGCTGCCAGCCGAAGAGCGAGTAGTTCGGGATCGCCCAGGCCGTGCACGGGAAGTCGACCTTGCCCTCCAGGAAGTCCAGGAAGAGCGGGGAGTGGTTGAGCCGCCACTTCCTGCGGTTTCCGCCCGCGAAGGCCTTCTTGAACAGCTCGTGGGTCTGCGCGACACCCAGGAAGTGCTCCTGGTCGGGCGCCTTCTCGTAGGCGTAGGCGGGCGAGATCATCATCTCGTCGACCTTGATGTCGTCGTTGAGGAAGTTCAGGACCTCGATGATGGTCTGCGGGGTGTCCGTGTTGAAGAACGTCGAGTTGGTGGTGACCCGGAAGCCGCGCTTCTTGGCCTCCTTCATCGCCTCCACCGCCTCGTCGAACACGCCCTCCTTCGCGACGGACTCGTCGTGCCGCTCACGCAGCCCGTCGATGTGCACCGCGAAGGCGAAGTACGGCGAGGGCGTGAACTTGTCCAGCTTCTTGCGCAGCAGCATCGCGTTGGTGCAGAGGAAGACGTACTTCTTCTTCGCCACCAACTGCCGCACGATCTCGTCGATCTGAGGGTGCATCAGGGGCTCGCCGCCCGCGATGGACACCATCGGCGCACCGGATTCGAGCACCGCCCCTACGGCCTGCGCCACCGGCATGCGCTGCTTGAGCACGCCCGCCGGGTGCTGGATCTTGCCGCAGCCTTCGCACTTCAGGTTGCACGCGAAGAGCGGTTCCAGCTCCACGATCAGGGGGAACTTGTCCCGCTTGCGGAGCTTCTGTTCAGCCAAGTATGTAGCGACCTTGATTGTCTGGCGCAGCGGCATGGCCATCTGGCTCACCTCCGGGGGAGCAGCAAAGAACGGTGCCATTCGAAAAAAGCGGGAAGAACGGAACGAAGAACGCGGAAAGCCGATATTCCACCGCGCACCGTGCCGATCCGGACGAGTTCATGTTCAGGAGCGTCCACGACCACCCGTACGGCCGCAACCGGGCGCGCGCCCGTACGCACGGCGCTCAGCAGCGTGGCCGCCGACTCCATGTCGACCGCGATTGCGCCGGTCGCGAGCAGATCCGACCGTTCCTGACCGCGGACGATGTGATCGGAACCGGTCAGGGGGCCGGTGTGGACGGTGCGGCCGGGCAGGGCCCGCACCAGTTCCTTGACGAGCAGCTCGGTACCGACGCACGGAACGGTTCCGCGCGCCTCCCTGGTCTCCTCGGCGACCACGAGGTCACCGGGGTGCATACCGGGGGCTAGTCCGGCGCAGAAGCCCGTGGCCAGTACGGCGGCCCCGTCCAGCGCCGGGTCGGCGAGGCGCCGCGTGACGGCCTCCTCGGCCGCCTGTGGCCCCATCCCCGTCCTGAGGAAGGTGACCGGCCCGCCGGCGCCGGAGCGGTCGCCCGCGCGCAGGGCGAGGCGCTCGATGCCGAGCGCGCAGGCGATCAGCAGCGGCGGTCCGGCGGACTGTCTGCCCATCAGCCCCCCTTGGCCGGGGAGAACGAGGGCTGGGAGAACGGTTCTCCGTGCACGTAGCGCCCGAGCGCGGTGAGCGGGAAGACCTGCCGGTAGAGGTGGTAGTTGATGGAGAAGTCCCACGGGAAGCCCGTGCCGGTGAAGTAGGGCTCGTCCCAGGACCCGTCCTCCCGCTGGGTCGCCGCGAGCCACTCCACACCGCGTTCCACGGCCTTGGAGTCCCGCTCCCCGGCCGCGAGCAGGGCCATCAGGGCCCAGGCCGTCTGCGAGGCGGTGGAGGCGCCCCGGCCGCTCCATTCCTTGGCGTACTTGTAGGAGCGCAGATCCTCGCCCCAGCCGCCGTCGTCGTTCTGCACGGTCTCCAGCCAGGTCACCGCGCGCCGGATCGCCGGGTGCGAGCCGGGAATCCCGGCCGCGGCGAGCGCGGGTACGACGGACCCGGTGCCGTAGACGTAGTTGACGCCCCAGCGGCCGAACCACGAGCCGTCCGGCTCCTGTTCGGCGAGCAGCCACTCGATGCCGCGCCGGGTACGCGGGTCGTGGGCGAGGCCCTCGACGGCGAGCATCTCGACGACGTGCGCGGTGACATCCGCCGACGGCGGGTCGATGACCTCGCCGAAGTCGCAGAACGGCAGCCGGTTGGGGAACGGGCTGGTGTTGTCGACGTCGAAGGCGCCCCAACCGCCGTTCTTCGACTGCATTCCGAGGTTCCAGCGGACCGCGCGTCCGGCGGCCCGGTCGAGGCGCTCCGGGTCGTGATGTCTGACCCGGCGCAGCGCGAGCACGACCTCGGCGGTGTCGTCGATGTCGGGGTAGTTGTCGTTGTGGAACTCGAACGCCCAGCCGCCGGGCGGCAGTTGGGGCCGTTTCACCGCCCAGTCGCCGGGGCGGACGATCTCCTCCCCGAGCATCCAGTCGGCGGCCTTGACCAGTTGGGGATGGTCGGCGGGCACGCCCGCGTCGGCGAGCGCGATGGTCGCGAGGCAGGTGTCCCACACCGGGGACTGGCAGGCCTCGATCACCCGGGCCCCGTCCTCGCGCCAGACCGCGAACCGGTCCAGGGAATCAAGTCCCGCGCGCATCACGGGGTGTTCGAGGTCGTAGCCCAGCAGGTGCAGGGCGATCACCGAGTACACGGCCGGCGGCTGGATGCCACCCCAGCAGCCGTCGTTCTCCTGCCGCTCGATGATCCAGCGCCCGGCCGACTTCATGGCCGCTCCGCGCAGCTTCCGCGGGGCCACCTTGCGGTAGAGGTGCAACGCCTTGTCGAGCCGCTGGAAGGCGCCGTCCCAACTCGCCACCGGGGCAAGGGGCTTGACCGGGTTCGGGTTGTCCGCGTCGGTGTGCAGTTCGTCGAGCGGGAAGGGCGCGGGCCGCACCGGCCGCTTCGCGGAGACCACCGTCAGCGGCACGATGGTCTGCCGGGCCCAGCATCCGAAGTCGTAGATGTTGAGCGGCACCCAGGTGGGGAAGTACAGGAGTTCCGGGGGGAGTTCGGGCAGGTCGTCCCACTTCCACCAGCCGAACAGCGCGAGCCAGATCCGGGTGAAGACCCGGGCCGCGGCGATCCCGCCCCGCTCACGGACCCACGCGGACGCCTTCGCCATGTGCGGGGCGTCCGGCGCGTCCCCGGCCAGGCGGAGGGCGACGTACGCCTCGATGGTGGTGGAGAGTTCGCCCGGGCCGCCGTAGAAGCTGGCCCAGGTGCCGTCCTCGCGCTGCTCGCCGCGGATGAAGAGTGCGGCGGCCTGGGTCGTCGACTCGTCGCGGATGCCCAGGAACTGACGGAGCAGCAGATCCTCGGCGTCCATGGTGACGTTTGTCTCCAGGTCGCCCTTCCACCAGCCCTGGGCGTCCTGCTGCGAGAGGAGGAAGTCGGTGGCGCGTTGGACCGAGAGCGCGGCGGCGTCGTGCACCCCGGCCGCCACGGGGGTGTTGATGTCGGTTTCGCTGGCCGCGGCGACACGGGGAGGCATGGCCCCGGTGCTTCCGTCGGTCGTCGCTGTCATGGCTTCCCCTTCGTGCAGTGGCATGTCTCTGCTGTGGGTCCGCCGTCGGCCGGTACTCGTTCGTTCGCAGCACCGGCCGGCGACTACGCGAGGGCTATTCGACCGATAGTGATCATCTCTTTCGTACGACGACGAAGTCGGCGAGCGCCGTGAACTGCGCCCGAACCCGGTCGGGCATGTCGATGGCGTCGAGGGCCTCGATGGCGATGGTGTGCTGACGACGTGCCTCTTCGGCGGTCCACTCGCGGCCGCCGGCCTCCTCGATGAGCGCGGCGCGGGCCGCGAACTCCTCCTCGGAGAAGTTCTCGAAGTCGCTGCTCTTGGCGTCGGCGGCGAGGATCTCGCCGAGCCGCTCGGAGGCGGGTCCGCCCGCCGCGAGCGCCGCCACCACGGGCAGGGACTTCTTGCGCTGGCGCAGATCGCTCCAGGTCTGCTTCCCGGTGGACTCCGGGTCGCCCCAGATGCCGAGGAGGTCGTCGACGGCCTGGAAGGCCAGGCCGAGGTGGTGGCCGTACTTCTCCAGGACGTCGGCGGTGCGGTCGTCCGCACCGCCGAGCACGGCCCCGATGGAGGAGGCGCAGGCGAGCAGGGCGCCGGTCTTGTTGCCCTCCATCTCCAGGCACTCCTCGACGCTGACGCGGTCGCGGTGCTCGTAGGAGATGTCCTGCGCCTGGCCGTCGATAAGGGCGCGGGTCGCGGTGGTGAGGCGGCGGGTGGCACGGCCGGCCTCGACGGTGCCGAGCTCCAGCAGGACCTCGTTGGCCAGCGCGAACAGGGCGTCGCCGACGAGGATGGCCTGGGACGGGCCGTGCACCTTCCACACGGTGTCGCGGTGCCGGCGCTGCTCGTCGCCGTCCATCAGGTCGTCGTGCAGCAGCGAGAAGTTGTGGACCAGTTCGACGGCGACGGCGCCGGGGATGCCGGTCTCGGGCGAGGCGCCGGTGACCTCGGCGGAGAGCACGGCGAGCGCGGGGCGCACGGCCTTGCCGCCGTCGCCGTCCGCCGGGTTGCCCTCGGCGTCGATCCAGCCGAAGTGGTAGGCGGAAACGGTGTCCATGGGGGGAGCCAGGCGGTCCACGGCCGCCCGCAGTACCGGTGTGGCAAGGGTCCGGCCGCGCTCCAGGAGCGCGGACACGTCCACCGCGTCGGCAGCCGTCTCGGCCGGGGGCACAGTGGGCACAGTCTCTCCTCTTGTCGCGCTACCGAAGGTGCGGGGGTCGCCTGCCGCCTGCTGATCGACCTTCACCGGTTCCCACCTCGCAGTGAAGCGCCGGTCCCCTCCGGCTGTCCGCCGGGGGTCCGGGGGTTGTCCCCCGGGACGATGCAGTACGCCGCCTCCTCGAACTCGAAGAGATGGCGGGGGCGGGGCCGGCCCAGGGCGGCGAGTGCGGCGTCCGCCGCGCTCACGCCACTGCGGACCGCACTCTCCATGGTCGCGGGCCACCCTGTGGCGGTCCACGCTCCGGCCAGGTACAGGCCGGGGGCCTTGGTGCGGGCGCCGGGCCGCAGCCGTCCGACGCCGGGGGCGGGGGCGAACGTCGCCGTGCGCTCCCTGGTCACGAAGAAGTCCTTCACCTCGGCGCCGCGCGCACCGGGCAGCAGCCGCTCCAGCTCGGGCAGGTAGCGCTCCCGCAGCTCGGCCACGGGCGCGTCGATCTCGTCGTGCACGGCGGACTGGGACAGCGCCAGATACTGGCCGTCCTTCAGCCCGGACGCCTCGGTCCGGTCGAACACCCACTGCACCGGGGTGCCCAGCGCCGCGAAGAACGGGCGGGCGAGCACCTTGCGGTCGTAGACGACATGAACGTTCAGGATCGGCGAGTAGTCCATCGACAGCAGCCGCTCGGGCTCGTCGAGGGCGCCGTCGGGCAGCAGATCATGGGCCTCGCGCTGCGGTACCGCGAGCACGACGGTGTCGGCCTCAAGAGTCTCGCCGGGACAGTGAACGCTCCAACGGCCGTTCACGTCTGTAGAGATGGAGGTGACGCGTGTACGGACTTCGGTGCGCACGCCCGCGGAGTCGAGCGCCTTGCGGGCGAGCCGGTCGTGCAGTTCGCCCAGCGGGACGTGTGCCCAGCCGATGTCGGCCGCGCCCGGGTCGGAGAGCAGACCGGTCTTGAACACCATCGCGGCGAGAGCGAGCGAGGAGTCGCCCGCGACCGCGTTGAGGGTGGCGACCCCGACCAGGTCCCACAGTGCCTCGACGGCACGCGCCGACTGACCGTGCGCGGTCAGCCAGCTGCCGAAGTTCTGGGCGTCCAGCGCGGGGTCGGCGAGGTCGAGCGCTTTGAGCGCGAGCGCGGCACGTCCTACTCTGGCGCGCTCCGCGAACGAGAGATGCGGGTACGTCGCGAGGCTGCGCCCCAGATGCAGGGGCACCGGCAGCGGGTCGCGCCGCAGTCTGCCGAGGCGGCGCCCCTCGGGGCGGTTCACGTCGAGAACGGGCACGTCGAGACGATCCTGCAACGGAGCCAGCGCCGCGCCCTCGATGCGGTCGAGGAACCAGCGGTAGGCGGTGCAGCAGCGCAGATACACGTGCTGGCCGTTGTCCACGGTGAGGTCGCCGCGCTGGAAGGAGAAGGCGAGTCCGCCCAGGCGCGGGCGGCCTTCGAGCAGGGTGACGCGGACACCGGCGTCGGCGAGCGCGAGCGCGGAGGTGATGCCGGCGAGGCCGCCGCCGATCACGACGGCATGCCGTCCGGCCGGTCCCGTCGCCGGCTCGGCGGGCAGCCCGTCGGGCCGCGTCCCGTCGCTCATCGTGCACTCCCCCCTGCGCGCCCACCGAGGCACTCGAACCAGCCACGGCAGACCGTTGCAGTCAGGGACGCCACGCCGCACCGGAGGGTTGCCTGCCGCATTTCTCCGGTGCCATCGCCTTGGCCCACTCCGTCCATCAGGTGCGCCTCCTGAGGGTGCTCCGCGTGACGTGCCGGGCGTCCAGACCGGACAGGCCGCGCACCGCGACGTAGGCCTTCTCGCGGCCGGGCAGGGAGACGCGGCCGCGCAGGACGGCCTCCGGCTCGCGCTCGATGCGGTCCAGCAGACGGCGGTAGATGCCGGCCATGGCGGCGACGCAGGCGCCGCTGCGGCGGTCGAGCATCGGGAGCAGCCGGTAGCCCTCGGCGAAAAGAGTGCGGGCCCGGCGCACCTCGAAGTGCACGAGACCCGCGAAGTCGGAACCCTCCGGCGGCGTCGGCCCGTTGAACCCGGCCGAGCAGCCGAATTTCGCGAGGTCGTCGGCGGGCAGATAGGTACGGCCGGTCTCGGCGTCCTCGCGGACGTCTCTGAGGATGTTGGTGAGCTGGAGCGCGAGCCCCAGCGTGTCGGCGTACTCCGAGGCGCGTTCCACGCCGCGCGCCCCCGGCTCGGTGCCGAACACGCCGAGCGAGAGCCGCCCGATCGCACCGGCGACGCACCGGCAGTAGACCTTCAGGTCGTCCCAGGTCTCGTAGGTCTCGCCGCGGACGTCCAGCAGGACGCCGTCGATGAGCTCGTCCAGGCCGTCGAGCGGGACCGGGAAGGCCTCGGCCGTGTGCGCGAGGGCGACCGCGACCGGGTCGGTGTCGTCCTCCTCGACCTTGCCCTCGCGGACCCGGGTGAGCAGCGCCCGGGTGTCCTCGAGGCGTGCCGACTTCACGTCGGTCGGCAGTGTGCCGTCGCCGATGTCGTCGACGCGCCGCGAGAACGCGTACAGCGCCGACATCGCGCGGCGCTTGGGCGTCGGCAGCAGTCTGATGCCGTACGCGAAGTTACGTGCCTGCTGTCCGGTGACGGCCTCGCAGTAGCTGTAGGCGGCGAGTACCGGTGCGGACATGTGCGGTGCAGACTCCACGCTGCGGATCACCCCTCTCCTCGCAGAGTCACGCCCGCCTCACGCAGCAACTGGATCTTGCCGGGTTTGGGCGGGCCGGGAAGTACGTCGTATTCAGCGGCGACGATCGCTCGGATCGCCGCCCTTCCCCCCGCCACGAACCCCGCGAGCAGCAGCTTCAGTCTGCCGTGGACGCTACCCACCAGGGGGGCGCCTTCATTCAGGAGATCGCGGGCGCGTTCTGCTTCGTATGCAACCAGTGCGCGCACCGATGCGCCCGCGGAGGGCGTGGCGAGATCCGCTTCCTGGACGTGAAAGCGCTTCATGTCCTGGGCGGGCAGGTAGATGCGGTCGCGGCCGAGGTCCTCGGTCACGTCCTGCAGGTGTTCGACGATCTGAAGTGCGGTACAGATCGCGTCGGACAGCCGGACCCGCTCGGGGGTCTCGGTGCCGGTGACGCCGAGGACCAGGCGGCCGACCGGGTTGGCGGACAGCTCGCAGTAGGCGAGGAGATCGTCGTAGGTCTCGTAGCGCGTGACGAGCTGGTCCTGGCGGTTCGCGGCGATCAGCCCGAGGAAGGGCTCGGGGGTCAGCGCGCACCGGCGGACGGTCGGCTGGAGGCGGCGCAGCAGCGGGTGGCCCGGGGTGCCGTCGAAGACGCGGTGCAGATCGGCCTCGAAGGCGTCGAGGAGGAGCAGGCGGTCCTCGGTGTCCTCGGGCGACACGCCTAGGAGGCGGGCGTCGGCGCCGCCGGGGGCCAGATCGCCGTCTCCGATGTCGTCGACGAGGCGGGCGAATCCGTACACCGCCATGAGATCGGTGCGCCAGGCCCTGGGCAGGAAGAAGGGCGCCACGGGGAAGTTCTCACCCGCGGCCTTGTCGAGTGTGCCGCGCTCCGGATCACCGGTGCCGGCGGAGTCGGTTCCCGTCATCGCTCACTGCCAGGGGCGGGGACGGCGCATGCTTCGGTGAGCTGGGGAGTTTCCGTAGCCATTGCCGTCACATCTCCCGTTCTACACTGCCGACCCAATACACACTATTTCGGACACGCCGCCCAGTCGTCCGCACGGTTAAACGCAGGCTTACCCGCAGAAGGGTGTCGCGCATTATCGCCCCACTTGCCGCTATTCGGCACCGGTACAGCTTACGTTGTACAACGCAGCAAGGTTCCTCGGGGTGTCCTGCACATCACAACAACACACCGATTGGCGTCAAGATTCCTTGGGCGGGGCCGAGTTGACGTTTCCTTTGCAGACGCGGAGCCCCGCCGGAACAGTTCCGGCGGGGCCGTGGGAAGCGTTCTGGGCTTTTGCGCCCCTATGCGTGTGGACTACTTGCCCGTGAACTTCTCGTACTCCTTGATGACCTCGTCGGTCGGGCCGTCCATCCGGAGTTCGCCGCGTTCCAGCCACAGCACCCGGTCACAGGTGTCGCGGATCGACTTGTTGTTGTGACTGACGAGAAACACCGTGCCCGCGGACTTGCGCAGCTCGCGGATGCGCTCCTCGGAGCGGACCTGGAACTTGCGGTCGCCGGTGGCCAGCGCCTCGTCGATCATCAGGACGTCGTGGTCCTTCGCCGCCGCGATGGAGAACCGCAGCCGGGCCGCCATGCCGGAGGAGTAGGTGCGCATCGGGAGGGTGATGAAGTCGCCCTTCTCGTTGATGCCGGAGAAGTCGACGATGTCCTGGTAGCGCTCCCTGACCTGCTCGCGGGACATGCCCATGGCGAGCCCGCCCAGGATGACGTTGCGCTCGCCGGTGAGGTCGTTCATCAGGGCCGCGTTCACGCCGAGCAGCGAGGGCTGGCCGTTGGTGTAGACCCGGCCCTTCTCGGCGGGGAGCAGGCCGGCGATGGCCCGCAGCAGGGTCGACTTGCCGGAGCCGTTCGAGCCGATCAGGCCGACGGCCTCGCCGCGGTAGGCGACGAAGGAGACGCCCTTGACGGCGTGCACCTTGCGCACCCCACGCTCCTCGCCGCGCTTGACTATGCGGCTGAGGGCGGAGGTGGCGCTGCCCTTGCCGGTCTTGGCGCCGTGCACGCGGTAGACGATGTGCAGCTCGTCCGCGATGACGGTGGGGACCAGATCCTGGGGGGTCCGCTCGATGTTCTGCTCAGCCACGGCCGTACCGCTCCTCCGCCTGCCAGAAGTACACGAAGCCGCCGACGAACAGGACCACGGCCCAGAAGGCGGCGATGGCCCACACGTGCGGCGGCAGGTTCGACGCGCCGTAGCCGTCGATGAGCGCGAAGCGCATCAGGTCCATGTAGACGGCGGCCGGGTTCACCTGGAGGATGCGGACGAACACCTCGGAGCGGCCCTCCATCATCGTGCTGATGGAGAACATGACGCCCGACGCGTACATCCAGGTGCGCAGCATGAACGGCATCAGCTGCGCGAGGTCCGGGGTCTTGGCGCCCATCCGCGCCACGATCAGCGCGAGCCCGGTGTTGAACAGGAACTGGAGCACCAGGACCGGGACGATCAGCAGCCAGGACAGGCTCGGGTAGCTGCCGAAGCCGACGACGATGATGAACAGCACGATCATCGAGAACAGCAGTTGCTGGAGCTGCTGGAGCGCGAAGGAGATCGGCAGCGAGGCGCGCGGGAAGTGCAGCGCGCGCACCAGGCCGAGGTTGCCGGAGATCGCGCGGACGCCCGCCATGATCGAGCTCTGCGTGAAGGTGAACACGAAGACGCCCGTGACCAGGAACGGGATGTACACGTCCCGGGACATGCCCCGGCTGGCCTTCAGGATGACGCCGAAGATGAAGAAGTACACGGCCGCGTTCAGCAGCGGCGTGGCCACCTGCCAGAGCTGGCCGAGCTTCGCCTGGCTGTACTGGGCCGTCAGCTTCGCCTGGGAGAAGGCGAGGATGAAGTGCCGGCGTCCCCAGAGCTGGCGGACGTACTCGGCGAGTCCGGGGCGGGCACCGCTCACCGTCAGCCCGTACTTGGCGGACAGTTGGGCCGCCGTGAGGCCTTCGTCGGGCGACGGACGCGGGCTCACCGCGACTCCGCCGTCATGCGTTGTCTCACTCAAGGGTGGATGCCTTCATTTTCGGATTCGTCTTACGACTGTCTTGCGTTCGTCTTACGGAATTGTGCTACAGGAACTGACACGTATCCGCCGCCGGATACGTTTCGAGGGGTCGGCCGCGCGTCCCGCGCGCGGTCACGCGCGCCCCGAGCCTGTCAGATGACCGGAGGACGGCCCAGCCGGGTCAGGCGCCACACCGTACGCCACCGCATGGGCCTGCGCGGTCCGCACGGAGTGGTCCAGCCCTCCTTGAACCCGCCGAACCAGGCCTGGAGCGCCGGGCGCGAGGGGCGGCGCAGGAGGGTGAGCAGCAGCCACACGCCGAGGTAGACGGGGACGAGGGGCGCGGGGAGGTTGCGGCGGGCCAGCCAGACCCGGTTGCGGGCGACCATGCGGTGGTAGACCGCGTGCCGCGAGGGCGCGGTCGTCGGGTGGTACAGGACCATGTCGGACCGGTAGTCGATCATCCAGCCCGCGTCCAGAGCCCGCCAGGCGAGGTCGGTCTCCTCGTGGGCGTAGAAGAACTCGTCCGGGAGTCCGCCGACCTCGGCGAAGACCTTTGTGCGCACCGCGTTGGCGCCGCCGAGGAAGGTGGTGACCCGGGAGGAGCGCATCGGGTCGGAGGCGCGCAGCCTGGGCACGTGCCGACGCTGGGTGACACCGGTCTCCGGGTCGGCGATGCGGAAGCTGATGATGCCGAGTTCGGGGTCGGCGGCGAAGGCCTGCCGGCACAGCTCGGCGGTGTCGTGCTGGGCGAGGAGCCCGTCGTCGTCGAGGAACATCACTATGTCGACATCGCGACCGGCGGGCCCGAAGGCCTCCAGGCCGATGTTGCGGCCGCCGGGGATGCCGAGGTTCTCGGGCAGTTCTATGCTCCGGACGCCCGCGGGAACGTCCGGGACGGGCGAGCCGTTGCCGACGACGACCGCCTCGACCCGGTCGCCGTCCTGCTTGGCGACCGAGTCGAGCAGCGCCCGTAGTTCGTCGGGGCGGTTGCCCATGGTGATGATCACCGCGCCGACCTTCATGCCGCTCACTTCAGCCTGCTCGACGCGAGGATCGACACCAGGTGCAGCAGGGTCTGGAGCAGCGCGATGCCGGCCAGTACGGCGACGCCGAGCCGCGAGTAGAACAGGTCGCCGCGCATCTGGTCCACGATCGCCAGGACCAGGATCAGCAGGGTCGCCTCGATGCCGAGGATCAGCCGGTGGAACTTGAAGGCGGCGGCGGCCCTACGCGCCAACGCCATCCCGGAGGACCGCATCTCGGCCGCGGACTCCTGGACCGGTGCCTTGCCGGTCTGGTGGCGGGCCACCCCGACCAGGTCGGTCTCGGCCTTGATGAGGATCGCGCCGAGCGCGGCCAGCGTCCCGAGGAACGCCCACAGCCAGTCGATACGGCCGCTGCCGAACAGGTCGGCGGCGCGCAGCCCGAAGCCGACCAGCACGGCTGCGTCGGTGAGATAGGCGCCGACGCGGTCGAGGTAGACCCCGGCAAGGGAATACTGCTTGCGCCAGCGGGCGATCTCGCCGTCGACGCAGTCCAGCAGCAGATACATCTGGACGCACACCACGCCGAGCACGGCGCCCGTGATCCCCGGCACCAGCAGCGCCGGGGCGGCGAGCACCCCGAAGACGGTCATCAGGTACGTGAGCTGGTTGGGCGAGACCCTGGTGTTCACCAGGTAGCGGTCCACCCGCAGGGACACCTCACGCATGTAGAGGCGTCCCATCCAGTGCTCACCGCTGCGCCGGTCCTTCACCCCTGCGGGGTGGACGACGGGACGGAGTTCAGCTACCGATGGCCTTGACATAGTCGGCGTAGTTGTCCTTGATCTGGTCGGTTTTCAGGTCGAGGTGTTCGAGGATGGTGTAGCGGCCGGGACGGGTCTCCGGAGCGAACTCCACGGCGCGGACGAACTCGTCCACCGTGAAGCCGATCTCCTCCGGCAGCACCGGAAGTCCGTGCCGGCGCAGCACCTCGGCCATGTAGGCCGATTCCTCGTGGGCTCCGCGCAGGTACATCGCGAAGGCCGCGCCCAGTCCGCACTGCTCGCCGTGGGCGGCCGCGCGTTTGGGGAAGAGCAGGTCGAAGGCGTGATTGATCTCGTGGCAGGCGCCGGAGGACGGGCGCGAGTCACCCGACACCGACATGGCGATACCGCTGAGGACGAGCGCCTCGGCGAGCACCTGGAGGAAGGCGTTGTCGCCGACCCCGCCCGGGTGCCGCAGCACGGCTTCGCCCGCCTGCCGGGCCATGGCCGCGGCGAGACCGTCGATCTTCTCGCCCTTGACGCGGTTGGCCAGCTCCCAGTCCGCGATCGCGGAGATGTTGGAGATCGCGTCCCCGATGCCGGCCCGCACGAAGCGGACCGGTGCCTCGCGGATGACGTCGAGGTCGATGACGACGGCGATCGGGTTCGGTACGCCGTAGGAGCCGCGGCCCGCGTCGTTGTCGAGGGTCGCGACCGGCGAGCACAGGCCGTCGTGCGCGAGGTTCGTCGGTACGGCGACCAGGGGCAGGCCGATGCGCGCCGCGGCGAACTTGGCGCAGTCGATGATCTTGCCGCCGCCGAGACCCACGACCGCGTCGTAGTGACCGGCCTTCATGTCGCCGGCCAGCTGGATCGCGTCGTCGAGGGTGCCGCCGCCGACCTCGTACCAGGTGGCGCCGGGCAGGCTCGGTTCGAGGCGCGCGCGCAGCCGGGCACCGGAGCCGCCGCTGACGGCGATCGCGAGCTTGCCCGAGTGCGAGATGCGTTCGTCGGCGAGGACACCGGCCAGGTCGTCGAGGGCACCCGGGCGGATGTCGACGACGACCGGCGAGGGGATCAGCCGGGTCAGTACAGGCACGCGATCTCACGCCCCTTGGCCAGATCCTCGTGGTTGTCGATCTCGACCCACTTGATGTCGCCGATCGGGGCCACGTCGATCCGGAAGCCGCGGTTCACGAGCTCCTGGTAGCCGTGCTCGTAGAACTGCTGCGGGTCGGTCTCCCACACTGTCTTGAGCGCGTCGGCCAGCTCGGACATGGCGTCGCCCTCGATGAGGGTGACGCCGATGTACTCACCGGTGGCCTCGGCGGGGTCCATCAGCTTGGTGATCTTCGTCATGCCCTTGGCGGGGTCGACGACGACCTTCATCTCCTCGTCCGCGAGGGACTTGACGGTGTCGAGGGCGAGGATGATCTTCTTGCCCTCGCCGCGGGCCGCGAGCAGCGTGTGCTCGACGGAGACCGGGTGGACGGTGTCGCCGTTGGCGAGGATCACGCCGTCCTTGAGGGCGTCGCGTCCGCACCACAGGGAGTAGGCGTTGTTCCACTCCTCGGCCTTGTCGTTGTCGATGAGGGTGAGCTTGAGGCCGTACTTCGCCTCAAGGGCCGCCTTGCGCTCGTACACGGCTTCCTTGCGGTAGCCGACGATGATCGCGACCTCGGTCAGACCGATCTCGGCGAAGTTGCCGAGGGTCAGGTCCAGGACCGTGGGTTCGCCCTCTATGCCCGCGGGCCCCACCGGCACCAGAGCCTTGGGAAGGCTGTCGGTGTAGGGGCGCAGACGCCGTCCGGCGCCGGCCGCCAGCACGAGGCCGATCATGCGGGTTCTCCTTCATCGTGTACGGCGGGTGCCCCTGCGGACACCCAGAAGCGGATGCTCTCGACGAGCACCAGCAGGGCCACGGCCACGGCGAGGACCGTGAGCGCGACCGTGAACTGCGACGCGGTGAGCGCGGCGGCGAGAACGGTGACGAGCAGCGTCCGCCCCTCGTGCCCCCCTATGGCGCGCACCAGCCAGGCCGGGGACGCCCCGGCGTTGCCGCGGATGCGGTACACCGTGTCGTAGTGATGGTAGGCGACGGCGGCCACCAGTCCGAAAGCCGCCGGAAGCGCTCCGTTTACCTCTGCTTTAGCCGCGAGGACGAGGACGGTGCAGTATTCCGCCGCCCGGAAGAGCGGGGGGATCAGCCAGTCGAGGGCGCCCTTGAGGGGGCGGGACAGGGCCTGGCCGGCGGCGACCGCGTAGACGAAGGCGCCCGCCACGGGGGCCCAGGTGACGCCGGAGAAGAGGGACACGGCGAGGACGGCCGTACCGGCGAGCGCGATCAGGAACGGTGCGCCGAGGCGGGCGGGGTTCACCCGGGCCACGAACGTAGCGATCGGCCCGTTGTCCGCGAGGTCCGCCAGTGCCCCGGCCGCCCGGTCCGTCCGCGTCGCCCTGCGGGTCAGCGAGCGCAGCACCCGGCCCGCCGTGGTGTACGTCGCCGCGAAGGCACAGCCGACGAGGAGGGCGTAGAAGGTGATGCGGGGAGTCGTCGCGGCCGTGAGGACGGCGATCATCGCCCATCGTTCGCCGATGGGCAGCACTATCATCCGGCGCACCCAGACCGTCCAGCCGACGCTGTCGAGCTTGTCGGAGAGGGCGGCGGTGGGGCTGGTGTTGGCGGTGGCGTCGTGGTTGGCCTCGGTGAAGGAGAAGTCCACGACGTGCCGGCAGGTCTGAAGGATCATCGCGCCGAGCGCGAGTGCCCACACGTCGTCGCCGCTCCGGGCCGCGCCCAGTGCGAGGCCGGCGTAGTAGGCGTACTCCTTGGCGCGGTCGAAGGTGGCGTCGAGCCAGGCGCCGAGCGTCGAGTACTGGAGGGCGTAGCGGGCGATCTGTCCGTCGACGCAGTCGAGGACGAAGGAGCAGAGGAGCAGGACGCCGGCCACGACGTAGCCGCCGCGGGTGCCGGTGGCCGCGCTGCCCGCCGCGATGAGCGCGGTGAGCAGGGACGCGGTGGTGACCTGGTTCGGGGTGAGGCCGCGGCGGGCGCACCAGCGCGCGATGTAGCGGGAGTACGGGCTGATGAAGTGCGTGGTGAAGAAGCCGTCGCGGGACTTCACGGCCGACTTCAGGCGTACGGCCTCGTCGTCGACGGCGGCCACGGCCTGACGTGCCTCGTTGCGGGTCTGCGGGTCGGTGGGGACGGTGGCGACGAGGCTGCCCAGCTCGGGGCGGTGCACGGCGCAGCCGTCGGCGCCGAGCGCGGTGACGACGCGGTCGGCGAGGTTGTCGAGGAGGGTCGTGCCGCCGCCGGCCGAGTGCTCGCGGGCCACCGCGCGGGTCAGCGCCTGGCGGCCGGCCGGCTGCGCGGTGACGGCGCCCGGTACCGCGGCGAGCGGGAAGCGGGGGTCGGTGAGGCCGAGGCGCAGCGCGTGCGGGTGGCCGACGAAGCGGGCGTCCACGACGGCGACCCGCTGGTCACCGGGGACCGCGGCGAGGAGCGTCTCCGCCTCGGTGGTGTCGGCGGCGGTCCGGACGTCGAAGCCGAGCGACCGCAGATCGCCCTCGATCGACGATCCGGGGACCGGCTGACCGGTGAGGATGGCGGTCGGCAACCGAACTCACTCCCTGGGTCCGACGCTCGGGCGCCGGTCATGTGCATGGTGGTGGCGCCCTTCGGGTGGCACCCGGGCGGCATGTCGGCAGAGGCTATCGGATGCTCTCAAGCCCGTGTTCACCGGCCGTTCATGGCCTGATCAACACGGTCTGCCGGCGCCTCCGCCGAGATCATCATCGGGGATTCGGGGCCCGCCCGACAAACCGCACCCGTCAGACCGGGCATCGCGGGACATTGCGGAGGCCCTCACCGTATCGACATAGGGTGAATGCCCATGACCTGGCTGATCACCGGCGGAGCCGGATACATCGGGGCCCATGTGGCACGGGCGATGACGGACGCCGGGGAGCGCGTCGTCGCCTTGGACGACCTCTCCGCGGCAAACCCCGCACGCCTTCCCACGACCGTCCCGCTCGTCCACGGCTCCTCCCTGGACGGCGACCTCCTGAAGCGGGTGTTCGCCGAGCACGAGGTGACCGGGGTCGTGCATCTCGCGGCGCGCAAGCAGGTCGCCGAGTCCGTGGCGCGGCCGACGTACTACTACCGGGAGAACGTCGGCGGCCTGGCGACCCTCCTGGACGCGGTCGCCGGCGCGGGCATCGAGCGGTTCGTGTTCTCGTCCTCGGCGGCGGTCTACGGCGACCCGGGCGTCGACCTGATCACCGAGGACACCCCGTGCGCGCCGGTGAACCCGTACGGCGAGACCAAGCTCACCGGCGAGTGGCTGGTCCGGGCGGCGGGCGCGGCGCACGGTATCGACACGGTGTGCCTGCGCTACTTCAACGTGGCGGGCGCGGCGGCGCCGGAGCTGGCCGACACCGGGGTCTTCAACATCGTCCCCATGGTCTTCGACCGGCTCACCCGTGACGAGGCCCCGCGGATCTTCGGCGACGACTATCCGACCCCGGACGGCACCTGCGTCCGCGACTACATCCACGTCGCCGATCTCGCCGAGGCCCATCTCGCGGCGGCCCGGCGACTGTCCGACGGCGGTGCGAGCGGCGATCTGACGGTCAACATCGGCCGCGGGCAAGGGGTTTCGGTGCGCGAGCTGGTCACCGTGATCGGCGAGGTCACCGGGGACCCGCGGCCGGCCGTCGTCGAAGGACGGCGTCCCGGGGACGCGCCGCGCGCGGTCGCCTCCGCCGAGCGGGCCGCCGTGGAGCTGGGGTGGACGGCTCGGCTCGGGGTGCGGGAGATGGTCGACTCGGCATGGCAAGGGTGGCGGCTGCACCACACCGTCTGAACTTAGGCTGCCCTGACCTGCGATTTGTTTGCGCAGGTCAGGGCACATGACAACGGTGTTCAGTGCCGCGTTGCCCGATACCCCCCACCCGTAGTTCACTGAGGTCCCGGGCAGTAATCAGGAGGGCGGCTTTTCATGGGGGCAGGGCACGACCACGGGCATTCTCACGGCGCTCCCGTCACCGGTACGGCGGCGGCCGCGTACCAGGGCAGGCTGCGGATCGCGCTCGGGATCACGATCACCGTCATGGTGGTCGAGGTCGTCGGCGGACTGCTCGCGGACTCCCTCGCGCTCATCGCGGACGCGGCCCACATGGCGACGGACGCGCTGGGCCTCGGCATGGCGCTGCTCGCGATCCACTTCGCGAACCGGCCGGCCGTAGGCAACCGCACCTTCGGCTTCGCCCGCGCGGAGATCCTCGCCGCGCTCGCCAACTGCCTGCTGCTGCTCGGCGTCGGCGGCTACGTCCTGTACGAGGCGGTCCAGCGGTTCGTCACGCCGGCCGACACCGAGGGCGGGCTGACCATCGTGTTCGGCCTGATCGGCCTGGTCGCGAACATGATCTCCCTCACGCTGCTGGTGCGCGGCCAGAAGGACAGCCTGAACGTGCGGGGCGCGTTCCTGGAGGTCGCCGCGGACGCGCTGGGCTCCCTGGCGGTGATCATCTCGGCCGTGGTGATCCTGACCACCGGCTGGCAGGCCGCCGACCCGATCGCCTCGCTCGCCATCGGCCTGATGATCGTGCCGCGCACCCTGAAGCTGCTGCGCGAGACCCTGGACGTGCTGCTGGAGTCGGCCCCCAAGGACGTCGACATGCAGGACGTGCGCGCCCACATCCTGGCCCTGGACGGGGTCGAGGACGTCCACGATCTGCACGCCTGGACGATCACCTCGGGCATGCCGGTGCTCTCCGCGCACGTGGTCGTCCGCTCGGACGTGCTGAACGCCATCGGCAACGAGAAGATGCTCCACGAACTCCAGGGCTGCCTCGGCGACCACTTCGACGTGGAGCACTGCACCTTCCAGCTGGAGCCCCGCGGCCACGCGGAGCACGAGGCGAAGTTGTGCCACTGAGGCGGCCATGAGGTTCCCGCCGCGGCTTCCGCGCTGCCAGGCGCGCTGACAGAGATCGACCGTTTTCGACGGCGTGCGGCCCGCCGCCGCGCGCCCGCGTCCTCACTCCCGCGCCCCACCCCCCGACGATTCCGCCGTCGCCGCGCCGGGCACGATGAACTGCCGGGAGTGCCGGATTCGTACGGCAGACTTGGCCTTGAGGACCGATGTGAAGGATGGGTATGCCGACCACACCTGCCACCGCGACGCACAACTCGTCGAACGGCACCGCTGACGCGATCTTGCTCGAACTGGTCGACGAGAGCGGCGTGACGATCGGCACCGCCGAGAAGCTCACCGCCCATCAGCCGCCGGGGCAGCTGCACCGCGCCTTCTCCGTCTTCCTCTTCGACGAGCAGGGCCGGCTGCTGCTCCAGCAGCGGGCGCTCGGCAAGTACCACTCCCCCGGTGTGTGGTCCAACACCTGCTGCGGTCACCCCTACCCGGGCGAGGCGCCCTTCGCGGCGGCGGCCCGGCGGACGTTCGAGGAGCTGGGGGTGTCCCCGTCGCTGCTCGCGGAGGCGGGCACGGTGCGCTACAACCACCCGGACCCGGACTCGGGCCTGGTGGAGCAGGAGTACAACCACCTGTTCGTCGGCATGGTGCAGTCCCCGCTGCGGCCGGACCCGGAGGAGGTGGGCACGACCGCGTTCGTGACCCCCGCCGAGCTGGACGAACGGCACGCGAAGGACCCCTTCTCGTCCTGGTTCATGACGGTGCTGGACGCGGCCCGTCCGGCGGTCAGGGAGCTGACGGGCGCGTCCGCGGGCTGGTGAGCTCCTCGCCTACGACATCTGCGCGGGCTTGAGCGGCAGGGCGGCCCAGATCACCTTGCCGCCGCTCGCCGTGTGCTCGACGTCGCAGACGCCGCCCGCCTCCCGGGTCACCTCGCGCACCAACAGCAGTCCCCGGCCGCCGGTCTCGTCGTGGTCGGCCACCAGGGCGGTCGGGCGGTAGGGGTGGTTGTCCTCGACGGACACCCGCACCCACTCGGCGCCGACGGCCACCTCCACGGCAAGGGTCGGCGACAGCAGCACCGCGTGCCGGACCACGTTGGTGACCAGCTCGGAGACGATCAGCAACACCCCCTGCAACACCTCGTCCGAGAGGGGCACACCCTGCCGGAAGAGCAGGTCCCGTACGGCGTGCCGCGCCTGCGGGACGGAGGCGTCGACGGCGGAGGCGGTGAACCGCCAGACTCCCTCGTACGGCAGCGGGTCCGGCTGGGCGGGGGCCGGGACGGGATCCGGGGGATCGTCTCTGCCGCCTTCTGGGCGTGGGTCCGACCCACTCCCGTGGTTCTCCATCGTCCGGTCGCCACCCTTGCGCTCGATTGTCACCACCCGACGAGTGTTGGCGTGGACCCGCGCCACCCCGGATGACTGAACAGAAGTCAGCAGTTATCGGACGCTTTCCGATCGTTGCCGCACGGCCCGGTCGACTGTGGGATCGCCCCTGTCCGTCTCGTGCCGACTTCGCGAACTCTTCGGGTTGTACGTAGCATCCGGCGCATGGAGCCCCGTCTGCTGCACGACGTCACCGACTCGGTCGCCACGGTCGTCGTCCACCACCCCGGCAAGCGCAACGCGATGACCGCCGAGATGTGGCGCTCGCTGCCGCCGCTGCTCGACACCCTGGCCGCCGATCAGGGTGTACGGGCGCTCGTGCTGACCGGTGAGGGCGGGACGTTCTGTGCCGGGGCCGACATCTCGACGCTGCGGGAGTCCGCGGGTGAGGCACAGGGGCTGGCGGTGCTCGCGGAGGAGGCACTCGCGGCGTTCCCGAAGCCGACGTTGGCGGCGATCCGGGGTCATTGCGTGGGCGGCGGGGCACAGTTGGCGGCGGCCTGTGATCTGCGGTTCGCGGAGGAGGGCGCGCTGTTCGGGGTGACTCCGGCGAAGCTCGGGATCGTGTATCCGGCGTCCGCGACACGGCGGTTGGTGTCACTGGTGGGTCCCGGGGCCGCCAAGTACCTGTTGTTCTCCGGCGAGTTGATCGACGCGGAACGGGCGCTGCGCACCGGGTTCGTCGACGAGCTGCTGCCCGAGGGCGAACTCGCCAAGCGGGTCGCGGAGTTCACCCGGGTGCTGGCCTCCCGCTCGCAGTTGACGCAGGCGTCGGCGAAGGAGTTCGCCAACGGCCGTACGGACAGGGACGGTTACTGGGCGGAGCAGGTGCGCGGCAGCGGCGACACCGCGGAGGGCGTCGCCGCGTTCCTGGAGCGCCGGGCGCCGCGCTTCACCTGGACTGCTCCAGGGACTACTTCAGGATGAAGCGGCTGCTCGCGCGGAACCTCTCGACGAGGTGCGCGGGCGCCTTCTCCGGGGACCCCGCGTCGTAGGGCGGTTGCGGGTCGTACTCGGTCAACAGCTGTACGGCCTGGGCGTGTTCGTCGCCCGCGATCCGGCCGAGCAGGGTGAGCCCCATGTCGATGCCGGAGGAGACGCCGGCCGCGGTGACGTACTTGCCGTCGGTCACCACCCGCTCCCCCGTGGGTTCCGCGCCGAACTGCCTCAGGTGGTCCAGGGCGAGCCAGTGGGAGGTCGCGCGCCGGCCGTCGAGGAGTCCGGCCGCGGCCAGCAGCAGCGACCCGGTGCACACCGAGGTCGTCCAGGTGGTGGTGGCGTCGGCGGTGCGCAGCCAGTCCAGGAGGGTCTCGTTCTCCATCTGCGGGGTCTGGCCGGGGCCGCCCGGGACGACCACGATGTCGGGGGTCGGTACGTCGGCGAGGGTGCGGTCGGCGACGAGCGCCAGGTTTCCGGTTTCGTTGCGGACGGGGCCGGTCCGCTCGGCGACGAAGACGGTCTCCGAGTCCGGGAGGCGGCCGAGGGTCTCGTAGGGGCCCACGGCGTCCAGGGCGGTGAAGCGGTCGAAGAGGACGATGGCGATCTGCATCGGGGCCTTTCGTGTTCGGTGGATGCCGGATGCGGTTCAGGTGGTTCGGTGGTTCGATCGCTGCGGGGCGGTGGGGGCTGGTCGCGCGCCGCGGCGGAGCCGCAAATAGACCCAGCCCCGCGCCCCTGATGGGGCGCTGTCCTCATCCGGCGTTCAGCGAGCGGCCGGACGGAAGCGGCGGCGGTATTCCGCCGGGGACGTGGCGAGGGTCTTGAGGAAGGCTCGGCGCATGGACTCGGGGGTGCCGTAGCCGCTGGAGCGGGAGATCTGCTCGACGCCGTCGGCGGTGTCCTCCAGGAGGCGGCGGGCGTGTTCGAGGCGGACCCGGTCGACGTAGCGGCCGGGGGGCATGCCGGTCTCGGACTGGAACGCGCGGGCGAAGTGGCGGGGCGAGAGGCGGGCGCGGGCGGCGAGGGACTCGACGCTCAGATCGTCGTCGGGGTGCTCGGTGATCCACTGCTGGACCTCGCGAAGGGGCTCCCGCCGGGCCGTCTGGGCGGCGAGCTGGGCGCTGAACTGGGCCTGGTTCCCCGGCCGGCGCAGGAACACGACCAGGTGGCGGGCGATGGTCAGCGCCGTGTCCCGGCCCAGGTCCTCCTCGACCAGGGCGAGGGCGAGATCGATGCCCGAGGTGACACCGGCCGAGGTGGAGACGGGGCCGTCGCGGACGTAGATCGGGTCGGGGTCGACCTCGACGGCGGGATGGTCGCGGGCGAGTTTCGCGCAGTACGACCAGTGCGTGGTGGCCCGGCGACCGTCCAGGAGGCCCGCCTCCGCGAGCAGGATCGCCCCGGTGCACACGGAGACCAGGCGTTCGGCGCGCGGCCCGTGTGCGCGCAGCCAGGCGGTCACGCGCGGGTCCGGGCCGCGGGTGCCCGGGCCGCCGGGGACGAGGAGCGTGTGGGGGGCGGGCGCGTCGGCGAGGGACGAGTCCGGTACGACGGTCAGGCCGCTGGAGGTGCGCACCGGGCCGCCGTCCAGGGAGGCCGTACGGATGCGATAGGTCCCGGGGGCTTGCATTTCGGCGCCCGCGAAGACCTCCACGGGGCCGGTGACATCGAGGCTCTGCACGTCGTCGAAGAGGACCACCAGGACGGTTCGCATGCTCTCGATTCTTCGCGCTCCCCGCGATGGCCGCAATGACGGGTACCCCTCCTTTCCTGCCATCCGGTGCCCACCCCTGGAGCCCGTACCGACCAGTCGGTAACGTGGCCGTCATGACTACTGCCGCCGTCGATCCCCGTGCCGGGCGCCGCTGCTACAACGCGCTCAACTCCCTGCACTCCACGCTCTACTTCTCGCCCGACCTGGGGAAGGAGTTCGGCGCACTCGGAGTCACGCACCCCGGGGCCGTCAACTTCGCCGTACGGGCGGCGGCGATGGGGGCCGTCGGTCCCGGCACGGTGACGGCGACCTTCTACAACTACAAGTACGACCTCGTGGCCCGGCACGTGCCCGCCGTGTGGGAGACCGCCTCCCCGGAGCAGTGCCTCCACGCACGCGCGCGTGCCGTCGACGCGACCCTGCGGCGCCTGCTCGGCGAGGACGCGGTGGCCTCGGAGGAGATGGCGGAAGCCGCGCGGCTGGCGCTGCGGGCCGCCGAGGCGTGTGCGCGCCCCGCCCGGCCCCTGTACGCCGCCCACGCCGATCTGCCGGTCCCCGAGGAGCCGCACCTCGCCTGCTTCCACGCGGCCACGCTGCTGCGCGAACACCGCGGCGACGGTCACCTGGCCGCCCTGATGTCCGCCGGACTCGACGGCCTGGAGGCCGTGGTCACCCACACCGCGACCGGCAAGGGCATGACCCCGAAGTGGGTGTTCGGCACGCGCGGGTGGAACCAGGAGGAGTGGGACGCCGCTTCGGGACGGCTCCGGGAGCGCGGGTTGCTCGACGGGAACGGCGAGTTGACGGAGGCGGGGGTCGCGCTGCGCGCCGGGATCGAGGCGGAGACCGACCGGCTGGACCGGGCGCCGTACGAGCATCTGGGCGCCGAAGGGGTCGTACGTCTGACCGAACTGGCGACCGGGTTCGCGCGGCTCGCGCTCTCCGCCGGGGCGTTTCCGCGGGATCTGCTCGGCAAGAGCTAGCCACCGGACCCGCAGGACAGCGCCCTGATCCCCGACTGTCGGTGTCACCTGCCACAATTGCCGCGCAACCTCAGTGGAGAAGGCGGTACGGGCGTGACGACACCCCTCGTAGGGTCCATCGAAGGCAGGATCGCCGAGGAGCTCGGCGTACGGGAGCGGCAGGTGAAGGCTGCCGTCGAGCTGCTCGACGGCGGTTCGACGGTGCCCTTCATCGCCCGCTACCGCAAGGAAGCGACCGAGATGCTCGACGACGCGCAGCTGCGCACGCTCGAAGAGCGGCTGCGGTATCTGCGGGAGCTGGAGGAGCGGCGGACCTCGATCCTCGAATCGGTGCGCGAACAGGGCAAGCTCACCGAGGAGTTGGCGGCACAGATCCGGGCGGCGGAGACAAAAGCGCGCCTCGAGGACATCTATCTCCCCTACAAGCCCAAGCGGCGGACGAAAGCCCAGATCGCGCGCGAGGCCGGCCTGGAGCCGCTCGCGGAGGGCCTGTTGGGCGATCCGAGCGTGGAACCGCTGGCCGCGGCCGCCGCGTTCGTCGACGCCGACAAGGGTGTCGCCGATCCGCAGGCCGCCCTCGACGGCGCGCGAGCGATCCTCACCGAGCGGTTCTCGGAGGACGCCGACCTGATCGGCGGGCTGCGCGAGCGGATGTGGGGGCGTGGGCGTCTCGCCGCGAAGGTGCGGGACGGCAAGGAGGAGGCGGGCGCCAAGTTCGCCGACTACTTCGACTTCTCGGAGCCGTTCACCGCACTGCCCTCGCACCGCATCCTCGCGATGCTGCGCGGCGAGAAGGAGGACGTCCTCGATCTCGTCCTGGAGCCCGAGGAGGACACCGAGGGACCTTCGTCCTACGAGGGGATGGTCGCCCACCGCTTCCAGATCCTGGACCGGGGCCGTCCCGGCGACAAGTGGCTTCAGGACACGGTCCGTTGGGCCTGGCGCACCCGCATCCTCGTGCACCTCGGCATCGACCTGCGGCTGCGGCTGCGTACGGCGGCCGAGGACGAGGCGGTCAACGTCTTCGCCTCGAACCTGCGGGACCTGCTGCTCGCCGCCCCGGCCGGCACGCGCGCGACGCTGGGCCTGGACCCCGGTTTCCGTACGGGCGTGAAGGTCGCCGTCGTCGACGCCACCGGCAAGGTCGTCGCCACGGACGTGATCTACCCGCACGTCCCGGCCAACAAGTGGGACGACGCCCTCGCCAAGCTGGCCCGGCTCTCCGCGCAGCACTCGGTCGACCTGATCGCGATCGGCAACGGCACGGCGTCCCGCGAGACCGACAAGCTCGCCGGTGAACTCATCACCAAGCACCCGGAGTTGAACCTCACCAAGGTGATGGTGTCCGAGGCCGGCGCGTCCGTGTACTCGGCGTCCGCGTTCGCCTCGGCGGAACTGCCCGACATGGACGTGTCGTTGCGCGGCGCCGTCTCCATCGCGCGCCGACTCCAGGACCCGCTCGCCGAGTTGGTGAAGATCGACCCGAAGTCGATCGGTGTCGGCCAGTACCAGCACGACCTGTCCGAGGTGAAACTGTCGCGTTCGCTGGACGCGGTGGTCGAGGACTGTGTGAACGGCGTCGGCGTGGACGTCAACACGGCCTCCGCGCCGCTGCTTTCACGCGTCTCCGGCATCACCTCCGGCCTCGCCGAGAACATCGTCTCCCACCGTGACGCCAACGGTCCCTTCAAGTCGCGTACCCAGCTGAAGAACGTGGCGCGGCTCGGCCCGAAGGCTTACGAGCAGTGCGCGGGCTTCCTCCGCATCCGGGGTGGCGACGACCCGCTCGACTCCTCCAGCGTGCACCCCGAGGCGTATCCGGTGGTGCGGCGGATGGTGAAGACGGCGGGCAGCGAGGTCTCGTCGCTGATCGGCAACACGTCGGTGCTGCGCTCGCTGAAGCCGACCGAGTTCGTGGACGAGACGTTCGGTCTGCCCACCGTGACCGACATCCTCAAGGAGCTGGAGAAGCCGGGGCGTGACCCGCGGCCCGCGTTCAAGACGGCCACGTTCAAGGACGGCGTCGAGAAGATCTCCGACCTCGCCTCTGGGATGGTTCTGGAGGGCGTCGTCACGAACGTCGCCGCGTTCGGGGCGTTCATCGACGTCGGCGTCCACCAGGACGGTCTCGCCCACGTGTCCGCCCTGTCGAAGACGTTCGTCAAGGACCCGCGGGATGTGGTGAAGCCGGGTGACATCGTCAAGGTGAAGGTCCTCGACGTGGACATCCCCCGGAAGCGAATCTCCCTGACGCTGCGGCTGGACGACGAGGCGGTGGCCTCCGGCGGGGAGCGGGGACAGCAGGGTGGGGGTGCCCAGCGCGGGCAGCGGAGTGGCGGGCGTCCGCCGCAGCAGCGCCAGCAGCAACGGCAGGGTGGCCAGGGCGGTGGATCGCGGCAGGCGGCTCCGCCGCCGGGCAACAGTGCGATGGCCGATGCCCTGCGGAAGGCGGGGTTGCTGGACCCCGGCAAGAAGGGCAAGCGCTGACGGCTTCGCCGGTCAGGTTGTGGGGAGCTGCGGGCCGGCGGGGCTGGTCGCGCCCCGCGGCGGAGCCGCTAATAGACACGGCCCCGCGCCCCTACAGGGCGCGTAGCGCCCTGCGACAGACTGGGGGCATGATCTCACCGGACTTCAAGGACGACCTGCGCGTCATCCTCCAGGACGCCCGTGACACGTTGCTGTGGAAGCTCGAAGGGCTGTCGGAGTACGACATCCGGCGGCCCATGACGCCGACCGGCACCAATCTGCTGGGGCTGGTCAAGCATCTCGCCGGGGCCGAGGCGTTCTACTTCGGGACGGTCTTCGGACGCCCGGTCGACGGGCCGGAGTCGTGGATCGCGGGCGACGCCGAGCCGAACGCGGATCTGTGGGCGACCCCGGACGAGACGCGCGAGCAGATCGTCGGCGACTACCGGCGGATCTGCGCCCACTCCGACGCGACGATCGAGGCACTCCCTCTGGACGCGACCGGCCGCATACCCGGTGCAGGCGGCAACGAACTCACCCTGCACCGCACCCTCGTCCACATGACCTACGAAACGTCCCGGCACGCGGGCCACGCCGACGTCGTACGGGAACTCATCGACGGGGCGGTGGGGCAACGGGTCGGGGGCACCAACATGGCCCCTGGCGACGAGAATTGGTGGGCGAAGCACCGGGACAGAGTGGAGCGGGCCGCCCTTAAGGGGCGCGGGGCTGAGTCTATTTGCGGCTCCGCCGCGGGGCGCGACCAGCCCCCACTGCCCCGCAGTGAACGAACCACCTGAACCTCACCGCTACTCACCGCCGCTCCGTCACCTCCCCGTCCGCCACCTCCAACCGCCGAGTCACCTGAACCGCATCCAACATCCGCCGATCATGAGTGACCAGCAACAGCGTGCCCTCGTACGCATCGAGCGCCGACTCCAGTTGCTCGATGGCAGGCAGATCGAGGTGGTTGGTCGGTTCGTCCAGGACCAGGAGGTTCACGCCCCGACCCTGGAGAAGCGCGAGCGCGGAACGGGTCCGCTCACCCGGTGACAGCGTCCCCGCCTGCCGCATCACGTGATGCGCCTTGAGCCCGAACTTGGCCAGCAGCGTACGGACTTCGGCAGGCTCCGTATCCGGCACGGCCGCACAGAACGCGTCGAGCAGAGACTCCGTACCGTGGAACAGCTGACGGGCCTGGTCGACCTCCCCCACCAGAACACCCGAACCGAGCGCCGCATGGCCCGCGTCCAACGGAATACGGCCGAGCAGCGCACCGAGAAGCGTCGACTTGCCCGCACCGTTCGCACCGGTCACGGCAACCCGGTCCGCCCAGTCGATCTGGAGAGACACCGGCCCGAAGCTGAAGTCCCCCCGCCGTACCTCCGCGTCCCGCAGCGTCGCGACGACCGCACCCGAGCGCGGCGCGGACGCGATCTCCATCCGCAGGTCCCACTCCTTGCGGGGCTCGTCGACGACATCGAGGCGCTCGATCATCCGCTGCGTCTGCCGCGCCTTCGCCGCCTGCTTCTCGCTCGCCTCGCTGCGGAACTTGCGGCCGATCTTGTCGTTGTCGTTGTTCGCCTTGCGGCGGGCGTTCTTGACGCCCTTGTCCATCCAGCCGCGCTGCATCTGCGCCCGGTCCTGAAGCGCGGAGCGCTTGTCGGCGTACTCCTCGAAGTCGTCGCGGGCGTGCCGACGCGCCACGTCCCGCTCCTCCAGGTACGCCTCGTAGCCGCCGCCGTAGAGGTTGATCTGGTTCTGGGCCAGGTCGAGTTCGAGGACCTTGGTGACCGTGCGGGTGAGGAACTCGCGGTCGTGCGACACGACGACCGTGCCCGCGCGCAGGCCGGAGACGAAGCGTTCGAGGCGCTCCAGGCCGTCGAGGTCCAGGTCGTTGGTGGGCTCGTCGAGGAGGAAGACGTCATAGCGGGAGAGGAGCAGGGAGGCCAGGCCCGCGCGGGCCGCCTGGCCGCCGGACAGGGACGTCATCGGCTGGTCGAGGTCGATGGCGAGGCCGAGTGTGTCGGCGATCTCCTCGGCCCGCTCGTCGAGGTCCGCGCCGCCGAGGTCGAGCCAGCGCTCCAGGCTCGTCGAGTACGCGTCGTCGGCGCCGGGTGCCCCGTCGACCAGTGCCTGCGTGGCCTCGTCCATGGTCCGCTGGGCCTCGGCGACCCCCGTGCGACGCGCGAGGAACGCGCGCACGCTCTCGCCCGGGCGCCGGTCCGGTTCCTGCGGGAGGTGGCCTACGGTCGCTGCCGGCGGGGAGAGGCGCAGTTCGCCCTCCTCGGGGGCGAGGAGCCCGGCGAGCATCTTGAGCAGGGTGGACTTGCCCGCGCCGTTGGCACCGACAAGGCCGATCACATCGCCGGGGGCGACGACGAGGTCGAGCCCGGTGAAGAGGGCGCGGTCGCCGTGTCCGGCGGCGAGATTCTTGGCGACGAGAGTGGCAGTCATCAGACCGCCGATCCTAATCTGTCCCCTTCGCCGCCCGCGCCGCGGTTCTTCTCCGTCTCTTCTCCGTCCGCGCCGCGGTTTTCAGCGCGCCATCGCCTCCACCAGCACGCTCCCGGTCGTCCGGGCCACGACGAAGGACTCGCCCTTGACCGCCTTCGCGTCCAGGGCGATGTGGTGGCGGCCGGGTTCCAGGACACCGTCGAAGACGTCCTGTGTGTGGCCGCGGTACAGACGGTCGAGACGGTACGCCGTGACGCGCACCCGGCACGGCGAGGTGACCTCGATGCCCGCCTCGCCGTCGGCGGCGACCAGGCGGGTCAGCCGGTGCTGGTCGGCGGGGCGGCGGTCCAGGGCGTGTTCGATCTGGGCGACGAGGAGCGGGACGATGGGGGCGAGGCCGTCGACGTAGGTCGCGTCGACCCCGGCGCGGTCGAACGCGGCCCGTACGGCGGCCCGTTCGGCCTGGGTGACGGCCCGGCCGAAGGCCACGGCACCATAGCCGCGGAGTTCGTCGGCGGGGACGTGGGTCGCGTCGCCGGTGATGTCGGCGCCGATGCCGATGGCGCGCAGGGCGGCGGCGAGTCTGTTCAGGACGGCCACGCGGGCGCCGATCAGCAGGACCCGGCGTTTGGCGACCGGGGGCTCGGTGCCGTCGATGAGGGAGTCGAGGGCCGCGCGGTACTCGGCTCCGGCGAAGCGGAAGGGACCTATGCCGTGGTAGCCGTTGCGCTCCAGGTCGGCGTGTTCGTCGGTCTGCCAGGCGAAGTCGCGCCAGATGAAGTCGGCGCCGTCCTGCTGAATGACGGCGGTGACGGCGCCGCAGGCCAGGTCCTCGCACTCGGGGCAGCCGTAGATGACGTGGCGGCCGCCCTTCAGGGGTGGGTCCGTCTCCATCAGGAGGCTGCGGACCTGGGCGGTGAAGATCGCGGGCGGGACGTCGGAGGCGAGCGGGGAGACGGCGTCCAGGTCGGTGAGCTGGAACAGCAGCGGGCGGCCGTCGACGATGAAGTCGACGAAGTCGCGGTGCACCTGGTAGCCGCCGTCCGCGAGGACTTCACCGGCGCGCATCGCCGGTGCGAGGCCGAAGGCGGCGTATTCGGCAGACATGTTGTGAGTATCCCCAGCATGAGGGGATCTGAGCGCTGCATGGCATATTCCGCTACCGTCCGCGCATGGAGAGCGCGAAGAGTGGTGATGTGATCGTGGTCGGCGGGGGCGTCATCGGGTTGACGACGGCCGTCGTGCTGGCGGAGCGCGGTGCCCGGGTGCGGGTGTGGACGCGGGAGCCTGTCGAGCTGACGACCTCGGCGGTCGCGGGCGCGCTGTGGTGGCCGTACCGGATCGATCCGGAGGCGCTCGTCGGTGAGTGGGCGCTCCAATCGCTCGTCGTGTACGAGGAGTTGGCGGCGCGGCCCGAGGAGACGGGCGTACGCATGGTCGAGGGCGTACAGGGTGAGACCCGGCTGGACGAGCTGGGACCCTGGGCGGCCCAGGTGCCTGGGTTGCGGCCGGCGCTGGCCGAGGAGTACGCGGGCGGCGGGCTGTGGGCGCGGTTGCCGTTGATCGACATGCCGGCCCATCTGCCGTGGCTGCGCGAGCGGTTCCTGGAGCTGGGCGGGACCGTCGAGGAGCAGTCTGTGGTGGACCTCACAGAGGTGCCGGCGGCCGTCGTCGTCAACTGCACGGGACTGGACTCCCTGGACCTCGTGCCCGACCCCTCGGTACGGCCGGTGCGCGGGCAGTTGGTCGTCGTGGAGAACCCCGGGATCACGACCTGGCTGACGTCCGTCGACCACTCGGCCGACACCTCCACGTACTTCTTCCCGCAGCCGAGCGGCCTGATCCTGGGCGGCACGGCCGAGGAGGACGCCTGGTCGATGACACCCGACCCCGCGGTCGCCGAGGCGATCATCGCCCGCTGCGCGGCGATCCGCCCGGAGATCGCCGAGGCGCGCGTACTGGAACACCGGGTGGGGTTGCGGCCCACGCGGCCCTCGGTGCGGCTGGAGCGTGAAGTCCTGCGGGACGGGCGGGTGTTGGTGCACAACTACGGTCACGGTGGGGCGGGGATCACGGTGGCGTGGGGGTGTGCGCGGGAGGCGGCGGAGTTGGCGGGATCGGGAGCGGCCTGAGGAGTTCGGCCGCGTGTTCCGGTTCGCGGGAGGGAGTGGGCTGCGGGGTGCGGCCATCTCACCGGGCCTGCGCAGGGAGTTGGCTGCGGAGTTCGGCCGCCTCGCCGGGCCTGTGCGGGAGCGGGCTGAAGGGTTCGGCCACCTTTCTCAGCCTGGGCGACCTGGGCGACCCGGGGATTGCGACCGCCCCACCCAGCCTGCGCCAGGGAGCGGGCCGCAGAGTTCGGCCACCTCACCGGGCCTGCGCTACAGGGGACGACCTGAGGAACTCGGCCGCCCTGCCAGGCCTGCGCGACGGAGCGGGTTGGGGAGTTCGGCCGCCTTTCCCTGCCTGGGCGACCTGGGTATTTCGACCGCCTCGCCCCGCCTGCGCGACAGGGGCGGGGTGAGGAGTTCGGCCGCCCCACCCCACCAACCAGACAGGGGCGGCGGAGTCCACTCACTCCGCCGCCCCCGTCGAGCCGACCAGCCGACCAGCCGTCAATCCGCGGTCAGTTGCCCGGTACCCGCTGTGCGGAGCGCGGTGCGCGTACGCCGTCGAGGGTCTCGGTGTCGGATGGGACGGGCTTGCTGCCTGCCGTGGCCTTCGTGAACGCCGGTGCGCCGCCGACCAACGGGAGTTGGGCAGCGGTGCGGGACAGGTTCAGGGTGAGGGTCGGGGTGGTGGACGGGGGGTCGATGAGGTCCTTGTCCGTGCCCGCGACGATCAGGGCGAGGCGGTGTCCGGCCGGGACGACGTGGTCGGTCGCCGCCAGGTCGAGGGTGATGGTGTAGGCCTTGCCCGGGGTGAGCGGTACGCCCTTCGTGGCGGAGGCGTAGTGGCCGAGGTCGGCCCAGCCGCGGCTGAAGACGGTGTAGTCGACTGCCGTGGTCTTGGCCTGGGTTGCCAGGAAGCATGCGCTGTCGCCGGCCGTGCTCTCGCCCCAGCAGGTGCGGTTCGTGAGCGTGGTGATGCCCTCGGCCGAGTCGGCGTAGTCCCGGATCGTGTCGGGGCCGACATCGACAAGTACGGCCGACAGATGGGCCGTTGAGGTCGTGGGCGTCGCGGTGATCGTCACCTTCGAGGAGCCCGACAGGCGCAGGTCCTTCGTGAGCGGC
This sequence comes from Streptomyces sp. NBC_01288, assembly GCF_035982055.1. Lineage (NCBI taxonomy): Bacteria > Bacillati > Actinomycetota > Actinomycetes > Kitasatosporales > Streptomycetaceae > Streptomyces > Streptomyces sp. NBC_01288. The sequence continues at coordinate 1,431,030 of NZ_CP108427.1, forward strand.
CCGGTGACGAAACCGGCCTTGTCCGCGGTCGACTTGTCGATCGCGGCCGCCCAGTCGGTCTCGCTCTCCTGCGGGTTGTCGGTGAACGTCTCGGTGCCCGCGCCGGTGCCGAGGCCGAGCGTGCCGACGCCCGCCTGGGTGCCCTGCGCCGGGTGGAGGGTGGTCGTCGCGGTGCCGCTCGGCGGCCAGGTCGCCGACGTGACCCACTGGTCGGGGTGGCGTTCGACGTCGGCCATCGGCCGGCGGTCGATTCCGTTGTCGTAGCCGAGGAGTTCGTGGTCGAACCAGCGGTGCAGGGTGTCCACGAAGTCCGCGCGACGGTAGTCGAAGGGGTCGACGTGGCCGGTCTGGGAGAGCCAGATCTTGCGCTCGACGCCGTTCTTCGCGAGGGCGTCCCACCACTGGCCGAAGTTCTTGGTGCGGACGTTGAGGTCCTGCATGCCGTGCACGAGGAACACGCTGGCCTTGACCTTGCTCGCGTCCTTCACGTAGTCGCGCTCGGTCCACAGCGGGGTCCAGTCGCCGGTGCGCGGGGCGCCGTCGACGAGTTTCTTCTGTACGGCCGCGCACTTGGCCTGCGCGTCGGGGCTCTCGACGGCGTTGGACAGCCAGTCGGGGCCGGAGTCGTAGAGCGGGGCGCCCTGGGCGAAGTAGTAGTCGTACCAGGAGGAGATGGAGCTGATCGGGACGATCGTCTTCAGGCCCTTCACGCCGGTGGCGGCGACGCCGTTGGCGATGGTGCCGTCCCAGCTCTTCCCGATCATCCCGGTGTTGCCGTTGGTCCAACTCGCCTGCGAGCGAACGGTTCCGGTGCGTGTCGTGTACGCCTTGGCGCGTCCGTTGAGCCAGTCGACGACAGCCTTCGCGGACTGGATGTCGGAGCGGCCGCCGACGTCGACGCAGCCGTCGGAGCGGTTGGTGCCGGCGAGGTCGACGCCGACGAAGGCGTAGCCGCGGGGCACGAAGTAGTTGTCGTAGAAGAGCGGCATCTGGACAACGTTGCCGCTCGCGTCGTACGTCTTCAGCTGGCTCTCGTTGCCGCGGCCGCAGCAGGAGAAGTAGGGGCTGGCGTCCATGATGACGGGGACTTTGCGGCCCTGGCGGGCGGGTTCGCTCGGCCGGACGATGTCGACGGCGACCCGGTCGGTCCTTCCGTCGCCGTCGCCGTCCAGTCCGGTGTCCACCCAGACGGCCTCGCGGACGGCCTTCGCGTAGGAGTAGACGGGTTGGCTCTCCTGTGGGGCGCTCTGGGCCGCTGTCGGGGTGAGGAAGGCGGCCAGGAGGGCGGCGATCGCCGCGGTCGCGAGCGATCTCCAGATCGTGAAGCGCGTGCGTTTCGGCATGCGCGGACGGTACATCGGTCAACTCCCGTGCCGGAAGAGGCACTCGGGGTGGTTCGCGGGGTCATGACGGCCGAATGGCGATCGTGTGACAGGAGGTGCCGTGGACAGGCGTGGTGCCACAGGGAGTGAATAGGCTCCGTACAGACTTCGTGGACCGACCCCTACGGCTCTTCGACCTTCGTGGACCCCCACGGCTCTCCGAACTTCTCGTGGAGCCCTACGACTTGGAGTTCTCGTGCACCGCAGAATCATCGCGCCGGGCGCACTCGCGGCGGCCTCCCTCATGCTGGCGATCCCGGCATCGGCGGCAAGCTACTCCCCCGGCGCTCCGGGCATCGGCGACCCCTATTACCCGGCCTACGGCAACGGCGGATACGACGTCTCGCACTACGACCTCAGGCTCCAATACCAGCCCGCCACCGACGAGTTGGCGGGCACGGCGACGATCCTCGCGAAGACCACGCAGGATCTGTCCCGCTTCGACCTCGACTTCCTGCTGGACGTGAGCGAGATCCGGGTCAACGGTGCGGCGGCGACGTTCGCGACCTCCGGCCAGCACGAGCTGGAGATCACCCCGAAGACCCCGCTGCCGAAGGGCACGCCGATCACGGTCGTGGTCCGCTACAGCGGGGTGCCGTCCACGAAGAGCGCGTACGGCTTCAACACCTGGCACCGCACCCCGGACGGCGCGGTCGCGGCGGACGAGCCCGAGTCCGCGTGGTGGTGGTTCCCGAGCAACGACCACCCCAGCGACAAGGCGACCTACGACGTGTCGGTCGCGGTGCCGAACGGCACCCAGGCCATCTCCAACGGCACGCTCCAGTCGACGAGTTCACAACTCGGCTGGACCCGCTACAACTGGCGCCAGAACAAGCCCCAGGCCACCTATCTCGCCACGCTCGCGCTCGGCAAGTTCGACATCACCACCAGCACCTCGGACGGTGGCGTCCCCGTCATCAACGCCTACAGCAAGGACCTCGGCGACAACGACGGGGCGGCGCGGGCGAGCGTCGAGCGCACCGGCGAGATCGTGGACTGGCTGAGCGGCTACTTCGGTCCGTATCCCTTCAGCAACGCCGGCGGGTACGTCCCCAACACGACCACCGGGTACGCGCTGGAGACCCAGAGCCGCGTCTACTACAGCCAGAAGCAGTTCGCGAACGGCGCCAACACCTCTGTCGTGGTGCATGAGTTGGCCCACCAGTGGTACGGCGACGACGTGTCGCTGAAGGGCTGGAAGGACATCTGGATCAACGAGGGCTTCGCGCGGTACGCGCAGTGGCTCTGGTCCGAGCACGAGGGCGAGGGCACGGCGCAGCAACTCGCCGACTACGTCTACGCCTCGCATCCGGCGGACGACGCGTTCTGGACGATCGCGCCGGGTGACCCCGGGCCGGAGGACCAGTTCGAGCTGCCGGTCTACGACCGGGGTGCGCTGGCTATTCAGGCGCTGCGCAACGAGGTTGGTGACGATGCGTTCTTCGCCATTCTGAAGGGGTGGCCGAAGGAGCACGCTTACGGGAACGCGTCCGTCGCGGACTTCCGGGCTTACGCCGAGCAGGTGTCGGGGAAGTCGCTTTCCGCGCTCTTCGACACGTGGTTGTTCCAGCCGACCAAGCCTGCGGCTCCGGCTGCGCGGAGTGCGTCGATCACGAAGGCGGGTGTGGCTCCGGTGCAGCCGAAGTCCTGGAAGAAGATCGCGGCTACGAACGACGTGCACTGAGCGTCTGACGGGTTCGGTGGTGGGGGGCTGCTGGTCTGTTGTGGCTGGTCGCGTCCACGCGGCGGAGCCGCATATTGACACAGCCCCGCGCCCCTGGAGGCGCCCTAGAAGCGCGCTCTCCTGGACGTGTCGAAATCAGCGCCCTTGCCAGAAACCGTGTCCTTGACGAACACGATCCCGTCGGTGTCGGCCAAGTGCGCGGGGTCCAGCGGGGCGTAGCCGTACCAAGGGGAGACGCGAGGGACAGGTGTCGTATCCGCGAGCGCGCCGGCCAGTCGGCGGGTGTCGACGAGGCAACGCTCGTGCGGGAGCGCGTACAGCAGTCCCTCGACGGTGTCCGGTGGCGGGGCGTCCACTCCCTGGTGGGGGATCGTGCCGAGGGCGGTGGCAAGGAAGGCGTACTCCTCTCCGATGCGGGCGGCGACGATCGCACCGGCGCTCCACCACTCCACAGGCAGGCCGCCCATCCGCATCGTGCTCCGGTTCCGCTGGAGGTGACCGTTGTGGGCGTTCACCAGCGTCGGGCTCCGTTCGGCTACGGCGAGCAGGTTGGCGGCCATCATCGAGTCCCGCAGGGCGACCAGTCGTGCCATGCGGCTCGGTGACGGGTCGGCCATCGCGAAGTGGTAGCGCAGCAGCCCGACCGCGGTGCGTCCGTACAGCCGCGCCCGGTGCCACTCGTCCGGTGTGGACGTGGCGACCAGTTGTGGCGTCTGGGCGTCGAGCAGGGCCGTCAAGTCATCGGCGAGCAGGCGGAGTTGCCTGGCGTCGGGCGTCTGCCCCACGGACCGGGACGGGTCCGTCATCGCGGCGCTGTCGGTCCACCGTTCGTCGGCGCCGAGCAGTCCGTCGAGGGTTTCCGCGGTGCAGGGAAGGAGAGCCGCGTCGACCCTGGCGGTGAGGTAGGTGTGGAGTGCGGCGAGGGCCTGCCGGGGGCTCGCGGCGCCGGTGATCTCCAGCGGGCCGTCGAAACCGGCGAACCGCACCCGCTCGGACTCGGACCGGCCGTCGTTGAACGCGCGCATCCAGCGCACCAGTTCGCGGTTGGCCGCGAAGGCGCCCCACTCGTGGCTGAAGCCTCGCTCCATGACCTCGTCGAGGGTTCCCGTGCCCGAGGTGACGTGGTCGTCCACGACCAGGCCCATCAGGCAGTCGCTTTCGAGGGCGATCGTGCGGTAGCCCTCGTGCTCGACGAAGTGACGGAAGAGTTCGTTCCGTATGTCGAGCAGAACGTCCTCGCCGTGGGTGGGCTCACCCAGGGCGAGCAGCCGTGGCCTGGTCGGGAGCAACCTCATGACGGCGGCGGGGTCGACGGCGTGGACGGCAGCTGTGATACCTGGAGTCATACCTTCAACGCTATCGTTGAAGCAACGGTTGAGACTTTTGGTCGACAGTGGCAGGACAGTGGAGCGAAACCCTCAAAGCAGCAGTCGTCTCAGGCCGGTCGACCTGGCGCGCGGGCACGGTCTGTCGACGCAGGCGGTCCGCAACTACGAAGCCGCCGGGGTCCTTCCGGCCGCCGAACGCTCCGCGCACGGCTACCGGACCTACACGCCGCGGCACGCTCGGGCCCTGCACGCGTTTCTCGCGCTCGTGCCCGGACATGGCCACCAGACGGCCACGGCGATCATGCGGGCGGTCAACCGGGACGCCATCGAGGACGCGCTCCGGCTCATCGACGACAGTCATGTGCAGCTGCTCGACGACCGCCGTACCCTCCAGGCGGTCGAAGCCGCGCTCCGTGACCTGCGACCCGTGCCGGAGGAGCGCGGTGACACGTTCGTCGGCCCGCTGGCGAGAAGGCTCGGCATCCGTCCGGCGACCCTGCGCACGTGGGAGCGCGCCGGTCTGGTCCAGCCGCGCCGCGACCCGCGGACGGGCTACCGGGTCTACGGCCCGGTAGACGTACGCGACGCCCTTCTGGTCCACCAGCTCAGACGGGGCGGCCACCTGCTCGAACAGATCGCCCCGTTGATCGCCCAGGTCCGTTCCGCCGGAGGCGTCGCGCCGCTCGAATCGACGCTGCGCGACTGGCGTGCCCGCCTCTCGGCCCGCGGGCGCGCCCTGCTCACCGGCGCCGCCGCGCTGGACGCCTACCTCGGCTGTCCACCGGCGCCCGGAGAGGGCCCGAGCGTCTGTGCCACCGCCTCGTCGAGCACGGTCTAGTGCGGGGTACCGACCGTCGAGGCCTCCGACTCCGCGACCTGGACCAGGAGTTCATCCCGCCCGATCGCGTCGATCTCCGTCGACGGCACCGTGCACGCGTACGCCCCGGCGATCGCGCCGTACCGGGCACACCGCTGCGGGGACTCCCCGTTCAGCCAACCGAAGAGGAAGGCGGAGGCGAAGGCGTCTCCCGCGCCGTTGGAGTCGACGACCGGTCTCCGGGGTGTGGTGGTCGGGATGTGGGTCACCTCGTCGTCGGCCAGCAGATACGCGCCCTCCGCGCCCGCCGTGGCGACGACCAGCTCGGCCCGGCCGCGCTCGGCGATGGCGCGCATGGTGCGCTCGGGGTCTCCGGTCAGGGCGGTGGTGGAGAGGAAGACGATGTCGGCGGCGTGGGCGAACTCCGCCTGGTACGGGTTCTCGCCGTCCCAGTTGTGCAGGTCCGTCGAGATCGTCGTGCCGGACTCACGCAACAGCGGCAGGGCGTGGGCGCAGGGCTGGGTGATGGAGACGTGGGTGTGGCGGCTCGCCGTGGCGAGGGCGCGGACCGTGGGTTCCGGGAGGCGGTCGTCGGGGTGGGCGCGGGTCGCGTCGTAGAGGGAGAGGCGTCGGCCGTCGGGGCCCACGAGGTTGACCGCGCGCTTGGTGCCGGCGGGCTGCGGGACCTCGGTGAGCGGGATGGCGCGGTCGCGGTGCAGCGCGCGGACCAGGTCGCCCTCGGGGTCGGCGCCGAGCATGTCGAGGTGGTGGGTGCGCAGGCCCAGCGCGCTCAGGCCGAGGGCGACGAAGTCGCCGGTCTGGCCGGCGCGGGTGCGGATGCCGGGGTCGATCATGTAGCTGTCGGCGTACGGGAGCGGCAGTTCGGGGACGTGGACGATGGTGTCGACTCCGGCGCCGCCGAGGACGAGGACGTCGATGTCACGGCTCATGACTCTCCCTGTCGGATGCGAGCAGCGAGTCAAGCAGGCGGCCACGATCACCGCAAGAGCTTGCGCAAGATTCAGCAACTCCTTTCAGGATGGGGCGAGTTGGGTCCGGTCAGTGTGAGGCGAGTCGGGTCCGGCGGTTCAGTCCCCGTGGTCGTACACCGTCACCGCGATCCCCCGCCGCACCAGCCGCTCGGTGATCAGCGGTTCGACCCGTGACCACTTGCCACCCGCGAGGCCGCACCCGATGCGGGGCATGTGCACGGACGCGCCGAGATCTGCCACGCGGTCGGCCAGCAGGCCCAGCGCCGTGTCGATCGCCTCGTAGCGCACAGGGACGCCCTTGCTGCCGGTGCGTATGCCGCGCTGGCCGATCATGTTGGCGACCCACACATGGCGCTCCACCTGGACGAGTTGGACCGCTCCCAGGCCGAAGTCGTTGGCCGCGCGGTCCCGGTGCCAGGACCGGTACGCCTTCTCCGGTTCCGGCCAGCGGTGTGACAGCGCCAGTACGAAGCCCTTCCCCCAGCCCCCGATGTCGTTGCAGACATGCGCGATCACCTTGACGCCCTTGACCGACGGAACGGTCGCGTCACCTCGGACATAGTCGATCTCCCCCATGACACCCACCGTAGGCGGCACCACTGACAACGGGCCTTGCGCGGTTTCACAGTGTTGGTGAGACAGCGATACTGCTGCGTATGACCACCGACGCCGAGACTGATAGCGATGCCGATGCCGACGAGCCGACGCTCACGATCGACGAACTGGCCGCGCGGGCCGGTACGACGGTCCGTACGGTCCGGTTCTACAGCACCAAGGGGCTGCTCCCGCCGCCGGTGATCGGGGCGCGGCGGGTCGGGCACTACGGGCCGGAGCATCTGTCGCGGCTCGCACTGATCGAGGAGTTGCGGCACCAGGGCATGACACTGGCCGCGATCGAGCGCTACCTGGGGCAGCTGCCGCCGGACCTCAGCGCGCACGACCTCGCGATCCACCGCGCGGTGGTGGCCTCGTGGGCGCCGGACACGGTGGAGACCCTGGACCGGCGGGAGTTGGAGCGGCGGGCGGGCCGGGCGCTGAGCGAGGAGGACGTGGAGCGGCTCGTCGCGATGGGCGTGGCCGGGCTCGACGGGGCCTCCTACCGCGTCGACTCCGGGCTGCTGCGGCTCGGCGTGCGGCTGCTCGACGTACCGGTGTCGCAGGAGGCGATCCTCGCGTCCCGGAGCGTGCTGATCGAGCATTCCCGCGCGGCGGCCCACGAGTTGTCACAGGTGTTCCGCGGGGAGGTCTCCCAACGGGCCACGCAGGACGTGAAGTCGCTGTCCGCGCACATGCAACCCCTGGTCGTGCAAGCCCTTCTGACGACCTTTCAGCGGTCGTTGCGGGAGGAGCTCCGTGAGTGGCTCAAGGGGGCGGAGGAGTCGCGGGAGTCAGAGGAAGGCTGAGCCGCCCGACACGTTCAGCGTCTGCCCGGTCAGGAACCCGCTGCCCTCGTCGACGACGTACAGCAGCGTCGAGATCAGGTCCGACGGCTCCTGCGTGCGGGGGACGACCTGACCGTCCCGTACGTGCTCGAAGCCACCGTCCGCGCCGACCGTCCGCTCGGCCGTCCCGGTGCGCACCATGCTCGGCGCGATCGCGTTGACGGTGATGTCGTACGGCCCGAGCGCCGCGGCGAGTGACCTGGTGAAGCCGATCAGGCCCATCTTCGAGGCGACGTACGGCACCATCGTGGGCGGTGCGGTGAGGACGGCCGCGGAGACGATGTTGACGACACGGCCCCAGCCGGCGGCCTTCAGATACGGCAGGACCGCGCGGGTCAGCAGGAACGGGGCCTCCAGGTTGACGCGCATGATCCGGCGCCATTCCGCGGGTGTGATCTCCTCGAAGGGGCACGACGGGTAGACACCGGCGTTGTTGACGAGGATGTGCAGGGTGCCGAACCGCTCGACGACGCGTTCCAACGCCCCCTGGATCTGGCCCTCGTCGGTGACGTCGCCGATCAACTCCACGTAGTCCGGCACCTTTTCGGCGGTCTCCGGCTGCGCGACGAGGTCGAGTCCGGCGACCCGGTGGCCGTGCCCGGCGAGCGCGACGGCGAACTCCTGCCCGAGGCCCTGTGCCGCTCCGGTCACCAGGGCGGTACGTGTCTCCATGGGGCGAGTGTGACGACCCGTCACATGCACGGCAAGAGCGCATTTCACTCGCTGAAACGCCCTTGTTGCCGCCCGCGTCGGGTGAGCCCACGCTGCGGGGCGACACCAGCACCAGCCGTGATTACGGGAGCCGTGCCCGATGACCGAGACCGAGCGTGCCGTGGACGACGCCGAGCGCGCCCGCGAACAGGGCGGCGGGCAGGGCCGGTTGGTGATCGTCAGGCGTCGACTCGGGCCGCGTCCGCGCCGGTTGGTCCGGGACGAGTTCGGTGTGCTGCTCGTGCTGGGGCTGCTGATCGCCGGGATCGGCATCCCGTACCCGGACTTCCTGGGCACGAACAACCTCCTGTCCACGGCCCACAACTCCGTCTACATCTCGCTGATGGCGTGCGGCATGGTCTTCGCGCTGTCGATGCGCGAGGTCGATCTGTCCGTCGGCGGGACCTACGCGATGTGCCTGGTCGTCGGGGCGTTGCTGATCCGGGACGGCACCCCGCCCTGGCTCGCGGTGCCGGTGATGCTGGTCACCGGGATCGGGCTGGGGGTGTTCAACGCGCTGGTGACGACGCTGCTGGCGCTGCCGTCGTTCATCGTGACGCTGGGCACGCTGATGCTCTTCCGAGGTGTCGGGCTGGCGCTGGCCGACGGCAGGCAGATCACCGATCTCCCCCTGGACAACTCGTTCTTCACCTTCGCGGGCGGCGATCCGGGCGGGGTGCCGTTCGCGCTGTGGGTGCTGCTCGCGGTGATCGTCGTGCTGGCGGTCGTGCTGTCCCGGACGCGCTTCGGGGCCCGGGTGCGGGCGATCGGGTCCAACCCCGACGCCGCCGCGTTCAGCGGCATCCCGGTCGTCCGCACCCGCGTCCAGGCCCTCGCCCTCTCCGGGCTCACCACCGCGTGCGCCGCCGTCCTCGCGCTCGCCTTCTACGGCGCCGGGGACCCGACTCTGGGCCAGGGCTACGAGTTGCAGGCGATCGCCGCGTGCATCATCGGCGGCACTCCGCTGGCCGGGGGCCGCGGCTCGGTGGTCGGGGCGGTGGCCGGGGCGATGATCCTGTCGGTCGTCGCCTCCGGCCTGGTGTTCTTCGAAGTACCCATCAACTGGACGTCGTTCGCGACCGGCGGGGTGATCCTCGTCGCCGTCGCGGCCGACAGCGCGCTGCGCCGCACCGGACGCCGTCGCAGGTGAAGCCACCCCGTCGTCCAGGTCGCCCCGCGTTCAAGTCCCCCTGTGGTCCAGCCCTTTGGAGGCCGTGATGCACCCCCGTTCGCGTACCTGGTCCGCGGCGCTCGGCGCCCTGGTCCTGCTGGCCACCGCAGGCTGCGGCAGCGGTTCCGGCGGCGGCGACGGCAGGCTGAAGATGGGGATCTCGGTCGCCAACATCTCCCTGAACTTCGCCCACGAGATGGTGCTGGGCGCGGAGAGCGCCGCGAGCCACGCGGGCAAGGTCGACTTCAAGGCCGTAGGACCGCCCAACACGGACGGGCCCGCCGAGGTCCAGCTGTTCCAGAACCTCACCGCCGTCGCCAAGGACGGCATCGTCCTGGAGAACCTCGACCCGCCGATCTTCACCCGGCCCGCCGCACGCGCCGTAGACCAGGGCATCCCGATCGTCGCCCTGGACACCTCCCCCACCGACGGCAGCAAGGTCAACTTCTATGTGGGGAACGACAATTACGCGCTCGGTGAGCTGATGGCGAAGGAGGCGCTGAAGCGGCTCGGCAGCAGCCCGAAGGGCCAGATCGTGATCGGCGTGCCCAACCCGGGGACGCCCGTGCTCGACAACCGGGCCAAGGGCATCTCCGACACGTTCAGGAAGGAGGCGCCCGGCGTCAAGGTCCTCGGCCCCTTCCAGACGTACAGCGATCCCGGCCAGAACTACAGCGCCTGGTCCGCGCAGGTGAACGCGCACCCGGACGCGCTCGCCTTCCTCGGCGTCGGCGACGCCGACAGCTACAACCTCGCCAAGATCAAGAAGGCCGAGCACGGGAAGTGGCTGACGGCCGGCTTCGACGTCGACCCGAAGACCCTGGACGCGGTGAAGGACGGCTCCAACTTCGTGACCATCGACCCGCAGCACTTCCTGAAGGGTTATCTGTCCACGGCGATGCTGATCGAGGCCGTGCGCGACAAGAAGGGGAAGCTTCCGGACGGTTGGTTCCTGTCGCCCGGCGGGGTCGTCGACTCCTCGAACATCGACGAGATCATCGCCCGGCAGAAGTCGGCGCGGGCGGCGTACGACTGGTACAAGCCGACGATCGACAAACTGCTCGGCGACGAGGCGGCCGACCTCAAGCCGCTGAAGGACGCGCGCTGACATGGCTCACGACGACATCCTCGTGGCGGATGAGCTGGTCAAGTCCTATGGCGGGGTAAGGGCGTTGGACGGTGCGTCGATCCGGCTGCGCGGCGGTGAGGTGCACGCGCTGGTCGGTGAGAACGGTGCCGGGAAGTCGACGCTGGTACGCATCCTGTCGGGGATGCTGACGGCGGACGGCGGGACGGTGCGGTCGGCCGGGGACACCCGGATCGCCGTCGTCTCCCAGGAGTTGAGCCTCTTCCCGGACCTCACCGTGCGGGAGAACCTCTTCCCGCAGCACCCGCCCCGGCGCCTGGGCCTGTTGGACCGGAGCGCCATGGACCGGGCGGCCCGACCGGTCCTCGCGGAACTCGGCCTGGACGTGGACCTCCGTACGGAACTGGGCGAACTGCCCCTCGCGGAGCAGCAGTTGACGGAGATCGCGCGCGCTCTGCTCCGACGGCCCAAGCTGCTGATCCTCGACGAGCCCACGTCGGCCCTGCCGGCCGCCGCCGTCGACCGTCTCGCCCCTGTCCTGCGCGCGCTGACCGACCGGGGCATCGCCGTCCTGTACGTCTCCCACTTCCTGGACGAGGTGATGCGCTTCGCGCGGCGCGTGACGGTCCTGCGGGACGGGCGGGTCGTCCTGGCGGGTGTGGAGCGGGCCGAGGTCGATGTGCCGGAGCTGGTGTCGGCGATGCTGGGCGGCCGGCCGGAGCAACCGCCGCGCCGGGTACGGTCCTTGGCGGACCGGCCGCCGCCCGTGGTGCTGTCCCGGGTGAGCGTCGACGGGCGGCTGACCGACGTGACCTTCACCGTGCGGGCGGGTGAGGTGGTCGGGGTCGCCGGGCTGCAAGGGGCGGGCCATCTCGACGCGTTGGCGGTGGTGTGCGGGCGTACGGCGATCTCCGCGGGCCGGGTGGACGTAGGCGGCCGGGGGTTGCCGCGCTCGCTGCGGGGCGCGGTGCGCGCGGGCGTCGCCTTCGTGCCGAGCGACCGCAAACGGTACGGGCTGATGGTGGACCGTACGGTGTGGGAGAACACCACGGCCGTCAGCTGGCTGGCGTTGGGCCGGGGCGGGATCGCCCCCTCCCGTTCCGAACTCGTGCGCCGCACGGTCGACTTGACCGAGCGGCTGCGGCTGGGCGGTGGGCCGTACGACCTGGTCGCCCGGCTGTCGGGCGGCAACCAGCAGAAGGTCGTCTTCGCCAAGTGGCTCGCGACCGAGCCGAAGATCGTCGTGCTGGACGATCCGACCCGGGGTGTCGACGTCGGCGTACGCGCCGAGATGCACCGCATCGTGGGCGAGTCGGCGGCGGGCGGCGCGGCCGTCCTGATCGCGTCGACCGACCTCGCGGAGCTGACGGAGGTGTGTGACCGGGTGCTGGTGTTCGTGCGCGGGCGGGTCACCGAGGAGGTGCGCGGGGAGCGGTTGACCGAGCACGGGCTGGCGGTGGCGATGCAGCGGACGAACGGGGCGGGAGGCGCGGGAGGCGGGGCCGACTCCCCTGCCGGCCGCTGAACTTCGGCCCCGTGCCCGTCAGTCGGAGAGCATGCGCGTGATCGCCCGCGCCGCCGCGCACAGGCGTGCCCCGATGCGGTCCACGTCCAGGCGACGGGTACCGCCGGTGACGGAGATCGCGGCGATCGGGCCGAGGCCGCGGTCAGGGGCGTAGACGGGGGCCGCGACCGCCGAGATGCCGATCTCGGCCTCCTCCAGGTTCACGCCGTAGCCGCGGGCCCGGGTCAGGGCGAGGTCGCGGGCGAGTTGGCCGGGGAGGACCAGGGTGCGCGGGGTGAGGCGGGGCAGGGTGCGGCGGGGCGGGCGCGGGTCCTGCGCGAGGAAGACCTTGCCGGTGGCGGTGCAGTGGGCGGGGAGGCGGCCGCCGGTGCGGGAGACGATCGGGGTGGCACGGCGGCCGGTGATCTTCTCCAGGAAGAGGGTGTCGGTGCCGTCCGGGACGGCCAGGTGGACGTTCTCGTGGGTCGCCTCGTGCAGATCGCCCAGATAGGGCAGCGCCACCGTGCGCAACTCCCGTACGGACGGCGCTGATTGGCCGAGGACGAAGAGGGCGAGCCCGATGCGGTAGCTGCCTTCGGGGGTTCGGTCCACCAGGCCGAGCCGGGCCAGTTCGCCGATGAGTCGGTATGCCGTCGGCTTGGGCAGCCCGGTGCGCAGGGCCAGTTCGGCGAGGGAGAGCGCGGTCTCGGCATCGCCGCAGGCGCGCAGCAGCAACACCCCGCGCGCGAGTACCGACTTCGGCAGCGGCCCGTCCGTCATGGACCGATGGTGGTCGCTGTCGCACACGGGTGACAAGGTGTCGGTGACGGTGAGTCAGGAACCGCAATCGAAGCGGTACCTCGTCAAGGTCACTGCGTCACGACGGTCGAAGCGGTACGTCCACGAGCAACGGCCGGGTCAACTCCTCGGCCCCGGCGACCAGTTCACGCAGATGGTCGGCGCTGTCCGCCCGGACGGCGTCGACCCCGAAGAACCGCGCCGCCCGGGTGAAGTCCAGCGCCCCCAGTTCGGTTCCGGGGCACCTGCCCTGGCCGCCCATCGCCTCGTAGGTGTCCTGAAGCGTGCGGTAACTCCCGTTGCCCATCACCACGAACAGCACGGGAACCTGCTGCCGCGCCGCGCTCCACAGCCCCTGGAGTCCGAACAGGGCGCAGCCGTCCCCGAGGACCGAGACGACGGGTCGCCCGGGTTCGGCGAGCGAGCGGCCGACGGCGGCGCCGATGCCCCAGCCCAGGCCGCCGCCGACGGTGTGGGTGTAGCTGCCGGGACGGTCGAGCCGTAGCAGCCGGCGGAGCAACAGGCCCACGGTGATGGCCTCTTCGACGACCACGGCGTCCGGCGGCAGGCCGCGCGCGACGGCGTGGGCGGCGGCCCAGGGAGCGAGCGGTGCCGCCGAGTAGACGGCGCGGGCGGCGGACTCGGCGCGGTCCCGTTCGGCGGTGTGCCGTTCACCGGCGCGCAGCATGCGGGCCTTGGCGGTGTGGTCGGGCACCTGCTCGCGCAGCAGCTCGGCAAGTCGGTGGAGCGAGGGGGCCAGCGCGCCCACCAGCCCTGCGTCGGCGGGGAAGTTGCGGCCGATCTCATCGGCGTCCGAGTCGAGTTGGACGACGGTGATGCCGGGCGGCAGGGCGGGCCCGGGGCTGTAGTGGTGCGGTGTGAAGGCGTGGGCTCCGACGATGAGGACGGTGTCGTACACCGAGAGCGTGTCCCGGATCGCGTCGTGGCGGGGTGGCAGCATCCCGGCGTAAAGGGGGTGCGTGGCAGGGAAGTTGAGACAGTCCGCCATCGGCTGGTGATGGACCGTCGCCCCGCAGGCCTCCGCCGTGCGGACGAGCGCGGCCACCGCGTCCTCGCGGCCCACTCCGTCCCCGGCGACGATCACGGGGCGCGCGGCACCGCCGAGCAGTACGGCGGCCCGGTCGAGCCCTGCGGCCGGCCCCTGTCGGGGCGGGGCGGTGCGGGCGGGGACCTCGACCTCGGTGTCCTCGGCGAGCAGGTCCATGGGGAGGGACAGGAACACCGGCCCGGCGGGCGGCCGTTGGGACTGCGCGAAGGCGCGGCGCAGGGCGAGGGGCAGGTCGCGGGCGTGCTGGATGTCGTACGTGGCCTTCACCGCGGGCTTCGCGAGGCCGAGCAGGTCACCGGAGAGCATGGGGTCCTGCTGGAGGTGGCGGCGGTCCTGCTGGCCGGCCGTGACGACGAGCGGGATGCGTGAACGGCGGGCGTTGAGAAGGCCGATGAGGCCGTTGGCGAGTCCGGCGGCGATGTGCAGGCTGACGAACGCGGGGCGGCCGGTGCCGCGCGCGTAGCCGTCGGCCATGGAGACGACCGCGCCCTCGTGGACGCCGAGGACGTACTCGGGGGCGTCCTCGGCCTCCGACAGGGCTGCCAGGAACGGGAGTTCGGTGGTGCCGGGGTTGCCGAAGATCCGGTCCACGCCCTCGTCGCGCAGGATGTCGAGGAAGGCGAGGGCGGGACGGTATCCCATGGGGGCTCCTCGGGGGACGGGACCGGTGACCGGTTCGCCGGTCAGCGTCGGGGTCCCGTCCCCACGAGGGCAAGGGCAGCGTGTCGCTCAGCGATACGTCAGCGCGCGTCGCTGAACCGCTCCCCCTTCTCGGCCTTCTCCACGAGCAGCGCGGGCGGCGTGAACCGCTCCCCGTAGCGCTCGGCGAGCGCACGCGCGCGTGCTACGAAGCCGGGCAGGCCGCCCTCGTAGCCGTTGATGTACTGGAGGACACCGCCGGTCCAACCGGGGAAGCCGATGCCGAAGATGGACCCGATGTTGGCGTCCGCGACGGACGTCAGCACGCCCTCCTCCAGGAGCTTGACCGTGTCGAGCGCCTCGGAGAACAGCATGCGTTCCTGCATGTCTTTAAAAGGCACAGTCTTGAAGGGGATCTCAGCGCCCTCGCGCGTGAAGTGCTCGCGCAGGCCCGGCCACAGACCGGCCCGCTTGCCGTCGTCGCCGTAGTCGTAGAAGCCCGCGCCGCCGCTGCGCCCGGTGCGGCCGAACTCGTCGACCATGCGGTCGATGACGGCCTCGGCGGGGTGGCCGGGCCAGGTGCCGCCCGCCTCTTCCACCGCGCGCTTGGACTCGTTGCGGATCTTGCGCGGGAGCGTGAGCGTCAACTCGTCCATCAGGGAAAGGACCTTGGCCGGGTAGCCGGCCTGCGCGGCGGCCTGTTCGATGGACGCGGGCTCGATGCCCTCGCCGACCATCGCGACGCCCTCGTTGATGAACTGGCCGATCACCCGTGAGGTGAAGAAGCCGCGCGAGTCGTTGACGACGATCGGGGTCTTCTTGATCTGCCGAACCAGGTCGAAGGCGCGGGCGAGGGCCTCGTCGCCGGTGCGCTCGCCCTTGATGATCTCGACGAGGGGCATCTTGTCGACCGGCGAGAAGAAGTGCAGCCCGATGAAGTCGCCCTGTCGCTCCACGCCTTCGGCGAGGGCGGTGATGGGGAGGGTGGAGGTGTTGGAGCAGAGCAGCGCGTCGGGCTCGACGATGTGCTGGATCTCCTGGAACACCTTGTGCTTGAGCGAGGTGTCCTCGAAGACGGCCTCGATCACCGCGTCGCAGCCCGCGAGTTGCTGCGGGTCGGCGGTCGGGGTGATGCGGGCGAGCAGCGCGTCCGCCTTCTCCTGAGTCGTACGGCCGCGGGAGACGGCCTTGGCGCAGAGCTTCGCGGAGTAGGCCTTGCCCTTGCCCGCCGCCTCCGGAGTCACGTCCTTCAGGACGACGTCGATGCCCGCGCGGGCGCACGAGTAGGCGATGCCGGCGCCCATCATCCCGGCGCCGAGGACGGCGACCTTGCGGACCGGGCGGGACTCGATGCCCTGGGGGCGGTTGGCACCCGAGTTGACGGCCTGGAGGTCGAAGAAGAAGGCCTGGATCATGTTCTTCGAGGTCTGGCCGACGGCCAGCTCGACGAAGTAGCGGGTCTCGATGACCTGGGCGGTCTCGAAGTCGACCTGGGCGCCCTCGACGGCGGCGGCGAGGATGTTGCGCGGGGCCGGGTAGGGCGCGCCGTTGGTCTGCTTGCGCAGGGAGGCCGGGAAGGCGGGCAGGTTGGCCGCGAACTTGGGGTTCGCCGGGGTGCCGCCCGGGATGCGGTAGCCGGGCTTGTCCCAGGGCTGCTGCGACTGCGGGTTGGCGTCGATGAAGGCGCGGGCCTTGGCGATCAACTCGTCCGGGGTGGTGGCCACTTCGTGGACGAGGCCGTTCTCCTGGGCGCGGCGCGGGCTGTACTGGGTGCCCTGGAGGAGCACCTTCAGCAGGGCGTCGGTGATGCCCAACAGCCGTACCGTACGGACGACTCCGCCGCCTCCGGGGAGCAGGCCGAGGGTGACCTCCGGGCAGCCGATCTTCGAGCCGGGCGCGTCGAGGGCGATCCGGTGGTGGCAGGCGAGGGCGATCTCGTAACCGCCGCCCAGGGCCGCGCCGTTGATCGCGGCGACGACCGGCTTGCCGAGGGTCTCGATGCGGCGCAGGTTCCGCTTGATGGCGAGGCCGCCGTCGAAGAACTCCTGGGCGGTGTCCGGCGTGACGCGGATGAGGTCGCGCAGGTCGCCGCCCGCGAAGAAGGTCTTCTTCGCGGAGGTGACGATGACGCCGCGGATGGAGTCCCGCTCGGCCTCCAGGCGGTCGGCGACCACGGTGAGGGAGTCGCGGAAGGCCGCGTTCATGGTGTTCGCGGACTGGTCGGGGTCGTCGAGAACGAGGGTGACGATCCCGGTGTCGTCCTGTTCCCAGCGGATGGTGGTGCTCTCGGTCATGAGGGGTTCTCCGTAGAAGTCTCTGCTGCCGCTGGGGTGTTCAGACGCGTTCGACGATCGTGGCGATGCCCATGCCGCCGCCCACGCACAGCGTGGCGAGGCCGTAGCGCTTGTCCTGGCGCTCCAGTTCGTCGACGAGCGTGCCGAGGATGATCGCGCCGGTCGCGCCGAGCGGGTGGCCCAGCGCGATCGCGCCGCCGTTGACGTTGACCTTGTCCAGGGACAGACCCATGTCGCGCACGAAGCGCAGGACGACCGCGGCGAAGGCCTCGTTGATCTCGACGAGGTCGATGTCGTCGATGGTCAGCCCGGCCCGGGCGAGGGCCTTGCGGGTGGCGGGCGCGGGGCCGGTGAGCATGATGGTCGGCTCGGAGCCGGAGACGGCCGCGGAGACGATCCGCGCGCGGGGGGTGAGGCCGTAGCGCTCGCCGACCTCCTTGGAGCCGATGGCGACGAGCGAGGCGCCGTCGACGATGCCGGAGGAGTTGCCCGCGTGGTGGACGTGGTCGATCTTCTCGACCCAGTGGTACTTCTGGAGGGCCACGGCGTCGAAGCCGCCGAGTTCGCCGATGTCCGCGAAGGACGGCTTGAGCCGGGCGAGGGAGTCGGCGGTGGTGCCGGGGCGCAGGTGCTCGTCGTGGTCGAGGACGACCAGGCCGCTGCGGTCGCGGACGGGGACGACGGACCGCTCGAAGCGGCCCTCCTTCCAGGCGGTGGCCGCCCGCTCCTGGGAGAGCGCCGCGTACTCGTCCACGTCGCGCCGCGAGAATCCCTCGATCGTGGCGATCAGGTCGGCGCCGATGCCCTGGGGCACGAAGTTGACGGCGAGGTTCGTCATCGGGTCGTTGAACCAGGCACCGCCGTCCGAGGCCATCGGCACCCGGGACATCGACTCGACACCACCGGCGAGGACGAGGTCCTCCCAGCCCGAACGCACCTTGGCGGCGGCCATGTTGACGGCTTCGAGGCCCGAGGCACAGAAGCGGTTCTCCTGCACTCCGGCCACCGTGTCCGGCAGTCCGGCGGCCACGGCGGCGATCCGGGCGATGTCGGAGCCCTGGTCGCCGACCGGGCCGACGACGCCGAGCACGATGTCGTCGATCGCGGCCGGGTCCAGGTCCGGGAAGCGGTCACGGAGTTCGTGGATGAGCCCGACGACCAGGTCGATGGGCTTCGTGCCGTGCAGGGATCCATTCGCCTTGCCGCGCCCGCGCGGGGTGCGGATCGCGTCGTAGACATACGCTTCGGTGCTCACTGCCAAGCCTTTCACTGAGGGTGTTCAAAGACTCGCCGAGGGGTTTCCTCGCTGAGGGTCGTCGACGGCGTCGAGAAGTCCGGGGAGTTCCCAGTCCCGGGCCACGTCGGACGTGTCCGCGCCGGGCAGGGCGGGCCCGCCGCGCACCGAGGTGGGCGTCGCGGAGAACCGGGGTGCGGGGGCGGGCTGGGTGATCCCGCCGTGCTCGGTGAAGGTGCCGCGCGCGGCGAGGTGGGGATGGTGCGGGGCCTCGCGCAGCGACAGCACGGGCGCCACGCACGCGTCCGTGCCCGCGAAGACGGCGGTCCACTCGTCCCGCGTACGGCTGCGGAAGCGGGCCGCGACCGCCTCGCGCAACTCGCCCCAACGGGTCCAGTCCCGGCGCGCGTCGGCGAAGTCCGCGAGGCCGAGCAGATCCACGAACTCGTCGTAGAACCGCGGCTCCAGGGCGCCTACGGCCATGTGCCTGCCGTCGGCGGTCTCGTAGGTGCCGTAGTACGGGCAGCCGCCGTCGAGGAGGTTGGCGGAACGCCGGTCCTGCCAGCTGCCGGCCGCGAGCATGCCGTGGATCATCGCGGAGAGGTGGGCGGTGCCGTCGACGATGGCCGCGTCGACGACCTGGCCGGTGCCGGTCACGCGCGCGTGGTGCAGGGCCGCGAGGACGCCGACGACGAGGTAGAGCGCGCCGCCCGCGTAGTCGCCGAGGAGGTTGGCGGGGACGGGCGGGGGCTCCCCGGGGGACCCGATCATGCCGAGGGTGCCGGTGAGCGCGATGTACGCGATGTCGTGCCCGGCGCGCTCGGCGAGGGGGCCGTCCTGGCCCCACCCGGTCATCCGGCCGTAGACGAGGCGGGGGTTGCGGGCGTGACAGGGCTCGGGGCCCACGCCGAGGCGCTCGGTGACGCCGGGGCGGTTGCCCTCGATGAGGATGTCCGCGCGTTCCACCAGGTCGAGCACGCGCGCGGGGCCGTCCGGCGCCTTCAGGTCGACGAGGACCGAGCGCTTGTTGCGGTTGGTGATGTCGTACTCGGGGTTGACGGCGAGCACCGGGCCGCCGGGCCGGTCGACGCGGACGACGTCGGCGCCCAGGTCGGCGAGGAACATGGCCGCGAAGGGGCCGGGGCCGATCCCGGCCAGCTCGACGACGCGCACGCCGGAGAGCGGGCCGTGCCCGGGCGTCGTTGCCGCTGTCATCCAGCCCCCAGCTGTGACACAACTGATGTAACACCAGCGATGGTAAGAACACGTTCCACTCGACACAAGACCTGGGCGAGCAAGCGCTTAGCCAAGTTACCCGCCGTTGGTCACGGCCTGCTGCTGCCCTGCTCGTCCAACTCGGCTATCAGGCGCTTCGGGGCGATCGCGCGATAACTCTCCTCCACCCAGTCGCACAGCAGCTCGGCGGCCGGGGCGCCCCGCTCGGCGAGCGGCAGGTGCACCCAGCCGGCCTTGCCGAGGCCGTAACCCGCGGGTTGGGCGCCGGGTGCGGTGAGCGCGTGGGCGTGCGCCGCCTCGTCGGTGAGCTTGACCGTCATGCCCGGCGGGTGGCTGCCGTCGTCGACACCGAGGAAGACGAACACCTTCTTGTTGGCCTTCGCGACAGTCTCGCCCCACGGGAACTCCTCGACGGCGCCCGGCAGCCCGAGGGCGAACTCGCGTACTTTCGCCCGCTTCTTCAGGGCGTTGTCGCTCACGGCCACCTGATACCTCCGGGCTCGTCGTCGGGCTCCGCACTCTTCACGCTAGCCTCAGCCACCGACAGCGGCGCGGGCTGCGGGATCCAGGAGTGTCATGAGCAGGCTGAACAGGACGGACCGTCCCTACGACATCGTGCTCTTCGGAGCCACGGGCTTCGTCGGCGTGCTCACCGCGGAGTATCTCGCCGCGCACGCGCCCGAGGGCCTGCGCTGGGCGATCGCGGGCCGCGACGAACTCAAACTGAAGCGCCTGCGCGAACGGCTGCCCGGCGGCATATCGGTCGGCGTGGTCCGGGCCGACGCCTCCGACCCGGCCTCCCTGCGCGAACTCACCGAGCACGCGCGCGTGGTGGCCACGACCGTCGGCCCCTACGTCACCTACGGCGAGGACCTCGTCGCCGCCTGCGCGGACGCCGGCACGGACTATCTCGACCTGAGCGGCGAGCCGGAGTTCGTCGACCTGACGTACGTCCGCCACGACGCACGCGCGCGTGAGACCGGCGCACGGCTGGTGCACTCCGCCGGCTTCGACTCGATCCCGCACGACCTGGGGGCGTACTTCACCGTCCAGCAATTGCCGGAGGGGGTGCCCTTGACGGTGGACGGTTTCGTGACCGTCGACGCGATGTTCTCCGGCGGTACGTTCGCCACGGCGCTGACCCAACTCGGGCGCGGCAGGCAGGTGTTGGCGGCCGCCCGGGAGCGGCGCCGCCATGAGCCACGGCTGGTGGGGCGCCGGGCCGGTGCGCCCATGGGGGCACCGCGGTTCGCCGGGGAGGTCGGCTCCTGGGCGGTGCCCCTGCCGACCATCGACCCGCAGGTCGTTCAACGATCCGCGCGGGCTCTGGAACGCTACGGCCCCGACTTCCGCTACCGCCACTACGCGGCCGTACGACACCTCCCCGTGGCGCTCGGCGGTGTCACGGCGGCCGGTGCACTCGCCACGGTCGCCCAACTCCCGCCCGCCCGCCGCTGGTTGTCCGACCGCCTCAAGCCCGGCGACGGACCGAGCCCCGAGAAGCGCGCGAAGAGCTGGTTCTCCGTGAAGTTCGTCGGCGAGGGCGGCGGCCGCCGGGTCTTCACGGAGGTCGCGGGCGGTGACCCCGGCTACGACGAGACGGCGAAGATGTTCGCCGAGTCGGCCCTCTCCCTCGCCCTCGACGAACTCCCGCCCACAGCAGGGCAGGTGACGACGGCGGTGGCGATGGGCGACGCGCTCATCGAACGACTCCGCAGCGCGGGCATCACGTTCCGGGTGGCGGCGAGCCGCTGACGGTGTCGGACCCCCATGTCACGATGGACGTCATGGGAACGCCGAACGCCGACTGGATCACCGTCGCGGCCTACGAGAACCTGCCGGGCCGCCTCTCGCCGTGGGCGGCCACGCGCGCTTGACTGCGCGAGCACGGCATCGACTGGATGCCCTTCGCCCAGGCCGAGTTGCGCTGGGGTCTCGCCTGCGGCATCGGGCCGGACGGTCACTGGCACGGCTGGTTCGACGTCCAGGTCCGCGCCGACGCGCTACGGCGTCTAGGACTGCACCCGGATCAGCCCACCGCCGAGGCCGTCGGCCCGTCTCCGCCCGGCTGGTGGCATGCCGACGCGGAACGCCGGGCCATGAACTGGCCGTGCTGATCCGGGAGTTCGAAGTGCCCCTCGGAATGGGCTACGATGGATCTTGAGCCGGTCGCCGGAACATTCCGGAGTCTGGTCGCGCGTCGGTGGTCCAAGGAAAGACGCCCCGCTTCCTGCGGGGAAATGCAGGTGCAAGGCCTGCCCGGCGCTCAACTCCGAGCCCCACACCGCTATTTGCGGGGTGGGGCTCGCGTGTTTCCCGCCCCGGCGTTGCCCCGGTCTCACGGCCACAGCGTGTAGATCATCCCGCCGATCCAGGCGAGGCCCGCCGCCACGGACAGGACGAGCGCGACCATCACGACCCGCTCGACGGGCTGGCTCGGATGGGCAACGGGCTTCGGGGAACGGTGCGTTGTCATGCGGGACAGCCTGCCGATCACACGGGCGCGGTCGCATCCGTACAGGTACTCAGATCAGCTACTCAGAACGCGACCCGCCCCCAGCTGCTTACGCGGTCGCCTCCCGCAGCGCCCGCCGGCACAGCGCGTCCGCCCTGCGCGTCGTCTCCGGGAGGCGGAACTCCGGGGTGAGCGCGAGGGTGTGGGCGCAGGCGTTGTCCAGGGTCACCCGGTGGCCCACGGAGACGAACACCGGCTTCACCGCGTCCCGGGTGCGCAGCGCACGGCCGACCTCCTCGGCGTTCGCGCGGAGCGGCGACGAGGAGCCGCGCGGGGTGCCCGGGTCGTCGTACGTGAACGTGAAGGGGTTCTTGGCGACGCCGATCGTGGGCAGGCCGGTGAGGACGCCGAGGTGGCTGGCGAGGCCGAAGCGGCGGGGGTGGGCGAGGCCGTAGCCGTCGCACACGACCAGGCCCGGCGGGCAGGGCAGCGCCTCCAACGCGGCCAGCACCGTGGGGATTTCACGGAAGGCGAGCAGACCCGGCACGTACGGGAAGGAGACCCGGCCGACGGCAGTTGCCTCGGCGACGACGGTGAGGTCCGCCGCGTCCAGCACGACGGCCGCGGCCACCACCACGTCCCGCTCGTCGTCGTAGGCGACGTCAACTCCCGTGACGTGCCCCGTCCTTGGCGGCGGCCCCGGTTCGTCGGTCACCACCCGCTCCCGCAACTCGTCCTGGACGGCGCGGGCCTGCTCCTCGGTCGCGGGCCAGCCCGCGGGAATGTCTACGGTCGTCATGGTGGTGCCGAGCGTACGGGGATCCCGGAGAGCGGGTGGGCGCGACAACCTCCCACCCGGACACCGCCGTCAGTCCTCCAGCCGTGCCACGCGCCCCTTCTCCCCCGCCGCCCAGCAGCCCAGGTCCGCCGCGCAGTCCACGGTGTCGTACGAGCCGGTGTCCACCGTCTTCCAGGTGCGGCCCGCGTCGGTCGTGACGTCCGTGCCCGTGGGGCCGACCGCGAGGGCGGTGCCGCGGCTGCGGGGCAGCCAGGCGACGCCGGAGCGGTAGGCGGGCGGCGGGGTCGTGGCGGAACGCCAGGTACGGCCCCCGTCGCCGGAGACGGCCGCCGCCAGCGGTGAGGGCTGGTCCGCGGTGTAGTTGCCGCCGACCGCGAGGCCGTGCGTACGGTCCCGGAAGGCGAGGGCGAACACCCCGCGCGCGGGGTCACCGGCCGGGATCGGCGTGTCGGTCGCCGTCCAGGTGAGGCCGCGGTCCCCGGAGTGCAGGACACGCGCGCGTGCACCCCCGCCGGTGGCCAGCCAGACGTCCCTCGGCCCCGAACTCACCAGGCACTGGCCGCTCGCCGCGAAGCCCGCCTCGCCGTCGAGCGCGGCCGGCATCCCGGCGTTGGACAGCACCTTCCAGGAGCGGCCGCCGTCGCCGGTCGACAGGATGCGGAACTTCCCGTCCACCGGGTCGCTCATCGCGAGGCCATGGCGGCTGTCGAAGAAGGTCATGCAGTCGTAGAAGGCGTTCGCGTCGGTGTTGCGGAAGGACTCCGTCCAGGTCGCCCCGGCGTCGTCGGTGCGGTAGACGCGGGACGCCTCCCCCTCTCCGATCGCCAGGACCACCGCGCGCCGTGCGTCGAACGCCTCGATGTCCCGGAACTGGAGGTCGGTCGTGCCGGGCGGCGAGACGTTCCGCCAGCTCGCCCCGCCGTCGGTCGTCCGCAGTACCGTGCCCGCGGTCCCGGCCACCCACGCGGTGTTCCGGCTGACGGCAGACAGCCCCCGGAACCGCACATCGGCGGCGCCGCTGTCCTTGAGCTCCCAGTGCGGAGCCCGGTGCACCGTGTCCCGCGCCTGTGCCGGTACGGCGGTCAGCGCGGCCAGCGCCGCCCCGCACGCCATGGCCACGGCCATGCTCCGGTACGTACGTCCCACCTGTCGCTTCTTCCCCATGCGCCTCATGGCGGGCGAAGCTAGCCCACTCCCCGGGGGCCGTCCAGATGCCCGCGCCCGCCTTGGGCGCATTTGGGCGGCGGTGACAGAGGTCACTCGAAATTCGTGTGCACGAATGGGCCTGTTCCGGCGTCTCTTCCAGTGCGGACCCATCCACTCGGGGGTCCGTTCCGGAATACGTACGGGAGTCCGTCCGGTCGTCACCGCAGTCCGCACCGCCGTCACACAAGGGAGCAAGGCGTTGTCCATCGTCATCGAGCAGCCCGTAGAGGCCCGTCTCGTCGCCGCCGCACCGCGGATGCCGAGCATTCCCGCCACCTTGCACTACGACCGGCGGGACCCGTTCGCCGTCCGGATGACCTTCCCGGCACCGGCCACCCTGGAGGGCGTCGAGGTCTGCTGGACCTTCGCCCGGGAACTCCTCGCGGCCGGCCTGCACGGCGCCGAGGGCCATGGCGACGTCCGGGTGCGGCCCTACGGCTTCGACCGCACCGTCCTCGAATTCCACGCCCCCGAGGGCACCGCCGTCGTGCACGTCCACTCGTCCGAGATACGCCGCTTCCTGGAGGCCACCGGCGAGCTGGTGCCCGCCGGTCTCGAACACCTCCAGCTCGACCTGGACCACGACCTCGCCGAGCTGATGCGGGACGCCTGCTGACCTAACTCTCCCGGGCCAGCAGGGAGTTGAGCTCGCCGTAGCCGAGCCCTCCCGTCTGCGCGCCGTAGGTACCCGTGTCCAGCAGCTCCCGCGCGGCACGGCGCACCACGGCGTACGCGGCCAGCGCGACGCTGGAGCCCGCGCTCACCCGGGCGACACCCAGCACGGCCAGTTCGGCGACCGGCGGTGCGCCGGGGCCGACCAGCACATTGAGCGGTGCGTCGATCCCGTCGGCGAGTTCCTTGACCGTTCCCGGCTCGACGGCCCCGGGGACGAAGATCCCGTCGGCGCCCGCGGCCCGGAACGCGGCGGCCCGCTCCAGCGTCGCGTCCACTCCCCCGACGCCCCGCAGAAACGTGTCGATACGCGCGTTGACGAACAGCGGCACGCCCTCCGCGTCGGCGGCCTCCCGGGCGGCGGCGATACGCTCGGCCTGCTCGGCGACGGGCCGCAGGACACCCTCGCCCCCGTAGAGCGCGTCCTCGATGTTCACCCCCACCGCACCCGCCGCGAGCACCGCGCGGACCGTGTCGGCGACCCCCGCCGCGTCCTTCGCGAAGCCGCTCTCGATGTCCGCGCTCACCGGCACGGCGACGGTCGCGGTGATACGGGCGAGCGCCTCCAGGGCCCGCTCCCGGTCCAACTGGTCCCCGTCCGGGACGCCGAGGGCCCAGGCGAGTCCCGCGCTGGTGGTCGCCACGGCCGCCGCGCCCGCGTCCTCGACGATGCGGGCGCTCGCGGCGTCCCAGGCGTTCGGGAGGACGAGCGGACGCCCGGGCACATGCAGCGCGCGGAAGGCCAGAGCGCGGTCACGGAGGGTGTTCTGGTTCGTCATGCGCCCCACTCAAGCAGTCGCGGGCACGCCCTGGCTGGCAGGAATCCGACAGCGGCGTGCGAGTCGCGGGCTCCCGTTTAATGCGTTGACAGCCCCCGAGGCCGTTCGTAGCGTTGTCCTCGCTTCTGTTGCCGTCGATCGGAGTAGGACGTTGCTCGTCTGAGGTTCTGAGACACCGCGCACACACCCGTGAGGTGTGTCCGTCGTGTACGACCTCGGCGTCCGAGCCGTCCTCCGGAACAGGGCTTTCCTCTCTGCCCCGGGACCAGTCTCCCGCCCCGCGGTGTCTCGATACGCGTCTGCCCATGACCGCATCAAGCACCCACGAGGCCCGCATGCATATCTCCGTCACCTGTACGTCCCTCTCCTTCGCGTGGTCCGACGGGACCTCCGTCTTCGAGGACCTGGACGCCGCCTTCGGACCCGGAAGGACCGGGCTCGTCGGCGTCAACGGATCAGGGAAATCAACCCTGTTGAAGCTGATCGCCGGTCAACTCGCCCCGGCCGACGGCACCATGCGGATCGCGGGCGAGGTCGGCTACCTCCCGCAGAACGTCACGCTCGACACCGCCCTGCGCGTCGACGAAACCCTCGGCATCGCCGCTCAACGCGCCGCCCTGCACGCCATCGAGGCCGGTGACGCGGCCGAGGAGCACTTCGAGACACTGGGCGACGACTGGGACGTAGAAGAGCGTGCGCTCGCCACACTCGGCGAACTCGGCCTCGGACACATCGACTTGGACCGCACCATCGGCGAGGTGTCGGGCGGCGAGTCCGTACTCCTGCGGCTGGCCGCGCTGTTGCTCGGCCGACCGGACGTCCTGCTGCTCGACGAGCCGACGAACAACCTCGACCTGTACGCGCGCAAGCGGCTGTACGCGGCCGTCGCGTCCTGGCCCGGGGTGATGATCGTGGTCAGTCACGACCGTGAACTCCTCGACCTCGTCGACCAGATCGCCGATCTGCACTCCGGCGAGATCACCTGGTATGGCGGCAACTACTCCGCCTACGAGGAAGCCCTCGGCACCGAACAGGACGCCGCGACACGGATGGTGCGCGTCGCCGAGGCCGACTTCCGCAAACAGAAACGCGAACTGTCCGACGCCCGGGTCAAGTTGGCCCGTCGCAAGAAGTACGGGCAGAAAATGTTCGAGCAGAAGCGCGAGCCGAAGATCGTCATGGGCGCGCGCAGGCGGTCCGCGCAGGAGTCCGCCGGCAAGCACCGCATCCTGCACGAGGAGCGGCTGACCGAGGCGAAGGAGCGGCTCGACGAGGCGGTGGAGGCCGTACGGGACGACGACGAGATCCGCGTCGACCTGCCGTACACGGCCGTACCGCCGGGTCGTCAGGTCCTGACCCTCATGGACCTGGAACTCGCCTACGGCGCGCGGGCGGGCGGGCTCGATCTGCGCGGGCCGGAGCGGATCGCGCTGATCGGGCGCAACGGCGCGGGCAAGACGACGTTGTTGCGCACGATCGCCGGGGAGCTGGAGCCGGTGTCGGGTGAGGCGGTGACGCATGTCCCGCTGCGTTTCCTGCCGCAGCGGCTCGACGTCCTCGACGAGGAGCTGACAGTGGCGGAGAACGTGGCCCGGTTCGCGCCGGGCGCCACCAACAACCGGGTCCGGGCGCGGCTGGCCCGCTTCCTGTTCCGGGGTGCCCGCGCCGACCAGCAGGCGGCCACCCTGTCCGGCGGCGAACGCTTCCGGGCGGCGCTGGCCGCGCTGATGCTGGCGGAGCCCGCCCCGCAGCTGCTGATGCTGGACGAGCCGACGAACAACCTCGACATGGCGAGCGTGCGGCAGCTGACCTCGGCGCTGGAGTCGTACGAGGGGACGTTGATCGTGGCCAGTCACGACCTGGCGTTCCTCGAATCGATCGGCATCACGCGCTGGCTGCTGCTGGACGGGGAGCTGCGGACGATCACGCCGGAGGAGGTGGAAGACCCGGCCTGAGGCCTTCGGTCACCCGGCTCGACGTCCCGTGCGCGCATCTCAGGAGGGCCACAGCCTCACGTGAGGGGTTTTGTCGGCACGGACGGGTGACGCATGATGGCCAACCGGTGCCCCGACAAGGGCGCCGAAACGATCCCGCCGATACGGAGTCCCGCTCGTGCCCAGCAAGAAGGCCCTCGTCCGCCGCCCCAGCCCGCGCCTGGCCGAAGGGCTGGTCACGCACATCGAGCGGGAGAAGGTCGACGTCGAGCAGGCCGTCGAGCAGTGGGAGGCGTACGCCCACACGCTGCGGGTGCACGGCTGGGAGACGATCGAGGTGGATCCGGCCGACGACTGCGCCGACTCCGTGTTCGTCGAGGACGCGGTGGTCATGTACAAGAACGTGGCGCTGATCGCCCGGCCCGGCGCCGAGTCCCGGCGCGAGGAGACGGGCGGGGTCGAGGAGGCGGTGGCCCGGCTCGGCTGCTCGGTGAACTGGGTCTGGGAGCCGGGCACCCTGGAGGGCGGCGACGTCCTCAAGGTCGACGACACGATCTACGTCGGCCGGGGCGGCCGGACGAACGCGGCCGGCATCCAGCAGGTGCGGGCCGTGTTCGAGCCGCTCGGGGCACGGGTGGTCACCGTGCCCGTGAGCAAAGTGCTGCACCTGAAGTCGGCGGTCACCGCGCTGCCGGACGGGACGGTGCTCGGGCACATCCCCAAGGTGGACCGGCCCTCGCTGTTCCCGCGCTTCCTGTCGGTGCCCGAGGAGGCCGGCGCTCATGTGGTGCTGCTCGGCGGCGACAAGGTGCTGATGGCGGCGAGCGCGCCCAAGACGGCCGATCTGCTCGCCGATCTCGGCCACGAGCCGGTCGTGGTGGACATCAGCGAGTTCGAGAAACTCGAAGGATGTGTGACGTGCCTCTCGGTCCGACTCCGGGATCTGTACGCCTGAACGGGTGACGGAACCGCCCGTTCGGCGCCGGGACCTGCGGTCCTGCGGCTCCGCGGAATTCCCCGGCGATACGGCCTGAACAGCGATCTTTACGGCACCCTTAACCTACGGTCTCGTAACCTACGGTTTCGTAGCCTACGATTCCGTAAGTTGCACAGGTCCCGGCACCGCTCGCCGGTTTGTTCAGTTTTGTACGACGTCCCCCTGGAGTCCCCGTGACGATCACTTCCCCGCACCTCGGCAGCCCCGCAGTCTGGACCGACGCCAAGCTGCTGTACGCGTTGGAGGAAGTCGTCGAGACGGAACTGAACCGGCACCTCAAGGTCACCAAGGACTGGATGCCGCACGAGTACGTGCCGTGGAGCGACGCCCGGAACTTCCCCGGCTTCTTCGAGGACGGCGAGGCCTGGGGCAAGGAGCAGTCCAAGGTCACCGAGATCGGCCGCATCGCCCTCGTCGTGAACCTCCTTACGGAGGACAACCTCCCCAGCTACCACCACGAGATCGCCTCGCTCTTCGGCCGCGACGGCGCCTGGGGCACCTGGGTGCACCGCTGGACGGCGGAGGAGGGCCGGCACGGCATCGTCATGCGGGACTACCTGCTCGCTTCCCGCGCGGTCGACCCGGAGAAGCTCGAAGCGTTCCGTATGCAGCACATGAGTGAGGGTTTCGAGTCGGACAACCGGCACTCGATGCTGCACTCCGTGGCGTACGTCGCCTTCCAGGAGCTGGCCACGCGCGTCTCGCACCGCAACACCGGCCACCAGTCGGGCGACCCGGTCTGCGACCGCATGCTGGCCCGCATCGCGACCGACGAGAACCTCCACATGGTCTTCTACCGCAACCTCCTGAAGGCCGCGTTCGAGCTCGCCCCCGACCTCACCATGCAGGCCGTGCGCGACGTCCTCGTCAACTTCCGGATGCCCGGTCACGGCATGCCCGGCTTCGAGCGCTTCGCCGCGCAGATGGCCATCGGCGAGGTCTACAACCTGCGCATCCACCACGACGACGTCATCCAGCCCGTGCTGCGCTTCCTGAAGGTCATGGAGATCGACGGTCTCGGCCCCGAGGGCCAGCAGGCGCAGGAGGAGATCGGCCTCTACATGGGTGGCCTGGACTCCGAGGCGTCCAAGTTCGACGTGAAGCTGGCGGCCCGCAAGGCCCGCATGGCGGCGCGCGCGAGCGCCTGACCGACCCCCGGACGCCCCCGAGCCGCCCGGTGATCGATTTACCGGTGCGGGACGTGCCCCCGCTGCGGCATCATGCCGCCATGCGTGACAACAGCACGTCGGGGGCGGCGGTCGGCTTTCTGCTGCACCTGATCGACAGCGCGGACGCCGAGCGGATACGGCGGCGGATCGGCCTCACGGAGGCCGAGGGAACGTCCGAGGCCAGGCGCAACACTCTGCTCTGGTCCTGGACGAGGACGGCCGTGCCGTCCTCCGTGCTGTTGTGGGTTCTGGAGGAGGACGATCCGGAACTCAACCAGTGGGTCTGGCGGCATGTCTCCGCGGACAACTCGATGCGGCGCGCCATCGCACGGGGTGTGCCGTTCGGCCACGCGCGCGTGGAGCCGGTCACCGTCGCCGAGAGCGTGCAACGGGCGGACGAGCCACCGGTCCCCGTGAACTTCACCCGCTTCGGCCTGGTCGGCGCCCTGCGCGAGGGCACCTCCATGCAGTCCGCGCGGACGGCCGCGTCGATGGTCCTGGAGCGCACCGACTGGCAGACGGTCACCGAGGCGGACCAGGACCGCCCGCTGCCCGGCTACGCGCGCTGGGCCCTGTCGATCCGCCCGGACTGCCCACCCGCGCTGCGCGCGCACTTCGGCACCCACCGCAAGTTCACCCACCGGGTCGAAAAGGCCGGTGTCCTGGACGGCCCCGCCGACTACGCGACCGCCTGGGGCCCCGCGTCACACGTCCTCCAGGTGTTGTCCACAGGGCAGTTGATGTTCCCCGCGCGCGTGGCCGAGGCCGAGGACGCCCTACGACCGCTCGTGCGCGAGCACTTGGCCGACCACGAGGACGCCTGGGCGGTCCTGGCGCAGCTGATCGACACGTTCCACGGGAACGCGGTCGAGCTGGTGGTGACGGCGGGCGCGATCGCCTGAGCCGGTCCCTGAGTCGCCGGGGGGGCGGGGCGGCTGGATTCGAACCAGCGTGTTCCGGTTCTGGAGACCAGAGCGCCTGCCTCTGCGCTACGACCCCGCCCTTGGGACCAGAGCGTAATGCCTTGGTCCGTTGTCAGTGCGGCCTGGTACCAATGGAGGCACGGGGGAAATGCGGCGCGGGGGGCGTGACATGGCGTACGGGGAGCGGGGTCGGCGTACCCCTGTGGTCGATCTGGCCGACCGCAGGGCGCTGGAGCGGTACCGGCCGGCGGACCCGGCGACGATCGCCGAGGCGCGGCGGCTGAAGGAGGCCGCGCTGCTGGACTTCGGGCTGACGGAGTCGGCGGTGGCGTCCTGGCTTTACGCGAAGTGCCATCACCAGATCCCGACCACGGCGGTGGACACGGCGGCCGTGGTCGCTTCCGGCGACGGCTCGTGCCTGCTGCTCTTCAACCCGGACTTCTTCGTCGGACTCGGCCTGGACGGCGTGAAGTTCGTGCTCTTCCACGAGGCACGGCACCTGGTGCAGCGCCATCTGTTCGCCGACCTCGAACTGCGCGACGACCCGGTCTTCGAGCTGGCCGCCGAGGTCTCCATCAACCATGTCGCCCTGGTCCGCCTCGGCCGCACCGAACTGCCCCTGCTTGACGGCCTGCCGACGGGCATCGACCCACGCGTGATCCACCGGCTGTATCGGGACGACCTCACCGCACACGGCCTGGAGCCCGTCTCGTACGACGAGTTCATCGCGACCGACATGAAGGTGTTCGGCGAACTGAAGCGCATGCGGCACCCTCCGGTCCCGGAGCGGCAGCTGTGCGTGCACCTGGTGGACGGACGGGTACCGGCCGACCAGGAGACGGTGGACGCGGTGGCGTCGTCCGCGCTGCTGAACTCCCTGCTGGCGGCCCGGCGCGGACACACGGGCGCGGAGCGTGAGTTGCTCGACCTGATGGGCCGCACCGAGGACGGTTCCGCGCGGGCCGGCCGGATCTGGGGCAGCCTCGGCGCCGGCGTCCTGCGCGGCGAGACGGCACGCACGCGTACGGTCCACTGGTGGCAGCGCTGGCTCGTCGACGTCCTCGGCTCGAAACTGCGCGACGGCGAGCGTCTGGTGTACCCGAAGAAGCGCGGCGCCCTGCTCGCTGCCCTCGGCCAGGACCCGATGCTCTCGCGCCGCGGCCCGGTCCGGGACAAGGTCCTGGTCGTCGCGTACGACACCTCGGGCTCGATGCCGCACCGGGCGATCACCTGGCTCACCGAACTCGTCGGCCGCATCGACGGGGTCGAGGCGCACTGGCTGTCCTTCGACGCGGTGGTGATGCCGTTCAGGCCGGGCGAGAGGGTCTACGGCGGTGGCGGCACGAGCTTCCAGGTGGTCGCGGACTACGTGGAGGGGCGTACCGAGGTGAACGGCCGGCGGTTCGACGTCACCCCGGACGCGGTCGTGGTGCTCACGGACGGGTACGCGCCGCCGGTCACGCCCGCCGAGCCGGACAAGTGGATCTGGCTGATCACCGAGGGCGGCAGCGAGTGGCCCGAGACGCACAACCCGGCGATGGACTGCCATCGCGTCACGACAGGATCGACGTAGATGACCACAGAGACAGGGCAGTCGACGACCCCGGAGGCCGGGCACGGTCGGCGTGAGCCGTCGCGCCTGGAGTCCTTCATCGACGCGATGATCGACATCGGGCAGACCGGGCAGGTCTTCGGCGAGCACGGCATCGGCAAGACGGCGACGTTCTTCTCCCACATCGGCCGCGCCCACCCGGACACCGCGCTGGTGTACGTCCCGGCGGCGAATCTGACACCGGACGACCTGCTCGTCAATGCGCCGGTGCGCGACCCGCATTCCGGTGAACTCGTGCTGCGCCAGCTGGTGATGAGCCAGTTGAAGCCGGGCACACCGTTCGTGCTGCTCATCGACGACTCGTTGCAGGCGGGCGACACGATCCAGTCGCAGCTGATGCAGATCGCCTGCAACTGGACGCTCGGGGAGCACGATCTGCGGGCGCTCGGCTGCGTCGGAGTCTTCCTCACGGACAACGAGTCGCTGTCCGAGACCTCGGCCCGGCGCGGCGACCTCGCGCTGCTCGACCGCATGGTGACGATGCGGATCACGGCGAACGACACGTCCTGGCGCCGGCATCTGGCGGCCAAGTACCGCCCCTGGGACCTCGGTTCGGTGTTCAGCGTCTGGGCATCGCTCTCGCCCGCGCTGCGCGAGCTGTTGTCCCCGCGCACGCTGGACCACGTCCTGGCCAACGCGAAGGAGGGCTTCCCGCTCCGCTGGGGCCTGCCCCTGATCGACGGCGAGCGGCTGCGGCTGGCCGAGCCGGGCCCGGACGGCAGGCCCGGGCAGAACCGCACGGCGGAGATCCTGGACCGCGTCGCCGAGGCCCTGGGCGTACCCAACCCGGCCACGATCCCCGACCCGGTACGGCAGGTGGTGCGGGCCGCGCTGCGCAACCGCTGGACGGTGCTGCTCCAAGGGCCGCCCGGCTGCGGCAAGACGGAGCTGGTCCGGGAGACGGTCCGCGCGGGCCTGGGCCGGGAGCCGCTGTACTTCTCGCTGCCGGTGACGAACGTCGAGGACCTGTGCGCGCCGATCCCGTCGCCGGACGGCACCCTGGACAACCTGCTGGCCGTGAACTTCACCGGGCCCGGGCCCAAGGCGATCGTCTGGGACGAGTACAACCGCCCCAAGGACAAGGCCGCGTTCGCCAAGCTCATGGAGATCACCCAGGAGTGGTCACTCGCCGGGCGGCGGATCGAGAACCTGCGGGCACAGATCGCCGTCCAGAACCCGCCGTACCATCTCGGCCGCAAGCTCCTGGTCTCGCGGAACAACATCGCCCAGGCGACGCGGTTCACGGCCTCGCTCACGGTGGACCCGGAGGACATCCCGGCGAACGAGTGGCTGCTCGCGCGGTACGGCTCGGACGCGGAGACGGTGCTGGAGTGGTGGAAGCACGACATCGACGACGACGGCCGCGCCTGGATCACCAAGCGCACGCTGGAGCGGCTGATCAAGCTGCACCGGCGGGGGCTGCCGCTGGAGATGGCGACGGTCTATCTCGGCGACGGCGAGTACGCGCCCGTGCCGCTCACCGCCCTGATCGACCGCTTCAAGGGCCGCCCGGTCACCGGCCTGCGCGAACTGGCCCGTGACGCGGACCGCTGGGAGGCCCGGCTGCGCCGCGCGGCCGAGCACACCGACGAGGGCGGCGACGACAGCGACGTGGTCCACCAGATCCTCGCCAACGCGGAGCTGTCCCAGCTGAAGAAGCACCGCGCGGTGGTGGCCCGCATGGTGGCCCTGCTGCCGGCGAAGCTCCGGGCTACGTATCTGGTGGGTGCGTCGGCACAGCAACAGCGGTTCTGGACGGACATCTTCACGGGGTTGGCGCGTCGCTGACCCCGTGCTCGGCCTCCCCCGGCCGCGCGGTGCGGTGCACGCTGCGTACGGCGGCCACGTCGGGGGCGAGCGAGGGTGCCGGGATGTGGGCGGTGAGTGCCTCCAGGCGGCGTTTGACGCTGGCGGCGATCCCCTGGCCGAGGACGAAGCGGGTGGGGGTAACCGCGCGGGGTGCCGTGTCGAGGAGGCGATGGGCCTCGCGGCTGCGCATCCCGGTGTGGGACAGGACGAGGTGAGTGAGGCGGTGCTCGGCGACGACGAGGATTTGGGCAATGCTCTCGGCGGCGAGCGGATCAACGTGGTTGTCGACTGCGCCGAGCACTGCCGCCGCTCTCACCCGACCGAGGTCCAGCAGACGGACCCCTGCCGCGGTGGCGGCGGTCACCAGGCGAGCCGTGCCCTGCGGACCGATGCCGTTACTGGCGACGGACAGGCGCGTGAGCCCTCCGTACGGCGCGCGCTCCAAGGCGTCCGCGAGGAGGAAGGCACCGGCGTCCCCCAACCGGGCGGCGGATACGTAGAGTTCGTCGATCGCGCCCGCTCCGATGACGGCGGCGAGGGGTGCGGTGCCGTCCGCGCCGAGCGGATTGCCGCCGATGAAGAGGCGTTCGATACGACGCCCATTACCGGCAGCGGCGAGCAACGCGTCAGCAAGGACGACGACGCCCGCCGGATCGAGCCCGGTCTGCACGAGGTCGAGCGTGCGCAACGACCGCGCGGACTCGATGAGTTCGGCCGCCGCCCGCCCTCCCCCGCTGCCCAGCGGGTTGCGCTTGAGCCACACCCCGGTGACGACCTGCGGCGAGGCCCCCAACTGGTCCGCGATCCGACAGGCACCACCGGCCGTGATCCCGTTGCAGCCGAGATAGAGCGTCTCGACGTCCCCACTCCCCCCGGCCACGACCTCGGCGCCCGCGTCCCCGAGCCCATCGGTACCGAGCAGCAAGTGCCGTACGGGAGACGGCCCTTGGGCCAACGCCTCGGCGACCAGCGCGGCACCCTCCGCCCCCAGCTCCTGCTTGCACAGGTCGAGCCGACCGTCGGGCAGGGCCGTGCCTACGGCGAAGTCGAGGCGCTCTCCGGCTGGTCGGCCTGCCCTCAACCAGTCGAGCAGCGGGGCGAGTTCGGCGACCGGTCGCGGCGGGACGTACGCCACACCGGCGAAGCCGACCGCCGGGGGATGTGGCAACGGCGAGGCAGGGACGGTCGGTGCGGGTACCGGGTCCGGTTCGCCCGGGTCGGGGGTCGTCGCGGCCTCCGGGCCGGTCGACGCATCCACCGGACGAGCCTCGCCCGAGCCGGGCGACGGAGATTCCGAGGCCCCCGCGCCCTCCCCCGGACCCGCCGCAGCTGAGCCTCCCGTGTCCTCCACGCCCCCGCTCACCACGCCGCCTCCCGATAGTCCTTGAGGAACACCCCGGACACCGGGTCACCGGCCTCGCCGCGCACGATCGGGTCGTAGACGCGGGCCGCGCCGTCCACGATGTCGAGGGGGGTGCGGAAGCCGGCTCCGGCCATGCGGTCCTTCTTGGGGGCGGGGTTCTCGTCCGTGATCCAACCCGTGTCGACGGCGCACATGTGGACGCCTTGGTGGGCGAGTTCGGCGGCGCTGGTGCGGGTGAGCATGTTGAGGGCGGCCTTGGCCATGTTGGTGTGGGGGTGGCCGGGCATCTTGTTGCGGACGGCGAACCGGCCCTCCACCGCGGTGACGTTGACGACGTACCGGCGGGGGCGCGGTGAGGCGAGCAGCAGGGGCAGCAGGCGGTCGCAGAGGAGGGCCGGGGCAAGGGCGTTGACGAGTTGGGTCTCCAGGACCTCGGCCGGGTCGAGGGCGCCGAGCCGGGCCGACCAGGAGTTCTCCGGGGACGGGTCGGGCAGGAGTCCGGCCTCGTCGGCCTCGCGGAGTACGACCGGGAGCGTCGAGGCGCCGCCCGCGAGCATCCGCATCGGTGTAAAGCCCGGCGCCTGCCGTGCGCCCTCCGGCAGCGCGTCACGCTCCCCCGCGGCCAGCAACGCGTACGACTGCGGAGGGCGCCGTACGGTCTGCGCGGCGTTGTTGACGAGGATGTCCAACGGTTCGCCCGCCTGCCTCAACTCCTCGCACAGGCCGAGTACTTGGCGGGGGTCGCGGAGGTCGACGGCTAGCACCGTCAGCCGGTCCAGCCACTTCTCGCTCCCCGGCTCGGCACGGAACCGGCGTACGGCATCGTGCGGGAACCGCGACGTGACCAGCAGCTCCGCGCCGTCCCGCAGCATCATCAGCGCCAACTGGAAACCGATCTTCACCCGCCCGCCGGTGAGCAGCGCCCGGCGCCCGCTCAGGTCCGTACTCAGCGCCCGACGTGCGGAGTTGTCGGCGGCGCAGTCGGGACACAGCCGGTGGTAGAAGGAATCCACCTGTCGATAGGGCGACTTGCAGACGTAGCAGCTGCGCGGCCTGCGGTAGACACCCCCACCGGCATCCGCGTGCCCCACCAACTCGTCCGCGCGCGCCACCAGTTCACCCGCGGCATCCAGCGGAGCGTCCTCGCGTCGGTCCACCGCCCCCGTCGCGGTCGCCGCCATCGTCGCCGCGTCGGCCGCGGACACGTCGGCGCCGCGGGCCTTGCGGCGCCGCAGCCGGCCGTCCCGGGCGAAGGACGCGGCGACCTGTTCCGCGCGCAGGCGCACCGGATCGTCGACGGGCAACTCCCGCAGCCTGCCCACCGCGTGGTGGAAGGCGGCCAGTTCCGCCTCGGTGATCCCGCCCTCGTCAGTCATCGATTCCCGCCCCGGCCGTGCCATGAAGTGGGCCCCGACCGGATTCGAACCGGCGTATCCGCCGGGAGAAGGCGGCGAGTCTGCCTCTGCTCTACAGGGCCCCCGAACGCAGCCCGGGGATCGGATTCGAACCGATGTGATTCGTCAGAGCACGACGTGCGCCTGCCTCTGCGCTACGCCCGGGTGCGCCCCCAGATCCTAACCGCACTCCTCCGCGCGCACCGCACCGAATAAACGCGCGCGTTCAGCGTGAGGTGGTGCGTCGGATCTCCAGGCGTTCCTTCTCCGACAGACCGCCCCACACACCGAAGCGTTCGTCGTTGTCGAGGGCCCACTCCAGGCAGGCCGAGCGGATCGGGCACATGCCGCAGATCCGCTTGGCCTCCCTGACGGAGCTGCCTGGTTCGGGGAAGAAGAAGTCCGCCCCGGTCTGCGCGCACAACGCCTCCTGCTGCCAGTCCAGGTCGGGCGAGGTGATCGTGTCGATGTGCATGACCAGGATCGTGCCGTCCGGCGAAAAACGTTCGATCAACGCGGGATCAACGCCACGCTCCGAGGCCTCCGGCCGCCCCGATGATGACCCCTGCGCCCGCACCGACGCACGGCGGCGCGCGGAACCGGTATGAAAACACGGAGAACTTCAGCTGTCACCGAGGGTAACCAACGCCGTGTCCGCGAACCGCTGCCGCGCTCCGGCAGCGATTGTCAGTGGGCGGTGCAAGACTCGGCACAGCAGAGAACGGGCCCTTCCTACGGGACCCTTCAATGAGGAGGGCAATGATGCTCACCACCCGTTTCGTCAACGGCGCTCCCAACTGGCTGGACGTCGGCTCGCCCGACATCGACAGCGCCATCTCCTTCTACGGCGGTCTCTTCGGCTGGCAGTTCCAGTCGGCGGGGCCCGAGGCCGGCGGCTACGGCTTCTTCCAACTCGACGGCAGGACGGTCGCCGGCGGCATGCCACTGCCCCCGGAGCACGAATCGTCCGCCTGGACCGTGTACTTCCAGAGCCCGGACGCGGAGGCCACGGCCAAGGCGGTGGAGCAGGCGCACGGCGCGGTCCTGTTCCAGCCGATGGACGTGATGGGTCAGGGCCACATGGCGATCCTCAGGGACCCGGGGGGCGCGGCGTTCGGCATCTGGCAGCCGGGCCTGATGAAGGGTGTCGACGTCGCGGGCGACCCCGGTTCGCTGACCTGGGTCGAGCTGTACACACCGGACATCGCCGCGGCGGCCGCGTTCTACTACGCCTCGCTCGGCCTGGAGACCTCCGCCGCGCCCATGCCGGGCGGCGACTACACCTGTCTCAACCCGTCCGATGGCGGTGAGGACGCGATGTTCGGCGGTGTCGTCCCGCTCGACGTCGACCCGGACGGCGCGGCCTCGGGGGCGTACTGGCTGGCGTACTTCGAGGTCGCCGACGTGGACGCCACGGTCGCCAAGGCGCAGGAGACGGGCGGCAAGGTCGCCGTGCCGGCCACCAGCATGGAGGGCGTCGGCCGTATCGCCCAGCTCACCGACCCGCACGGCGCCCGCTTCGCCGTCATCAAGAGCGAGCCGCCGCAGGGCTGACGGCGCCCCGAGTCGGCTGACTGGCTGACTGGCCGGTCCTACGCCGAGGCCCGGGCACGGCTCACGCGGAGGCGCGGTGGACCAGTGTGGTCGGCAGGATCACGCTGGACGGCGCGCCTCCGATGCCGTCCGGGGCGCCCCGGCGGTCGAGGCCGCGCAGCAGCAGGCGGGCCATCAACCGGCCCATCTCCTCTATGTCCTGACGGACCGTCGTGAGCGGCGGTTCGGTCTGCTCGGCGACCGGAAGCATGTCGTCGAAGCCGATCACCGCCACGTCCTCGGGCACCCGCAGCCCCTCCTCGCGCAGCACCTTCAGGGCGCCGTACGCGGTGAGGTCGTTGGCGGCGAACACGGCGTCCACGTCGGGGCAGTTGTCGAGGAGTTCCCGCATCGCGCGCTCACCGCCACCCGGGGTGAAGTCGCTCTCGACGATCAGCCGCGGATCGACATCGACCATGACGTCCCGGAACCCGTCGAGCCGGTCCACCGCCGACGTCTGGTCGAGCGCGCCGGTGATGTGCGCGATCCGGGTGCGGCCGAGCCCGACGAGGTGCCGTACGGCCTCGCGGGCGCCGCCCCGGTTGTCGCAGTCGACGTAGACCGTCGGTCCGAAGGCGCGTGTCCCCTCGCTCCAGGAGGGCCGGCCGCCGAACACGGTCGGGACACCGGCCCGTTGGATCAGTCCGGGCAGCGGGTCGTCGAGGTGCAGGGAGAAGACGAGCGCGCCGTCCACATGGCCGCCGGCGAGATAGCGGCCGACGCGGGCATGGTCGTCGCGGCCCTCCGTGAGGAGCAGCACGAGTTGGGAGTCGTGGGCCGTCAACTCCTTGCTGATACCGCGGAGTTGCATGGCGAAGAAGGGGTCGGCGAAGACGCGGGTCTCCGGTTCGGCGATCACCACGGCGATGGCGTCGTGCCGCTTGGTCACGAGGCTCCGGGCGGCCTGATTGGGGACGTACCCG
The DNA here is from genome assembly GCF_035982055.1 of Streptomyces sp. NBC_01288. Taxonomy (NCBI): domain Bacteria; kingdom Bacillati; phylum Actinomycetota; class Actinomycetes; order Kitasatosporales; family Streptomycetaceae; genus Streptomyces; species Streptomyces sp. NBC_01288. The sequence goes on from NZ_CP108427.1 coordinate 1,470,046, forward strand.
AGTTCGTCCACGGCCTGCCGGACCCGCTCGACGAGCGATTCCCGCACCCCGTCCCCGCCGTTGACCACCCGCGAAACGGTGGCCCGCGACACCCCCGCCCGCGCGGCCACGGCCTCCAACGTGGGACGCGGTGCTGTCTCGGTCACGGTTGGACCCCTCCTCGATGATGCGGATCAGGATAGCCGCGGCGGAACCGAACGGTGAGAGCGCTCCCAATACGGAGTGCGCCCTCGTCGACCTCGACCGACCTCACCCCAACAGATCCACCCACCGCCCCACTCCGTCCCGCTCCGCCCGCTCATACGCCAGCCACGCCAACGCGAGGTCCTGCCACGGCAGCCCGACCGGGGCGTAGACGGAACGCGCACCGGCATCGGTCCGCCCCGGATGGTCGCCGCGCAGTACGTCGCCGAGCGTGGTGTCGATGTCCGTCGGGGTCAACGCGCCCACGGATTCGACCAGTTGGCGGTCGTCGACGACGACCAGTGCCGCGTCCAGCAGGTCGGCGGCGAGTTCCCGCTTGCCCGGCTCGTCGGCGCCCAGGCTGGTGAGGTGCTGTCCCTCCCGGGTGTCCGCGAGGGACAGCAGCGGAGTGCGGGACCAGGTCGCCAGCAGGACGATGTCGGCGGCCGAGGCTATCGCCTTCGCCGAGCCCAGCACCCGGCCGCCGTGTCGTGCGGCGAACTCGGTCGCGCGGTCCAAGTCCGTGTCGTGGACGAGGAGTTCGCCGTACGGCCGGAGCACGCCCAGGCCGCGCACCATCAACTCGGCCTGCGCGCCCGCGCCGATGACCCCGACCACCGCGCCCTCCGCCGACCCCGCGAGGGCATGCGTGCCCAGGGCGGCCGCCAGCCCCGTACGCCACGCCGTGACCGTCGCCGAGTCCAGCAGGGCGAGCAACTCGCCGTCCACGCCGCTGTGCAGGCACAGCACGCCCCTCAACGCGGGCCGCGCGTCAGGGAACTTGGCGTTGACCTTCACCGTGTAGGCCTCGATGCCGGGCAGCAGTCCCGGCATCAGGGCGGTGGCCGTACCGGGGAACGGCAGGTCGGTGCGCACCCGTTGGCCCGGGATCGCCACCGGGGCGCCCACCGCGAGGAAGCCGGCCCGCAGCGCGGCGAGGCAGGCCGAGGGTTCCAACAGGGTGCCGAGGGCGCTCCGTGTCAGCAGGCGAGTCATGCGCTCATGATCCGTCGGAAGCGGAGTCAGGGGCGGAGTCGGCGGAGGAGTCGGGCGCGGAGTCCGCGGCCGAATCCGGGGCAGCGGTGGCCTTCTTCGCCCTGCTCGGCTGCACCCTCTTCGGCTCGCCCGGCATCTTCGGATACTCCGGCGGGTACGGCAGATCGCCCAGCCCGTGGTCGTGTTCGTCGCGTCGGGCGAGTTCGAGGAGGGCGTCCAGAGAGTAGCGGTGGTCGTCCATGTCGGCGTGCACGTCGCCGAGTTCGGCGAAACGGGCCGGCATGGTCGCGAGGTCGAAGTCCCGGGGGTGCGCGGTGCCGACCTCGTCCCAGCGCAGGGGGGCCGAGACGGGGGCGTGCGGGCGGGGTCGTACGGAGTAGGCGGAGGCGATGGTGCGGTCGCGGGCGGTCTGGTTGTAGTCGACGAAGATGCGCTCGCCGCGCTCCTCCTTCCACCACTTGATCGTCACCTGGTCCGGCATCCGGCGGGCCAGCTCGCGGCCAACCGCGATGGCCGCGCGGCGGACCTGGGTGAAGGTCCAGCGCGGTTCGATCGGTACGAAGACGTGCAGGCCGCGGCCGCCGGAGGTCTTGGGGAAGCCCTTCAGTCCGCCGAACTCGTCGAGTACGGCGCGGAGTTCATGGGCGGCGCGGACCGCGTCGTCGTAGTCGGTGCCGGGCTGTGGGTCGAGGTCGATGCGGAGTTCGTCGGGGCTGTCGACGTCGTCGCGGCGTACCGGCCAGGGATGGAAGGTGAGCGTGCCGTACTGGGCGGCCCACAGCACGGCGGCCTCCTCGGTGGGGCACATCTCGTCGGCGCTGCGTCCGCTGGGGAAGGTGATGTGGGCGGTCGGGATCCAGTCGGGCATGTTCTTGGGCGCCCGCTTCTGGAAGAAGTTCTCGCCCTCGACCCCGTCCGGATAGCGCTCCAGGGTGGTGGGACGGTCGCGCAGGGCGCGGAGGATTCCGGGGCCGACCGCGATGTAGTAGCGGGCGAGGTCCAGCTTGGTGAAGCCGCGCTCCGGGAAGAAGATCTTGCCTGGGCTGGACAGCCGTACGGTCCGGCCGCCCGCCTCCAGTTCCACCGCTTCGCCCATGCGAGCCACCGTAGGCCCGGCGCGCAGACATCGCATACCGGGCGGCAGGCGACGTACGAGAGCAGAATCGGGAGCATGGATCTGCCGGTGATGCCGCCCGTAAAGCCCATGCTCGCCAAGTCGGTGGCGAGGATTCCGCCGGGCATGCACTACGAGGCGAAGTGGGACGGCTTCCGGGCGATCGTGTTCCGGGACGGGGCCGAGGTCGAGCTGGGCAGCCGTACCGGAAAGCCGCTGACCAGGTACTTTCCCGAACTGGTCGAGGCGCTGACGGAGCGCGTGCCGGAGCGGTGCGTCCTGGACGGCGAGATCGTGATCGCCCGGGACGGGCGGCTGGACTTCGACGCGCTGAGCGAGCGCATCCACCCTGCCGAGTCGCGGGTGCGGACGCTGGCCGAGCGGACCCCGGCCTCCTTCGTCGCCTTCGACCTGCTGGCCCTGGCCGACGAGTCGCTGCTCGACGTGCCGCTCGGCGACCGCCGGGCGCTCCTCGAACGCGCGCTGTCCGGCGTGACCGCGCCCGTGCACCTGGCGCCCGCGACCACCGACATCGAGGTGGCGCAACGGTGGTTCGAACAGTACGAGGGCGCCGGGCTCGACGGTGTCGTGGCGAAATCGCTCGACCTGCGCTACCGCCAGGACGAGCGCGCGATGTTCAAGATCAAGCACGAACGGACCGCGGACGCCGTCGTCGCGGGCTACCGCCTCCACAAGAGCGGCCCCGTCGTGGGCTCGCTCCTTCTCGGCCTCTACGACGGTCAGGGCGCCCTGCAACACGTGGGGGTGTCCGCCGCCTTCACCATGAAGCGGCGCGCCGAGCTCATCGAGGAACTCGCGCCGCTGCGCATGGACGACCCGACCGGGCATCCCTGGGCGGCCTGGGCGGAGGAGGCCGCGCACGAATCCGCCCGGTTGCCGGGCGCCCCGAGCCGCTGGTCCGGCAAGAAGGACCTCTCCTGGGTGCCGCTCAGACCGGAGCGGGTGGCCGAGGTGGCGTACGACCACATGGAGAACGGCGCGCGCTTCCGGCACACGGCGCGTTTCCGCCGCTGGCGCCCCGACCGCACGCCCGAGAGCTGCACGTACGCACAACTGGAGGAACCGGTCCGTTATGACCTGGCCGAGATCCTCGGTCCGCCGGACTGACCCCTTCCGGATCTTCCGGTGGGCCGATCGGCCCATTCGACGCGCACAATCACAACCGAGCGGGTATGGCCATCAATGAACTTATAAACGCACAATCGAAAACACAGACTTGGTGGCAACGGTGGGCATGGGACAAAAGACGCCTCAGCGGCGCGGCGCGAGAAGAGCGGCGCTGCTGGCCGCCACGCTGACGGCCTCCCTGGGGGTGGGCTGCACGGCACATCACGGCAGCTCCGCCGACGACGGGCGCGGACAGAGCCGGCCCCCTACGCAGACCCCGGCCCAGAGCCCGAGCGCAGGCGGCACGGTCGCGCCCGCCGCCGGTCCGCTGCTCGCGGTGAAGATCGACAACGTGTCCGCGGCCCGCCCGCAGACGGGTCTGGACTCGGCGGACATCGTGTACGCGGAGCAGGTCGAGGGCGGGCTGAGCCGGCTGATGGCGGTCTTCGCCACCAAGCTGCCCCAGTCCGTCGGCCCGGTGCGCAGCGCCCGCGTCTCCGACCTGGAGCTGCTGCGCCAGTTCGACGACCCGACGCTCGCCTTCTCCGGCGCACAGCACAAGCTCCTGCCGCTGATCGCCAAGGCCCCGCTGCGATCGGCGTCGCCCGACGAGGAGGGCGCCGCCTACTACCGGGGCGTCGGCAAGTCCGCCCCGCACAACCTCTACCTCCACCCGAACAAGCTGCTCCCCTCCGCCCCGGGCGCGGCGGCCCTGACCACCGGCTTCCACTACGGCGCGGCCCCTACGGGCGGCAAGCCCACGGCCTCCCGCAGCGTCCGCTACCCGGCGGCCCGCTTCACCTTCACCTGGTCCGGAACCAAGCACCGCTGGCTGATCACCGAGGACGGCACACCCACCGTGCTGACCAACGGCAAGCGGGTCGCCCCGGCGACGGTCGTCGTCCAGTACGTCAAGATCCGCAAGTCCAAGTACCACGACGTCCTGGGCAACAACACGCCCTACACGGAGACCGTCGGCTCCGGGAAGGCGGACGTCCTGCGGGACGGCCGTACGTACAGCGTCGACTGGAAGCGACAAAAGGCCACGGACGGAACGGAGTTCACCACCGCGGACGGCAAGCCCATGAACTTCGCGAAGGGCCAGGTCTGGGTGGTGTTCGCCAAGGCCTGAGCGGGGCCGCCAAAGACGCGCCGCCTTTAGGGGCGCGGGGAACTGCGCGACCAGCCCCCACCGGCCCGCAGCAAAAAACGGCCCACCTACCGCCGTACGGCGAGGGGTTCCGCAGGATTGCGGAGCCCCTCCGCCGCGTCCGAGACACGTTGGATGAGGTCAAAAAAGACGCCCTGCTCCTCGGCGGAGAGCGGAGCCAGAAAAACCTGGTTCATCCGAGCCGTCCGCACAACCAGCTTGCGATGGACACGCGTGCCCTCATCGGTGAGCCGCAGCAGAAACCGCCGCCCGTCCTGCGGATCACGCACCTTGTCGAGCAACCCGCGCCTGATCAGCCGGCTGATCACCTCCGCGACGGTAGACCGGTCAAGGCCCACCCGCTCCCCCACCGTGCGCTGATCGAGCCCCGGTTCCTCGGCGAGCGCGTTGAGCACCGCGAACTGCGGGGAGGTGATCTCCTCGGAGACCATGGTGTTCCACAGCAGATAGTGCGCCTGCTGGAGTCGCCGGGCGAGGTGCCCGGGGTGGGTGGTGAGGTCCACCGCGGCCATGTGCCCTCCCGAAGTCGAATTCATCCGTGCACTGAACGATACCTGGAGGCCCTATGACCGAGTCCAGCCTTGCGCATCGACATGTCCCCGCACTTGACCTCGCACTTCTCAGAGGCCTTGACGGGGAGCCCCCACAGTGACAGCGTGAAGGAAACTTCACCGAAATGCTCAGTGCCCTGATTACCTGCTGACCGGGCGCTCGAACGGGACGGAGCTTCACGGATGGACAAGGTGGTCGCCACGGCCGACGAGGCCGTGGCCGATGTGCCGGACGGAGCGACGCTCGCGGTCGGCGGCTTCGGGCTGAGCGGTGTGCCGAACGTGCTGATCCAGGCCCTCTACGAGCGCGGCACGACCGGCCTGGGCGTGGTCTCCAACAACTGCGGCGCGATGGAGTCCGGCCTCGCCGTCCTCCTCTCCGCCGGGCGGATCGCGCGGGTGACCGGCTCCTACATCGGCGCCAACAAGGAGTTCGCCCGCCAGTACCTCGCCGGCGAACTGGAGGTCGAGATGATCCCCCAGGGCACCCTCGCGGAGCGGCTGCGCGCGGGCGGTGCGGGGATTCCCGCCTTCTACACCCCGGCCGGCGTCGGCACGCAGGTCGCCGAGGGCGGACTGCCCTGGCGCTACGACGGCTCGGGCGGCGTCACGCTCGCCTCGCCGCCGAAGGAGGTGCGGGAGTTCGACGGCACCGAGTACGTCCTGGAGCGCGGCATCCGCACCGACTTCGCGCTGGTCCGCGCCGCGAAGGGCGACCGGCACGGCAACCTCGTCTTCAACAAGTCCACCCGGAACTTCAACCCCCTCGCGGCGATGGCGGGCAAGGTGACGATCGCCGAGGTGGAGGAGCTGGTCGAGCCCGGCGAGATCGACCCGGACGCGGTGCACCTGCCCGGGATCTTCGTGCAGCGGGTGGTGGCGCTCACCCCCGAGCAGGCCGCCGACAAGCGGATCGAGCAGCGGACGGTGAGCAGCTGATGGCCTGGACACGCGAGGAGATGGCGGCCCGCGCGGCACGCGAACTCCAGGACGGGCAGTACGTCAATCTCGGCATCGGCCTGCCGACCCTGATCCCCAACTACCTCCCGCCGGGCGTCGAGGTGATCCTCGAATCCGAGAACGGCATCCTGGGTACCGGCCCGTTTCCGACCGAGGACCAGGTCGACCCGGATCTGATCAACGCCGGCAAGGAGACCGTGACGGTCCTGCCGGGCGCCTCCTTCTTCGACTCGGCGCTCTCCTTCGGAATGATCCGGGGCGGGCACATCGATGTCGCCGTGCTGGGCGCGATGCAGGTGTCGGCGGGCGGTGACCTGGCGAACTGGGCGATCCCCGGAAAGATGATCACCGGGATCGGCGGGGCGATGGACCTCGTGCACGGCGCCCGCACCGTCATCGTCGTCATGACCCATGTGGCCAAGGACGGCTCCCCCAAGATCCTCGCGGAGTGCGCGCTGCCGCTCACAGGCAAAGCGTGTGTGAACCGAGTCATCACCGATCTCGGCGTGATCGACGTGTCACCCGAAGGTCTCGTGTTGATCGAGACCGCGCCCGGTGTGAGTGTCGAGGAGATCGTCGCCAAGACCGACGCGAAACTCACCGTCACGGAAGGCCTGCTGTGAACCCGGTTTACATCGTCGACGCCGTCCGCACCCCCATCGGCAGGTACAGCGGAGGTCTCGCGTCCGTCCGCCCCGACGACCTCGCCGCCCACGCCCTCCGCGAACTCCTCGTCCGCACCCCCGACTTGGACCCCTCCCGCATCGAGGACGTCTACTTCGGCAACGCCAACGGCGCCGGCGAGGAGAACCGCAACGTCGCCCGCATGGCCGGCCTCCTCGCGGGCCTGCCCACCTCCGTGCCGGGCGTCACGGTCAACCGGCTCTGCGCGTCCGGCCTCGAAGCGGTCATCCAGGCGGCCCGCGCGATCGCGGTCGGCGACGCCTCCATCGCCGTGGCGGGCGGGGTCGAGTCGATGACCCGGGCGCCGTACGTGCTGCCGAAGTCGGACCGGCCGTTCCCCGCCGGGCACACCGAGTTGTACTCGACCACGCTCGGCTGGCGCATGGTCAATCCGGCCATGAACCCGGAGTGGACCATCCCGCTCGGTGAGAGCGCGGAGTTGATCGCCGACAAGCACAAGATCGGCCGCGAGCAGCAGGACGAGTTCGCGCTCGCGAGTCACCGGAAGGCTGCCGAGGCGCAGGCCGCGGGGCTCTTCGACGGCGAGATCGCGCCCGTGTCGATCCCGCAGCGCAAGGGCGACCCGGTCGTCTTCGGCGCCGACGAGTCCGTACGGGCGGACGCCTCCCTCGCCGCCATGGCCAAGCTCAAGCCGTCCTTCCGCACGGAGAACGGGACGGTGACCGCGGGCAATGCCTCACCGCTCAACGACGGTGCCGCCGCCCTTCTCCTGGTCGACGAGGAAGGACTCAAGGCCACCGGCCGTCAGCCCCTCGCCCGCGTCTCCGCCACCGGGGTGAACGCGCTCGACCCGCAGTACTTCGGACTCGCCCCCGTGGAAGCCGTCAACCGCGCACTCACCAAGGCGGGCAAGGGATTTGACGACCTGTCAGTCCTGGAGCTCAACGAGGCGTTCGCCGCGCAGGTGCTCGGATGTGTCGCCGAGTGGCCCGAGTTCGACCCCGCGATCCTCAATCCCCAGGGCGGTGCCATCGCTCTCGGCCACCCGCTCGGCGCTTCCGGTGCCCGGCTCGCGGGCACCGTCGCGCACCAACTCGCCCGCAAGGGCTCGGGAGTTGGCGTCGCCACCCTCTGCATCGGCGTGGGCCAGGGCCTGGCCCTCGTCCTCGAACGCTAGGAACCCGAACGGCCGGAACTCGAACGGCAGGAACCCCCATGGCTCTCACCCAGCACGACATCGACCTCGAAATAGCGGCCGAACACGCGACGTACGAGAAGCGGGTCGCCGACGGCTCGCCGGTCGAGCACCACCCGCGCCGCGACTACGCCCCGTACCGCTCCTCACTCCTCCGCCACCCGAAACAGCCGCCGGTCACCGTCGACGTCTCGAAGGACCCGGAGCTGGTGGAGCTGGCCTCCCCCGCGTTCGGCGAGCGGGACATCACGGAGATCGACAACGACCTGACCCGACAGCACAACGGCGAGCCGATCGGTGAGCGGATCACCGTCTCCGGGCGGCTGTTGGACCGGGACGGGCATCCGATCCGCGGTCAGTTGGTGGAGATCTGGCAGGCGAACTCGGCCGGCCGCTACGCCCATCAGCGCGAGCAGCACGACGCCCCGCTGGACCCCAACTTCACAGGTTTCGGGCGGACGTTGACCGACGACGAGGGCAACTACCGCTTCACGACGGTCCAGCCGGGCCCCTACCCCTGGCGCAACCACGTCAACGCCTGGCGTCCGGCGCACATCCACTTCTCGATGTTCGGCACGGCGTTCACGCAACGGCTCGTGACGCAGATGTACTTCCCGAGCGATCCGCTGTTCCCGTACGACCCGATCATCCAGTCGGTGACGGACGACGCGGCCCGGCAGCGCCTCGTGGCGACGTACGACCACAGCCTGTCGGTGCCCGAGTTCTCGATGGGCTACCACTGGGACATCGTGCTCGACGGCCCGCACGCCACCTGGATCGAAGAAGGACGCTGACCCACCATGACGAAGATCGACACGAGCCGCCCGGAATCCGTGCTGCCGACCCCGTCGCACACGGTCGGCCCCTTCTACGGCTACGCGCTCCCGTTCCCCGGCGGCGGCGACATCGCGCCGGTCGGGCACCCGGACACGATCACCGTCCAGGGCTACGTCTACGACGGCGAGGGCAATCCGCTTCCGGACGCCTTCGTCGAACTGTGGGGGCCCGACTCCGAGGGCAACGTCTCCACGACCGACGGCTCGATCCGGCGCGACCCGGCCGGCGGCGGCTATCTCGGCCGCAACGGCGTCGAGTTCACCGGCTGGGGCCGCATCCAGACCGACGCCAACGGTCATTGGTACGCACGGACACTACGGCCGGGCGCGCGCGGCCGGAGCGCCCCGTACCTCTCCGCATGCGTCTTCGCGCGCGGACTGCTGGTGCACCTCTTCACCCGGATCTACCTGCCGGGCGACGAGTCCGCGCTCGCCGCGGACCCGCTGCTGTCCGGGCTTGACGCGGCGCGGCGCGACACGTTGATCGCGCAGGACGACGGCAGGGGCACATACCGTTTCGACATCCGCCTTCAGGGCGAAGGCGAAACGGTCTTCCTGGAGTTCCAGTGACAGCTGCCGACCCGTCGTCGGACACCGGCCTGCTCGCCCCCGGGTGGGCCGGCTCCCCCGCCGCGTCCGCGACGAGCGACACCGCGTATCTACGGGCCCTGCTCGACGCGGAGTCCGCGCTCACCCGCGCCCAGGCCGCGCTGGGGCTCGCTCCCACCGAGGCGGCGACAGCGGTGACGACGGCCGCGGCCGACGCGGACCGGTTCGACGTACGCTCCCTCGTGGAACGGTCCAAGCCCGGCGGGAACCCGGTGATCCCCCTGGTCGCTGATCTGACGAAGGCGGTCGGCGGGGAGTACGGCCCGTACGTCCACCGGGGTGCGACCAGCCAGGACATCATGGACACGGCGACGATGCTGGTCGCGTCCCGCACCCTGGACCTGGTCCTGACCGACCTGGCCCGCACGGAGCGTGCGCTGTCGGGGTTGGCCGCCGCCCACCGCGACACCGCGATGCCAGGCCGGACGCTCACCCAGCACGCCGTACCGACGACGTTCGGGCTGAAGGCGGCGGGATGGCGGTCGCTGGTGCTCGACGCGCGGGATCGCGTACGGGTGGCAAGGGATGCGCTGCCCGTCCAACTCGGTGGCGCGGCAGGCACGTTGGCCGCCTTCACCGCGTACGGCGCCGAGGACGCGCTCGCGCTGCCGGACGCCTACGCCCGTGAACTCGGCCTGGCGGCACCGCTGTTGCCCTGGCACACACTCCGGACGCCGATCGCCGACCTCGCCGGCTGCCTGGCCTTCGCGGCGGGCGCGCTGGGCAAGGTCGCCGCCGACGTCCTCGTCCTGTGCCGTACCGAGATCGCCGAGGTCTCCGAGGGCAGCGGCGGCGGTTCGTCGGCCATGCCGCACAAGGCGAATCCCGTACGGTCCACGCTGATCGCCGCCGCCGCGCGCCGGGCACCGCAGCTCGCGGCCGTCCTCTACGGCTCGCTGGGCGCCGAGGACGAGCGGCCGGCCGGGGCCTGGCATGCCGAATGGGAACCGTTGCGGGACCTGCTGCGGCTGGTCGGCGGGGCGGCGCGTGATGCCGCCGAACTGACCGAGGGGCTGCGGGTGCACCCGGACGTCATGCGTGAACACCTGGGTCTCACCCATGGGTTGATCGTCTCCGAGCGGCTGTCGGCCGAGCTGGCGCCGCTGCTGGGCCGGGCCCGGGCGAAGGAGCTGCTGACGGAGGTAGCCCGCCGGGCGTACTCCGAAGACCGTCCGCTGGCCGAACTGCTCGCCTGTGAGGCGGAGTTGAAGGATATCGACCTCTCCGCGCTGACCGACCCCGCCCGTTACACGGGTTCCGCCGGAGCCCTCACCGACCGTGCGTTGGAGCGACGTTGACCGAGAAACTCCTCAACTTCCGTGCCGGGGGCGCCGATTCCGCTCCCCCGCTGCTGCTCGGGCCCTCGCTGGGCACGTCGTACGCCCTGTGGGACAAGGTCGCGCCCGAACTGTCCGTCACCCACCGGGTGATCCGCTGGGACCTGCCCGGGCATGGTGGCTCGGCACCCGGGCTGATCGGCCCTGGGGCGACCGTCGGGGACCTCGCGAACCTGGTGCTCGCGCTCGCCGACTCCCTCGGGATCGAGCAATTCGCGTACGCGGGTGTGTCGTTGGGCGGTGCGGTCGGGCTGCATCTCGCGGTGCATCACCCCGAGCGGGTCGCGTCGCTCGCCGTCATCTGTTCCTCGGCCCGCTTCAACGGGGCGAAGCCGTGGGAGGAACGGGCCGCGCGGGTACGGAGCGAGGGGCTGGGCTGGCTCGTCGAGAGCGCCGACTCCCGTTGGTTCACGCCCGGGTTCACCGTTCCGGAGCTGGTCGCCGACCAGCGTGACGCCGACCCGGGGGCGTACGCCGCGTGCTGTGACGCCCTGGCCGCGTACGACCTGCGCGAGCGGCTTTCCGAGATCAGCGCGCGGACGCTGGTGATCGCCGGTCGCGAGGATCCGGCGACGCCGCCGGCGCATCTGCGGGAGATCGCGGACGCGGTGGCGGGCTCGGCCCTCGTGGAGATTCCGGGTGCCTCGCATCTGGCGGTGGCGCAGTGCCCGGTGGCTGTTCTGACGGCGTTGCGGGCGCACCTCGGTGGGGGTGCGAGGCGTGGGATGCAGGTACGGCGGGAGGTGCTCGGTGACGCCCATGTGGACCGGGCGCAGGCTCGGCAGACGCCGTTCACCGCGCGGTTCCAGGACTTCATCTCGCGGTATGCGTGGGGGGAGGTTTGGACCGATCCAACGTTGTCGCGGCGCGAACGGAGCATGATCACACTCACCGCGTTGATTGCACATGGGCACTACGACGAGTTGGCCATGCATGTTCGGGCGGCTCGGCGGAATGGGCTCACGCCGGAGGAGATCGGGGCCGTGTTGTTGCAGAGTGCCGTGTATTGCGGGGTGCCTGCGGCGAACTCGGCGTTTGCTGTGGCGCAGCGGGTGTTGGCCGAAGAGAACGACTGAGGGGGTGGGGCTGCTCGTTGTGCGTCGCCTGCGGCTGCGTCGTGGCTGGTCGCGCAGTTCCCCGCGCCCCTAAGGACCTGGGCTGGCCCGTGTTCTCAGAGGCGCGCAGCTCCCCGCGCCCCTAAAGACTTGGTCTGGCCTGTGTTCTCAGAGGTGCAGTTCCCCGCTCTCCCAAAGACTTGGGCTGGCCCGTGTTCTCAGAGATGCAGTTCCCCGCGTCCTAAAGACACGGGCTGGCCTGTGCTTTTAAGGGGCGCGGGGAACTGCGCGACCAGCCCCCACCGGCCCGCAGCCGAACGACAAATCACCGCAACCCCCTCCCCGTCTCCAGCACCTCCCGCGCCTGCGCCACCAGACCATCCGCCCCGCACGAACGCGCAAGCGTCAGGCCCCTGTTGATCTCCGCCACAGACCGCGCGGCGATCCCGTACTCGACCCGCGCCGCCGCATGTTCGTACTGGCAGGGTGAGGACTCAAGGTAAGCGACGGCCTGCGCCGCGAGGCGCACTGCGCGCTGGCCCGTTTCCAGCGCGGCGGCACAGCGGAGGGCCTCGCCGATCGCCGTGTCCGTGCCGAAGTGTTCGGCCTGACGGCGGGCGTCGGAGGCCAGTTGGGCCGCGCGGGTCGGGTCCTCGACGGCGAGGGCGCGGGCGAGGTCGACGGCCCAGGGGACGAGGACCGGGTTGTGGTGGCCGCGCACGGTCGCGGCTTTCGCGGCCTGTTCCAGTTCGTTGATGCCGTCCTTCGTGCGGCCGACGGCGAGCAGGAGGCGGCCGCGTACGCAGCGCGGGTCGGGCAGCACGATGGTGGAGGGGTAAGGCGGTGTGAAGCCGTACTGTTCGGCGGTCGCCCAGGCCTCCTGGACATGGCCGCGGGCGAGCAGCGTGTCGACCAGGTTGCAGGTGGCCGACCAGTACAGGGGCAGTCCGCGGCCGACGCGCTCGGCGAGGCGCAGGGACTCGCGCAGCGAGGTCTCGGCGTCGCGGAGGCGGCCGCGCCTGCGGTGGCCGAGGCCGATGTAGGCGTGTGCCAGGGAGAGGTGGCCGCCGCTCCAGCCCGCGGACACGTAGGCGCGCAGGGCTTCGTTGTACAGGCTCTCCGCGCGGTCCAGGCGGTCGGTGTAGGCGTACGCGCTGGCGAGCATCATGAGGATCTCGATGCCCCACTCGGTGTCGGTCCAGCCGAGTCCGGGGGCGAGCCGTCCGTTGACGAGGGCGCGGTCGCAGACCTCGACGACCTCCTCGGCGTTCTCGCCGTGGGTCATGGCGTCGAAGCCGCGCAGGATCAGCAGGGCCCGCTCGGAGTTGTCCCGGCCGGTGCAGGTGCCGGCGAGTGCGGCGAGCCGTTCGGAGCGTCCCGGGGAGATGCCCTCGCCCGCGTGGATGCCCTCCCACATGAACTGCACGGCCTGGAGCCGCATCCGGGCGGCGCCGGGTTCGTAGCGGACGGCCTCCGCCTCGACGGTGCGGACGGCCTCCTCCAGCTGGTTGTTGTGGATCAGGGCCTGGGAGAGCCGGAAAACGGCGTCCACGCGTGCGTGGCCGTCGAGGCCGGGCATACCGAGGGCGGTCTGGAGGTGGCCGATGGTGGTGGCGGGCGCGGTGAGCAGGGTGGCGCAGCCCAGTTCGAAGAGCACGTGCGCGTGGGTCTCGGCGAGCGGCGGCTCCAGGAGGGCGCGCTCCAGACAGCGGCGGGCGGCGTCGGGGGCGCCGATGGAGAGGTGTTCGCGGGCCGCCTCGCGCAGCTGCTCGACGAGTTCCTGGTCGTCGTCCGGGTGCACCTTGAGGAGGTGCCGTGAGGCGGAGGCCGCGCCGAGCCCGGAGTCGGTGACGACCTGGGCGGCGATGCCGTGCATGGCCGTACGGACGCCGCCCGGGATGGAGTCGTAGACGGCGCTGGCGATCAGCGGGTGGACGAACTCCAGCTCGCCGGCGCCGGCTTGGGACGCGGCGGGGTCGGGTGCGGTGAGGATGCGGGCGGTGCGGAGCAGTTCGGCGCAGCGGCCCGCCTCGTCGTGGCTCATGGTGGCGAGCTTGGCGACCAGGCTCACGGAGATGCCGGTGCCGAGGATGGCGGCGGCCCAGGCGAACCGGGTGGCCTCGAAGCCCAGGTCGTCCAGGCGGGCGACCAGTCCGCCGCCGCGGGCGGAGCGGTTGAGCTCGCGCAGTTCGGTGGCCGCGTCCTCGACGGGTTCCAGGCCGCTGTCCTGCACCTTGGCGAGGAGTTCGACGGTCTCGTACGGGTTTCCGTCGGTGACCGCCCACACCTCGCGGCAGAACGCGCCGTCGGCGTGCGGGCCGAGGGTGGCGCGGGTGAGGCCCGCGGTGGCCCTCGGGGTGAGCGATTCCAGGACGGTGGCCGGCGGTCCCGCCGCCGCGGCGATCGCGTCCAGGTAGCGGGCGCTCTCGCCGCTGACCTCGCCAGGCCTGCGGGCGACCACGAGCAGGACGGACAGGTCGTCGAGGCGTTCGGCGAACGCGGCGAGCCAGCGCAGGGTCTCCTGGTCGGCCCAGTGGGCGTCGTCGACGATCAGGACCAGCGGCCAGACGCGCTTGGCGAGCCGGCGTACCGCGGCGACCAGTCCGTCGCACACGCCCTGCGGGTCGGGCTGCCGCTCGCCGGGTTCGGTGACGCCGAGGGCGGGGCCCGCGATGTCGTACCAGTCGCCGAGGTACTCGCGGATCTCCTCGGGCATCAGCGAGACCAGGGCGGGTTGCAGCAACTGCCGTACGACGTTGAAGGGGACGGACCTGAGGGTCTCGCCGCCGCGGGCCTGCCAGACCGCGCAGCGGCGTGCCTCGGCGATGCGGCGGGTCTCGGCCAGGAGAGCGGTCTTCCCGAACCCGGCCTCGCCGCGGACCATCAGCAGGCTGCCCGAGGACGACTCGTCGGCGCGGAGACGGTCGATCGCCTCCACCACACCGGCGACTTCCTCGTCGCGCTCCCACAGGGAGGCCGAGGCGGCCTCCGGAGGCCGTTCCTCCGTCATCCCGATACCTCCCCAGTAGCCCGAACGACGTACAGCCCTTGAGCGTAGCCCTCCGGATGCCGAAGTGGAGGCCGGTCCGGGGAGCTGTTGCCGCAACGGGTGACAGCTGGGCTCATAGGCATGACGAGCAGTCAGAAGGCGTCGAAACAAAGCCACTTTCGATCAATCCCGTAACACTGCGGAGCATCGCCCACCAAGCCTGTGAATCAGCTCAGATCCGTTGCTCCCGCGATGACGACTTCGGCGCTCGTCGCGGTGCCGGCGACTCAGGCGTCCGCGGTCGACCACTGCACCGCGAACTCGCACAAGATCACTTGACCGAAGGTGGCCAAGCCCTGGGCGATCACCCACCGGAAGGTGATCGAGAACCACACGGGCGGCACCGTCACCAAGACGTACAGCGTCGAGAAGGTCCTCACCATCGGGGCGTCGGTGATCTACTCCGGCACGCGGAAGGTCACGGGCAACTGGACCCGGTGGGCGTGCGACGGCATCGGCTGTGTCAAGACCGGCCAGTACGGCAAGGCCCAGAGCTGGACCGACGCGGTGGACGGCGGTGTCCGCTGCGACGCCACCGTGCCCAAGAGCAACCTCGCCGCCGCGGTGAAGAAGAAGTACTTCTGATCATGCCCGCCGCCCGGGCGGGGGCACCGCGGCCGGATCCTCTCATCCCCCTTTCACCGACGCCTCATACGGTAGGGGCATGACGCAGGTGACTCCCCCCGGGTGGTACCCCGATCCCGGGCACACGAATGACGGTCCCGCCGACGAGCGCTGGTGGGACGGCAAGGCATGGACGGACCGCACTCGGCCCGCCGGGTCGGGCGCCGAATGGGGTCCCCCGACAGAGCCGCCGTACGGCGGGGCGTACCCGGCGTATCCCGCCGCACCCCCGGCCGCGCCGCGCCGCAATCTGCGCACGGGCATAGCCGTGGCCGTCGCGGTGGCGGTCCTCACGGCCATCGGTGTCGGTGCGTACGCGCTGTCCCACAACGGCAGCGGGAGCGGAACCCAGGCCGGCAACCAGCAGGCGCCGAACGGGCAGGGCGGCGTCGGCGGCCAGGGCGGTCCCGAGGGGCAGGGCGGCACGGGCGGTTCCGGCGGCACGGGCGGTTCCGGCGGCACGGGCGGCCAGAGCGATCCGTTCGGCGGGTCCGGCGGGACGGGTGGTTCCGGTGGTACCGGTGGTGCGACGCCCGCTCCCAGCCAGTCGGCGGAGCCGAAGGTCAAAGCCGGCGGAACTGTGATCGACTCACTCGACGGCATCAGCTTCACCGTGCCGTCCGACTGGTACGGCCAGGTCATCCAGGTCGGCGCGCAGGTCACGTCGAACACGTCCTACAAGTGCCCCGGCAACACCGCTCAGACCTGCACCAACGGCGGGGCGTACTCCTCGCCCGCGGTGGTGCTGGGCACGAAGGGCAGCACGGCGGAGGCGGTCGCGAAGGCGGACATCGCCGCCAACGCGAAGGAGTCCTACGGCGGTACGACCTACGGCAGCATCACCTCCCACGAGGTCCTCGCCTCCAAGGCCGTCACCGTGGCCGGGCAGAAGGGCTACCTGGTCCGCTGGAAAGCGGTCACCAGCAAGGGCGCCGACGGCTATGTCGAGTCGCTCGCTTTCCCGTCGCCGGCCAGCGCGAGTCAGATCGTCGTGGTCCGGTTCGGTGTCGACGTCGGCCAGAAGCAGTCCGTGATCGACGAGATCACCTCGGGCATCAAGGTGGCCTCGGGCAGCGGCGGCGACGGACAGAAGATCTGAACTCCCGCCGCAACCAAGTCAGTTCCCCGTACACCAGTCGGCCGGGTGGGGCGCCTCTCCGCTCAAGAGGAACCCCACCCGGCCGGGGGGTGCGCGCCGCCCCCGTCCCCACGGTGCGGCGCGAGCAGGTCACCGTCCAGTCATCCCATGGACGGCGGCCTGGTTCTCAGGTGAGGCCGAGTGCCGGTAGCACCGCGGCCTCCACGAATCTGACGAGGTAGTCGGGGTCGGCGTAACAGCCCTCCAGGACGGGGCGGGCCCGCAGGACGCCGAAGATCTGGGCGGGGACGTACGGCAGGGCCGGATGGTCCGCCGGGATCTCGCCGCGTTCCACACCGCGGCGCAGGATGTCCTCCAGCGCGGCGATCTCGGGATGGACGAGCGCCTCCCGTACCGCCTGGGCGAGTTCGCTGTCCTGGATGACGGCGTGGCCGAGCGCCGAGACGAGTTTCGTGTCCTTCGCCGACCAGGCACCCGCCGCCCGCGCGGCCTGGCGCAGGTCCTCCGCGAGCGATCCCGTGTCGATGCCGGTGAAGTGCACCCGGCGGTTGGCGCGCAGCGCGGCCGCGACGAACTGGGGCTTGGTCCCCCACTGCCGGTAGAGCGTGGACTTGCTGCACCGGGTGCTGCTGGCGACGCCCTCCATGCTGACGGAGTCGTACCCGCATTCCCGGATCTGTTCGAGCACGGCGTCGAAGAACTCCCGCTCACGCTCGGGCGTGATCTTGGAGCGGCGCGAGGCGGCGACCGTGTCCGGTGCGTCCTCAGCCTGCGACGTCATGGCTCGTCTCCTCGCTCGGTCCGCGGACCGGGGCCCGCTCTCCAGTGTGTCTCGTTTCGCTATCGATACGCCAGTGTACCGGTACTCCGCCGTATCGGTACCCGCCCGTATCGGTACACTGGCGTATCGGAACGAACTCGTACCGATGAGTTCGGGCCGCGAGCCGGGTCACAAGCCCTGCCTGCACCACCACACGCACCACCGTCAGCGAAGGGGCCGGGGGATGAATGCCCGCACCGAGCCTGCAGAGAAGGGGACCAGCGCGATAGCGCGGCCCCCGCTCGTCCGTGAGCTCCTGCTCGTCGCAGGACTCTTCCTCGTCTACAAGTTCGGCCGCCAGCTGGCGACGGGCCACACCGGTGAGGCCCTGCACAACGCCCGCCACGTGTGGGACCTGGAACGGACCCTGCGTCTCCCGAACGAGGGCTCGGTGCAGTCGGTGCTGCTGCACAGCGACACCCTCGTGCACATCGCGAACACCTTCTACGCGACCGTCCACTTCCCGGCCACCGTCGCCTTCCTGGTCTGGCTGTACCTGCGGCGCCCCGCGCACTACGTCTGGGCCCGCCGAGTCCTGGCGACGGTCACCTCGGCCGCCCTGGTACTCCCCTTCGTGTTCCCCCTCGCACCCCCGCGCATGCTGGCCGCGACGGGCCTGGTCGACACCGCCAAGGTCTACGGCCCCTCCGTGTACGGCCCGCCGACCAGCGACCACCTCTCGAACCAGTTCGCGGCGATGCCCTCGCTGCACTTCGGCTGGGCCCTGATGGTCGCGATCGGCCTGATCGTCGCGACCCGCTCGCGCTGGCGCTGGCTGTGGCTGCTGCATCCGCTGGTCACGCTGATGGTCATCATCGGCACGGCGAACCACTACTGGCTCGACGCGATCGTGGCCACCGCCATGCTCGGCATCGCCCTCGCGTTCATCCATCCCCCGCACCGCACGGCGACGACCGCCGGCCGCGGCCGGCCCCGACTCGCCGCAGAAGAGCCGGTTCTCGTCGGAGCCGGCCGATGAACGCCACCCTCGTCGCCGTCGTCCTGTCCCTGTTCTCGGCCGTCGCCTACGCGGCGGCGGCCGTGGCCCAGGAACGGCTGGCGTCCCGCAACTCCGACTCGGGCATGCTGCGCCTGCTCGCCACCGGTTCGTGGTGGTGGACGGTCGTCCTGAACGCGTCGGCCGCCCTGCTGCACGTCGTGGCCCTCAAGTACGGCCCGCTTACCGTCGTACAGCCGCTGGGAGCCCTCACCCTCGTCGCCGCCGTACCGATGGGCGCGCGGGTGGCCGGCCGTCGGGTCACCACGGTCGAGTGGCGGGGCACCGCCCTCACCCTGCTCGGCCTGTCCGCCCTGCTGGTCACGGCATCCGGCCCGCAGCCCGACCAAGTCCTCACCGTTCCCCAGGCGTTGGCGGTCGCGGGCACGACGTCCGCACTCATCGGCCTCCTGGCCCGACGCGGCGCGAAGCCCGGTCTACGGCATGCCTCGGCGTCCGGTGTCGCCTCGGGTGTGGCCTCCGCGCTCACGCAGACCGTGACGGTCGCGGCGACGGACCGTTCGGGTCCGCTGCTGAGCATGCAGGTGGTCGGAGTCGCCCTGCTGGTCGCGGTGTTCGCGGCGGGCGGGCTGCTGCTCTCGCAGACCGCCTACCGGGGCGGCCTCGGCGCCCCGCTCGCGGTGGTGACCCTGGCGAACCCCCTGGCAGCCGCCGCGATCGGCCTCGCGCTGCTCGGCGAACGCCTCCAGGGCGGCGCGGCCGGCATCCTCCTCGCCCTGGCGGGAGCCGGCATCGCATCCTGGGGCGTGGTCCTGCTGACCCGGGTGACACCCGCCGTACCGCTGCCGCACGAGTACGACGACCACGATCACCCCGTGGCCGCCGTCCTGGCGCTGGAGCCTCAATCGGCGTCCGCCGAACCGGCGTTGCTGCCCCGGCAGCCGGACCGGAAGTCCGCGCCGGGGCATCTCACCGCGCTCTGAGAGGGATCAGCCGAGGCCGCGCGAGTCCTGCTTGAGCGCGGTGTCGACGGTCAGGGCCGTCGCCACCACCAGGCTCAACAGGGGCTCGGGCAGCTGGTAGTGGATCTGCAGGACGTAGTTGTCCGCGGTGGTGAACATCGTCTTGGCGAGGCCTTCCCAGGTCTTGGTGATCCGGGCGACCTCGTTGTCCGCGTGGTCGACGATGGCGAAGTTCCAGGCCCGCCAGTTCTCCGCCTTGATCGCGCCTATCTGCCGGCCGTCCGCGTTCAGCGCGAAGTTGATCTTCCCGATCATGTTCTGCTGCACGATCTCGCCCACCGGCGAACCGTCCGGACGGGACACGATCACCCTGGACTTCATGATCTTCGCCGGCCGGGTCAGCACCAACTGCGGTTGCCCGTACGCGTCCCGGATCTCCAGCCGGTGGGTCATGTACTGGTCGAGGCTGGAGACGAAACGCAGCGCCTTCTTCAGCGTGCTCTGGCCGACCTCGTCGACCGAGCCGATCACATTGCCGTTCTGATCCATGACCTTGTACTCGTTGGTCAGCTCGATCAGCTTGGCCTTCTGGTTCACCACGAGCACCGGCTCGGTGAACAGGCTGCCGCCGCCGGGGCCGCCCCCGGCGACCCCGGCCTGCTGCTGCACCTGCTGCTTGACCTGGCGCTGGGCCCGCGGATCCGGCCCCGCCTGCTGCTGCGGCACGGCCTGCGGCTGCTGGGCGGCCTGGCCCTGCTGGTCCGCGTTGGTGTGCTCGGTCCACTTCGCGCCGTCCCAGTACCGGAGGGTCTGGGGCGCTCCGTGCGGATCCGGGTACCAGCCTGCAGGTGTGTTCGAATGCGTGGTCACCGGGGCACACTACCGCGAGTGCCCCGGAAAACAACCGGTCTCACAAAGCCCCTCAAGCGGTCGCGATCGCGGGGTCGCTGACCCCCGGCCGGCCGTTCTCGACATGTCCGGCGAATCGCCGCAGGAACGTCGCGTCGCCGTCCGAGGTGACCGTCAGGTCGTACCACCGCTTGCTCGCGCCCAGGTCGAAGGTGTGCCGTACGGTGGCGCCCGCCCGCACCTTGAAGGTCTGGGAACGGCCGCCGTAGCCGCCCACGACCTTCAACTGCACGGTCCCGGAGCCCTTGTTGGTGAAGGTCAGCTCGACGTCGTCGCCGCAGTTCCGCGCGGTGACCTCGGGCCCTGCCGTCCTGCCGGGGCCCTTGAAGACGCGCAGGAAGCCGTTCGGGCCGTGCACGGTCAGGTCGTACGAGCCGTTCGAGTACGCCGAGTTCCAGGCGTCCGAGACGGTCTTGCCGGCCTCGGTGGTGTAACTCCAGGGCCCGTCCGTGCGGTTGGCGGAGGTGACGAGGAAGTTGGCGCCGGCCTTCGCGCCGGAGGCGAAGGTGAGCGTGAACTTCCCGGCCGCCGTGTCGGCCGAACCGTCCACCGTGGCCGCGTACTTGAGGGGCCGGGACGGGCGCAGTCCGCGCTCCTGCTTGGGCAGCACCGGGTTGGCGGGCGGGGTCGGCACGTAGTCCGGGTGACGGTTCTTGTCCGGCGGCTGGTAGCCGTCGGTGCCCGGGAGCGGGACCTTCTTGACGTCCTTGTGGGAGAAGTCGAAGGCGCCGGTCAGGTCGCCGCAGATCGCACGCCGCCAGGGCGAGATGTTGGGCTCGTGGACACCGAAGCGGGTTTCCATGAAGCGAATCACCGAGGTGTGGTCGAAGGTCTCCGAGCAGACGTAACCGCCCTTGCTCCAGGGCGAGACGACGATCATCGGCACCCGCTGGCCGAGGCCGTAGGGACCGGCCGGGTTGGTGGCGTTGCCCTTGAAGAGGTCGGGGCCGACGTCGACGGTCGACTTGCCCTGCGCGGCCGAGCCCGGCGCGAACGGCGGGACCAGGTGGTCGAAGAAGCCGTCGTTCTCGTCGTAGGTGATGAACAGGGCCGTCTTCGCCCACACCTCCGGGTCGGAGGTCAGCGCGTCCAGGACCTGGGAGACATACCAAGCGCCGTAGTTCGCGGGCCAGTTGGGGTGCTCGGTGAATGCCTCGGGGGCGACGACCCAGGAGATCTTCGGCAGCGTGCCGCCCTTGACGTCGGCCTTGAGCCGGTCGAAGAAGCCCTCGCCCTTGGTGGCGTCGGTGCCGGTGCGGGCCTTGTCGTAGAGCGGGTCGCCGGGCTGGGCGTTCTGGAACTGCTTGAAGTACAGGAGGGAGTTGTCGCCGTAGTTGCCGCGGTAGGCGTCCTGGATCCAGCCCCAGCCGCCGCTCGCGTCGAGGCCGTCGCCGACGTCCTGGTAGATCTTCCAGGAGACCCCGGCCTTCTCCAGCCGCTCGGGGTACGTCGTCCAGCTGTAGCCCGCCTCGTCGTTGCCGAGGACCGGGCCGCCGCCGACGCCGTCGTTGCCGGTGTAACCCGTCCACATGTAGTAGCGATTCGGGTCGGTGGAGCCGATGAACGAGCAGTGGTAGGCGTCGCAGATGGTGAAGGAGTCGGCGAGCGCGTAGTGGAACGGGATGTCCTCGCGGGTCAGGTACGCCATCGTCGTGGAGCCCTTGGACGGCACCCACTTGTCGTACTTGCCGCCGTCGAACGCGGCGTGCCCGTCGTTCCAGCTGTGCGGGAGGTCCTGGATGAACTGGAGGCCCAGGTCGTTCGCCTCGGGGCGGAACGGCAGGATGTCCTTCGTGCCGTCCGACTGGTACCAGACCGGTTTTCCGTCCTGCCGGGTCACGACCGGATGCGGGTCGCCGAAGCCCCGGACGCCGCTGAGCGAGCCGAAGTAGTGGTCGAAGGACCGGTTCTCCTGCATCAGGACGACGATGTGCTCGACGTCCTCGATGCTCCCCGAGCGGTGGTTCGCCGGGAGCGCGGCGGCCCGCTCGATGCTGTTCGACAGCGCCGTGAACGCCGTGGTGGCACCCGCGAGTTGGAGAAAGCGACGCCGATTGACTTCGGACATGGGTGAGGCACCTCTCATCCTGACGCGCGGCCGGCCGGAACATGGCGAAATGCGCGCGGTGCGAGTGTTCCAAGAGCAACAAACGTCAGGGAAGGGTCTGGTGGCGCCCATGTGAAACTCGCCCGTACGTGCGGGGGCGGGCGAGCGGAGATGAGCGGTCAGGCTGTCGCCAGGGCCTCCGTCGGCGTGAGGCGGGAGGCCCTGATGGCGGGGTAGACGCCGGCCGCCATGCCGATCAGGACGGCCCCGCCGAAGCCGCCCGCCACCGCCGCGAACGGAATCACCGGGGGCCAGCCCTGGTAGGTGGCGTAGGCGACGGTCGCGAGGACTCCGAGGACGGTGCCGGCCAGGCCGCCGAGGCAGGACAGGGCCACGGACTCGGTGAGGAACTGGCTGCGGATCTGGCCCCTGTTGGCGCCCAGCGCCCGTCGTAGGCCGATCTCCTTACGGCGTTCCAGGACCGAGATCACCATGGTGTTGGCCACGCCGATCCCGCCCACGAGCAGCGCCACTCCGGCGAGGCCGAGGAAGAGCGCGGAGAAGGTGGTCCGGGTGGCACGTTCGGCGGCCAACGCGTCGGAGGGGCGGCTGACCTGGACCATGCCGGGGAGTTCGGGGTAGATGGTCGGGGCGAGGACGTCGCGGACGGCGTCGATGCCGTCCTCGCGGGCCTTGACGTAGATCACCGTGGGGTGGCCGGCGAAGTTGAGCTGGGTGCGGGCCGCGTCCCAGCCGACCAGCACCGAGCGGTCGATGTCGGGCGAGAGCGGGGTCCGCGCGAGGATGCCGATGACGGTGAACCAGCGCTGGTTGATGTAGATCTGCGGGGCCTGCTGACCGGGGACGACCTTCGCGATGCCCATGCGGGTGGCGGCGACCGAGCCCAGGACGGCGGTGGGGAACCTCTCGGGAGCCGGGTGTTGGGTGACCCAGGTGCCCGGTGCCGGTTGCGACCCGATGTCGTAGCCGAGCCGCTTGAGGTTGTCGGCGACCACCCGCACGTCCGGGCCGGTCGTTCCCCTCGCGCTGAGCGTGCGGTAGAGAGGTGTGCTGCCGTAGAACACCGGCACCGGCACGTTGTCCACCTTGTACAACGGGTGCCCGCGGGTCACCCTCGCCCCCGGCGCGGGAAGCCAGGTCACCAGGCCCGGCTTCGCGCCCTTGACCGGTGCCGCCTTGCTGTAGCCCAAAGTCCCGTTCAGAGTCTGGGCGTTGGACAGGTCGGTGCGGGTCACCGTCGCGGTGGCGACCCGCGCCGACTCGGTGGCCGTCGTGCTGGGTTTCGCGTTCCCGTCCTGCCATACGGTGACGCCGAGCGCGGTCGCCGTGACGCCCACGAGGGCTACGGCCCCGATCTTCAGGCGGCGTTTCCCGCGCCGGGGACGGGCGTCGTCGTTCTCGTCGCTGGTCGTGGTCACCGCTGGTACGCCTTCAACTCGCAGTCGTGGTCGAGCCTGTCCTGCTGGGCCTGGGTCAGGGTGGACTCGCCGTCGTAGTTCCAGCCGGAGCCGTCGGCCAGGCCCTTGACCTTCAGGCCGCCGTCGTTGAGGCACCTGATGTACGTGCGGAAGTCGTCCAGGTAGTGCGGGTTCTTCGCCGGGTCCAACTCCGGTGGCTGGAGCGGCTTCTTCACGAGGCAGGCCTTGTAGGCGGCGGCGTTCTTGGTGGCGCTGCCCCGGGGAACCACTGACTCGAACCCGGCTTGCGCCCGCCGGGGACACCGTGGTCGCGCAGGCAGTCGAGATAGACGAAGGTCAGCCGGTCCTGCTCCTGCCGGGAGGTGTCCAGCCGCAACTGCGGGCGACCCGATGCGTCGTCGGCATCCGGCCTCGCCGACCCGCCCTTGGCGGCCGGGCTGGAGACCGAGGCGACGCCATGGTCGTCGGACGCCGCGCCCCCGCCGCCTCCACCGCAGGCCACGAGGAGGCACAGTGCCGCCGCCGCGCCCGCGCCGACGAGGACGGCGGAGCGCCGTCGCTGAGTGAGTTTCGACATGGCGGCACCGTGGCCGGAGGATATGAAGATCCTGTCAGACCGCCGTCAGACTTCTGTCTGGTGTCGCGGCGCCGACCCTAGGGTGAGCCGCGTGAACGCATATGTCCTGGTGGCCGAGGACGATGTCAAGCAGGCCGAGGTGATCCGCCGCTATCTGGAGCGCGAGGGTCACTCCTCCCTGGTCGTCCACGACGGGCGCGCGGCCATCGACGAGGTCCGGCGCCGGCGGCCGGATCTGCTCGTCCTCGACGTCATGATGCCCCTGGTCGACGGGCTGGACGTGTGCCGCGTGCTGCGCCGGGAGTCCGATGTGCCCGTGCTGATGCTGACCGCGCGCAGCACGGAGGAGGATCTCCTGCTCGGCCTCGACCTCGGCGCCGACGACTACATGACGAAGCCTTACAGCCCACGGGAGTTGATGGCCCGCATCCGTACCCTGCTGCGGCGGACCCGGGGCGCCACGGCGGCGCCGGACGCTCCCGTGCTGCGGATCGGCGCGCTCGCCATCGACCCGGTCCGCCGTACCGTCGAGCTCGACGGACGCCAAGTGGTGTGCACGCCCGGGGAGTTCGAGATCCTCGCGGCGATGGCCGCCGAACCGGAGCGGGTCTTCACCCGCCGCCAACTCCTCGCCCTGACACGGGGGTTCGACCGCTACATCACCGAGCGCACGATCGACGTCCACGTCCTCAACCTGCGCAAGAAGATAGAGGCCGTCCCCCGCCGACCGGCCTATCTGCAGACCGTGTACGGCGTCGGCTACAAGCTCATGGACGGAAGTCGTGGGCGCTGAACCGGAGTTGGAGACCGCAGAAGGCAGCGGGTCGAAGTCCAGGGCTCGCGTCCGGGCCAAAGTGCCGCTGCACAGAAGCCTGTTGGTCCGCCTGCTCGCCACCTCCGTGATGATCGCCGTCTGCTCGGTCGCCGCCACCGCCTGGCTGGCCGCCCGCACCACCAGCAGCGCCATCCGGCAGGAACAGGGCCAACTCCTGTCCTCCGACACCGACATCTACGACACCCTGGTCGGCTACGCCGCCGCCCACCCGAACTGGAACGGCGTCACCCCCACCCTCCGCCGCCTCGCCGAGCGGACCGGCCGCCGTATCACCCTGACCACGCAGAGCCGCCGTACGATCGCGACCTCGTCCACCACTCCTGCCGCCGCCGCTGCCCTCCCCACCCGGGCGTCGGCCGTGGTCGACCCGCTGCACACCGACCCGGCGCTGCTGCCGGACGCCGGGGCGAACCGCATCGACCCCCGTGCCGTCGGCCCCTACCGGCTGACCGCCGCCGAGCGCGCGAGCCTGTCCGGCCGGGCGCACAAACTCCTCGCCTGTCTGGGCGGTCCGGGCGCCGGCGCCGCACTCGTCGTCGGGCCCAGCGGTCGCCCTTCCATCAAGATCACCAACAGTGCCCTGGGCGGGGTCTCCGGTGACCGCGGCTGCGGCCTGGGCGGACTCGCCCTTCCGGTCGCGAGCGAGCGCGAGCCGTTGGACCGGCTCACCTCCATGGTCAACGACTGTCTGCGGCGCCGGCACCTGGAGCCCGTGAAGTTCGGCGTCGACTTCGTCGTCGTCTACGGCGGCCCCTCCGCCCAGACCTGCCTGGACACCACCCGCCGCGACCAGCTCACCCCCTACGTCGCCCCGGCCGCCCTCCTCTTCGTCGCCACCCCGACCGGCTCGACCACCGCTCCCGCCTTCCATTTCACCTCCGCCAACACCACCCGCATCGCCGGTGTCGCCGGGCTGGTGCTGCTGGTCACCGTGGCCGTCACAGTCGTCGTCGGCACCCGCCTGGTCAGGCCGTTGCGCGCCCTGGCCGACGCCGCGCGCCGCCCCGTAGAGGAACATCAGCGCGTGCCGGTCACCACCAACGACGAGATCGGCTACCTCGCCGCCGCCTTCAACGACCTCACCCAGCGCCGCGAACGCATGGAGGGACAGCGCAAGGCGATGGTCAGCGACGTCGCCCATGAACTGCGCACCCCGCTCAGCACCATCCGCAGCTGGCTCGAAGCCGTGCAGGACGGTATCGCCACCTCCGACCAGGCCCTCGTGGACTCGCTCCTCGAAGAGGCGCTGCTGCTCCAGCACATCGTCGACGATCTCCAGGACCTCGCGGAGGCCGACGCGGGCCAGCTGCGCATCCACCCCGAACCCCTCCTCGTGCGCGATCCCGTACGACTGCGGCAGGTCATCGGCAACCTGGTCTCCAACGCGATACGGCACACCCCACCCAGCGGCACCGTCACCCTGCGCGCCCACCGAGCCGGAGACCGCGTGACGATCGAGGTCGCCGACACGGGTACCGGCATCCCCGCCGAGGATCTGCCCCGGGTCTTCGACCGCTTCTGGCGCGCGGAGAAGTCACGCAGCCGACGTACCGGCGGCAGCGGTCTGGGCCTCGCCATCGTGCGCCGGCTGACCGAGGCGCACGGCGGGACGGTGACGGTGACCAGCACGGTCGGCGCCGGCACGGTCTTCACCGTCGGCCTGCCCGTGTGAACCCTTCCCCGTGTGAGCCCCCCGTGTGAGCCCCTGTCAGCTCACGGCGTCCGGCGGCGGCAGGCGCATCCCCGCGAGGTCCGGCGGGACCGGGGTGTCCGGGCGGAAGAACGGTTCCGAGGGGCCGTCCTGGGCGTTGGCGGGGGCGTCCGTGAGCCGGAACCGGTCGCGCAGCCTGCCGTAGAAATCCGTCGGGCGGAGACGGACGAGGCGGACCCGTTGGGGGGCGCGGAAGACGCCGATCCAGTCTCCGGGGTCCAGGACGCCGCGGAGTTGGCCGTCGACGGTGACGATGGCCTGGCCGGAGTGGGGCAGGACGCGCAGGCCGACCGGTTCGTCGGGGGCGGCGATCACGCTGCGGTTGAACGTCATGTGCGGGGCGATCGGGGTGAAGACGACGGCGTCCATGTGCGGCGAGAGGACCGGTCCACCGGCGGCGAAACTGTAGGCCGTGGAGCCGGTCGGGGTGGCGACGGCGAGCGCGTCGGCGGAGTAGGTCGCGAGCAGCCGTCCGGCCAAGTAGACGCCGACGCCTACCTGCCGGTCGCGGGCGAGTTTCTCCAGGACGACGTCGTTGAGCGCGGTGACGTCCAGCGCGCAGCCCCAGCCGCCGCCCTCCGTGGTCTCGGGCCGGACCTGCGGCGGCGGCAGGGCGGGACCGCGGCCGTAGCGCAGCAGGGCCTCCATCTCCTCGGGGATGTCCAGCGGGCGGGAGGCGCGCATAGTCAGCGTCATGCGTTCCTCGATGATGGCCCGCCCCTCGTGCACGGCGTCGAGGGCCTCGCCGATGTCGCTGGCCGGGACCTCGGTGAGGAAACCGACCTTGCCCAAGTCGACGCCGAGGACGTCGGCCCCGCTCTTGACGGCGATGCGGGCACCGCGCAGGAAGGTGCCGTCGCCGCCCAGGGTGACGACGAGGTCGGGATTGCCCGCGGCCTCGGCCTCCTCGCGTCCGGCGCGACGGTGATGGTCCTTGGCCCACACGTCGATCTCCGTGCAGCGGACGCCGTGCGTCTCGCTCCAGGCGTGCACGTCCGCCGCCGCGTCCCGGGCGGTCTCGCGTCCCTGGTGGACGACGAGGCCGATACGACGTACGGGCATGGGGTCCTCCGTGGAGTGCGGTTGTGTACGTCAGGCGTCGGGCGTCAGGCGTCGGGCGTCAGGCGTCGGGCGCGGTGCGTTCGTCGGGCGGGACCAGGCTGAGCACGATCTTCCCGCGCGTGTGCCGCCGCTGCACCTGCCGGTAGGCCTCCTGGACCTCTTCCAGCGGATACACCTTGCTGATGGGGACGGTGAGCTTTCCTTTGGAGACCAGTTCGGCCAGTTCGGCGACCAGTTGAGGGGTGAAGACGTCCTCCTGGGCCCTGCTGCGCACGCCGTAGCGGGCCACGGCCCGGCCGTCGGCGAGGGTGTTGACGCGGTGCGGGGGCACGCCCAGCTCGATGGCGATGTCGACGTTGCCCTGCCCGAAGGTGTCGATGAACGCGTCGATCCCGTCGGGTGCGGCGGCCTTCAGCCGGTCGGTGAGGCCGGGGCCGTGCTCGACGGGGACGACCCCGAGCGAGCGCAGGAAGTCGGCGTTGTGCGGTCCGGCGGTGCCGATGACCCTCGCGCCCCGCAGCCGCGCGAGCTGCACGGCGAGGGAACCGACCCCGCCGGCCGCGCCGGACACCACGACGGTGTCCCCGGCCGCCGGTTCTACGGCGTCCACGGCGGCCCATGCCGTCACCCCGACCGCCGACAGGGGCGCCGCGGTTTCCCAGCCGATGTCGGCGGGCTTGGGGGCGAGGACGTCGGCGGGCGAGACGACGTAGTCGGCCTGAGCCCTTCGGGGCAGGTAGCCGATGACCTCGTCGCCGACGGCGAACTCGCTTACCCCGTCGCCGAGTTCGGCGACCCGGCCGGCGAAGTCGTTGCCCTGTCCTTCAGGGAACACGGCCGGCCACATGTCCGCGAAGACACCCTGTCGGATACCGGCCTCGCCGGGATTGACCCCGGCGACGACGACCCGGACGAGGACTTCCCCGGGGCCCGCCTTCGGTCGCGGCACCTCGACGACCTCCAGCACCTCCGGGCCGCCGTAGCGCGAGAATTTGACTGCTCGGGGCATGGTCGAGTCTCCAGTGTTCCGAGTGATCCGCTGGCCTACAGGTTCCGTGTGATCCGCTGGCCTACAGAAGGTACTGCCACTTGGTCATGCGGTCCTGGAGATCGATGGTCGGGCCGTCGAGCGTGAAGGTGCCGTCGCCGCGGTGGTGGAAAAGGCGCGGGGCGGGCTGCGATGGATCGGTCCAAGCCCGCACCGGCTCCAGGAGGAACAGGCTGTAGGGCGCGACGAGGGTGGTGTCGGCGACCCTGCACTTGATGTTGGCGAAGCACTCCGCGACGAGCGGTGCCTGGCCCTTCTCGCCGTCCACGGCGGTCAGGTCGAACTCCTCGAACTTGTCGACGCCCGTGCCGGAACAGTTGTGGTCCCAGGGGCCGATGGTGCACGCGATCAGCGGCGGGGCATGGCGTGGCGTGGCGGACCATCATGTTGAACCCGTTGGTCATCACGTTCGGGACGCCCCGGTGCCGGGTGGTGACGAGGATGACGGGACCGGGTTCGATCAACCGGTGCGCCTGGTCCAGGGGGTGCGGCTGAAGGTCCTTCACAGTGATCATGTCCGCTTATGACGCCGTACAGAGCGCGTCCCGGCGGCGGGGCCGGTGCGCGCGCTGTCTGTCGCTTCGAGTCTCGGCAGACGGCGCGCCGGTATGAAGGCCGCGGTTTTCCTGGGTGCGGGAGGACCAGCCTCGGCTTACGTGCTTACGTGCTTACGTGCTTACGTGCTTACGTGCTTGCGTTCGCCCGGGCCTACGTGTTCGCGTTCGCGCCGACCTTCTTCGGCTCCGCGGCCAGCGCCCTCAGCGTCTCGAAGGCGGCCGCGGTCGGGCCGGCCGGTTCGGCTTGGTAGACGACGAGTTGCTGATGCGGGGCGCCGTTGACGGTGAACGCGGCGAAGGCGATGTGCAGGTCGCCGACGTCCGGGTGCTTGAGGTGCTTGCCCTCCTGGGACTTGCTCTTGACGTCGTGCAGCCGCCAGATCCCCGCGAACTCCTCGCTCTCCGCGGACAGTTCCTCGACCACCTCGGCGATACGGGCCGATTCGGGATCGTGGCCGTAGGCGGCCCGGAGTTCGGCGACACAGGAGTGCGCGGCCCGGTCCCACTCCTGGTAGAACTCGCGTCCCGCCGGGTCGACGAACACGTTGCGGGCGAGGTTGTCGAACGCGTCGAACCCGCTGTGCAGCGCCGTGGCAAGGGAGTTGCCCGCGAGAATGTCGAGCGCCGGGCCGAGCACGAACGCCGGGGTGTGCTCCCAGCCGTCCATCAACTGAAGCAACTGCGTGCTGACTTCCGCCTCGCCCCGGTCGTGCGGCCGCTGCGAGGGCGTCAGACAGAGCCGGTTGAGATGGTCGGCGGACTCCGCGTCCAGCTTCAACGCCTGCGCCACGGCTTCCAGGACCTGCGGGGACGGACTGTTCTCGCGTCCCTGCTCCAGCCTGATGTAGTAGTCGGAGCTGACTCCGGCGAGCAGCGCGACCTCCTCCCTGCGCAGTCCCGGCACCCGGCGTCGCCCGTACTCGGGCAGACCGACGTCCTGGGGCTTGAGGGCCTCGCGGCGGGCCCGGAGGAAATCCCCCAAAGGGGTCCCATTGCTCATGCGGCAAGACTAGATGCTCTTCGATCGTCGAGAAGGGCCGCTCGTGCACAGATGCACCAGGTTCCACACTCTTCACACAGCGTGATTCACCACCCGACCGACCTTCCCCGCAGCTCCTCCGCGCCACCCCGGGAGCCGTGATCCTGGGTGCGACGCACCCACCGTCGGCCGAACTTCTCCGGGTGTTTTCCGCCTAGCCTCGACGGTATGTACAACGACGACGTGCGCCCCGACCCGGTGGAAGGGCTGGGTCAGTTCCTCCGCTCCCGCCGGGAGCGCGTCAGCCCCGCCGACGTCGGGCTGACCGGCTCCGGCCGGCGACGGGTGCCCGGGCTGCGCCGCGACGAGGTCGCCGCGCTCGCGGGGGTCAGCCCGGGCTACTACAGCAGACTTGAGCAGGGCCGTGAACTCAGCCCGTCGGTACGGGTGTTGGAGGCCATGGCCCGTGTGCTGCGGCTGGCGGAGGAGGAACGGCTCGAACTGTTCCGGCTGGCGCGACCCACGAGCCGTCGTACGAAGTCGCCGTCCCGGGTCGAGCGGGTGCGCCCGCATCTGCGGCAGCTGATCGAGAGCTGGACCAGGACCCCGGCCTTCGTCGTCGGCCACGCCCAGGACCTGCTGGCGACCAACGCCCTGGCCGACGCCCTCTACCGGGACTTCGCCCAGCACGACAACGTGCTGCGCATGCTCTTCCTGGACCCCGCCGCGAGGACGTTCTACCGGAGCCCGGAGCGGGCGAAGAACCGTGCCGTCGCCGATCTCCAGCAGTCCGCCGCGAGCACGCCCGAGGATCCCCGCATCCTGGAACTCGTCGGCGAACTGTCCGTGCGCAGCCCCGAGTTCCGCTCGCTGTGGGCCCGCGAGTACACCCGGGTCCCGCCCTACGAGGTCAAGCGGATGCGCCATTCCGTGGTGGGAGACCTGGAGCTGCGGCACGAGGCGCTCACCATCCGCAGCGCGCCCGGTCAGCAGCTCGTCATCCTGCAGGCGGAGCCGGACTCTCCTTCGGCGGACGGCCTGGCCCTGCTGGGTTCGCTCAGCGCGCCCGAGGTGCAGGACGCGCAGTAATATCCCGAGGTTACGAATTACCGGGAGCTGTGTTACTGGGAATTGCGCTACCGGGAATTACGCTCGACCGCTCCCAGTATCCGGTCCAGGAAATCGCCGAAAAGGCGTACCTCGTCCGAGGTGAGCGGGTCGAAGAAAAGCCGCCGTACGTTCTCCACATGGGTGGGTGCGGCGGCCTCGATCATTTCCCGGCCCTTTTCCGTGAGCCGCACCATCGAGCCGCGGGCATCGTCCGCGCAGGGCTCGCGCGTGACGAGCCCGCGCTTCTCCATGCGGCTGATCTGATGGGACAGCCGGCTGCGCTCCCAGTCGACCTCGGCCCCCAGCTCCCGCGCGCGCAGCACGCCGCCGACGGACTCGGACAGGGGCGCGAGGAGCGCGTAGTCGGCGGCCGAGAGTCCTGAATCCCGTTGCAACTGCTGGTCCTGGGCCCGTTGCAGTTCGCGGCGCACTCTCCGGTACTTCGCCCAGACGTCGGCCTGGTCGGGAGTGAGCCATCGCGGTTCGGACATGGCCTCACGGTACCAGCTTGTTGACATGTCACGGACTTGGTCGGTCAATGCCCGTTCCTGGGTGTGGGACTCCCAGGAAAACCGCTGCCTTCATAGCTCCGCGCCGAAGGGACAGACTCGTACTCGTCAACAAGAAATCCCCCCACAAGGGGAAGCGACGAAAGAGGTTTTCCCCATGGCTACGTGGTTTGTCACCGGCGCCTCCCGCGGAATCGGCGCGGAAATCGCCCGGGCCGCACTGGCAGGCGGTAACAATGTCGTGGTCGCCGTACGGAATCCGGAGCGGGTGCCCGACGACCTGAAGAAGTCCGACAACGTGTTCGCGGTCGCCCTGGACGTCACGGACAACGACAGCATCCCGCAGGCGATCGAGGCCGCGGTGGAGCGCTTCGGCGGTATCGACGTCCTGGTCAACAACGCCGGCCGCGGTCTGCTCGGGGCACTGGAGGAGATCACCGACGCTGAGGCGCGGTCGCTGTTCGACCTCAACGTCTTCGGCCTCATCAACGTCACCCGCGCTGTCCTGCCCGTCATGCGCAAGCAGCGTTCCGGCAAGCTGGTGCACATCGGTTCGCGCTCGGGCTTCGAGGGCGAGCCCGGGGTCAGCCTGTACTCCGCGTCGAAGTTCGCGGTCGCCGGCGTCAGCGAGGCGCTCTCCGCCGAGATGGCGCCGTTCGGCATCCAGTCGATGGTGGTCGAACCGGGCGTCTTCCGCACGGACTTCCTCGACTCCAGCTCCCTCTCGGTCGCCGCGAACCGTATCGCCGACTACGACGACACCCCGGCCCACGTGACGCTCGACTGGATCGACCGGGCCAACCACGCGCAGCTCGGTGACCCCGTCCTGGGCGCGGCGCTCATCGTCGAGGTCACCGGCACCGAGAAGCTGCCCACCCACCTCTACCTCGGCCGCGACACCCTGGAGCGGCTGGAGGTCAAGTACCAGCAGGTGCAGGACGATCTGTCCCCGTGGCGCGAGAAGTCCGCGGCCACCGGGCACGACGACGCCGCCTGACGCACAACGGGCGCCCGGGCACGAAGAGTTCGCACGCCTGGGCCCGACGAGTCCAGGCGCCCGGGCCTGGCGAGTTCGGGCGCCCGTGCCCGGCAAGTTCGGACGCCCGCACCGGCCACCACCCGACACACCTGCCATACCTGCCAGCACCTTTCGCACCTGACACATAGTCAAACATCTTCCCCATCTCAGTGATTGAGGTTCCGTGATGTCTGCTTCCGCCCTGCTCACCGGCACCCCCCTCGCCGGCCGTGTCGCCGTCGTCTCCGGCGCGTCCAGCGGCATGGGCGCCGTCACCGCCGAACGGCTCGCCGAACTCGGCGCCACCGTGGTCGTGTTGGCCCGCCGCAAGGAGCGACTGGAAGGCGTGGTCAAGAACATCGAGGCCGCCGGCGGCACCGCGTTCGCCCTGGCCGTCGACGTCACGGACCGCGCCGCCGTCCAGGCCGCCGCCGATCAGGCCGCCGAGCGCTTCGGCAAGGCCGACCTGGTGTTCAACAACGCCGGTGTCCAACTCATCTCCGGTATCGCGGAGTTGAAGGTCGACGACTGGCAGCGCCAGATCGACCTCAACATTAGCGGGCTGATGAACGTGATCGCCGCGTTCCTCCCCCACCTGACCGAGTCCGCCGCCGCGGGCAGGCCGGCCGACCTGATCAACACCTCGTCGATCGCGGCCACCCGCATCCTGACGAAGTTCTCGATCTACTCCGGCACCAAGGCGTACATCAGCCACCTCACCCGGCTGCTCCGGGTGGAGCTCGGTCCGAAGATGGTCCGCGTGGCCACCATCGAGCCCGGCATGGTCGACACCGAACTGCCCGATCACGTCACGGACGCCGACGCGTCCAAGCTGATGGCCGACCTGATCAGCGACATCGACGTCCTCCAGAGCGCCGACATCGCCGAGACCGTCGCCTTCATGGCCGCCGTACCGCGCCACGTCAACCTCACCGAGATCACCATCCTGCCCACCGCACAGGCGATCTGAGATCCCCCCTGATCCCCTCAGGGTGGGGGAGGAACAGCCAGGCGCTGCTCCTCCCCCACCCAGGCGGCGTTGGTTGACACGACAACATCAATCGTGTTTTGTTGATACGTCAACGAGGACGCGCAATCCCAGGCAGACCGGAGGCCGACATGAACATCACGGTGATCGGACGAGGACACGTCGGCGGCGGCCTGGCCCGCCTGTGGGAGAAGGCCGGGCACCAGGTCAGGACGCTGGGCCGGGACGGCGGTGACGCCTCGGACGCGGATGTGGTGGTCGTGGCCGTCCCCGGCAACCAGATCGCCGAGGCGCTGCGGAGCGTGACCGGCCTGAACGGCCAGGTCACCATCGACGCGACCAACCTCTACTCGGAGCGCGACCCCGCCTTCCCTTCCCTCGCGCACCAGGTGAAGTCGATCGTCGGCGGCCCGACCGCGAAGTCCTTCAACACGGTCTTCGCCTCCGCCTACGACCAGATCGGCACCCAGCGAGTCACCCCGAGCAACCTCTACGCCGCCGAACCGGCCGCCAAGGACATCACCGCACAGCTCATCACCGACGCGGGCTTCGACCCGCTCTACGTCGGTGACCTCGACCCGGGCGCCCGCCTCCTAGAGGACAGCTCGGGCCTGACCCGCGCACTGGCCGGGCAGATCGGCGGTCCGTTCTTCTACCGGTACGGGCGGCCCGGGGAGCTGTAAGTGCGGTGCGGGCGGGGGTAGTTCAGGGCCCCGGGCGCACCGGTCCGCTCCCCCGCACCGATCCGAACCGCGAGTCACACCACCCGCCGCCCACGTCGCCTTGACCTTGTCGCAACGTCAGGGTTTCTACTGAAGCCATGCGAATCGGCGAGATCGCCGCCCTCATCGGGGTCACCCCGCGGGCCGTGCGGCACTACCACCAGCTCGGGCTGCTGCCCGAACCCGTACGGCGGAGCAACGGGTACCGGGAGTACGGCATCCGGGACGCCGTCCTGCTCGCCCGGATCCGCCGGCTGACCGAGCTGGGGCTCGGGCTCGACGAGGTGCGTGACGTCCTCGCGGACGACGAGGGCCGCGAACTGGTGGAAGTCCTCCAGGAGTTGGACGAGGACCTCGGCCGGCAGGAAGCGGTCATCCGGGAGCGGCGCGAGCGACTCGCCGCACTGCTGGCCGAGGCGCGGGGCGGGCGGCTGACCGCCGAAGCGCCGCTGTCGCCGCAGCTCACGGCGCTGCTGGCGGGCCTCGGCGAACTGCCGGACTCCCCCATGGCCGTGAAGGACCGGGAGATCCTTGCCCTCCTCGACACCGTGGCCCCCGAGGCGGACCGGGTCCGGCTGATGGAGACGCTGCGGGGAATGGCCGAGCACGCGGGCGAGATGTACGGCCTGCTGGACGCCCTCGCCGACAAGGAGCCGGACGACCCCGAGGTGACCCGTGCCGCCGCCGCGCTGGCGGCCCTGCTGCCCGACGACCTGGCCACCCGGTTCTCCGACCAGCCCGACGGCGGTCTCACCGACGCCATCTTCGCGGACCTGGCACCGGCCCAGTCGGCGGCGGTGCACCGTGCGATCGAACTCGCACAGCACCGACAGTTCGCGAACGACCGACAGGAAGACCCGTCATGACGACGACGTCGGAGATCCAGACGCCCCTCACCCAGCCCGAAGTTCCAGTGCGAGGCCCGGTCCTGCGGACGTTGCGCGCCGTCACGGTACCCGCCCAACTCGCCCTGGCCATCTGCCTGTTCAGCGGGGTTCCGGTGCCCGATGCCGTTCTGCTCGGCGGCAACCTGCTCCTGCTGGTGCTTCTCGGCGCCGAGGCCTACGTCTGGCTGCGGCTACGGCGGCTCGGCCTGTCCCGGCGGCAGGCGTTCGAGCGGCTCGTGCCTCAGGGTGTGGCGCGGTACGTGGCGCACGAGGCGCGGATCATGGCGAGCCTGGTCCGGTGGGTCGTACGCCGTCCGCACGGTGTCGGCGAGGCCGACGGTGTCTTCCCGCACGCCCGCGACCAGGCCGCGATGATGTACGGCCTCACGTTCGTGTGCGTGGCCGAGACGGTCGCCCTGTCGTTCCTGCTCGCCCGGTGGCCCGTCGTCCACGCGGTCCTCCTGGTCGTCGACGTCTACACCGTGCTGTTCGTCCTCGGTATGCACGCCGCTGCCGTCACCCGGCCGCATGTCCTGGCCGGGGGTGTCCTGCGCATGCGGCAGGCGGCCAACGTCGACATCCGGGTTCCCGTCGACCGGATCGCCGCCTTCCGGCGCGAGTCGCTGTTCACCCACGCGAAGAAGGACGGCGAGCTGAACCTGCCCATCGGCTCCCAGACCTCCCTCACGCTCGAACTGACCGAACCGGTCAACGCGCCGAAACTCCTCGGCGCCCCGCGCCTCGTACGGGTGATCAGGCTGCACGCCGACGACCCGAAGTCCCTCTACGACGCGGTCACTCAGGCACGAACCGCATCCGCGCCCGCACCCGCACCCGCGCCTCAGGACGCCGACTGAATGTCCCCCCGCGTGGACGACGCGATCGTGTCGCGGTGGGCGAAGTCGCCCGGGGGGATGCCGGGGTGGTGGCCGAGGGGGGTCGAGGGCGCCGCGACCGAGGGGCCGAGGGTGAGGCGGGAGACGATGCGGTAGCGGTCGCCGCGGTAGATCGAGTGGACGTACTCGACGGGCCGGCCCGTCGTGTCCGAGGTGAGGCGTTCGAAGAGCAGGGCCGGGGAGAGTTCGGGGACGTCGAGGAGTTCGGCCTCGGCCCGGGTGACGACGGTCGGCTCGATCGCCTGGACCGCCTCCTGGACGTGTACGCCGTGCTGTTCCCGCAGGTGTTCGTACAGGTCACCGGCCTCCAACTCCTGGGCGGACAGGGTGGGAACCAGATCGGCCCTGATGTGCAGATGCTCGATGGCCATCGGGGCGCCGTCGACCAGGCGCAACCGCGCCACGTACACGACCTCGGCGGCGGGCGAGAGACGTAGTCTGCGGCCCACCCGGGCGCCGGCCGGGACGGTGGTGAACTCCAGCAGACGGCTCGACCAGGCCCCCGCGGCCTGAGGTGCCGTCATGGTCTGCTCGGTGGAGACGAGTTCTTGGGTGATCTTCTCGGGCGCCACGAACATCCCGCGTCCGTGCTCCCTCACCAGCAGCCCCGCGGCGACGAGTTCGTCCACCGCCGCGCGCAACGTCGGCCGGGACACGCCGAGTTGGGCGCAGAGGACCCGCTCGGAGGGGATCGCGTCCCCCGGGTGGTGCGACTCGACGAGGTCGAGGATGAAGTCGCGGACCCGCTCCCGTTTGAGCACCGCGCCTGGCGCGTCGGCCTTCATGTCGCACTCCCTCATGCAAGGAACCCCCGGTTGACCACTTGACCAGTTGCCCAATAGTCGCCCGTAATCGCCCTGTTGACCAGGGCAGTGTAACCACCGGCGAGCCGTGATCATCCCGGCCCCGCCCGGTTAGCACGCCAAGTCCCCTCACAACAGAGGGGGTTGACGCACCCATTGGTCTATGCCACCTTCATCCCCACATCGAGAGGTGAGCTGTCCAGTGGGCTTCACTGGTCAGGTGGTCAGTTCATGTCCTCCAGAGGTGAACCGTGAAGTTCCGCTTCTTCGCCGGCGTCTCCGTGCTCGTGCTGACCGCCGGACTGAGTGCCTGCAGCAGTTCCTCCGATTCCTCCGGCACCAGCTCCGGCGGGAACACCACCATCGACGTCTGGCTGATGCGGGACAGCGTCTCGGCCCGGTTCCAGAACGAGTTCGTCAAGGGCTTCGAGACCGCCCACCCGGACATCAAGGTCAAGGTGCAGATCCAGGAGTGGGACGGGATCGGCGAGAAGGTAACGGCAGCCCTGGCCAGCAACGACGCACCGGACGTCATCGAGACCGGCAACACCCAGGTCGCCCAGTTCGCGCAGAGCGGGGGGCTGCTCGACCTCAGCGACAAGGTGGCCGACCTCGGCGGGAAGACCTGGCTCAAGGGCCTCGCCGAGCCGGGCTCCTACGACGGCAAGCAGTACGGCATCCCGTACTACGCCGCCAACCGCGTCGTCATCTACCGCACCGACCTCTTCAAGCAGGCCGGCATCGACGCGTCCACGATCAAGACGCGCGACCAGTGGATCGCCGCCACCAAGAAGCTCAACTCCGGTGGCACACAGGGAATTTACCTGCCCGGCCAGAGCTGGTACACCCTCGCGGGCTTCGTCTGGGACGAGGGCGGCGACCTCTCCACCCGGTCGGGCGGCAAGTGGAAGGGCACGCTGGACACCCCCGAGGCGATCAACGGCATGCGGTTCTACGAGCAGCTCCAGGCCCTCGGCAAGGGCCCGAAGGACTCCGACGAGGCCAACCCGCCGCAGGCCGACGTCATGGCCAAGGGGAAGGTCGCCCAGGTCATCTCGACTCCGGGCGGCGCCACGGCCGTTGTCCAGGACAACCCCGAACTCAAGGGCAAGCTGGGCTTCTTCCCGATCCCGGGCAAGACCGCCGCCACCCCCGGCGCGGTCTTCACCGGCGGCTCCGACCTGGTCATCCCCACCGCGTCCGCCAAGCAGGGCGCGGCCTACACCTTCGTCAAGGAACTCACCGGCGGCGCCTGGCAGAAGAAGCTCGCGCTCGCGATGAGTTACGTCCCGAACAGGACCAGCCTCGCCTCCGCGGTCGCCTCCGACCCGGGCGCCGCGACGATGGCGGTCGGCGCCGCCGAGGGCCACGCGACACCCAACACTCCCGGCTGGGCCGCCGTAGAGGCGAAGAACCCGATCAAGGACTACATGACGGCCGTCCTCACCGGGGGCGACATCCAGAAGAAGGCGGCCACCGCGTCCGACGCCATCACCGCGGCGATGAACTCCGTTTCCTGACCTGCCCGTTGCTCATCGGAAGGAGGAACGCCGTGTCGGCCGTCCGAGAACAGACCACCCCACGTCCCCCGCTCGGCACCGGCCCGTCCCGGCGCTCCCCCGGCCCGGATCCGCGCCGCCCGGCACGGACCGCAGGCCGCGGACTCTGGCCGTACGTCCTGATCGCGCCCGCCGTCCTCGGCACGCTCTATCTGCTCGTGTACCCGCTGATCCGTGCCGTGGTGATCTCCCTCCAGGACTTCGGACTGCGTCAACTCATCGTGGGGCACGCGAAGTTCGTCGGGCTCAAGAACTACGGCACGCTGCTGGGCGACCCGCACTTCTGGGAGGTCGTACGGCGCACGTTCCTCTTCATGGGGATCAACGTCGTCCTGATCATGACGTTGTCGACACTGGTCGCGCTGATGGTGGAGCGGCTCGGCCGGTTCGGGCGGACCGCGGTGCTGAGTGCGCTCGTGCTGACCTGGGCGATGCCGGTCATCTCGGCGACGACCGTCTTCCAGTGGCTGTTCCACTCGGAGTTCGGCATCGTCAACTCGGTACTCACGGGGCTGGGGTTCGAGTCCTTCGACCGCTATCCCTGGTTCGCGCACGGGCCGGCCGCCTTCGCGATCGTGGTCGTCCTCGTGGTGTGGCAGTCGGTGCCGTTCGCTGCGATCACCCTGTACTCGGCGCTCACCACCGTCCCCGCCGAGCTGTACGAGTCGGCGCGCCTCGACGGGGCGTCGGGACCACGCATCTTCCGCTCCATCACGCTGCCGATCGTCCGGCCGATCTACCTGCTGGTGTTCTCGCTCGAAGTGATCTGGACGTTCAAGGCGTTCGTGCAGATCTGGGTGATGACCAATGGCGGTCCCGGCGACGCCACCACGATCCTGCCCGTGTACGCGGTCCAGACCGCCCTGTCGAGCCAGCGCTACGACCTCGGTGCGGCGGCCTCCATGGTCACCGTCGTGCTGATGTCCGGCGTGCTCGTCCTCTACTTCCGCCAGATGTTCCGCCAGGAGGACGAGCTCGCATGAGCACCACCCGGCCCCGCGTCCGCCGCCTGCCCCTGAACGCCGCCGCCGCCGTCACGGTCCTGGTCTGCCTCTTCCCGGTGTACTGGATGGTCGCGACCGCGTTCACCCCGACCCGGGACATCCAGTCCGACAAGCCCCGTATCGTGCCGGAGAGTTGGACCCTCGACCACTTCCGTACGGCCGTCGGTGCCGCCGGTTTCGGTCTGTTCTGGCGCAACAGTCTCCTCGTCACGCTGAGCGCGGTCCTGCTCGCCCTCGTCATCGCGCTGGGCGCGGCCTACGCGGTCGCCCGGATGAAGTGGAAGGGGCGCCGGCAGTTCATGCTGATGGTGTTCATCGCGCAGATGGCGCCCTGGGAGTCCCTGATCATCCCGGTGTACATCATCTCGCGGGACACCGACATGCTGGACCGGCTGCCGACGCTGACGCTCGTCTACTTCATGATGACGCTGCCGTTCACGATCATCGTGCTGCGTGGCTTCATCGGCACGATTCCCCCGGAGTTGGAGGAGTCCGCGCAGGTCGACGGCTGCACCCGGTTCGGCGCGTTCCGGCGGGTGGCGTTCCCGCTGCTGGCGCCGGGGCTGATGGCGACCTCGCTGTTCGGCTACATCACGGCGTGGAACGAGTTCACGTACGCCAACTTCCTGATCATCAAGCAGCAGGACCACCGCACGCTGCCCGTGTGGCTGTCCTCCTTCCAGAACGTCTTCGGCACCGACTGGGGCGCCACCATGGCCGCCTCAACTCTCTTCGCCGCGCCCGCACTTGTGGTGTTCCTGCTGCTCCAGCGCCATGTCACCTCCGGCTTCGCGGCCGGCGCGGTCAAGGGCTGAGCCGCCGCACCGCCTCCCCCACACACCCCCGCCCCGCTCCGGAGACGATCCATGCCCGCACAGCGTTCCGTGCACTCCCTCGTCCCCCGCCCCACCAAGTCGGCAGCCAGGCCAGGGCGGTTCACACTCGACGCCGACACCGCGCTGCACATCGGCACGGGCGCCGAACCGGCCGCGGACCTGCTGCGCACCCTGCTCGCCCCGGCCACCGGGCTGCCTCTACCCGCCTCCCCCGAGGGCCGGTTGACCCTCACGCTCGACCCCGGGCTGGCCGGTCTCGGCGAGGAGGGATACGGACTCACCGTCGCCCCGCACGCCGTACTGCTGCGCGCCGCGCACCTCACCGGACTGCTGCGTGGCATCCAGACGATCCGTCAACTCCTGCCCCCGCAGGCCCTGTCGGAGACTCGGCAGCCCGACGCGGAGTGGCTGCTGCCGTGCGTCGAGATCACCGACCTCCCCCGTCATCCCTGGCGCGGCGCGATGCTGGACGTGGCCAGGCACTTCCAGCCCGTCTCCTATCTCCGCCGGTACGTCGATCTGTTGGCGCTGCACAAGATCGGCGTGTTCCATCTGCACCTCACGGACGACCAGGGCTGGCGCATGCCGGTGTCCGCCTACCCGAAGCTCACCGAGATCGGCGGCCACCGCGCCGAGTCCCAACTGGGTCCCGCCGGACGCGACTTGTACGACGGCGTCCCGCACGGCGGCTCGTACACCCGGGCCGAACTCGCCGGCCTGGTGAGCTATGCGGCCGCTCGCGGCGTCACCGTCATGCCGGAGATAGAGATGCCCGGGCATGTACGCGCCGCCCTCGCCGCCTATCCCGAACTGGGCAACAACCCCGAGCGCACCCTCGACGTCTGGACCCGCTGGGGCGTGTGCGACACCGTCCTCGGGGTCCACGACGAGGTCCTCGACTTCTGCCGTACGGTCCTCGACGAGGTCATGGACGTTTTCCCCTCGCCGTACATCCACGTCGGCGGCGAGGAGTGCCCCACCGCCGAGTGGACGCACAGTGTCGCCGCGCGCGAACGGGCCGTTGCGCAGGGCCTGTCGAGCCCTGCGGCGCTGCACGGCTGGTTCCTCGGGCAGATCGGCGACTTCCTCGTGCGGCACGGGCGGCGACCGGTCGGCTGGGCGGAGACGGGGGCCGAACTGCCCCTGGATTTCACGGTGATGACGTGGCGCGACGCGGCGCACACCCTGGCGGCGGCGCGCCGCGGCCACCCCGTCATCAGCGCCTATCACCGGGCGACCTATCTCGACTACGCCCAGTCCGAGGACCCGGGCGAGCCCAAGGGCCAGCCCGGCGGCGTCGTCGATCTGCGTGCCGTCCACGCCCACGACCCCGTTCCCGAGGACGCCGAACGGAGCGCGGCCGAGCGGGTGTTGGGCACCCAGGCCCAGTTGTGGACCGAGTTCGTCAGGACGCCCGAGCGCATCGAGTACCTCACCTACCCCCGCCTGTGCGCGCTGGCCGACCGCGCCTGGAGCGGCGCGACCGACTGGGCGGACTTCCGTTCCCGGCTCGACGAGCACACGGCCCGCCTCGACGCGCTGGGCGTCCCGTACCACCCCTGACCTGTCCCGCTTCAACTCCCCCACCCATCTGTCCCGTTCCGGAATCACCCCACCTTTCTGGAGAGGCACGACATGAGACTCGACAAGAGGTTCGACACGAGGTTCGCGAAGAACAGACTGCGTGCCGCCGCGTCCGCCGCCGTAGCGGTGGCCGTGGGCGCCGCCGCGCTCACGGCCATGCCGTCCACCGCGAGCGCGGCCGGCGACGGGCTGAGTGTCCAGTACCGCACGAGCGCCACCGGTGCCACGGCCGACCAGTCCGAGCCCTGGTTCAAGGTGAGGAACACCGGCTCCAGCACTGTGCAGTTGGCGAGCGTCAAGCTCCGCTACTACTTCAAGGCGGACTCGGCGAGCGCGAGTTACCGCTTCGCGTGTTCCTGGGCGGTCAAGGGCTGCGCCAACGTCACCGGAACCTTCGGCACACTCACCAACCCGACGGCCACGGCGGACCGTTACCTGGAGATCGGCTTCACCTCCGGCGCGGGCACGCTCGCTCCCGGCGCCGACACCGGTGACATGCAGCTGCGCTTCTACCAGTCGACGTGGCAGACGCTGACCCAGAGCGACGACTACTCCTTCGGCGCCTCGCAGACGTCGTACGCCGACTGGTCCAAGGTCACCGCGCAGTTGGCCGGCGCCACGCTGTGGGGCACCGCTCCCGCCGGAAACGACCCGACGAACCCGCCCACCGACCCGCCGACCGATCCCCCGGCCACCGGCGCCGCGCTGTTCGACGACTTCAACTACAGCGCCTACAACGACCCGAAGATCTCCTCGCACGGCTGGAGCGTGCGCTCCACCTCCGGCGGTCCCGGTGTCTCCGGTGCCACCTGGGCGCCCCAGAACGTCACGTTCGCCGGCACGAGCGGCAACTCCGTGATGAACCTGGAGACTTCGACGTCCGGCACCGGCGAGAGCACCAAGCAGACCGAAGTCGTCACCAACACACGGAAGTTCAAGAACGGCACCTACGCGGCCCGGGTCAAGTTCAACGACGCGCCCAAGTCGGGACCGGACGGCGACCACCTCGTCCAGACGTTCTTCACCATCAACGACCTCACCGCGCCGCTGGCGGACGACTACTCCGAGTACGACTTCGAGTACCTCCCCAACGGCGGCTGGGGCGAGACCTCCAACATCCTGTACACGACGTCCTGGGAGACCTACCAGGCCGACCCGTGGATCGCGGTCAACCAGCACACCGAGGGCCGGCAGAGTTACAACGGCTGGCACGACCTGGTGCTGACCATCGACAACAGCAGCATCAAGTACTACATCGACGGCCAGCTCTTCGGCACCCACGACGCCGCGTACCTCCCGGAGCGGCCGATGTCGATCAACTTCAACCAGTGGCTGATCGACTTCGGCGGCCTGACCAGTTCGACACCGCGTGCCTACGACGAGCAGGTCGACTACGTCCTGCACGTCAAGGACCAGGTCCTCACC
The DNA here is from genome assembly GCF_035982055.1 of Streptomyces sp. NBC_01288. Lineage (NCBI taxonomy): Bacteria > Bacillati > Actinomycetota > Actinomycetes > Kitasatosporales > Streptomycetaceae > Streptomyces > Streptomyces sp. NBC_01288. Next base: position 1,513,843 of record NZ_CP108427.1, read on the forward strand.
CCGGCGCAGGTGGCCGCCAAGGTCGCGGCGTACCGCGGCGCGGGCACCACGTTCGAGGACACCGTGCCCAGCAGTTGATCACTCAGGGCGGCGGGCCGCGCACTCGGCGTACGGCGTCCGAGCGCGCGGCCCACCGTCGCCTAAGCTCCGGCCCATGCGCGTAATGGTCTTGGAGGACGACCCCGAGCTGGGGCCCGTCGTCGCTGCTCAACTGCGTGACGCGGGGTTCGCGGTGGACCTCGCGCGGACGCTGGCCGAGGCGGATCTCAAGCTGTCCGTCAATCGCTACGACTGTGTCGTGGCCGATCGTTCGGTCCCGGACGGCGACTCCCTCACGCTGCTCGCCGCACACCGGCGGGCGGGTTCGGTGCTGCCCTTCCTTCTGCTGACGGCGCTGGACGCGGTGAGCGACCGGGTGGCCGGCTTCGAGCACGGGGCGGACGACTACCTGGTGAAGCCGTTCGCCTTCGCCGAACTGGTCGTACGGGTAAGGGCGTTGTGCCGCAGGGAGCAACCCGCGCGCCCGTCCGTCCTGCGCACGGGCGACCTGGAACTCGACCTCCCGCGACGCCGGGTGACCCGGGCCGGGGTCCTGCTCAGCCTCTCCGCCAAGGAGTTCGCGGTCCTCGAACTGCTGATGCTGCGCGCGGGCGAGGTGGTGACCCGCAGCGAGCTGATCGAGAGCTGCTGGGACGAGGCGAGCGAGCCGATGTCGAACGTCGTGGACGTCCTGATCGGCCAGCTGCGCAGACGCCTCGGCCCGCCCGACCCGATCGCGACCGTGCGCGGGGTCGGCTACCGCCTGGGCGGCGACGCGTGAAGCGCCGTACTCAGGCACCGGCCCCGTCACCCGCCGTCGCCCGACTCCGCCGCACCCGCCGGCTGATGACACTCCTGTTCGCGTCGACGACCGCGGCCTGTCTCGTCGTACTCGCCGTGGTCGCCATCCGGATCGATTCCGCCTCCCGCCGGTCCGGCCTCGACCACGAGGTCGGCAGTCGCGCGGCGGGACTGTCGCGGGCGGTCTGGTTCGATGACGCGGGCGTCCTGCACCTGGAGCCCCTGCGCGACGACGAACTCGCCCAGGGCGCCCAGGTGTTGGCGGTGTTGCAGGCGGCGCCGGGAAAGACGCCGACCGTGCGGAACGTCGTACCCGGACGGTCGTCGCTGCCCGACACGGACCGGTTGGACGAGGTCTGGCACAGCGTCCTGGACGAGCAGGGAACGGTCCAAGTCAGCGCGTCCGCCACCAAGGGCGGGCGGTTGCGGTGGGCGGTGGCGCCGGTCTGGGACGGGGACCGGATCGGGGCGGCCGTACTCGTCGGCACGGAACTGGCGCGCAGCGAACACGACCACGACCTCCTGGTGCGCTGGCTGGCCCTCGGCTGCACGGCGCTGGTCTGCTGCGCGGCGGCCGTAGGACATCTGTTGTCCGGTCGGGCCATGCAGCCCGCGCTGCGCGGGCTGGGCCAGCAGGAGCAGTTCCTGGCCGAGGCGGCGCACGAGCTGCGGACGCCGCTGACGACGCTGCGGCTCGTGGTGGAGCGGAACGGTCCAAGCGACGAGGCGCTACGGCTGGTGGACCGGCTCAGTCGGCTGGTCACCGGGCTGCTCGCCAGGGCGCGGCTGGAGTCCGGGGCGCAGCGGGCCGAGCTGGTGCCGTTGCGGCTGGACCAGTTGGTGGAGACCACGGTCGAGGAGTTGCCGGACCACGACAGCGTGACGGTGACGTCCGAGCCGGTGGTGGTGCGCGGCGATCCGGATCTGCTGGCGCAGGCGGTGCGGAATCTGGTGGAGAACGCGCAGCGGCACGGGGGCCCGGCCGGTTCGCCGGTGGAGGTCAGCGTCACGCCAGGGCTGGTCACGGTCCGCGACCACGGGGACGGCGTACCGCTCGCGGACCGGGAACGCGTGTTCGCACGCGGGGTCACCAGGACCGGTCCAGGCACGGGCGCGGGCCTCGCCATCGTCCGCTGGGTCGCCGGTCTGCACCACGGCACCGCCCGCCTCACGGACGCCCCCGGCGGCGGCCTGCTCGCCGAACTCCGGCTCCCCATGGACCGGTCCCAGGCGTCCTCATCTTCATCTCATGAAGGTCCCGGCACCGTGGGCGCATGAACGCATTGCGCAGCCCTGCCGTCCTGGTCACCACCACCGCCGTGAGCATCGGCGCCGTGCTCGTCGGCCTGAATGTCTACGGCGAGGCCGCCACGCCGTCCACCGCCCATGTGGCCGTCCGGGTCGACCAGGTCGGCTATGTGAGCGGCGAGACGAAACAGGCGTACGTCATGGGACCCACGAAGGCGCTCGCGGGGGCGCGCTTCAAGGTCGTCGACGCGAAGGACAAGGTGGTCACGGCGGGGCGGCTCGGTGCCGTCACCGGCCATTGGAACGCCAAGTTCCCGTCCGTACGGACCGTCGACCTCTCCGCGCTGAACACGCCCGGCACCTACCGCATCGTCCTGTCCGGCACCGCGTCCGGCCGCTCCCCCGCCTTCCGGATCGCCGACGCGAGCGAGCTGATGACCCCGCTCGTCCGGGACAACGTCCGCTTCCTCCAGGCACAGCGCGACGGAGCCGACGTGGTGTCCGGCGGCCTGTCCCACGGCCCGTCCCATCTCGCCGACGAGGACGCGACCGTCTACGCCGACCCGCACTACGACGAGGCCGGCGAGGAACTGCTCGACGAACGCCTGACCCCGACCGGTGTGAAGGCCGACGTCTCGGGCGGCTGGTTCGACGCGGGCGACTTCCTCAAGTTCACCGGCACCACCTCCTACTCGACCGCCGAACTCCTGCTCGCCGAGCGGGACTTGCCGGACATGAACACGCTGTCCGCCGAGGCCGAACACGGGCTGGAGTGGGTGGACCAGATGTGGGACGGGGACAGCGGGACGCTCTACGCCCAGGTCGGCGTCGGCGCGGGCAACGACGCCGTACGCACGGATCACGACGTGTGGCGGCTGCCGGAGGCCGACGACCGGCTCGATGTGTCGCCCGGTGACCCGGACTACACGATCAAGCACCGGCCGGTGTTCCGCGCGAACAAGCCGGGCGAGCCGATCACCCCGAGCCTGGCGGGACGAGTGGCCGCGGTGTTCGCCCTCGCCGCGCAGCGCACGGCCGACTCCGACCCGGACGAGGCGCGGGAGTGGCTGGAGAAGGCCGCCGCCGTCTACGACCTGGCCGACACCGACCACGACCCCGACAAGCCGCTCGTCACCGCCTTCCCGAGCGCCTTCTATCCCGAGGACTCCTGGCAGGACGACATGGAGTTCGCCGGCGCCGAACTCGCCCTGGCCGCACGGGACTTGGGTGACGACCGGGAGGCCGACTGGACCGGCGAGGCCGCCCACTGGGCCAAGGCTTACCTGGACTCCGACGTCAAGGGCACCCTCAACGTCGCGGACGTCAGCGCGCTGGCCCATGTCGACCTGGCCACCGCCCTGGACGGCGCCCGCAGCAACGGAGTTGGGGCCGATGGCCTGAACAAGGACCTGCGGCGCCAGTTGGAGGACGGGGTCGATCACGCCGAGCACGATCCGTTCGCGGCCGGTGCGGTCTACGACGACTTCGACGCCGTACCGCACACCTTCGGGCTGGTGGCCACCGCCCGCCTCTACGCCAAGGCCACCGGGGACACCCGCTACGACGCGTTCGCCGGCCGGCAGCGGGGCTGGGCGCTCGGCGCCAACCCCTGGGGAACGAGCTTCATGATCGGCGCGGGCGAGGTCTATCCGCACTGCCCGGAACACCAGTTGGCCAACCTCCGCGGCAGCCTCGACGGGAAGGGCGCGATCCTGCGGGGCGCGGTGGTCAACGGCCCCAACGCGGCTGACAAACTGGCCGAGTTGAACGGCTTCCCGACGATGAGGAAGTGCACCGCCGCCCCGCCGTCGGGAGCCTGGACCGACTTCGACGGCAAGGGTTCACGGTACGTGGACGACGTGGGCGCCTGGCAGACGGTGGAGCCCTCGCTGGACTTCACCACGACGGCCCTGCTGGCCTTCGCGCTGACCGCGCGGGACGAGGACGCGTAGCCGAGCCTCTGAGCCTCCTCAAGTCGCTTGGCACGCACGGGACATCACGGTCAGGCTGAGCCCCATGACTGGAATCACGGGACTGAGCAAGAAGAACACCTTCGTGCTGACCATCCGGGACGCCGACGTGGTCGCGGCGGCTCTGCGTCAGGCGGTGGCCGGGGCCTCCCCCGAGGAGCGCCCAGGCCTGGAACGCGCCGTCGCGCTCGTCGAGTCCACCGCCGCCGCCAACGAAGGCCAATTGCACGCCCGTTGGGTCCGGTCCCGGCTGGCGGCGACCGGGTTTACCGGGGACCTCGACTCGGTCGCCGCGGTGCGTGCGCTGCGCCAGGCGGAACCGCGACTGAGCCTGCTGGCCGCCGTGCACCTGCAGAAGGAGGCAGTGGCCCATCCCGAGTGATCCGGCAGCCCCCGGTCACGCGGGGAGTGGAGACTGCCGGATGCGTGGGGCCGCTCAGGACGTGAGGTAGCAGGACTTGCTCACGCCCGGCAGCGGGTCGGAACCGAAGGCCGCCGTCGTGCAGCTCGCGCCGCCGCTGAATGCCTTGTAGAGGAAGCGGCCCCGGGCGCCGTAGGCGACGGTCTGCTGTCCACTGAAGGCACAAGTGCCGCCTTCCGCCGAGCAGTTGGTGGCGTAGCCGACCGGGCCGCCGGTCGCGGTGTAACAGGCCTTCGACTCACCGGAGATGGGGTCGCCGAACGTGGCGTCGGTGCACGCGGTGTCACCGGTGGCGATGGCCGTGGTGAACGCTCCGTAGGCGCCGTACATCACCGGCTGGCCCGCCGTGGCGGCACAAGTGCCGTTCTGGTCCGCGCACTTGGTCCAGCCACCGGCCGGGGCTCCGGCGGGCGGCAGGTAGCAGGACTTGGCGACGCCGTCGATGGGATCGCCGAAGTGGGCGTTGGAGCAGGCGACGTTGCCGTTGGTGACCTGGTGGACGAAGTTGCCGTTGGCGCCGTACGCGACGTCACGGTTGTAGCCGGGGACGGCGCAGGTGCCGTTCTCGGCCGCGCAGGCGGTGTATCCGGACGGGCCGCCCACGTCGGCGACGTAGCAGGACTTGACCAGGTTGGCCGCCGGGTCGCCGCCGAAGGAGTCGTTGGAGCAAGTGGTGCTGCCGGCAACGGTCTTGTACGTGTACGTCCCGGCGCCGTAGGCCACCGAGCGGGTGCCGCTGAAGGAGCAGGTGCCGCCCTCGCCCGCGCACCGGGTGTAGCCCGCGCGCAGGGCGCCGGTGCCGGGTTCGGTGGGCGGCGACGGGTTGCCGAGGCCGCTGGCGGAGACGGTGTAGCTGCCGGGGGCGACGCCGGTGAGGTGGATGTAGGTGTCGTCCTGGCTGCCGCCGGTGATGCCGGAGGTGGGCGTGAAGGCTCCGTTGCTCCAGACGGTCGCGCCGTTCACGGTCACCGTGATGTTGCCGCCGAGCTTCGGGACGCCGATACGGCCGGTGCTGCCGGAGGGGCTGGAGAGGGTGGCCGAGTAGGTGCCGGCCGACGGATCGCGCGACCAGGACGCGTTGATGGCGCCCTGGGGCATGGTGATGCGGCCCTGGGCGCTGGTCAGGTCGCCGGGGTGCGGGACGAAGCGGTAGGCGCCGGTCGACGACTCGGGGGCGGTGCCGAGCACGTCGAAGGTGAGCGTGGAGGTGGGCGCGGTGGACCAGCCGTGCGCGAGGCTCATGAACGAACCGCCGTACGCCAGGCCCCCGTCGGACTGGATGCCCTCCCAGAACGTGCTCTTGGTGCCGATGTCGCTGTCGAGCATGTGGCCCCAGGTGCGGCGGATCTGGTCCAGGGCGGTGAAGTCGTCGTTGGCCGTGAAGCGGGCGTTCAGCTCCATGCCGCCGGCGAACGGCGAGACGTTGCCGCCCCATTCGGGCGTGGTCGGGCCGTAGATGCCCCAGTTCTTGCCGAGCCCGGTGATGATGCTCTTCGACTTGGCGGTGGAGTCGCTCAACCCGTACCAGACAGCGAGGGAGTTGCCGTCCTGCGGGTACAGCCCGCTGCTCGGGTTGTCCTTGTACATGCCCTTGGAGGCGTCCCAGAGAAGGGAGTTGGCGGCGGTCTTGATCGCGGCGGCCTTGCTGTTCCAGCTCGCTGCAAGGGCGCTGTCGCCCTCGACCGTGGCGAGGGTGGCGCCGCCCTTGAGAGCGCCGTACAGCAGCGCGTTGGCGGAGATGTTCTCGCCGCCCTGGCCGACCCGGGCCCAGTCCTGGGTGCGGGTCACGTCGAGGAGGTTGTTGCCGTCGATCTTGTTGGTGATGAAGGCCATCCCCCGCTTGTAGTTGGACCATTCGGAGTCCAGCCACGACCGGTCGGCGGTGTACGTGTAGTACGTGGACGTCCCCAGCAGGGTCCACGTGTGGTAGGTGTCCGAGCCGGTGAGGTTGAACGGCGGCCCGGACCAAGGGATTTCACCCGCCGACGACTGCGCGTTGTACATCGTGGTGAGCGCGTTGCGGGTCGAGGTGAGGTCGTTGGAGTACGCGTACTGCGTGGGGACGGCGATGCCCATGTCGCCGGGCCACACCGTGCGGTCCCGCTTCGCGCCGTCGACCAGCACGGAGTCACCGACGCCGACGGTGGCGCTGTTGTCCCAGGCCGAGGAGGGCGGGGGCCAGGCACGGCCCTGGTTGGAGGCGATGGTGTTCAACTGCACCGTGTACGCACCGGCGTACCAGATGCGGTTGAGCAACTCGTCGCTGGAGGTGAAGTAGTTGGGGTAGTCGGCCGGGTTGGACTTCCCCGGTGCCGCGGTGAAGTTGAGGCTGACGCCCTTGAGGTCCACCCAGCCCGAGCTGTCGAGGAAGACCGTCAAGTAGCGGAACCCGCCCCGGAGTTGAGCGGTGGGCACGGTGTACGTGCCGTTGGCGGAGGGCGTGGCGTAGAGGGCGCCGTCCTCGCCGTCGCGGCCGCTGCTGCGGTCGCTGTTGTTGCCCACGTACAGGGACGACTCACTGAAGGCCAGACCGACGCGTTGACCGCTGGAACTGGTGCTGCCGAATGACAACGTTACCAATCCGCCGACCTCTTTCCCGAAGTCGAGCGTGACGGCCGACTGCGAGCCGGAGATCCGGGTCGCCTGCCCGTTGAGGACGTTCGTCGGGTTCGCGACGCTACCGGACGTGCGGTAGACGGCGGTCGGCTTGAGAGTACGCGAGGTCGGCGAGTAGTTCACGGCGTCAAGTGCCGCCTTCGGGGCGGGTGTTGCGGTCACCGGCGCCGCGCCCGCGGACAGGGCCGGGGTCACGGCCAGCGCGGCGGCCACCGTCAGGGTGAGCCCGACCAGGCGGCCCGGTCTGGGCTTTCGGTTCTGCGGTGGCCTGCGGCGGCGCATGAGTACCTCCCGGATCGGTGGGGGAACCAGCCGCTCAACTGGACAAGCAGGCATGTGAATCGATTCAAATCGATCGACCGCAGGGGCCTGGAAGTGGAAGAGCAACGGGTACGCGAGATGACTCGCCGAAGTTCGCACCGATGATGGGCGCCGGGCGAGCGGGTGTCAACCCGTCTCGGCAGCCTTCAACTCCCGCGAAAAAAGCGCACCTTACGACATTGACAGGGCCGCACCAAGCCGGTTCACTGCGTCGAGGACGGGTAGAGGTATGGACCATTGATCCACAGCTGAATCCATTCACACCCAGCGTCCCCCATCGTGAAATCGAGGCGAGTTCCGGTGTCCCTACATGACGTCGACATCGTTGTCAGACCACGGTTCCTCAGCTTTCTGCTGACGGCCGCCCTCGCGTTCGTGGCGCTCGTCCCGATCGCGTCGCCGGCGTCCGCCGCAACCCAGGTGTGCGTCCTCGCCTGTGACGCGCTGGACCCTTCGCAGGCCAAGCAGGAAACGTTTCCAGTACCGGACAAGACGCTCAACGGACGGGTCGTCCGGCTCCATGTGTCCGACGCGGACGACATGGCGTGGGCCAGCGTCGACAACGGCACGACCGGCGACGCGGTGTGGTTGGACCGGTCCTGGGACGGCGGCGCCACCTGGGACGGTCTGCTCGGCAAGGCGAGCATCCCGAGCACATGGACCGGCACCAGGACGCTGATGTACAACATCACCGACCCGCGCAACCACAAGCGCGGCCTGGTCCGCGCCTGCGGCGACGCGGCCGGCGTCGGCTGCACGAACTGGGTCTACCCCACCGTCTGCGACACGGTCTGCGACGGCACCAGCGCGAGCCAGGCGGCGGGCGACGACCAGCCCATCCCCTCAACCACCCTCTACGGTCGCACGATCCGACTCCACGTTGACCAGAAGAACTCCATGGCCTGGGGAAGCATCGACACCGGTGGCGCGGGTGACGAGATCTGGTTGGACCGTTCCTGGGACGGCGGCTCGACCTGGCCGGACGGTTCCTCCCTCGGCCGTACGAGCACCCCGTCCGGAGCGACCACGACCCGCACCGCGATGTACGCCGCCCGCGACCCGCGCGGTCTCCTCTACGGCGGCGCGGTCCGCGCCTGCGGCCGGGAGGCGAGCCACAACGAGGGCAGTTGCACCGCGTGGTACCGGCCGGTGCCGACCCGGGCGCGCGCCGCGGCCGACGCGCTGATGACGTCGTACGACCCCTACAACGGCTGGTGGCCCAGCAGTTGGTGGAACTCGGCGGCGACCCTCACCTCCGTCATCGACTTCGCGAAGACGACCGGCACGCACGACTACGACTGGATCATCGCCCGCACCTTCGACCAGAACAAGGGCGTCTTCCCGGCCGGGACGCGCAGTTCGGACGCGATCGAGGGCGACTTCATCAGCCGCTCGATCGACGACTCGGGCTGGTGGGCGATCGCGTGGATCGACGCGTACGACTACACGCACGACGCCCGCTACCTCAACGAGGCCGTCACCATTGCCAATTACGTCCAGCAGTACTGGGACACCAGCACCTGCGGCGGCGGTGTGTGGTGGGACCGCGAGCGGACCTACAAGAACGCGGTGACGAACGGGCAGTACCTGTGGCTGACCACCGCACTGCACCAGCGCATCGCCGGTGACACGGTCTGGCTCCAGCGGGCGAAGACGTCGGCCGCCTGGTACAAGGCCAGCGGGATGATCAACTCCGCGGGTCTGGTGAACGACGGTCTCTCCTCGTCCTGCGCCAACAACGGCTCCACCGTGTGGAGTTACAACCAGGGGCTGGCCATCGGTGCCTTCACGGAACTGTGGAAGACGACCGGCGACAGCTCGATGCTGACCACGGCGCGGACGCTGGCGGATGCCGCGATCAGCAACCCGCAGCTGACGGTGGGCGGGGTGCTGACCGAGTCCTGTGACATCGGCTCGGCGTCCTGCGACGACAACCAGAAACAGTTCAAGGGCATCTTCATGCGGAACTTCGCCGACCTGGCGAGGGCGACCGGCTCCACGACCTACCGGGCCTACATCCAGAAACAGGCCGACACCCTGTGGGCGTTGGACCGGTCCACGCTCAACACCCTCGGTGAACGCTGGGCGGGCACCACCCCGAACCAGACCGACTGGCGTACGCAGGCCGGCGCGCTCGGAGCGCTGACTGCCGCGGTGGGGAGCTGAGCCCGCCGCGGGGAGCTGAGCCGCAGAGTGGGTGCGGGACACCTGGGTCAACGGCGGCCTGGTTGCGCTCCTCGGGCGCGACCAGGCTGATCGTGCGACATCACCTGGAGACCCGAGACCCACCCGAGGAGCGGACGATGAGCGTCACCCACACGGACACCGACACGGAAGCGGGCACGGAAACCGGCACGGGCGCCGTGGCCTGGAACAGCGAGACCCTGGACGAGATCGTCTCGAACGACGCGGGCCGTCCCGTCCTCTTCGCCAACGCCCGGGTCCTGACCATGGACTCCCTGATCGGAACCCTGCGCGGCGCCGACGTCCTGCTCGTCGGCGCCCTGCTGGTGGGCGTCGGCCCGGGCATCATCACGGCGGCGGGCGACGACAACGCCATCGTCGTCGACTGCACCGGCATGACGGTGGTCCCGGCGGTGGTGGACGCCGTCGCGCTCGTCGGCGGACGGGGCCAACGCGCGGATTACGTAGAGACGTTGACACCGGGGAACACGGGCGACCTGCTCGTCGTAGCGGACTCGCCTGCCCCCGATGTGGCGAGCGCGCAGGCCGCGTTGCTCACCCGCCCGGAGGAGGTCCGCGCCCTGGTGGCGGCCGGCAAGCCGGCCCTCTGGTCCGGCACGGACGCCCCCGACCGGCCTACCGCCCCCGAGGCGGGCATCCCGGCCACCCAAGACCTCACCGGCAACCCGCGCATCGACGTCTGGATCGACGAACACGACTTCCTGCACCAGGAGTTGACCCCAGACGGCCGTTACGACGAGACCCGCGGCAGCCGCCCGCACGCCCACGAGGGCCGCTACTGGATCGACGGCGACCGGATCGGCTGTCTGGACGACCTCGGGTTCTGGGCGTTCGGCGAGTTCCGGGGCGAGGAACTGCATCACGCGGGGTATGCGAAGCGGCTCGGGGCGCGGGCGCAGTGCTTGTTCAGGTCGGTCCCCGGGCGTAGCAGTCGTTCAAGCCAGCCCCGGGCGTAGTAGTCGTTCAAGCCAGCCCCGGGCGTACTGATCGTTCAGGTCGGTCACTCCGGTGTGCCCGCCAGTTCCATCGCCCCGCGGCGCAGGGCGAGGGCGGCCGGGGCGACCGCCGAGATCACGGCGAGTACCGCGCAGGCGCCCATGGTCCGGCCGAGCGCCGCCCAGGGCATCTCGATCGGCGTCCACACCGAGAGCAGGCCCAACGCGCCCCACATTCCTGCCAGGTTGAGCCCCGCGACCAGCGCTCCCAGCACACCGCCGGCCACGACGACCATGAGCGCCTCGGCGGCCACCAGCCGCAGCACCTGCCATCTGGTGGCCCCGGCCAGGCGCAGCACGGCCAGTTCGCGGACCCGGTCGGAGGTCGCCATGACCATGGTGTTGGCCAGCGAGATGCCGGTGTACAGCAGGGCGACGCCCAGGACCAGCAGGAAGCCCGCCCGGGTCGTCCGGTCGGTCTCGGGGTACATGGACCGCACCCACTGCCCGGTGGTGCGCACCGTCGCGCCCGACTCCCGTACCGTGTCGCGCAGTTCCGCGGCCACGGCGGTCGCGTCGGCGCCGTGCGCAAGGCGTACGTCGACCCGGTCGACGGGTGCGTCCGGGGCGTTGCGCGGTGTGACGTAGACGCCGTTGTCGCCGGTGCCGATGGTCATGACGGCGGCGATCCGCAGGGACTTCTTCCTGCCGTCGCCGAGCCGCACGTCGACCCGCTCGCCCACGGTGTGCTGCTTCCACTCCTCGTTGACGATGATCGAGTCGTCGTCCAGGTCGCCCGTCTTCCCGGCGACGAGCGGCAGTTCGGTGGTGTCGGCGAGCAGACGGGGGTCGGCAGCGCGGGCCTCGGACCGGATGAGCGCCGTACCGTCCTCCAGGACGTACACGGCACTCGCCGAGGTCGCGGAGACCTCGGCGTCGGGCACGGTGCGCAGCTTCCTCAGCGTCGCGTCGTCGAAGCCCGTGTCGCGCGCGGCGATGACCACGAAATCGGCGGCGGTCCGTGTGCGAACCTCGGTGACCTTCGCCTCGTCGAGGGTGGCGGTGGCGCCCAGCAGCGATCCCGCCAGCGCGACCGTGACCAGGACGGGCGCCGCGACGGCGGCGGTGCGCCGGATGCCGGCGGCGGCGTTCTCCCGCACCAACATGCCTGTGGCGCCGGGTAGTTGGGCCGGCAGCCAGGCGATCAGCCGGATCAGCGGGGGTACCAACACCGGCGCGAGGAGCGCCACCGCGGTGATCAACAGCATCGGGCGGCTGACGTAGGTCTTGCGGTGCAGCAGGCCGCTCGGATCGTCCACCAGGGCCAGGACCAGGGTCACCACGGCGGTCAGCAGCAGCGCCGAGCCGACCAGCCGGCGGCCCCGCGTCATCGTCCGGGTGTCCACGGATGCCTCGCGCAGCGCCTCGGTGGCCCCGGTGCGCCCCGCCCTCCAGGACGCGGCCAGCACTCCGGCGAGCGCGACGAACAGGCCTGTCCAGAAGGCCAGTTGGTACGGCCAGGTGGAGTCGCCAATGGTGAACCAGCGGGGTGCGAGACCCTCGTCGACCGTCCACTCGGCGAGCTTCGGTGCGCCGTAGGAGCCGAGCACGCAGCCCGCCGCCGAGGCGAGCACGCCGATCAGGAGGGCCTCGGAGACGACCAGGCGCCGGATCTGCCCCGGCGTCGCACCGGCCGTGCGCAACAGGCCGAACTCGCGGCGGCGTTGGGCCACCGTGAACGCGAAGGTCGACGCCACCACGAACACCGACACGAATCCTGCGACACCGCCTGCCGTGCCGTACATGGCGTTCATCGCGGTGAGTTCCTCCCGGTCCCGGTCGGGATCGGTGTCGGCGTACCGGCGTGCGTCGCCGGTCAGGACCTGGACGCCGGCGCTGCCGCGCACCGCCGCGCGTACGTCCACCGCTCCTGCGTCGACGACGAGTTGGACGCTGTGCGCTGCACCGGGTGGCGGACGGCGGAACGGTGGTCGACCCCGAGGTGGTACGCCAGTTGCTGCGCCGCCGCCGCGATCCGCTGGAGCAGCTCACCCCGCGCGATCGCCGCGGAGCTGGTGGTCTCCGAGGCCGCGATCGGCAAGCACATCGGCAACATCCTCACCAAGCTGGACCTGCCCCGACGGCCGGCACCCACCGCAGGGTCCTGGCCGTCCTCACCTACCTGCGGGCCTGACCCGCCGAACGCCCAAGTGCGGGCGGCCGTACCGGATCAGGAGCCACCGCTCCCCCGGAACCCCGCACGCAACCGCGCCTCCGCCCCGGCGTCCGCTCGCGGATGCAGGTCCAGGGCCGCCAAGGCCGCGCCGAGCAGGGGTGGTCCCGTGCACACCACCGGGCGGACGGTCGGCACCGCTTCCCTGAGGCGGTGGTCGACGTCGTCCAGGAGAGCCTGGTGGCCGGCGGCCAACACGCTTCCGCCCAGGACCACTTCGGGGTCCGGGGAGACGGTGAGCTGGAGGCGGCACAGGACCGTGACCGCCATTCTCGCGATCTCCGCCGCGAGGCGTTCGACCAGTTCGGTGGCGATCTCGTCGCCTTCGTCGCGGGCCGCGAAGACCGCCGGGCAGAGTTCGCTGAGACGGATGGCGGGGAGGTCACCCCTGTGCAGGGCGGCGGTGACGTCGGCGACCGTCGCCAGGCCGAAGTGATCAATTACCGCCGCGAGGAGGGCAGTTCGCGGTCCGCGACCGTCCTCCGCCCGTGCCGCGTGCCACAGCGCCGACGTGCCCACGTCGATGCCGCCGCCCCAGTCCCCCGAGATCCCGCCCAGCGCGGCGAAGCCGGTGGTGCGGCCGTCGGGGGCCACGCCGACGCAGTTGATGCCGGTGCCGCAGACCACGCCGACGCCCCAGGGACGGCTGGCACCGGCGCGCAGGACGGCGTAGGAGTCGTTGTCGACGCGCCGGGTCACCGCCCAGCGGCGGGCGCCGACGGCCTCGCGCAACGCCTTGATCTCGTACGGCAGATCGGCCCCGGCGAGGAAGGCCGTGATGCCGTCCACCTCAACGTCGGCCGCCACCCCCGCCGACTCCATCGCCTCGGCACGCAGGGCCGCCAGTACCTCCATCGCCGCGTCCACGCCCACCGCCTGCGGGCGGAAGCCGCCGCCCCTCGCGCGGCCAAGAATCGTGCCGTCCGTCCTCAACACGGCGACATCCGTCTTCGAGTTACCGCCGTCGACGGCCAGCAGCAGGCCTGTCTTCATCAGGCCCACCACAGGTGTTCGCGGTTGGCGGCGACGAGCTTCGCCGCCAACTCCTCGGCCACCTTGACCTGGCCGACGAGAGGATGCGCCAGCAGTGCTGTCGCGACGCGGTCGACTCCGCCGTGCAGGGCTGCTTCCAGGGCCAGTTCCTCGTAGGCCGTCACATGCGCGATCAGTCCGGCGAACAACGGCTCTACGGCCGTGACGGGCAAGGGAGTTGCGCCCTGGGCGTCGATGCGGGACGGGACCTCGATGACGGCATCGTCGGCGAGGAAGGGCAGGGTGCCGTTGTTGCGGACGTTGGCGACGCGGACGTCTCCGGTGTCGGCGGTGAGGGCGTGCACCAGCTGGACGGCCGCCTCGGAGTAGTAGGCGCCGCCGCGCTTGTCCAGCAGGGCGGGCTTCTCCGTCAGGGCCGGGTCGGCGTACATCTTCAGCAAGTCGCCCTCCATCTCCGCCACTTGCTGGGCGCGGGAGGGTTCGCTCAGCTGCTCGCGGAGGACCTCGTCGTGGGCGTAGTAGTAGCGCAGGTAGTAGGAGGGGACGACGCCCAGCCTGCGGACCACGTCCAACGGCATGCGCAGCCGGTCCGCGAGGGCCTGCCCGTGTTCGTCGAAGATGCGCGGGAGGACGTCGACGCCGTCGAGCCGCACGGCCCGTTCCCAGGTGAGGTGGTTGAGGCCGACGTGGTCGAGGGCGACGCGCTCGTGGTCGACGCCGAGCCAGTCGGCGAAGGTGCGTTGGAAGCCGATGGCGACGTTGCAGAGCCCAACTGCCTTGTGTCCGGCGTCCAGTAGGGCGCGGGTGACGATGCCGACCGGGTTGGTGAAGTCGACGATCCAGGCGTTCGGGGCGCGCTTGGCGACCCGTTCGGCGAGGTCGAGGACGACGGGGACGGTGCGCAGCGCCTTGGCCAACCCGCCTGCCCCGGTGGTCTCTTGGCCGATGCAGCCGCACTCGTGCGGGAAGGTCTCGTCGACGTGCCGGGCGGCCTGGCCACCGATGCGGAGCTGGAAGAGGACGGCGTCGGTGCCGTCGATGCCGGCGTCCGGGTCCGCGGTGGTGGTGATCTCCGCGGAACTGCCTTGGCGGGCCAGGATGCGGCGCGCGAACGGGGCGATGACGTCGAGCCGGTCGGGGTCGGGGTCGACCAGGGCGATCTCGGTGACAGGGAGGCCCAATCGGGCGAATCCGTCGATGAGTTCGGGGGTGTATGTGGATCCGCCGCCGACAACGGTGATCTTCAACCTTTGACTCCTGTCAGTGTGACGCCCTCGATGAAGGCCTTTTGTGCGAAGAAGAAGACGATGATCACCGGCGCCATCGCGATGAGGGTCGCCGCCATGGTGAGGTTCCACTGCACCGCGTGGGAGGTCTTGAAGGTGGCCAGGCCCAGGGCCAGGGTCCAGTGGGCGGGCGTCTCGCCGGTGTAGATGAGCGGGCCGTAGTAGTCGTTCCAGGCGTTGAAGAAGGCGAAGAGGCCGACCGCGACGAGCGCCGGGCGCATCATCGGCAGCACCACCCGCGTGAGGACCCGGAGTTCGCCGCAGCCGTCGATGCGGGCCGCGTTGAGGTAGTCCTCGGGGACGGTGAGCAGGAACTGGCGGAGCAGGAACACCGAGAAGGCGTCCCCGAAGAGGGACGGGAGCACCAACGGCCAGATGGTGCCGGTGAGATGGAGTCTGGCCCACATCAAGTACATGGGGATGACGAGGACTTGGGGCGGCAGCATCATCATGGTGATGACGCAGAGGAACGCCGTGTTGCGGCCCTTGAAGCGGAACCGGGCGAGCGCGTACGCGATGGGGACGCTGGACAGCAGGGTGGTCGCGGTGGCGGCGACGGCGTAGATCACCGTGTTGAGGAGCCAGGTGCCGACCGGGGCGGTGGAGAAGACCGTGCGGTAGTTGGACCACTGCCAGTGGTGGGGCCACAGGCTGGTGGTGAGGGACTGGCCGTCGGTCATGACCGAGGTCAGGAAGATGAACACGATCGGTCCGATGAAGGCGCAGGCCAGGCCGACGGCGATGGCGTGTTCGGCGATCCAGATGAGGGTCCTGCGGCGTCCGGCCCGGCCGCGTGCGGCGCGGTGGGGTGAGGCGGCGCGGGTCTGCCGGGCGGGTGCCGGGGCGTAGGTCGTCGTCATCGTGGCGACTCCTCGACGGCCACGTCCCGTGCAGCCGGGGCGACTTCCCGATGGGCGAAGCGGTAGGTCATCGCGGTGACTCCTCGATGCGGAAGGTGTCGAAGCCGTACGTCATCGCGGCGACTCCTCGATGTCGAAGCCGGAGGCGCGGCGGAGCAGGACGACGGTGAAGGCCATCGCCACCACGAAGAGCACTACGGCGAGGGCGCAGGCGTAGCCCGCGTGGAACTGGTTGAAGCCGGCGATGTAGAGCTGTTGCGGGAAGGTGAGGGTGGACCCGTCCGGGTAGCCGGGCGCGGGCTGGATGTTGCCGTTGGCGACCTGGGAGGCGACCATCGCCTGGGTGAAGTACTGGAGTCCGGCGATGACCCCGGTGACGGTCGCGAACAGCACGACCGGCGAGATCGTCGGCAGGGTGACGTAGCGGAAGCGGTGCCAGGGACCGGCGCCGTCCAGTTCCGCGGCCTCGTACAGCTCGGCGGGGACCTCCAGCAGGGCCGCCAGGAAGATGACCATCATCGTGCCGCTGCCCCACAGGGCGAGCAGGGTCAGGGCCGGTTTGGACCAGTCCGGCGAGTTGAACCAGAGCGGGCCGTGGATGCCCAGCAGGCCCAGGATCCGGTTCACCGGGCCGGAGTTGGGGTTGAACATGCAGACGAAAGCGACGGTCGCGGCGACCGGCGGGGCCAGCGCGGGCAGATAGAACAGGGTGCGGAACAGGCTCGCTCCGGCCTTGAGCCGGGCGGTGACCATGGCCACGCCGAGGGCGAAGAGCACCTGCGCCGGAACCATGATCACCACCAGCCAGGCGGTGTTGCGGACGGCGTGCCAGATCAGCGGGTCGCCGTCGAGCAGGTAGCGGTAGTTGCGCAGCCCCACGAACTGGGCCTGGGAGATCATGTTCGAGTTGGTGAAGGACAGCCAGACCGTCATCACCAGGGGGTAGATCAGGAAGACGGCGAAGCCGACCAGGCCGGGGGCGAGGAAGAGCAGGACGCGCAGCCGGTTGCGGCGCATCCGGGCCTTCAATGGGGCGGTGGCGAGCGGGAGTTGAGCGATCTGGTGGGTGGTGGCCACGACGGTCACTGCCCCAGCTTGAGCGCGGCGTTGTTCTGCTTGTCGACCGCGGTCAGGCCGGCCTTCAGGTCGGGTACGCCGCCGCTCTGCCACTTCTCCACGAAGTGACCGAAGTTGGTGAGATAGGCGCCGCCGTCGCCGCTGGCCGGGGTCGTGGTGGTGAGCGGGTTCTTGTAGACCTCGAGGAACGGGGCGAAGTCGGGGTCCTTGGAGAGGCCGAGCGAGGGCGAGTCGAGCGCGGCCGTGGTGGTGGGGACGTTGCCGATCGCGTCGGCCAGCGAGGTGAGTGCGTTGGTGTCGGTGGTGAGGAATTTGATCAACTTCCAGGCGGCGCCCGGGTGTTTGGCGCCGCGCGGCATGCCGATGACGTTGCCGCCGACGTAACCGGCGCCGTATAGCTGGGACTTGCCGTCGGCGGCCGGTACCGCCGCGGTGCCGTAGTCGATGTCGGCCTTGTCGTTCTTGATGAAGGCGTTGCGCCACTCGCCGTCGACCATCATGGCCAACTTGCCGGTCTCGAAGGCGTTCTGGGCGGAGAACTCGTCGCCCATGCCCGATTTGAAGGTGACGAGCTTCTTCGCGCCGAACCAGTCGACGAGGCTCTTCTGCCAGGTCAACGCCTGGGCGAAGGCGGGGTCGCCGCCGACGTTGGACTGGCCGTCGGAGGTGAGCCACTTGCCGCCCCAGCTGGGGACCAGGTGTTCGGTGAGCATCTCGTAGGCGCCGAGGTAGGGCATGAACCCGGCGGTCTTGATCGAGCCGTCCGCGTTGAAGGTGGTCAACTTCTTGGCGTCCACGGCCAGTTCGGACATGGTCTTGGGCGGGGAGGTTATCCCGGCCTTCGCGAACAGCTTCTTGTTGTAGTACAGGCCGAAGGTGTCGGCGAGCCACGGCATCGTGCAGCGCTTGCCGTCGAAGGCGGTGTACGACTGGACGGCCTTCGGGATCTGGCTCATGTCCACGTGGTCGGCCTTGATGTCCGGGGTGAGGTCTTGGAACGCTCCACTGGAACACCAGCCGCCGACGTTCGCGGCGTTGAACGAGGAGGCCACGTCGGGGGCGGTGCCGCCGCGGATGGCCTGGTTGACCTTGTCGTCGGTCTGGGCGGCGACGGCCTTGACGGTGATGTACGGGTATTTCTTGTGGAACTTGGCCAGCACCGCGTCGACCGAGGCGATCTCGTGCGGGGAGCTGAGACCGTGCCAGAAGGTGATGGTGACGGGGGTGGTGTCGTCGGCGCCGGTGTCCGCCTTCGACGTGGCACCGCCGGTGGTGCATGCTGCGGCGAGCAGCGCCGTTACCACGAGCAGCGACGCGGCGACGGTACGGCGGGCGGCGCGGCGGGGGGTACGGGTGGTACGGGTGACGGGTCCGCCACGGGACTCGGACATGGAACCTCCGGCGATTTCGCTTACCACTTATTGACCAGTGGGCACATGTTGGGGCACCATTTGGGCACTGTCAAGCAAGCATTTCGGAAGTAACCCGCAAGAAAAATGACCACCGGTATGGAAAGTTGGTAGGAATGGTCAGCGGTGAGAGCCGTTGGGAGAAGCGGGAACGCATCCGCACCCACCTCCTCGACCTGGTCGAGGAGACCGGGCCCGGCCGCCCCCTCCCGGGCGAACGGCAGCTGTGCGAGGAACTCGGGGTCTCCCGCCCCACCCTGCGCGCGGTGGTCGACGACTTCGTCCGTGACGGTCTGCTGGTGCGGGAGCACGGGCGGGGCGTCTTCGTCGCCCGCGCCAAGGTCGCCCAGCACCTCGGCGGGTCCGTCCCCGGGCAGGCGCAGGGCCTGGGCGTCGGCGGTGTGGACGGCACCTGGGCCAGCCGCACCCTGGACTTCAAGACCGTCGCCGCGGGACCCCGGATCGGCCGCCGGCTGGGCATCGCGCCCAGCGAGCAGATCCTGCGGATCCTCCGGCTGCGGACGGTGGACGGCGACCCGATGTGCGTGGAGACCCTGCACGTACCGCACGCGCTGGTCCCCGGACTGACCGCCCGCGACCTGGAGACCGACTCCTTCTACCGGCTGCTCGGGCAGCGATACGAGATCCTGCTGACCGACGCCGCGCAGAGCATCGAACCGACCGTGGTCGACGAGTGGGAGGCCGAACTCCTCGGCGTCTCCGTGCACACGCCCGCCCTGCTCTTCGAACGGGCGGCGCGCGACGCGGCAGGCCGGGTAGTCGAGTTCACCCGCTCCGTCTACCGAGGCGACCGCTACCGCATCTTCACCAGGCTGTCGCTGGCGGCCCGGCCCGACGGCGGACGCGTCGTCGACGGCTCCTGGTCGGCGGCCACCACCGTCCCCGGCGCCGACACCCTGGTCTTCGACCCCTACTGGAGCAACTAGCCACCCTCACCCACCAGTTCACCGCGCCGGCCCGTCGGCCGACGCGGCGGTCCCGCACGCCCTCCGCACCCGCAAGACCCGCTCCTCCCCACCAGAAAGGACCGCTCATGTTCCGTCACGCACTCACCGTGACCGGCGTCGTGGCCTCCACGGTCACCACACTGCTCGCCTGTACGGCCTCGGTCCCGGCCGGCGCGACCCCCTCCGCCACCTCGGGCGTCCAGCTCCAGACCTGGCTCTACCCCGGGTCGACCGGCGACTCCACCTGCACCGCCAAGAGCGAGTACGCCGACAACAGGGTGAAGAACGGCGCCCTCAACCCCGAGTACTGGTCGGTCCAGAGCAACGGCTCGGTGAAACTGGAGACCACCGCCGACGGCAGCTGCAACACCTACAGCGCGGCCAACGTCGCCGACCTCAAGGCACACTCGACGTACCAGTACCCGACCCTCTCAGGTATGACCACCGCCGACGTCCACGCCCTGGTCAGCACCAGCAGCACCCGTACGGCGGCCGTCACCAAGGTCACCTCCCTCGTCAGCGACGCCGGGCTCAGCGGCGTCGACGTCGACCTTGAGGACTACTGGTCCTGGAGCACCGCCGACTTCACCAACTACAAGACGTTCCTCAAGCAGTTGGCCACCGCCCTGCACGCCAAGGGCAAGCGCCTCCAGGTCGACGCACCGGCCATGACCGAGGACGCCTCGTTCTACGACTACGCCGCCGTGGCCGCCACCGGCGCAGACGACGTGGTGATCATGGCGTACGACGAGGAGTTCGACACCGCGTCCGGCGCCCGCTGCCTGCCCATCAGCCCCTACGACTGGCTGAAGAAGGTCACCCAGTACGCGCAGAGCAAGATCCCCGACCCCAACCGCCTGATCATCGGCGTGCCCTCCTACGGCTACAGCGCGCCCGACCCGTGCGACCTCAACTCCGTTACGGGCAACATCCAGTTCAGCGACATGAAGAAGAGCCCCGGCTTCTCCTCCAACCCGGCGACCATAGAGAGCCGCCGCGACGCCTCCTCCGGCGAGATCCGCTGGGTCTCCGGCGGCGTCCTCTACGACTACGTCGACAGCGTCGCCATGGACCGCAAGCTGGCCGTCCTCAAGGGCCTCGGCGTCACCAAGGTCTCGGTGTGGTCGCTGGGCGGCGGGAACCCCTGGTTCTCCAACTGACCCGTCTGATCCAACTGACCTGTCTGATCCGCCTACGGCACTGATGCGGCGGGCACCCTCGGGTTCGGGTGCCCGCCGCATCAACTCCGCCTACCTTTCAACACCACTTACTTCGCAGGCGTGTTGAGCACATGGTCGCGAGAGGCGGCGACCTCGGCCCGCAACTCGGGAAGGTTCACGTCGAGCACCCGCCCGTCCCACTTACGGGGCTGCCCGTTGACGAACACAGCGGTGATGTTGCGGGCGTCGGAGCCCAACACCAGTGTCCCGATCGGGTCGTTGAGCGGCATGTTGTTGAGGTCCTCGGCCTGGACGACCAACAGGTCCACCTTCTTGCCGACGGTGAGGGAGCCGGTGACATCGCCGAGCCCGTTGGTCCGGGCTCCCTGGAGGGTGGCGAAGTCGAGGACGTCGTACGTGGTGATGCGCGACAGCTCGCCGCCGGTGCCGTAGGCCGCGTTGACCGCACGCATCCGCTGGATCGCGAGGAGGGCCCGCATCTGTGTGAACAGGTCGCTGGCGAGGGCGACTTCGACGTCGATGCTCAGTCCGGGGCGGATGCCGACGGCGAGTGCCTCGTCCACCGCGGGGATCGCCGTCTCCAGGCCGATCTGCGCGTCCGAGGTGGGCGCGAGGGCCACCGTCGTACCGGACTCCCCCATCGCCTTCCATGCCTCGACGGTCAGCCCCGTGGAGTGGATCAGGGTGACGTCGGGACCGAGGATGCCGTGGTTCGCCCAGGACAGCACCGCCTCCGATCCGGAGGCACCGAAGACCGCGTCGACGCTGACACCGATGCCCAAGTCGGCTGCGGTACAGGCGAGTTCGGGGCCGTAGGCGAGGGCGGGTCCGGTGATCTCGTCAGTGGCGAGGGTCGCCAGGCGCAGCGTGAGGAGCTGGTCGTCGCTGCTGAAGTACCGGTCCTTGAGGCGGTTCAGGTCGGCAGGCCACTGGTGGTCCCAGTCGCCGAAGTGCGCGCCCATGGAGGCGTGGACGCCGCGGATGCCGGTGTCGCGGAGTGCCTCGATCGCCGCGTCGGAGTGCTCGCGGGTACGGGAGTTGTGCGAGAAGTCGAGCATCGTGGTGATGCCGCTGTCGAGCGCGGTGAGCGCCGCGAGTCTGGTGCCGATGTACATGTCCTCGGGCCGGTAGACGGTGGCGTAACCCGCGAGGGTGGCCATCACATAGCCGCCGAGGTCGTCGACGTCGGGCATGATCCGGCGCAACTGGGCTTCCCAGGCGTGCCGGTGGGTGTCGACGAGACCGGGCGCGAGGATGGTGCCGGAGGCGTCGACGACGACCGCGCCCTCCGCGGACAGCCCCGGCCCGATCGCGGCGACCGAGTCGCCCTCGATGAGCAAGTCGCCCTGCACAGTGCCCAGTTCCGGGTCCATCGTGACGATGGTCGCGCCGGTGAACAGGATGCGCCGGTTCGGGTCGGCGGACTGGCGGCACAGTTGGTCGAGAAGGCCGGCGCTGGTGGTGTCGTTGGCGTTCATGAGAGCCCCTTTTCGGATGACTTCGGTGACGTCGGGCGACGTCGGGCGACGTCGGGTGGCGTGCGGCATGCGGCGAGTGGCGAGTGGCCCAAGATTCGATCCGCGCTCGTGCGGCAACCAGGAGGCCGTTTCCCTAGGTGCGCCGCACCCAGGACGGCGTCCGGCAACTACGGCCGCCCCAGCCGGATCTCCTCCACGTCGAGCACTTCCTGGACCGCCCGCAGGACGATGTCGTCGATACGGCCGCTGTCGCGCAGGTCGGTGAGGGTGTCGCGTTTGACCTGGAGCAGGGCGAGTTGGAGGCGCCGTACGCTCTCGCGGCGGTGCGCGGAGCCGGGTGCGGAGGCCGTGCGGTCCTCGATGTCCTGGACCATGCGCAGGGTGTCCTCCTCGGCGACCCCGAACCGCTCGGCCAGCGCCGGCATGGCGTCCAGCGCGGCGCTGCTCAACCGGCAGCGGGCCAGGGTGAGTTCGGCGCTCTTGTCCTCGTCGGCCGGGAAACGGGCCCGGCGGACCATGGCCGGCAGGGTGGGCCCGAGGAAGGTCAGGGTGACGACGATGACGACCGCGGTGATGAACACGACGGCGTCCCGCTGCCCGACGATCCGGCCCTCGGCAGTGGTCGCGGGCACGGTCAGCGCTGCGGCCAGCGAGATGGCGCCGCGCATCCCGGCCCAGGCCAGCGGCAACCGCTGCGGGGCGGTGATCCGACGGTCCCGCTGCTGGGGACGCCGGTCCAGGAGCCGCACGAGATAGGGCACCGAGTAGAACCAGAGCAGCCGCGTCCCGAGCACCGCGATACTCACCGCGAGGGCGGCGACCGTCGCCTGCACCAGGGACACGGACGTCAACGCCCGGACGGCGGCGGGCAGTTGGCTGCCGACGAGGACGAACAGGGCGCCGTTGAGCAGATAACTCGCCACCTCCCAGAAGGCGACGGCCTGGATACGGGCCTCGGACCCGATGACGCGTGGCCCGAACCAGGCGGACACCAGCCCGCAGACGACGACCGCCAACACACCGGACACATGCAGGAGTTCGGCCGGCAGATAGGCGAGGAACGGCGTCGCGACGCTCAGCACGCTGTGCAGCAGCGGTTCGGGCAGCCGGCGCCGGACCGGGATGAGGAGCAGGGCGACCGCCGCGCCGATCAGGATGCCGCCGCCGTACGACGCGACGAAGGCGAGTGCCGTGCCGGACCAGGAGAAAGGGTGCTCGTCGGTGACGACGTCGATGGTCACCGCGAGCAGGACCAGCGCGGTCCCGTCGTTGAGGAGGCTCTCGGTGCGCAGCACGGTCAGGATGCGGCGCGGCATGGCCTTGGCGACCGCGGCGACGGCCGCCGCGTCCGTCGGGGCGAGCACGGCGCCGAGGACGAACGCGATCGGCCAGCCGTAGCCCAGCGCGTGGGCCACGACGGCGACCGCGACGGCGGTGGCGAGGACCAGCCCGGTGGACTGGAGCGCGATGCTACGGAAATTGTTGCGGATCTCCCGCACCGAGGAGGTCAGCGCCTCCCAGTACAGCAGCGCGGGCAGGAAGAGGAACAGGACGACGTCCGGAGACAGCGCGAACGACGAGAAGGACGGAGTCAGTCCCACGAGACATCCCGCCGCGAGCAGCAGCAGGGGTTCGCTCAGGCCCGTTCGCCGCGACAGCCAGCCCATGAGCAGGACGGCGGCCGCGACGACGACGATCAGTTCGAGGCTGTCCATGGCCGTACCGGGTTACGCGCGGTACAGGACGAGGTGCTCGTGGAAGAGCACGCCGTCGCGGACGTCACCGGTGGCGGTGAAGCCGGTGTCGTCGACGTAGTCGATGTGGTCGCCGGTGACGGTGTAGCTGCCGGTGTAGGCACTTGGACGGTTCCCGCGGGCCTCGTCGTACCGGCCGTTCGGGAGGAGTTCCTGCCGGATGTGTCCGTCGGCGGTGACCCACATGCCGACGAAGGGGTGCGGTGCCGCGTTCGTGTTCATGGCTCCACCGTCGCGTTCCCGCGCGGCGGTAACCAGACCACACCTCTCCTGGGTGTCCGGCACCCACCTTCAGATCTTTCAGGTCTTCAGGAGGCTTTCTCCGAGGTGGGCAGGACCGGTCCAACGGCGGCGTCGAAGGCGTGGGTCACCTCGGGGGCGGTGCCGGGCAGGAGCAGGGCGCGGGCGCGGTCCTCGAAACTCCGGTCGGTGGCGGTGAGCCGGTCGTGGTGCTGGGCGAGGTGCTCGGCCCAGGAGCCGACGAGGTAGTTCTCGATGAACCGGCCGGGTTCGTTGCCGTCCTGGAAGAGGCCCCACGTGATGGCGCCGGTACGGCGGCGGGACTGGGCGACACGTTCCATGGCGTCGATGAACGCCGCACTGTCGTCCGGTGCGACGCGGTACACCACGGAGACCAGCACCGGGCCGTCGGAGGGACCGGGCACGAAGACCAGCGGCGGGGTCGGCCAGTGGTCGGAGAGGGTGGGATCGATGCCCTCCATGCCGTAGAGCCGCCAGCGGTAGAGGCTGAGCGCGCTCAGCACCATGACGGCGGTGCCGATGAGGAGGGCGGTGGTCAGGCCCAGCCCTTGCACCAGGGCGCCCCACACGGGGGCGGCTACGGCCTGGCCGCCCTGGAAGACCAGCAGGTAGACGGCGAGGCCGCGGGCGCGGACCCAGCCGGGGAGCCGGGTCTGGATCGCCGCGTTGAGGGTGGACAGGACGCCGATCCAGGCCACCCCGGCGGGCAGCAGCACGAGGACCGCGAGCCAGGTGACGTGCACGGTCGCGAGGACCAGCAGGACGAGGGCGAACACGACGGCGCCCGCGCCCAAGATGCCGTTGATACCGAGGTGTTGGCGCAGCCACGGCAGCGCGAACGCGCCCGCCACCGCACCGACACCGACCGCGCCGAGCAGCAGGCCGTAGCCGCCCGATCCCAGTCCGAGGGAGTCGGCGGCGATGAGCGGCAGCAGGGACCAGAGCGCTGCCGCGCCGGGGATGAACAGGGCCGTGCGCAGCAGGACGCGGCGGATTCCTGGAGCGTTCCAAACGTAGCGGCGGCCCGCGTACACCGCGGTCAGGAGCCGTTCCTTCTGGGCCGCGGGGACAGTGGTCTTCGGGCGGTGCCACAGCACCAGTACGGCGGCGATCCCGAGGAACGACACCGCGTTGAAGCCGAACACCCAGCCCGCGCCGGCCGCCGCGACCACGACACCGCCGAGCGCCGGTCCGACCGCACGCGCGAGGTTCATGTTCACCGCGCCCAGCGCGGACGCCTGCCCCAACTGCTCCCGCTCCACCAGCTCCGGCTGGATGGCCTGCCACGACGGCCCCATCAGGGCGGTACCGCAGCCGAGGAGGAAAGTGAGGGCCAGCAGGGGTACGGCGGACAGCGCGTCCGCGAAGGCCAGTACGGTCAGCACCGCCGACACGGCGAACATCGCGACCTGCGCCACCAGCAGCAGCCCGCGCCGGTCGAACCGGTCCGCGAGCACACCCGAGGGAAACGCCAGCAGCACGATCGGCAGACTCGACGCCGTCTGGACCAGCGTCACCATGGTCGCCCCGTGCCCGAGCAGCAGCCACTGCGCGCCGACGGTCTGCATCCAGGTGCCGATGTTCGACACGAACTGGGCGATCCACAGCGCCCGGAACACCGGCCGCCCCAACGGCGCCCAGGCCGAGGAGGACCCGGCGCTGTTCCCCGTTGTCGTACTCGCGCTCATGCTGCCGCTCCCGGAGCGAGGTGTGCGGTCGGTCGAGAAGAAGGTACGGCAGCTCAGTGCCGGTCGGGCCACCAAGCCACCGTAAAACCGGACCCGCCGTGGGACCGGTCCAGAGGCCGGTCAGAAGCAGCCGTCGAGGGGGTCGAGCGCGCCGCCGACCTGGTGCGGCACCTGCGGTACCCGCTCGAAGTCACCGCGCCCCTCGCGCCAGGCGCGCTGCTCCTCGGAGTCTGCGGCGGCGTCGACGAAGGCGCGGGCCTGCCGTGCGCCCGATGCCTCCGACGCCCCGGTCCCCCCTGTCGCCGCTGTCCTCGCCTGGAATCCGCCGAAGCGGGCGACCGGGCTCCACGCGGGGCTGATCTCCGGGAGCGGGGCGGCGATGTTCTCGTAGTCGCCGACCGCGTGCACGACCTTGCCACCGGCCACCGTGAGCAGGGCCTCGATACGGTCGATGTCCTCGTCGGCGACGGAGAAGTAGTCCGCGGAGAGCACGGCCAGGTCGCCGTACTTGCCCTCGGTGATGGTGCCCTTCACATCGGCCTCGCCGGTGAGCTGGGCGCCCGCGCTGGTGTACATCTCCAGGGCGGTGGAACGGTCCACGCGGTTCTCGGCCGGGTAGAGGAGGGTGTCGCCGATGGTGCGGCCGGTGACCAGCCAGGACAGGGACAACCACGGGTTGTAACTGGAGACGCGGGTGGCGTCGGTGCCGGCGGCGACCAGCAGACCGGTGTCGCGCATGGCGCGGATCGGGGGCGCGGTCGCGGCGCGCTCGGCGCCGTAGCGGTCGATGAAGGCCTTGCCCTGGAACATCATGCGGTTCTGCACGGAGACGGCGCCGCCGAGGGCCTTGATCCGCTCCAGACTGCTCCGGCTGACGGTCTCGGCGTGGTCGAACAACCACCGTGTCCCGTCCGGGAATCCGCCGTCCGCGGCGATCTTCTCGAAGACGTCGAGGTCCTGGCGGATGGTCTCGTCGTAGGTGGCGTGGAGGCGGAATCCCCAGCCGTTGTCGAGCAGCAGCCGGGCCGCCGCGTCGAGGTCCTCCCGTGCGCGGGCGGTGAGTTGGGGGCGGGGCTCGGCGAAGTTCTCGAAGTCGGCCGGGGACCAGGCGAGGTTCTCGCCGGCGCCGTTGCAGCGCAGCCACTCGTCGCCGTCGCCGGGACTGACCATGCCCATCCAGCGGCGCAGGTCGTCGAGTTCCTGTCCGGCGGTCTGCGGGAAGAGGTGATAGGCGATCCGGACCGTCAACTCCCCGCGCTCCGCAAGCTCGGTGACGGCCGCGTAGTTGTCGGGGAAGTTCTGGAAACCGCCGGCGGCGTCGATGGCGCTGGTGATGCCGAAGCGGTTCAGCTCGCGCAAGTAGTGCCGGGTGGATCCGAGTTGGTCCTCAGGGGCGAGGATCGGCCCCTTCGCGAGGGTGGAGTAGAGCAGTCCGGCGGCGGGCGCGGCCAGCAGCACACCGGTCGGGTTGCCCGCGAAGTCGCGGACGATCTCGCCACCGGGCGGATTGGGCGAGTCCCGCGTGAAGCCGACGGCCTCCAGCGCGGCCCGGTTGAGGATCGCCGACTGGTACAAGTGCAGCACGAACACAGGGGTGTCGGGCGCGGCGGCGTTCAACTCGGACACGGTCGGCAGCCGCTTCTCCGCGAACTGCTCCCCGGTCCAGCCGCCAACCACCCTCACCCACTGCCCAGTTGGCGTCCGCTCGGCCTGCTCCCGCAGCATCCGCAGGGCGGTGCGCAACGACCGCACGCCGTCCCACCGCAGTTCGAGCAGATAGTTCAACCCGCCCCGGATGACGTGCAGATGGGAGTCGTTGAGCCCGGGAATCACCCGCCGGCCGAGCGCGTCGACGACACGGGTGGCGGGGCCGATGTACGGGGCGACGGTCGCGTCGTCCCCTACGGCGGTGAAGACACCGTCGGTGATGGCCACGGCGGACGCGGCCGGGCGGGCGGGGTCACCGGTGTGGATACGACCATTGCGGACGACGAGCTGGGCGGGGTGCTGAACCCCGTCCTGCGGGCGTATGCCACCCACAGGCATGGTGCTGCTGGACATGGAGGCTCCTTGGAGCGGGAGAGGCGGGGTCGGGCGGGGCGGGGATCGGTCGTCCGGCGACACGTCCGACGCTAGGTCTGCGACAATGGATCGGTCCAACACATGGTTCCGCTCGAATCAATCGCCATCACAGATCGCGACGGAAGACAGATCGCGACAGAAGAGGGAGGCGGCAATGGATCTGCGCCACCTGAAGTACTTCCTCGCCGTCGCCGAGACCCGCAACTTCACGCAGGCGGCGGCCAGTTGCTATGTCGCGCAGTCCGCCCTGAGCCAGCAGATCGCCCGCCTGGAGAAGGACGTGGGTGCCCGGCTGTTCAGCCGCACCAGTCGTTCCGTACGACTGACGGCCGCCGGGGAACTGCTCGAACCGCTGGCCCGCCGCATCCTCGCCGACGTCGACAACGCCACGGCGGCCCTGGACGCGCTGTCCGGGCTGCGGCGCGGGCGGCTGCGCCTCGGCCTCGTCCAGACGCGCGCCTCCTCGGTGGACCTGGTCGAGGTGATGGCCGACTACCACGCCCGCTACCCGGGCATCGACTTCCATGTGACCAACGCGCCCAGTGTGGAGATGGCCGCGTCGGTGCTGGCCGGGGACCTCGACATCGCGGTCGTCGGCCTCGGTCCGCGCCAAGTCCCGGAAGGACTCGACCACTTCGTCCTCGCGAGTGACCCGCTCGTCCTGATCGTGCCCGCCGACCACGCCCTGGCCGACGCGGACGCCGTCGACCTCGCCGATCTGCCGGAGAGCCACCAGCTCATCCAGTTCACCCGGGGCAGCGGGCTGCGCCGCCAGGTGGAGGCCGCGTTCGCCCGGGCCGGAGTGGAACCCGGCCAGCACTTCCAGGTCGGCCAGATACAGGACATGATCCGACTGGCGGCACGGGGCATCGGCGTGACGGTCGTACCGAGGTCGTCGGTGTTGGACGACTCCGCACTGGGCGCGAGCCTCAGCGACGTCCTGCCGTACGGCGCCCGCGCACTCCGCATCGCGGACGAGGCGGCGGTGCACACCATCTGCGCGGTCCACGACAGCAAGCGGCTGGCGCCGGCCGCGGCCGCGTTCCTGGAAGTGGTGGAGCGGCACGCGATCAGGGACTGAGCGGCACAGCGTCCAGGGCTCGGGCGATCGATCGCTGTCACCGATTGCTGCATCCGCATCCATATGTTGGACGAACCGCTCCCGTGGCGCGACGCTCGAAAGAGGAAACGGGGAGACCGGGAAACCGGGAAACGTCCAGCGAATGGGAGCAATGCCATGTCTGCCGTACTGCGGGACGCGTGGACGACGGTCGTCCCCGACATGAAGGACCGGCACGGCCCCCTCCCTCCCCTGATGCTCGCGCTGACCGTGGTGACCGGACTCGTGGACGCCTTCAGCTATCTCGTCCTGGGCCATGTCTTCGTCGCCAACATGACCGGCAACGTCGTCTTCTCCGGCTTCGCGATCGCCGGCGCGGCGGGCTTCTCCCTGGCCGCCTCGCTCGCCGCCCTGGCCGCGTTCGCCCTCGGCGCCCTGCTCGGCGGCCGCCTCGCGCACGGAGCAGCCGCCCACCGAGGACGGGTCCTGCACCTGGCACTGCTGCTGGAGACGGCCTTGGTCCTGGCGGCGTACGTAGTCGCCCAGATCGCCGACATCTCCCACGTGACCACGGCTGTCCAGTACGCGCTGATCGCCCTCCTCGGCCTCGCGATGGGCGTGCAGAACGCCACCGCCCGTGCCCTGGCCGTACCCGACCTGACCACGACCGTCCTCACGCTCACCATCACCGGAGTCGCCGCGGACAGCCGCCTCGCGGGCGGCAAGGGCAGCAAGGTCGGCCGCCGGGTGCTCTCGGCCGGAGCGATGTTCGCCGGTGGTCTGGCCGGTGCCGTCACGGTCGAGCACGGCGGCCGGGCGCTGCCCCTGCTGTTCGCCGCGGTACTGCTGGTGGCGGCCTCCGTCACAGCGTTCGTCCTGACCCGCTCGGACGCCTCGTGGACGAAGCCGCTGTGAACAGAGCCGTCGTGAAGGAAGCCGCCCTGAAGGACACGTCCCCAAGTCCCCCGTGGCGGCGCACACTTCACTCCGCGCTGCTCGAACTCGCCCTCACCGCGGTCATGTTGTTCGTCGTGGCGACAACGGTCCGCTGGCTGCTGGGCACCATCGACCCGGCGCACGGCGGCTGGTGGAACACCCCGGAAGGCAGACTCCTCGCGGTGGCCCCCCTCTCCGGCTACACGGTCACCGCCGTCATGCTCTCCCCCTGGGGCAAGGTGACCGGCGGTCACATCAACCCGGCGATCACCCTCGCGATGTGGCGCTACGGCCGTACACCGGGCCGCGATGTCGCGCCGTACATCGCCGGTCAACTGATCGGATCCCTGCTCGGCATCGCGGCCGGACGACTGGTCTGGGGCCCGGTGTTCGCCTCCCCGGCCGTGGACTACGCCGTCATCCGCCCTGCTCCCGGCTGGAGTTGGGCCGCCGTAGCCCTGATCGAGGCCGCCACGATGTTCGTCATCGTCGCCGTCGCGGGAATCGGCGTCTCCAGCCGCCGACTCGGCCCGTTCACGCCGTGGGCGGTCGGCACGATGATCGCCAGCCAGATCATCGCCTTCGGCACGCTGTCCGGTGGAATCGCCAACCCGGCAAGGGAGTTCGGGCCGGCGGTGTTCGCGGGGGCGCCCTCGCTTCTGCCCGTCTATCTGCTCGCCCCGCCGCTCGGGGCGCTCGGGGCGACGGTCGTGGTCAACCGGGTCAACGTCAGGACGCGGCGCAGGCGACACTTCAGCCCGTGCGAATGATCTTCAACGTTGTCGGCAGCACTTCGTCACCGACCGTTCTCACGGTGGACGGCACCCGAAGGATGCGCAGGGAGGGCACGAACTGCAGCGAACTGACGTCCACCTCGGGGAGGGGAGTTTCCAACGTCAGCTCGACGAGACGAGGGAACTTGTGGAGCCATTTCCAGGAACAGCGCATGTCCGCCGCGATGCACAGCCCTACGAGGCGGTCCGGTACACAGTGGCTCTCGATTTCTTCGACACTGAGAGGCGACGTGATCCGCAAGTAGGATCTGCCACCGAAACGGCGCAGGGTCCGCAGTTCCCTGCTGCTTGAGACGACGAAGTAGAGGCCGTCGTCCTCCCTCAGATCCGCGATGACCTCCTCGGCGTAGCGATCGGTGTCGAACCGAGCCCAGGCGAGGGCGAGTTCAGCACGTACTCGCTTCTCCTCCGCGGCCCGGAAACGCGTCAATACCGGGATGGCGGCATCGGTGCCGATCCGAACTGCCGCGAGCACGGTGAAATACGCCTCGTCGGCGGTCAGGCCCTCGGGCCCCGGCAGAAGTTCCAACACCACCGGACCGACATCCGCGAGCGCACGCGCTTGGTCCACCGAGCGGGGCGGGATGAGTTTCTCGGCACGGCGCTGGACTTCGGTTCGCACCTCGGGGTCGAGCTCGGTGGCGTCGTCCAGGCAGGCCGCGGCCAGCAGATGGAGCCGGTACCGGGTGTCCTTGGACGAGTCACCACGTTCGATCAGTCCGGTGAGCAGCCGCGTTCGCTCAGCCGGGCGCGCGTGAGCGACGGCCATGCGGACAACGTCCTCCCACTGGTCGAGATGGGCGTTTCCGCCGAGGAAGTCGAAGTCGAGACTCTCCACGGCGGCCCTGGCACCGAGGTAGTCCTGAAAAGTTCGGTGGACGAACTGCATGGTGCCCTCGACCGGTTCGATGAGCAGTCCGCTCCGGACCAGGAGGTGACGGTAGATCTGTTTCGCCGTGCCCTGCTCAGCGACGCGAGGCATCGACGTCAACGCCTGGGACAGGAGATCCACGACGTCCTTCGCGTCCATCTCCGAACGGCCGTTGCGGATCAGCCAGTACGCGAGTTTCTAGATCAGCTGTACCTGGTGCGTCTCACCGATCCGCATGTCACCCGTTTTGTAGATACCGCGCTCACGGTCTCTCCGTGACAGCAGCATCGACAGGGCCGCGTCATAGAGTTCCTTGCGTCCATCGGGCAGATAACCCCTGCGGTCACGGTGGAGCGCGCAAATGAGGGCGCACATCAGCGGGTTCGTCGCAAGCCGGTCGAGTTCCTGCTTGGCCCTTACCGCGTAGAGGAGTTCCTTTCCGTACGCATCGCCACTGCCTGCCGCCTTGTGCCAGCGTTTGATGAACGCGGCGACATCGTCACGGCTCATGGGAGCCAGGTCCAGTTCCGTGAACTTCTCGCTCGCCAGCCAGTTCTCCTGCACCGCCGAGGGACGCGACGTGACGAGCCAGTGGTTCCTCGGGTACGAACCGACAAGATCCCGCAGCCAGTTGCGGGCTTCCTCACGTTCCTCCTCGGGCATCTCATCGATTCCGTCGATGAGCATGAGGCCGCGCCCGGCGGTCAGTACTCGGTCGTACCAACCCGTGGGCTGGGCGGGAGCGATCGGGCACCCCACCGCCGAGAGGAACTCGTTCGGGGCAGGCAATCGCGCTCCGGCGCGAGTCAGGGAACGCATGGGCAGCACGAACGGCACCAGTCCATGCAGGTACAGGAGATGCTCGTCGACGTCGCTGCGGGCGGCACTCACCGCCAGCCATTGCACGAGAGTGGTCTTCCCCGACCCCGCGACCCCGCGCATGAGGACCCGGGCACGCCCGGCCAGGACGTGTTCCGCCGGCATCGTCAACGGCATCTTCCCTGCCGCGGTCCCCGTGGCCTCCAGGCTCAGATAGGCGGCATCCAACGGCCATGCCCCCGACGCCGTGGCCAGATCGAGGCCGAAGATGGTCAGCTTGCCGTGCTTCGTCGAGATATAGCTCGCATACCGCGCCTCGAAACTGCCGTCCGCCGGCGAGGGCGTTCGCATGATCAAGGTATCGATCTTCGACGACAGTTCCTCGATCCGGCGACTCTGCTCGACGAGGGTGCGGGGCACAAAAGTCGATCTCGTCGTGAAGAAATGGAGGATGTGCAGGCAGGCGGTGTCCACCACCTGCGCATGCAATAGCACCGCATCACTCGAAAGTCCGATCGTGGCAGCCTGATTGCTCGACCGGAGGCTCCGTGACAACTCCAGATGGCCGAGCTGAACGGCCTGGACGTCGTCCATGTCGATGTGCTCCAGAAAACACAGCGAGTGGGTGACGGCGTTCACCACGGCACGTTGCTCGAAGCGGGGAAGTCGTTCCGAGACACCGGTCGACAGCGCCGCGCGCTCGACCAACTCTTCCGAGATCTTGCGGAGTTCGACATCTGTGAGAGTCCGCTTCTCTCCACGGAACGACACCAGGCCGGAGATGCGGACAGGTCTGTCGACCAACCCCGCGCCGGGCCCGTCCGCACGAAACAGCTTCTTCACCAGCGGGCCGACGACGCTCGACGCGAGACGGGCCCCAACACTTACGGCTTCCATGGCGGCATCAGCCTAGAACTCCCCTGGGGCGCAAGGCAGTTCAACCGATCACAATGCCCTGAATGATCACCAAGATGACCAGAGGGCGCCAAACTGTGCCCTCACTCTGACAGAGCGTCGAGCAGAGCGACCGCCGAATGCGCTACGGCACGGAATCGGCAAACCTGGAGAACAGGTCGAGGCACGGGAAGACTGCGTATGCCGGACTGCCTCAGACCCGAGACAGCGCTCGGGTCCGGCGTCGGACGAACAGAGCTACTACGTCGACAGGACGAGCAGAACCTGCGGCGGCCAGGGGCCAAGGCCCCGACCCGGACGCCGCCTTCGAGAGCACAGGTTCACAGCTGGTCGTTGCCGGTCATCGCCGGCAAGTACCGACGACCGGTGGCTCCGCTGCCGAGGAGGATCGGCCGCGTAACGCGGTCCCGACCTCTGCCCTGATGACCACCGACAGGCAGAGCGATGCTCTGGCCGGCCCCTTCACGGAAACCCTTCCGCCTGGCAGAAGCCGCCTTGCCGACCCGCCGTCCGCATCAGGACGCTGGGTCCAACCACGGCTCGCGGGGCGCCGAAGCCCCGCCGACAGGGACGGGACCGCCAATGCCGCACACCACCGCCTTCGCCCGCAACCAGTGGTACGTCGCCGCCTACAGCCACGAGGTCGGCCGCGACCTGCTCGGCCGGACGATCCTCGGCGAACCCCTCGTCTTCTACCGCACCGAGGACGACGGCACCGCCGTAGCGCTCCACGACCGGTGTGTGCACCGGCGGTTCCCGCTCTCCGAGAGCCGCCTCGACGGGGACCGGATCGTGTGCGGGTACCACGGCTTCACCTACGACACGACGGGCACCTGTGTGTACGTGCCGGGGCAGAAACGCATCCCCCGCACCGCCCGCGTCGCCTCCTACCCGGTGGTCGAGCAGGACGCGCTGGTCTGGGTGTGGATCGGCGACCCGGCGCTCGCGGACCCGCAGGTCATCCCCCGCGCCCCGCACCTCGCCTCCCCCGACTGGGTCACCGTCAGCGGCATGGAACCGATCGACGCCGACTACGGCCTCCTCGTCGACAACCTCCTCGACCTGTCCCACGAGACGTATCTGCACGGCGGTTACATCGGCTCCCCCGAGGTCGCCGAGACACCGATCACCACGGAGGTCGACGAGGGCGCCGGCGTCGTACGGGTGAGCCGGCACATGGGCGACGCCGAGTGCCCGCCGTTCTACGCCAGGTCCACCGGGATACAAGGGCGGATCACCCGCTGGCAGGACATCGAGTACCACGCACCCTGCCTCTACCTCCTGCACAGCCGGATCGCCCCGGTCGGCGTCCTGCCCGAGGAGGACGGCAGCGACCCGAACGGTTTCCACACCGAGATCACCTACGCCATCACCCCCTCGTCGGACGGCAAGGTGTACGACTTCTGGGCGGTCTCGCGCGACTGGGCCACCGACGACGCCGAGGTCACCGAGTTCCTGCGCGGCAACAACCACACCGTCGTCATGCAGGACGTCGACGCGCTCAACCTCCTTCAGAAGACGCTGGGTTCGGAGCGCGGTGGCTACCAGGAGCTGAGCATCAACATCGACACCGGCGGTCTCGCCGCCCGCCGTATCCTCGCCCGGCTGGTCGAGGAGGGCGCCAAGCCCGTGGAGAAGGTCCAGTGACCGCTCCGACCGGCGAGGTCTACCGCATCGACTGGCTGCCGGGCACCGACATCCTGCACGGCACCTGCCACTGCGGCCGAGAGCACACGTCGCAGGACCCGATCGAGATGTGGGAGTGGATGCTCGCCCACCCCCGCGGCCACGCCGTCGACGATGCGCAGGGAGCCGACGCATGACCATCTACGAGGCCGAACTCGTCGTAGAAAAGCGTGAGTTCGCAGCCGACGGCGTACTCGCCCTCGCCCTGCGCCACCCGCTCGGCGAGCAACTCCCCACCTGGGAACCGGGCGCCCACATCGACGTCCTCCTCGGCCCCGACCTTGAGCGTCAGTACTCGCTGTGCGGCGACCCGGCCGACCGTACGACATGGCGGATCGCGGTGCTGCGGGAGCCGGACGGGCGGGGCGGATCGGCTTACGTGCACGGGCAGTTGGGGCACGGCGACAAGGTGCGGGTACGCGGCCCGCGCAACCACTTCCGGCTGGAACCCGCCGCCCGCTACCGCTTCGTCGCGGGCGGTATCGGCATCACGCCCCTCCTCCCGATGCTGGCCGCGGCCGAGGCGGCGGGCGCGGAGTGGAGCCTGCTCTACGGCGGTCGCACCCGTAACTCCCTTGCGTTCACGGAGGAGTTGGGCCGCTACGGCGACCGCGTCACCGTCGCTCCGCAGGACGAGGTCGGGCTGCTCGACCTGCCGTCGGTCCTGGACGACGTTCCGGACGGCACCCTCGTCTACTGCTGCGGTCCCGGGCCGCTGCTCGACGCGGTCGAGGCACGGTGTCCCGGTGGCATCCTGCACGTCGAGCGGTTCCAGCCCAAGGCTCAAGTCGTGGGCGCCGACAGCGAGTTCGAGGTCGTGCTGGAGCAGAGCGGGAAGACGGTCACCGTTCCGGTGGGCGTGTCCGTGCTCGACACCGTGCGCGCCGCCGGGGTCGAGGTGCTGTTCTCCTGCACCGAGGGCACCTGCGGAACCTGCGAGACCGATGTCCTCGAAGGCACCCCGGACCACCGCGACTCGGTGCTGAGCGAAGAGGAACGGGCGGTCGGCGAGACGATGCTCATCTGCGTCTCGCGCTGCCTGGGAAAGCGGCTCGTCCTGGATCTGTGACGGCGTCGGACGACACAGCGAAAGCGCACTTCACGACACAGCGAAAGCGCACTTCACGACACGGCAAGAGCGCACTTCGGTAACTGTCAACAATATTGTGAGCACTAGGCATTGACCTGGCCGCGACGGGGCCCTACGTTCCCGCTCAACACCCATTGAGCACCACTGTGCGATCTGCGCACAGCCTGTCGGAACACCGTCGTCTGCACAGGAGTTGCCATGCGTCGTCTGCTCGTCGGCCTCGCGGCCGGATCCATGCTGGTCGCCGCGTCGGCCTGCGGTTCGTCCGGCAACGGAGCGTCGGACAACACCGGTTCGTCCACCGGCACCACCACGGTCAAGGTCGGAGTCATCCCCATCGTCGATGTCGCCCCGCTCTACCTCGGCCAGAAAGAGGGCTTCTTCAGCAAGCACGGCCTGAAACTGTCGATGACGCTCGCGCAGGGCGGCGCGGCCATCGTGCCGGGTGTGGTCAGCGGCCAGTTCCAGTTCGGCTTCTCCAACATGACCTCCCTGATGCTCGCCGAGTCCAACAACGTGCCCGTGAAGGCCATCGCCAACGGTGTCGCCTCAACGGGCGTGTCCGGCAAGGACTTTGGCGCCCTCGTCGTCAAGAAGGGCAGCACCCTCAAGTCGGCGAAGGAGCTGGAGGGCAAGAAGGTCGCGGTCAACACCCTGAAGAACATCAACGAGACGGCCGTACGCGAATCCGTCCGCAAGGCCGGCGGCGATCCGGACAAGGTCAAGTTCGTGGAGCTGGCCTTCGACCAGATGCCGGCCGCCCTCGACAAGGGCCAGATCGACGCCGCGATGGCCGTCGAACCCGCGCTCACCACCATGCTGAACCAGGGCGCCCAGCAGATCGCCTGGCCGCTGGTCGACGTGGCGCCGAACCTCACCGTCGCCATGTACTTCACGTCGACGGCGTACGCGACCAAGAACCCTGCCGTGGTGAAGAAGTTCCAGGAGGCCACCGCCGAGTCCCTGGCCTACGCCGACGCCCACCCGGACGAGGTCCGGCAGATCGTCGCCACCTACACCAAGGTCCCGGCGAGCGTGCTGGCGAAGGTGATCCTGCCCAAGTGGCCCGCCGATCCGAACCGTTCGTCGATCGAGACGCTGGAGAAGCTGAGCGTGACGGACGGTCTCTTCAAGACGGCCCCCGACCTGGACAAGCTGCTTCCGTGAAGGGACTGAACACCGCACTCGGTGCGGCCGGACTCGCGGCCTTCCTCGCGCTCGGCGAGGTCGTGCCGCGCGTCGGCATCGTCAAGGAGGCCTACTTCCCGCCGACCAGCCGCATCGCGTCCGCGTTCTGGGACGAACTCCAGGACGGCGCCTTCTGGTCGGCACTCGGCGACACCCTCACCGGCTGGGCCCTGGGCCTGGCGATCGCCGTCGGCGCGGGCATCGTCGTCGGCGTCCTGCTCTCCGTAGTCCCCCACCTCCGTGAGGCAACCGCCTCGACGATCGAGTTCCTCCGCCCGATCCCGTCGGTCGCCCTCATCCCCCTCGCGGTGCTGTTGTACGGCACCGAACTCCGCTCAGTGCTATTGCTCGTCGTCTACGCCTCCTTCTGGCAGATCCTGATCCAGGTCCTCTACGGCGTCCAGGACGTCGACCCGGTCGCCGAGGAGACGGCGCGGTCGTACGGTCTCGGCACCTGGGCCCGGGTGCGGCACGTGCTGTGGCCGAGCGCGCTGCCGTACGTCATGACCGGCGTGCGGCTGGCGGCGGCGGTCGCGCTGATCCTCACGATCACCGCCGAACTGGTCATCGGGGCACCGGGGTTGGGCGCGACCATCGCGGTCGCCCAGACCTCGCAGGCCGTACCGGAGATGTACGCGCTGATCGTGGTGACCGGTCTGCTGGGGCTGCTCATCAATGTGGGCGCGCGTACGGTGGAACGGCGGGCGCTGGCCTGGCACCAGTCGGTGCGCGGGGAGGTGGCGGTGTGAGGCGGATGCTGCTCCGGCTGCTGTTCGCGGTCGCGCTGCCGGCCGTGCTGATCGCCCTGTGGTGGCTGGCGTCGGACGGCAGCACCAACGTGTACTGGCCACCCCTGCGCACCATCCTGAAGACCTTCCCCGACGTATGGACCGGCGCCCGCCTCAAGACGGACGTGCTGCCCAGCATCCTGCGGCTCGCGGCCGGTTACGCCACGGCGGCCGTCGTCGGCGTCGCGCTCGGCACGGTGATCGGCTCGTACCGGCGGGTGCGCGCGGTGTGCGAACCGGTCCTGGAGTTCCTGCGGGCCGTGCCGCCACCGGTGCTGGTCCCGGTCATCATGCTGTTCGCGGGCATCGGCGACACGATGAAGATCGTGGTCATCGCGAGCGGCTGCGTCTGGCCCGTCCTCCTCAACACCGTCGAGGGCGTCCGCGCGGTCGACCCGGTCATGAAGGAAACCGCCCTCTCCTACGGCGTCACGGGCGTCGCCCGGCTGCGCACGCTGGTGCTGCGTTCGGCGAGCCCGCAGATCTTCGCGGGGCTGCGCCAGGCGCTGTCCATCGGGATCATCCTGATGGTCATCAGCGAGATGTTCGCGGCCACCGACGGGCTGGGCTTCACCATCGTCCAGTTCCAACGCAGCTTCGCCATCCCGGACATGTGGACGGGCATCCTCGTTCTCGGGATGCTGGGGTTCCTGCTCTCCGTCGTCTTCCAGGTGGTCGAGCGGCGGGTGCTCGGCTGGTACCACGGGCTGCGCGCGGCCGCCCGCCGAACCCCGTGAACATCGTGAAAGGGCGGTCCATGCACGCGCAACTCGACGTATCCGGCCTGAAGAAGGTCTACGAGGGTTCCGGCCGCCGGGTCGAGGCGGTACGGGATCTCACCTTCACCGTCGACGCCGGCGAACTCGTCTGCCTCGTCGGCCCGTCGGGCTGCGGCAAGACCACCCTGTTGAAGTGCATGGGCGGGCTCCTCACCCCGACCGCGGGCGAAGTCCTCCTGGGCGGACGGAAGGTGAGCGGTCCGCCGCCGGGGATGGCGTTCGTGTTCCAGGAGTACGGGCGCAGCCTCTTCCCCTGGATGCGGGTCGGCGAGAACGTCGAACTCCCTTTGAAACAGAAGAACTTGTCGAAGGCCCGACGGCGTGAACTGGTCGCGGACGCGCTGGAGTCGGTGGGGCTGACGGAGGCCGCGGGGGCGTATCCGTGGCAGCTGTCCGGCGGTATGCAGCAGCGGGTCGCGATCGCGCGTGCGCTGGCGTACGAGCCCGAAGTCCTGCTGATGGACGAGCCGTTCGCGGCGGTCGACGCGCAGACCCGGGCCGATCTGGAGGATCTCGTACGGGGGTTGTGGCGGGAGCGCGGCATCACGATCCTGTTCGTGACCCACGACATCGACGAGGCCGTGTACTTGGGTGAGCGCGTGGTCGTGCTGTCGGCGTCGCCGACCGTCGTACAGGAGCAGCTGAAGGTCGATCTGCCAGTGGAGCGCGACCAGTTGCACACCCGGGTCGCCCCGCGCTTCGCCGAACTGCGGACCCATGTGTACGAGCAGATCCAGGCGGCGAAGCGCGGGACGCTCCCGGTTCAGGACCGGCTCACGAAGTGAGGTACGCCTCCACTTCGCTCAACTGCCCTGCGGGCCAGCCGGTGTTGGCGGTGATGTTGAGCCGCAGATAGCGCAGGTTCGTGCCGCTCGGCAGGGCCACGGTGACCGTGTTCCCGGACGCCGGGTCGAAGCGGTAGCCGGTGGAGCCGACGACGGTCGAGTAGGCCGAGCCGTCGGTGCTGCCCAGTACGGACAGCGTCTGTGTGCGGGCGCCCCACGCGGAGGACGGCGGCAGCTTCAACATCACTCTGCGTACGGCCTGGTTGGAGCCGAGGTCGACCGTCCAGGCCTGCGGAAAGGCATTGTTGGCGGACTCCCAGTAGGTGTTCGCGTCGCCGTCGACCGCCTTGCCCGGCGTGTAGACGTCCTGCGAGCCGGTCGCGGTGGCGGGGCGGCCCTTGGCGAGGTTGGTGGTCTGGTCCGGGGGCGGGTTGCCCTGGCCGGGCTGGGGCCAGGACGAGCAGTCCGACCAGGTGCTGCTCCAGCCGGCATTGCCGCCGCCGTCGGTGAGGCCGAAGACCCCGGAGCCGGACGGGTAGGGGCAGTTGTAGATGCCGGCCGCGCCGACGCCGGTGGCCTGTACGTTGCTGAACTTGGCCGCGCCCTGTGCCTCGGCCTGGACGACGACCGTGCCGGTGTTCTGCACGGTCGCACCGCTCACGGTGACGTTGCCGGTCGAGTAGCCGTGCCCGCCGCCGGACACGAACTCGAAGGCGCTGTAAGGGCTGTTGGTGATGGTCGTGTTGGTGATGTTGACGGTGGCGTTGACGGCGCTGTCGTAGGAGTCGACGCGCAACGCGCCCATGGGATGGCCCCAGTTGGGGTTGATCGCGCCGGTGCGGACGAGGGTGTTGCCGTCGACCGTGATCGTGCCGGCGAGCGGGGAGAACGGGTCGAGGAACTTCTGGTTGGAGATCGCGATGCCGCTGCCGAGGGCGTTGGTGTCGGAGACCAGGTTGTTCCTGACGGCGATGTTCGTGCCGCCGTAGACCGCGATGCCGTTGGCGAGGTTCGGCTGGGAGATGGTGTTGTTCTCGAAACTGCTGTTGGTGTCGGGGGAGTTGAGCGACCACATGGCGAGGGAGTCGTCGCCTTGGTTGCGGAGGAAGTTGTTGCGGACGATGACGCCGTGGGCGCTGCCGTTGAGGTTGAGGCCGTCGGCGGTGGTGTCGAGGACGCGGTTGTTCTCGACGACGAGGTTGTCGTTGTTGCCCGTCAGCCAGAGGCCGACCTTGAGGTGCTGGATCCACATCCCGGAGACCGAACTCCCCGGTCCCAGCGACCCGTTGACGAAGTTGTCGGGGTTGG
Source organism: Streptomyces sp. NBC_01288 (assembly GCF_035982055.1). NCBI lineage: Bacteria > Bacillati > Actinomycetota > Actinomycetes > Kitasatosporales > Streptomycetaceae > Streptomyces > Streptomyces sp. NBC_01288. The sequence goes on from NZ_CP108427.1 coordinate 1,554,688, forward strand.
AGTCGACGCGTTCGGTGACCTCGCCGATGACGGCGAAGTCCTTGATGTGGACGCCGCCGGAGGAGCTGGACTGGTCGATGAAGCGCGAGGTGTGCACGACCGAGTACCACTGGCCGGCGCCCTGGAGCGTCACGTTCTGCACACCGCTGAGGGAGGAGGTGAGGCGGTAGTCGCCCGGCGGGATCCACACCACTCCCCCTTGCGCGGCGGAGATGGCGTCGCGGAAGGCCTGGGTGGAGTCGCCCGAGCCGCTGGGGTCGGCGCCCTTGGAGACCACGGACACCGAACCGGCGGGCTGCGCGGCGGCCCCGGCGACCTGCTCGAAGTCGGCGACGTCGACGGTGACTTGGGTGCCCGTCGACACGAACGCGACCTTGTCGCCCTGCTGCACGTTCTGGCCGAGCAGGAGCCGGGAGTTGTCGAAGAAGTGGTGCGTCTTGGCGCCCGCGATCCAACTCGTGTCCACATACGAGTACTTGGACGTGACGGCGAGCGTCTTGCTGATCTTGACGCCGTTGACGTACACGTCCAGGCTGCCGCTCTGGCCGTCCGGGACGTTGTAAGACACGTTCACGGCGTTGGCCGCGCGCGGCACGGTGAACTCGACCCGCTGCCCGGAGGTGAGCCGTACGGCCTGCCGTCCGGAGGCCTCGGAGGCGACGGTCCCCTGGGTGTAGTCGGGGCCGATCCTGGTCCCCGTCGTGGTGGCCGACTCGGCCTCGACCGAGGCGAAGGGGAGGGAGGCGCCCGAGGCCGCGTGGGCGGCGGCGGGGGTCAGGGCGACGAGCGTGCCGGCGGCGAGCGCGACGGCCGTACCGATGATTGGCATGCGCCTGACAGAACGGAAGGTGGTGCTGTGCATGTGCTGATCCCTTCGAGGTGGGGGTGCGGGGATAGCGGATGCAGGGTGACGGCCGATGACCGCGGGGCTATGCGGTGTGCAGCCAGGCGGCCGTGTCCCGCGGCAGGCGTCCCTGGTCGTCCAGGGGGCCGCTGGTCAGCAGGAGTCGGGTGTGCGAGGGGAGGTCGGCGGGTGCGTCGGCGAGGTTGACCACGCAGATCACACCCTCCGCACGGGCGAAGGCGAGGACGCCGTCGGGGGCGGGCAGCCAGGTGAGGGGGCCGTCACCGAAGACCGGCCGGAGGCGGATCGCGTCGCGGTAGAGGTTGAGCATGGAGTCGACGGTCCGCTGTTGACGGTCGACCGCATACAATGTCCAGCCGACCGGCTGCGGCAGCCACGGCTCACCGCGCGAACCGAAGCCCGCGTACGGTGCTCCCTCGACCCAGGGCAGCGGCACCCGGCAGCCGTCGCGGCCGGGGTCGGTGCCACCGGACCGGAGGTACATCGGATCCTGTATGCGGTCGACGGGCAGCTCGACCTCGGGCAGCCCCAGCTCCTCCCCCTGGTAGAGGTAGACCACTCCGGGCAGGGCCAGCGAGAGCAGGGCGGCTGCCCGTGCGCGCCGGGTGCCGAGGGCGAGGTCGGTCGGGGTGCCGAAGGCCTTGGTGGCGAAGTCGAAGCCGGTGTCGGCGCGGCCGTAGCGGGTGACCGTACGGGTCACGTCGTGGTTGCACAGGACCCAGGTGGCGGGCGCGCCGATCGGGGCGTGCTCGGCGAGGGTCTCGTCGATCGAGGCACGCAGCCGCTCCGGGTCCCAAGGGCAGGACAGGAAGGCGAAGTTGAAGGCGGTGTGCAGTTCGTCGGGGCGCAGGTAGCGGGCGAAGCGTTCGGTGTCGGGGAGCCAGACCTCGCCGACGAAGACGGCGCCGTACTCGTCGGCGACGGCCCGCCAGGAGCGGTAGATGTCGTGGAGTTCGTCGCGGTCGACGAAGGGGTTGGGGTCGCGGCCCTCGACGAAGTCGGGCAGGGCGGGGTCCTTGGCGAGCAGCGCCGCCGAGTCGATGCGGACGCCCTCGACACCGCGCTCGAACCAGAACCGCAGGATGTCCTCGTGCTCCTGACGCACCGCCGGGTGGGCCCAGTTGAGGTCGGGCTGTTCGGGGGTGAACAGGTGGAGGTACCAGTCGCCGTCGGGGAGGCGGGTCCACACGGGTTCGGTGGAGCCGGCGAACTGCGACGGCCAGTCGTTGGGCGGGAGTTCACCGTGTGCGCCGCGTCCCGGGCGGAAGTGGAACAGGTCGCGCTCGGGGCCGCCGGCGAGGGCGGCACGGAACCACGGGTGCTGGTCGGAGACGTGGTTCGGCACGATGTCGACGATCGTGCGGATCCCCAACTCCCGTGCCTCGGCGATGAGTTTCTCCGCCTCGGCGAGCGAGCCGAAGGCCGGGTCGATGGCGCGGTAGTCGGCGACGTCGTAGCCGCCGTCCTTCATCGGTGACAGGTACCAGGGGTTGAACCACAGGGCGTCCACGCCGAGTTCGGCGAGATACGGCAGTCGGGAGCGGACGCCCGCGAGGTCGCCGGTGCCGTCGCCGTCGCCGTCCGCGAAGCTGCGGACGTAGACCTGGTAGATGACGGCGGAGCGCCACCAGTCGTCCTGGCTCTGGGCAGGGGTGGGCTGTCCCACGGTGCTGGCCTTTCTGTCGGGGGCGTCGAAGGGGGCGGTGTCAGCCCTTCGTGCTGCCCGCGCTGATCCCGGCGATGATGTGCCGCTGGAAGACCAGGAACATCGCGACCATGGGGATGCTCGCGATCACCATCGCGGCGATGAGCACGGTCAGTTGGATGTTCTGGGACAGCTGGACGAGTGCCACGCTGATCGGCTGTTTGTCGGTGTCGGAGAAGACCATCAGCGGCCACAGGAAGTCCTGCCAGACGGCGACGAGCGCGAAGATCGACACGACGCCGAGCACGGGCCGGGACATGGGCAGCACGATGGACCACAGGATGCGGAGTTTCCCGGCGCCGTCGATCTCGGCGGCCTCCATGACGTCGCGCGGGAGCTGGTCGAAGAACCGCTTGAGGAGATACAGGTTGAAGGCGTTGGCGACGGCCGGGAGCCAGATGCCGAGGGGGCTGTTGAGCAGGCTGGTGTGGATCAACGGGAGGTCGGCGGCGGTCAGGTACTTGGGTACGACGAGTGCCTGGGCCGGGACCATCAGCGTCGCCAGGATGCCGCCGAGGATCAACTTGCCGAAGGCGGGCTTGAGTTTGGACAGGGCGTAGGCGGCGGCCGTGCAGAGGACCAGCTGGAACGCCCAGGCGCCGGCGGCCTGGACGACCGTGTTCCACAGGTGCTCCGGGAGCTGCATCAGGGACCAGGCGTCGGTGTAGCCGCTGAGGTGCCAGTGCTTGGGGATGATCGTGGGCGGGGTCTGCGCGATCTCGTCCGGCGACTTCATGGCGCCGGTGACCATCCAGTAGACGGGGAAGAGGAAGGCGAGCGCGAAGAGCACGACGACGCCGGTGAACACCGTCCAGTAGACGGCCTTTCCGCGCGGCCGGGCGAGGGTCGCCGGGGAGAGCAGCGTGCGGGTGGTCACAGGTCGTCCTCTCCGGAGCGGGTCAGCCGCAGATAGAGGGCCGAGAAGACGCCGAGCAGCACGAGGAGCATCACGCTGAGCGCGCAGGCGCCGCCGAAGTCGTTGTAGAGGAAGGCGTATTTGTAGATCAGGTAGAGCACGGTGACGGTGGCGCTCTCCGGTCCGCCGCCGGTGATGACGAACGGTTCGGTGAACACCTGCATCGTGGCGATGATCTGAAGGAGCATCAGCATCAGGATGACGAACCGGGTCTGAGGGATCGTCACATACCGGACGCGTTGCAACAGGCTCGCGCCGTCCAGTTCGGCGGCCTCGTACAGCTCGCCGGGGATGGACTGGAGCGCGGCCAGGTAGATCAGGACGGTGCCGCCCAGGTTGGCCCAAGTGGCCACGATCACCAGGGAGATGAGGGCGGTGTCGGTGCCGTTGGACCAGTTCGAGGTGGGCAGGTGCAGGAAGCGCAACGTCTCGTTGGCGAGGCCCGCTCCCGGGTCGTAGAACCACTTCCACAGCAGGGCGGTGACCACCGGGGGGATCATCACCGGGAGGTAGACGACGACTCGGAAGAAGGCCTTCCAGTGCCTCAACTCGTTGAGGACCAGGGCGAGTACGAACGGGATCGCGAAGCCGATGAGCAGGGCCAGCAGGGTGAAGACGAGGGTGTTGCGCCAGGCGGCGGCGAACTCGGGGTCGTGCCAGACCTGGGTGAAGTTGGCGGTGCCGACCCACTCGGGCGAGGAGCCGGGCGTGTACTTCTGGAAGGCGATCACGACCGCGCGGATCGCCGGGTACCAGGAGAACAGGGCGAAGCAGATCAGGCCGCCGATGAGGAAGGCGTAGGCACGGGCCTGGTCGATGAGGCGGCGCCGCCCCCGGCCCCCTGCCGGGGGCGGCGCCTGGACCTGTCGTTCCGCCGTCGCCTCGACGGGACTCCGGGTGGCCGTCCGGGTCATCGGGTCAGCCCCGGGCCAGGATGCCGTCGATCTTTCCGGAGGCGTCCTTGAGGAGCTGGTCGATGTTCGCGTCCTTCTTGGTGAGGACGGCGGAGACGGCTCCGTCGAGGACGGAGTAGATCTGCTGGGCGTCCGGCGGCTCGATCTTCATCTGGAGGGACTGGTTGCCGTCGAGGAAGGCCTGGTAATTCGCCACCGGCACATTGGAGTTGGCCTTCTTGACCTGCTGGTCCTTGGCGTCGGCGGCGCCGGTGAACAGGCGCGGTTCGGGCAGTCCGACAGGCGCGTTGGCCTTCTTGGCGCGGGCGTAGTCGCCGAGGAAGCCGCTGCCCGGGGTGAGGAACATGCTGTCGAGCCACTTGAGGCCGGCGCGGATCTGGGCGGGCGTGTCGTGCTTGTTGAACATGTAGCCGTCGCCGCCGATGAGCGTGCCCTGGCCGCCGGGCATCGGGCCGAGGGCGAGGTCGTCGTAGTTGCCGCCCTTCTCCTTGACCAGGATCGGGATGTTGTCCGGCGCGGAGAGGTACATGCCGAGCTTGCCCGAACCCATCAGCTGCTGCACGTCGTTGATGACGAGGAGCTGCTTGCTGCCCATCGAGTTGTCGGTCCAGCGCATGTCGTGCAGGTTCTGCAGCACGGCGTGGCCCTGGGGCGTGTCGATGGTGGCCTTCTTGCCGTCGGCGCTGACGACGTCGCCGCCCTGCGAGTACATCTCGGCGGTGAAGTGCCAACCCCCTTGGTTCTGGGCGCTGTAGTCGGCGTAGCCGATGGTGCCGTTGCCGAGCGCGGCTATCTTCTTGGCGTCGGCCCGGACCTCGGCCCAGGTTGTCGGCGCCTTGTCGGGGTCGAGTCCGGCCTGCTGGAAGAGCTTGCGGTTGTAGATCAAGCCCATCGAGTAGCCGGTGCGCGGGATGCCGTAGATCTTGCCGTCGACGGTGTAGATGTCACGCAGCTGCTTCTGCAGCGTGTCGTAACTCTTCAACTCCTTGATGTACGGCGTGAGATCGGCGGCCTGGTTGATGTCGACGACGTGCTTGGCGTCGGTGAAGTACGTGTAGAACACGTCCTCCATCTGGCCGCCGGCGAGCTTGGCGTCGAAGGTCTTCGGGTCCTGGCAGGGGAACGCGTCATGGGTGACGACGTCGATGTCCGTGTTCTTCTTCTCGAAGGCCGCGACATCGGAATCGAAGAACTTCCGGTCGACCTTGGCGCTCTTGGGCGGCTCGCAGTTGACCGTGATGCGCGTCTTGCCGCTCGCCGAGTCGTCGCCGGACCCGCAGGCGGCGGCGGTGAGCGCGAGAGAACAGACGCCGATCGCGGCGAAGGTGCGGCGGAACCCGGTGCTTCTCATCGGTGGACCCCTCTGGGCAGGAGCGGTGGGCGCCGCACACTCAAGCACCGCCGACACCTGTCCGCAAGATGTCGCGCAGAATCTGTAATTATTCGACAGCGCGGTGACTATCAGCCGCGCGGGGCTTGCGCGGTGGAACCACGCACTACCAGTTCCGGCTCGAAGAGCAGCTCTTCGGCCGGTACGGCGGTGCCGCCGACCTGTGAGTTCAGCAGCTCCACGGCGGCCCGGCCCATGGCCTCGATGGGCTGGCGGACGGTGGTCAGCGGGGGCTCCGTGCAGTTCATGAAGGCGGAGTCGTCGTAACCGACGACGGAGATCTGTGACGGGACGTCAAGTCCCTTGCGGCGTGCGGCCCTTATGGCACCCAGGGCGAGGGGGTCGCTGGCGCAGATGATGCCGGTGACGCCCCGGTCGATGAGCCGGGAGGCGGCGGCGTGGCCGCCCTCGATGGAGAAGATGGCGCGGGCGACGAACTCGTCGGGCAGGTCGGTCGCGAGAGCCCGCGCGGCGGCCAGCTTCCGTGCGGACGGCATGTGGTCGGCGGGGCCGAGGACGAGCCCGATGCGCTCGTGGCCGAGGGAGGCGAGGTGCCGCCAGGCCTGCTCGACGGCGACCGCGTCGTCGCAGGACACGGCGGGGAAGCCGAGGTGGTCGATGGCCGCGTTGACCAGGACGACCGGGATGTTGCGCTCGGCGAGCAGCCGGTAGTGGTCGTGCGGCGCGTCGGCCTGTGCGTAGAGCCCGCCGGCGAACACGACGCCGGAGACCTGCTGTTGGAGCAGCAGGGTCACGTAGTCGGCCTCGGAGACGCCGCCCTTGGTCTGGGTGCACAGCACCGGGGTCAGGCCGAGTTGGGCGAGTGCGCCGCCGATCACCTCGGCGAAGGCGGGGAAGATGGGGTTCTGCAGCTCGGGCAGCACCAGTCCCACGAGCCGCGCGCGTTCCCCGCGCAACTGCGTGGGCCGTTCGTAGCCGAGCACGTCCAGGGCGGAGAGCACCGCCTGCCGGGTGGGCTCGGAGACTCCGGGTTTGCCGTTGAGCACCCGGCTGACCGTGGCCTCGCTGACCCCGACCTTCTTCGCCACCTCAGCAAGTCGTCGCGTCATGTGCGCAAGAATAGCGCAAGATACGCAAGTGGTTTGCGTTATGGGTGAGTCGGATCCGATGACCGGCGGCTCCCCAAGCCGGTCAGCGGCTCTCGGCGCCCGTCACCGGCTCACGGACCCGGTCAGTCGTGGGCCGCCCACAGTCCGCGGACATGCCCCAGATGCCGGGTCATGATCTCACGCACGGCACCCTTGTCGCGGGCCAACAGCGCGTCCAGCAGCTCCAGATGCTCCTGCGCGGAGGCCAGCAGCCGCCCCGCCTTGACGAGAGCCGTCAGCCCGTAGAGGCGGGAACGACCTCGCAGATCACCGACGACCTCGACGAGATGGGCGTTGCCCGCGAGTGCGAGCAGGCCGAGGTGGAATCGGGTGTCGGCCTCGACATACGCGATGAGGTCACCGGCCACGGCCGCGTGGACGATCTCCCGGGCGGCCGGGCGCAGCGCCTCCAGCGAGACGGGGTCGGCGGTCCCGGCCAGCCCCACCACCGTGGGGATCTCGATCAGGGCGCGGATGTGCGTGTACTCGTCGAGCTGCTTCTCCGAGACGGCCGTGACCCGGAATCCCTTGTTGGGGACGGTGTCGACCAGTCCCTCCTTGGCCAGGTCCAGCATGGCCTCGCGCACCGGGGTCGCGGAGACACCGAAGCGGGCGGCGAGCGTGGGCGCGGAGTACACCTCGCCCGGCCGCAGTTCCCCCGCGATCATCGCGGCCCGCAGCGCGTCGACGACCCGCTCGCGGTAGCTGCTCTTCTTGCCGCCCAGCGTGGGCAGATCCGGAGCGGTGGTCGGCGGGGCGCCGGCTCGCTGAACGGCCATCGGAAGTCTCCTAGCGGTGCAAGGTCGCACACGGTGCAATGTCACGCGTGACCGGCAATTATCCCCGATCTAGAGGACGAATCCGCCCGGGAACGGATCGGCGGGATCGAGCAGGTACTGGGCGGTGCCGGTGATCCAGGCGCGGCCGGTGAAGCTGGGCAGGACGGCGGGGACACCGGCGACCTCGGTGGTGTCGAGAAGCCGTCCCGTGAACCGGGTGCCGATGAAGGACTCGTTCACGAACTCGGTGTGCAGCGGGAGTTCACCGCGCGCGTGGAGCTGCGCCATGCGGGCGCTGGTGCCCGTGCCGCAGGGCGAGCGGTCGAACCAGCCCGGGTAGATCGCCATCGCGTGCCGGGAGTACCGGGCGGTGGCGCCGGGCGCGTACAGGTGGACGTGATGGCAGCCGCGAATGGAGTCGTCCTCGGGGTGGACGGGCTCGTCCCGGTCGTTGATCGCCTCCATGAGGGACAGGCCCGCCTTGATGATGTCGTCCTTGCGGGACCGGTCCAAGGGCAGCTCGAACTGGTCCAGCGGCAGGATGGCGTAGAAATTGCCGCCGTACGCCATGTCGTATGTCACCGTCCGCCCGTCAGCGAGGGTGATCTTGCGGTCCAGGCCGACGGAGAACGACGGGACGTTCTTGAGGGTGACGTTCTTCGCGGCGCCGTTCTCGACCGCGACCTCGGCTACGACGAGTCCGGCCGGGGTGTCGAGCCGGATCGTGGTGACCGGCTCGACGACCTCGACCATGCCCGTCTCGACGAGCACCGTGGCGACGCCGATCGTGCCGTGCCCGCACATCGGCAGATAGCCGGAGACCTCGATGTAGACGACGCCCCAGTCGCAGTCGGGGCGGGTGGGCGGCTGGAGGATGGCCCCGCTCATCGCGGAGTGGCCGCGCGGCTCGTTCATCAGGAACTGCCGGATCCGGTCGCGGTGTTCGCGGAAGTACAGCCGCCGCTCGTTCATGGTCGCGCCGGGGATCGTGCCGATGCCGCCGGTGATCACGCGGGTGGGCATGCCCTCGGTGTGCGAGTCGACGGCGTGCAGGACGAGTTTGCTGCGCATGACGCTCCTGGTGAATGCCGGTGGACCACTGTGCCGTTGTCTACACGAGCCCGGCCGCGACCGCCTTCTCGGTGGCGGCGCGGATGGCGGCCTCCTGCTCGGGCAGCAGCGGGACGCGCGGCGGACGGACGGGGCCGCCGGGCCGGCCGACGATGTCCATGGACAGCTTGATGGCCTGCACGAACTCGACCTTCGAGTCCCAGCGCAGCAGCGGGTGCAACTGCTCGTACAGCTTCTTCGCCGTGGCCAGGTCGCCGTCGACGGCCGCGTGGTACAGCTCGACGGACGCGGCGGGCAGCGCGTTCGGGTAACCCGCCACCCAACCCTTCGCACCCGCGAGCGCGAGCTCCAGCAGGACGTCGTCGGCACCGATCAACAGGTCGAGTTCCGGGGCGAGTTCGGCAAGCTGGTAGGCACGGCGGACATCGCCGGAGAACTCCTTGACGGCGTGGATGTACCCCTCGCCGTGCAGCTTCGCGAGCAGTTCGGGCACCAGGTCGACCTTGGTGTCGATGGGGTTGTTGTACGCCACGATCGGCACGCCCGCCTTCGCGACCTCCGCGTAGTGCGCGAGCACCGAACGCTCGTCGGCACGGTACGCGTTGGGCGGCAGCAGCATCACGGAGGCGCAGCCGGCGTCGCGCGCCTGCTCGGCCCAACGGCGGGACTCGGCGGAACCGTAGGCGGCGACACCGGGCATCACGCGCGCCCCGCCGATCGCGGCGACGGCCGTCTCGACGACCTTGGCGCGCTCCTCGGGCATGAGCACCTGGTACTCGCCGAGCGAGCCGTTCGGCACGACACCGTCGCAGCCGTTGTCGACGAGCCAGGAGCAGTGCTCGGCGAACTTGTCGTAGTCCACGGCGAGTTCATCGGTCAGCGGGAGGGCGGTGGCGACGAGGACGCCGCGCCAGGGGCGGTTCGCGGTGGGGGTGGTCATGTGCGGTCGGTTCCCATCTGAATAGAGTGTGACATTTTACTGACGGACAGGGCGTACGGTCATTCCGGCTCGGCTTCGGACTCGGGCTCTCCGGCACGTGCAAGCACCCCCAGCGGCACGGGCCGCGCGAACGGCCGCCGGGACGGGGTGAGTTCGCACCCCGCCAGCCCTGCGACAGCCGGCCCGCACATCCGCCCCTGGCACCAGCCCATCCCGGCCCGCGTCAGCAGCTTCACGGTGCGGATGTCACCGGCCCCGAGCCCGTCCACGGCCTCGCGGACCGCTCCCCCGGTGACTTCCTCGCAGCGGCAGACCACGGTGTCGTCGGTGACGAGATCGGTCCAACGGGCGGGCGGCGCGTACACGGTGTCGAGGGCCGCGAAGAACTCCCTCAGCTTTGTACGGGACTTGGCGGCCGGCGCCCAGGTGCGCGGGTCGGGTTCGGTGCCGTTCAGGCGTGCGGCGGCGGAGCGTCCCGCGATGTGGCCCTCGGCGAGGGAGAGGGCGGCGCCGCCGATGCCGGTGGTCTCGCCGGCCGCCCAGACGCCGGGGACGTCGGTGCGCTGTTCGTCGTCGACCTGGACGTCGATTCCGTCGAGACGGCAGCCGAGGGTCTCGGCGAGGTCGGTGTGCGGAAGCATGCCGTGGCCGACCGCGAGGGTGTCGCAGGCGATCCGGCGTTCGGTCCCTGGCCGGACCCGCCCGTCGGTGTCGAGCGTGGCGACGGTCACCGCCTCCAGCCGCTCGTCACCGTGGGCCGCCACGACAGTGTGCCGGGTGAGCAACCTGACGCGGTGACGAAGGAGTTGGGCCGCGTACTGGGCACCCTCGGCGACCTTGCCGGGCTGTGCGGCGAGCGCGCGGGTCCGTCGTACGAACGCCTTCGGGTCGGCGGACTCGACGAGCGCGGCGACCTCGACCCCGGCTGCCGCGAGGCCGGTTGCCACGGGGAGGAGGAGCGGGCCGGTGCCGGCGACCACGGCGGTGCGTCCGGAGACGGCGAGGGTGCCCTTGAGCATGGCCTGGGCACCGCCCGCGGTGAGGACTCCGGGAACGGTCCAACCGGGGAACGGGAGGACCTTCTCGTAGCCGCCGGTGGCGAGGAGGACGGCATCGGCGCGTACCTCTGCCGGGGTCTCCTGTTCGGGGCCGAGGAGGGCATGCACGGTGAAGGCGTTTCGGTCGGCGTCGCCAGCCCGTTGGTTCAACCACTGGTTCAACCGCCGCTCCACGAGCCATACATGATGATCCGTCAAGAGCCTTACGTGACCTGCCTCCACGTGATGCGCGAGGGCGTCCTTCAGCCGCTCCCACGTCCGCCACTGGTGGTGCAGGGCCTGCGGGCGTCCGGCGTTCAGCTCGGCGGCGGGCTGTCGGTAGAACTGGCCGCCCGCCCGCGCCGCCGAGTCGATCAGGGTGACGTGGACGCCGTGGGCCGCGGCGGCGACGGTGGCGGCGAGTCCTGCCGGGCCCGCGCCGATCACGGCGAGGTGCGGTCGGTCGTCAGTCATCGTGGCCCGTCCCCTCCTGCGTACGGATGGTGTCGCCCGGGTGCAGGGGCACCAGGCAAGCCCGTTGGTTCGGGCGGGAGTTGACGGTGACGAGGCAGTCGTAGCAGACGCCGATCCCGCAGAAGACGCCGCGGGGACGGCCCTCGCCCCGGGTGGTGCGCCAGGACGTCACGCCCGCCGTCCACAGGGCGGCGGCGACGGTCTGGCCGGGGAGGGCCTCGATCGCGCGGCCGTCGAGGGTGACCGTGAAGGCCGGGCCCGGGTGGGCGTCGGCTAGGCGAAGTGGGGAGTTCACGCGTCCTCCTCGGGGAACTCGGGGAAACGGTCGGGCCGGAAGGGGGTCAGGTCGAGGTCCGGGGTCTTGTCGCCCAGCAGTTGGGCGATCACGTGCCCTGTGCCGGTGGCGAGCCCGATGCCCGCGCCCTCGTGTCCGCAGGCGTGGACGAGGCCGGGGACCCGGGGGTCGGGGCCGATGGCGGGGAGGTGGTCCGGCATGTACGGGCGGAAACCGAGGTAGGAGCGCATCGCGTGGACGTCGGCCAGGACCGGGAACAGTTTCGTCGCGCCCGCCGCCAGCGCCCGTACGACCGGCAGCGAGAACTCCCGGTCGAAACCCACGCGTTCGCGGCTCGCACCGATCAGGACCGGTCCAGCGGCCGTTCCCTCGACGACCGGCGAGGTCTGCAGGGCGGCCGAGTCGCTGGCCACGTCGGCCACGTAGTCGGCGGCGTACACCTTGTGGCGGACCAGGCGTGGCAGCGGTTCGGTGACGAGGACGAAGCCGCGGCGCGGGAGGACGGGGAGGGTGACTCCGGCGAGGGCTGCGAGTTCGCCGCCCCAGGTGCCGGCGGCGTTGACGACCGTGGAGGCGAGGACGTCACCCCGGTCGGTGCGGACGCCTTGGACCGTTCCATCTGACTTGAGGAGTACGTCTGTCACCGTGCGCCCGGTGAGCAGGCGGGCGCCCGAGGCCCGGACGAGGTGGGCGGCGGCCAGGGCGGGCATCACCTGGCAGTCCTGGGGGTAGTACACGCCGCCGGGGAGGCCGGGGGCGAGGTGGGGTTCGAGGTCGTACAGGGCGTCGCTTTGGACCGGTTCAACGACGACTCCCGCGGTGTGCTGCTGCTCGGCGAAGCGCTCCAGTGCGGTGAGTCCGTCGGGCGTGGAGGCCACGACGAGGCCGCCCTTCGCCTCGTACTCGACGAACTCCCCCAGTTCCTCGGCCAGTTGTGCCCACAGGTGGTTGGAGAGGAGGGCGAGGTCGAGTTCCGGGCCCGGCTCCTTGTCGGAGACGAGCAGGTTGCCCTCGCCGGCGCCGGTCGTGCCGCCGGAGACCGGGCCGCGGTCCACGATGACGACGTCGAGGCCCGCCCGGGCCGCGTAGAGGGCGCAGGCCGCGCCCACCATTCCGGCTCCGACGACCACGACATCGCAGGTCAGTCGCTTGCTCACAGCAGTACTATGTCACATGACTCTCTAGCTGGGTATGTTCCAACGCGAATGTCACCACCACCCCCGGAATCACCACCCCGGGAATCACCACACTCTGAAATCACCGCACACGGAAGAGGTGCCCGACGTGGCCAAGGGCCGAAAGAACGGTCTGTACCGAGGAATCTCCGACGAGCTGTCCGCCCTGATGCGGACCGGTTGGGCCGACACCGAGCGCACGGATCTGGAGCCGGCCGAGCAGGCGCCGCACGCGGCGCGCCGCCGGGCCACGCTGTCCGCGCTCTTCCCGGGCGAGCGCCTTGTCGTACCGTCCGGGAACCTCCTGATCCGCTCGAACGACAGCCACCACCCGTTCCGCCCGTACTCCGGCTATGTGCATCTCACCGGCGACCAGGCACGCGACGGCGCCCTGGTCCTGGAGCCCCGCCCCGACGGCGGCCACGACGCGCACTGCTACCAACTCCCCCGCGACAGCCGGGACACCGACGAGTTCTGGACCGGCTACACCGCCGAGCTGTGGATGGGCCGCCGCCGCTCGCTGGCCGAGTCGGCGCTGGTGCTCGGACTGCCCTGCCGTGACATCCGGACCATCGCCGAGGACCTGGCGAAGGCCTCCGGGACACCCACCCGCATCGTCCGCGGCGTCGACCCGGCCCTGGACGCGGCGCTCGACACCAACGAGGACCGCGACGACGAGTTCGAGTCGGCCGTCTCCGGGCTGCGGCTGGTCAAGGACGCGTGGGAGATCGGCGAGATGCGCCGGGCCGTCGACTCCACGGTGCGCGGATTCACCGATGTCGTACGGGAGTTGTCGCAGGCGGTCGCCACCTCGGAGCGCTGGATCGAGGGCACGTTCTTCCGCCGGGCACGCGTCGAGGGCAACCATGTCGGCTACGGCTCGATCTGCGCCGCCGGTGAGCACGCCACGATCATGCACTGGACCGACAACGATGGCCCGGTCCGCCCCGGTGAACTCCTCCTGCTGGACGCGGGAGTCGAGACGCACAGCCTCTACACCGCCGACGTCACCCGCACGCTCCCGATCAGCGGCACGTTCTCCCCGGTCCAACGCCAGGTCTACGACGCGGTGTTCGAGGCCCAGGAAGCCGGCATGGCGGCGGTGAAGCCGGGCGCTCACTACCGGGACTTCCACGAGGCGGCCCAACGCTCCCTGGCCGAACGGCTGGTGAAGTGGGGCTTCATCGAGGGACCGGCCGAGCGGGCGTACGAGCTGTCGCTCCAGCGGCGGTTCACGATGGCGGGCACAGGGCACATGCTCGGGCTCGACGTCCACGACTGCGCCCAGGCGCGCAGCGAGGAGTACGTGGACGGGGCCCTCGAACCCGGCATGGTGCTCACCGTCGAACCGGGCCTGTACTTCCAGCCCGACGACCTCACAGTGCCGGAGGAGTGGCGGGGCATCGGCGTCCGGATCGAGGACGATCTACTGGTGACGGCGGAAGGCTACGAGAACCTGTCGGCGGGGCTGCCTCGCTCGGCCGACGAAGTCGAGGCGTGGATGCGGGAGTTCGCGGGCTGAGTGCGCCGACTGGTCACCCCGGCCGGCGGGGTGACCAGTCGTCAGACCCGGCTCGCGGTGGCCGTGTCGGCGGACAGTCGCTGGGCGACGTAGATCGGGAGTACGGAGAGCAGGACGAGGACCGCGGCCACCACGTTGACGACCGGGGCCTGTTGGGGGCGGGTCATGTTGTTGAAGATCCAGATCGGGAGGGTCTCGATACCGGGTCCGGCGGTGAACGTGGTCACCACGATCTCGTCGAAGGACAGCGCGAACGCGAGCAGTCCGCCCGCGAGAAGCGCCGAGCGCACCAGCGGGAAGGTGACGTCGACGAAGGCGCGGAAGGTGTCGGCGCCCAGGTCCATCGCGGCTTCCTCGTACGACCCCGAGGTGCGCCGGAGGCGGGCGACGACGTTGTTGAAGACGACGACGATGCAGAACGTGGCATGTCCGACGATCACCGTGAACAGGCCGAGGCCCACGCCGAGCGGCTCAAGTACCGTACTGAACGCCGAGTTGAGGGCGATGCCCGTGACGATGCCGGGCAGCGCGATCGGCAGGACGACCACGAAGGAGATGGCGTCGCGGCCGAAGAAGCGGTACCGGGCGACCGCGAAGGCGATCAGAGTGCCGAGCACGAGGGCGATGGCGGTGGCGCCGAGGCCGGCCTTCACGGAGACCCAGAGGGCCGCACGGGCACCGGAGTTCTGCCAGGCGACCGACCACCAGTGCAGGGTCAGGGTGGACGGCGGCCAGCTCGCGCTGCGGTCCGGGTTGAGGGAGTTGACCAGGACGAGCAGGAGCGGGACGTAGATCACCGCGAAGCCGAACCCGGCGGCCACGCGCAGGGCGATACGCGCGGAACGGGAGAGCTGCATGACATGTCACCCCCTTCGGAGGCGGTCGAGAGTCCTTTACAGGCTGCTGAGTGCGCCCGTGCGGCGCATCGCGAGCAGGTACACCACGATGACGACGACCGGGACGGTGCCGAGGGCGGCGGCCATGGGCAGGTTGAGTTCGATGTTGGAGTAGACGAGGTTGCCGATGAGCTGGGTCTTGCCGCCGACGATCTGCACGGTGATGTAGTCGCCGAGGCTGAGCGAGAAGGTGAAGATCGACCCGGCGGCGACGGACGGCAGCACCATCGGCAGCACCACCGACCGGAACGTCCGCCCGGCCCGCGCGCCCAAGTCAGCAGACGCGTCAAGGAGGTTGGCGGGCAGCTGCTCCAGCGCGGTGTGGATCGGCAGGACCATGTACGGCAGCCAGAGGTACGTGAGCGTGAGGACGGTAGCCGGTAGTCCGAACCCGGGCCCGCTCAGGCCGAACGGCTTCAACATCCAGTCGGCCAGGCCGCCTTGGGACAGGATGAGCCGCCACGCGTACACCTTGACGAGGTAACTGGCCCACAGCGGGGTGAGGATGGCGACCACGAGCAGCGGGCGCCACCGCGGCTTCGCGACGCGGGCCGTGTAGAAGGCGACCGGGAACGCGATCACGGCGCACAGGACCGTGACGGCGAGCGCGACGCCGATGCTGCGCAGGATGACCTGTCGGTAGACGGGCACCGTGAACAGCTCGTGGAAGTTGTCGGTCGACCAGACCTTCACCACCTCGGAGGTGAAGGAGTCCGTCGTCCAGAACGCGGAGACGAACAGCACGCTCAGGGAGCCGAGATAGAGCACGGCGAGCCACAGCAGCGGTGCGGTGAGCAGCAGGGAGAGCCGTAGCCGGGGGCGCCGGTACAGCGCCCCCGCGGTCCGGTTCAGCAGGGACATGGCTCAGCCCTTGATCTCGGTCCAGGCCTGTACCCACTTGGCGTACGGCACGCACTTGACGTCCGTACGGCCGTCGAGGCACTGCTCGATGGGCGTGTTCCAGAAGGCGATGTTCTTCCAGTACGCGGTGTCGGCGGCGTGGTAGGTGGCGCAGAAGTTGTTGTCGCTGGTCTCGGCGCAGGCCTTGGAGTTGGAGGGGGCCTCGCCGAAGTACTCGGCGACCTGGGCGTTGACCTTCGGCGAGACGATCCAATTGAGCCACTGGTAGGCGCAGTTGGGGTGTTTGGCCTTGGCGGAGATCATCCAGGTGTCGGACCAGCCGGTCGAACCCTCCTTGGGGACGAAGGCCTTGATCTTGGTGCCCTCGTCGGCGGTGAGGTTGGCGATGACCTGCCAGGTGGTACCGACCACGGAGTCGCCGCTCTTGAAGGCGGAGATCTCCTTGAGGTAGTCGCTCCAGTACTCGCCGATGTCCGCGTTCTGCTTCTTCAGCAGCGCCACAGCGGCGTCGAACTGCTTCTGGTCGAGCGCGTAGGGGTCCTTGATCTTCAACTCGGGCTTGGTGGCCTTGAGATAGAGGGCCGCGTCGGCGATGTAGATCGGTGAGTCGTACGCGGTGACGTGGCCCTTGTACTGGGAGGCGTCGTCGAAGACCGCGGCCCAGGAGGTCGGGGCGGGGGTGACCTTCTGGGTGTTGTACATGAGGAGGTTGGCGCCGCGGCCGTGCGGGATGCCGTAGGCCTTGCCCTTGACCGAGTTCCAGGCCTGGAGCTTCAAGTCGGGGAAAATGTCCTTGTAGTTGGGGACCAGGTCGGTGTTGACGGGGGCGGCGTCGCCGGAGGCTATGAGGCGCAGGGAGGCGTCGCCGGAGGCGGAGACGGCGTCGTACTCGCCGGTCTTCATCAGCTTGACCATCTCGTCGGAGCTTGCGGCGACCTTGGAGTTGACCTTGCAGCCGGTCTGCTTCTCGAAGTCGCCGACCCAGTTCACCTTGGGGTCGTTGGAGCCGTCCTCGACATAGCCGGCCCAGGCGATCAGGTTGACCTCGCCCTCGCTCTTGCCGAGCTTCGACTGGGCTTTGAGATCAGGGGGGTTGAGGCCACCGCCCGACGAACCGCTGTCGGAGGAGCCGCAGGCGGTCGCGGCGAGCAGGACGGCTGCACAGGCCGTCACCTGAAGGGTTCGGGTGAGACGCACGGCGTTCTCCATGGGTGGAGGAGATGGGTGGAGGAGCGAGCGGGTCAGCGGGGGTCGGGAACGTGCACCGTGTGGCGCCGGTGCCATTGCAGTCGCACCCGGCTGCCGCGGTAGGCGGCGACGTCCTCGGCGGAGGTCTCCAGGTTCTGCTGGAGTGCGGTGAGCCGGCCGCCGGCGTCGAGGTCGACGAGGAAGCGGGTGGAGTCCCCGAGGTAGACGACCTCGGCGACGGTGCCGGCGGCGCTCTCGTGGTCGGGGTCGTCGGGTTCGGCGGAGCCCTTGAGGACGCGGATCTTCTCGGGCCGGATGCTGTAGGTGCCCGGGGTGCCGACGACGCGTTGGGCGGACTCGCCCGCCAGCAGGTTGGAGGTGCCGACGAAGGACGCGACGAAGGGGGTCGCGGGGCGTTCGTAGACCTCGGCGGGGGTGCCGACCTGCTGGATGCGGCCCTGGTCGAAGACGGCGATGCGGTCGCTCATCGTCAGGGCCTCCTCCTGGTCGTGGGTGACGAAGACGAAGGTGATGCCCACCTCCCGCTGGAGCGCCTTGAGTTCGACCTGCATCTGCTCGCGCAGTTTGAGGTCGAGGGCGCCGAGGGGTTCGTCGAGCAGCAGCACGCGGGGGCGGCCGACGAGGGCGCGGGCGAGGGCGACGCGTTGCCGCTGGCCGCCGGAGAGCTGGGCGGGACGGCGGGTGCCGTAGCCCTCAAGTCGTACCTCTGCGAGGGCTTTTCGGGCGCGGACGAGGCGTTCGGACTTGGGAACCTTGCGGACCTTGAGGCCGTAGGCGACGTTCTCCTCGACCGTCATGTGCGGGAAGAGGGCGTAGTCCTGGAAGACGGTGTGGACGTCGCGCTCGAAGGGGGCGAGGCCGGTGACGTCCTGGCCGGCGAGTTCGACGGTGCCCCCAGTGGGGCTCTCGAAGCCGGCGATCATGCGGAGCACGGTCGTCTTGCCCGAGCCGGACGGGCCGAGCATCGAGAAGAACTCGCCGTCCCTGATCTCCAGGTCGACCCCGGCCACGGCGGTCGTGTCCCCGAACGATTTCCGCAGATCCCGCAGCCGGATCGCAATCCCCTCCATGGGCGGGAACCTTTCTGGTGCTCTGTAACGTTGCACGGAAACATATGAAGTCATAGTTCAAATCTCAAGACCCCCTTAGGGTAAAGCTTGAGTCAACGTGCAAGGTGGTGGCCGTGAACCAGCAGCAGCACATGAACGGCGGCGCCCGGAAAGCCGTCTTCGCCCCGGTCGACAACCGGGCGCGGGTCGACGCCGTCGTCAGCCGGCTCGGGGACGCCATCGAACTGGGACTGCTCTCCGACGGCGAGCAGCTGCCGGGCGAGAGCGAGCTCGCCGGGCAGCTCGGGGTGTCCACGGTGACCCTGCGGGAGGCGCTGATGGCGCTGCGCCAGCAAGGGCTCGTCACCACCCGCAGAGGGCGTGGCGGCGGGAGCTTCGTGTCCCTGCCCGAGGTGCCGGGCGAGGAGCGGCTGAAGGTCCGGCTGCGCGGCTGGAGCACCGAGGAGCTGCGCGACCTCGGCGATCACTGGGCGGCTCTGTCCGGCACCGCCGCCGGGCTCGCCGCACAACGCACCGAGCCCGAGGATCTGCTCCAACTCCGGCGCACGGCCGATGAGTTGACGCACGCCCAGGACGCGGCGGCGCGCGGCCGGGTGTACGGCCGCTTCCACGTCGAGCTGGCCGCCGCCGCGCAGTCGGCCCGACTCACCCGCGAACAGGTCGCGTTGCAGACCGAGGTGGGCGCGCTGCTGTGTCTCGTGCTCGGGAACGACGAATATCGTGAAGAAGCCGCAGCCCGTCACCGCTCCGTAATCTCGGCCGTGCAAGATGGGGCCCACGATTCGGCCAGGGAGTTGGCCGAGCGGTGCGTGCAGGAGTCCACGGCGCGGCTCATCGCCGAGCGGCTGGCCCTGTAGCCCGTCACCGCGACCGCTCCCCGTCTGCTGGAGGGCACGCATGAGCCTCGCGACGGCAACACCGGCCACGGCACCCGAGCAGTCCGTCGCGGCCGGGGTCCGCTCGGCCCTGGAGTCCGTGTTCGACGCCGTGGCCACCACTCGCGCCGACACGACGGCGCTGCTCGCCAAGGTGGCCGCACAGGGCCGCCGCCCGGCGACCGTCGACCTCGCCGCACTGCGCCCGGGCCTCCATCTCCGGCTCGCCCGGCACGAGTTGGTGTCCGGCGTCGGCTTCGTCGCCGCGCCGGGTCTGCTGAGCGACGTACCGGCATGGCTGGAGTGGTGGCAGTCCACCTCCGACGGTGGCATACGACCGCTGCTGCTCGACCTCGACCCCGAGCACTCGGCGTACGCCGACTACACGCACTGGGACTGGTTCGCGCTGCCCCGCGACACCGGGGAGCGGGCGGTCGCCGGGCCGTACGTCGACTACCTCTGCTCGGACGAGTACAGCCTCACCCTGTCCGCGCCGGTCCTGGTGGAGGGGCGGTTCGCCGGGGTGGCCGCGGCGGACGTGTATCTACGGCACTTCGAGGCGGCCGTGATGCCGATGCTGCACCGGTTGCCGGGACCGGCCCGGCTGGTCAACGCCCGTGGCCGGGTGGCCGCTTCGACCGATCCCCGGCATCTGGTCGGTTCGCTGAGCAAGGGTCCGGATTTCGCGGAGGCCCTCGCGGCGGGGCGGGCCGGGTTCGCGCAGGGGGCGCGGTTGGTGCCGTGCGACGGGGTGCCGTTGGTGTTGGTGGTCGCGGAGGGGTGACCGAACTCTTCCGCACGGGCGCCGAATTGGGGCTGCCCGCATTGAACTCACCTGCCTGGCTGACGAGTTGAGGCGCGCCGTACGGAGCCCGCGCTCACTCGGCCGCGGAGACCACCCTCAGGTGTCCGGCGCCGCGGCCCGCCCTGCGGACCCTGGGCGGTGGAACGCGGCGGGCCTCGCGCAGGACCAGCGTCAGACGCGTATAGCCCATGTTCTCAAGGGTCTTGGGGGTCTCGCCGACGACACGGCAGTCGGTGGCGCCCCACCGCGGGTCGGGGTGCAGCAGCGGGCGGACCGCGCCGTCGTGCTCCACGGCCGCCTGCTCGCCGACCGCGCGGATCCAGTGCGGCAGGCCCTGCCGGTAGGCGGCCTCCATGATCGGGTCCTGGGCGATGTCACGGCGGATCGCCTGGAGGCCGTGATCGTGTCCGTGGCTCTCCACGGCGGCGGCGAAGTGGGCCAGCATCGGCAGACACCACCTCGACTCGTGCTCACCGAGAACGGTGCTCGCGTCGGGGTGGAAGAGCACGAAGCGAAGGAAGTTGTCGCCCGGCATCGCCGTCGGATGCGGGCCGACCGCCCGGAAAAGTGACTTGAACGCGCCGTTGGTCAACACCACGTCCCAGCGGTGGTCCATGACGACGGAGGGGAAAGTGACGGCCTCCAACAGCGTGGCGTAGTCCAGCAGATACGCCTGGGCCTCGGGACTCTCGGGGACGGGCCGCGGCGCGGACCGCTGCCCACCTGCCTGATATGCCATCGGGAGGTCACCCCTCTTGCCTATGCGGCCTTCTCGCGGCGCCTTGATCCTGGTGCCCCGACGCGAGCCGTGTCAACTATCGTGGCATTTCATGCTTGTTGACGGCTGAAATTGGCCACAGTTGTGGCGAGACCTGGATGCGAGTTCGAACCAACCGCTACTCTCCGTGATGTTCACAACCGCCGTTTGTGAGAAGCCTGTGAGAGACGTATAGGAGATCTGTCGGTGTCGGATGGCTTCGAGGTACCGGGCACGACGCCGACCGCTCTGCTGCCCGCCGTCGTCGACCGCGTCACCGCGCTCGCCGAACGGCTCGGTGTGTCCCAGGCCGAGGTCGTCCACATCGGCCGGCTGTCCGTCGCCTGCGGTGTCCCGGAGCCCGTGGTCAGAGCCCTGCTGAGCGGCCGTCCCGCGGGCGAGCCCGATGTGCAGGCCCGGTTCCTGCAACGCCTCGACCTGCTGCGACGTACCAGACTCAAGCCCAACGGGCGCAAGTACACCCAGCAGGAGATCGCCGACGGCGCGGGCATGTCCCGCCAGCAGGCGGGCGCGCTCATCAACGGCGACCGGCGTCCCACCATGGAGCACTGCGACGCGCTCCAGCGCTTCTTCCGCGTGCACGCCGGATTCCTCACGGCCGAGGACCCCGAAGCCCTCGCGGGTGCCCTCCAGCGCACCGAGCAGGAGCTGTTGCAGAAGCTCGCGGACCGCGAGCGGGCGGCGGCCGAGGCCGCGGAGGATCCGCTGGAGCGGCTGCTCCAGGACCACGGAGTGCGTGGAATCGCCTGGCGGGCCGCGCAGTTGCCCACCGACCAGCACCGCGACAAGGTCGCCGAGTGGCTGGACATGCTTCTGGAGAGCGTGAAGCGGCCCGAGTCGTGATCCGGGGGAGAACTGTGGGCATCGGACGGCAGATGCGCCGCCTGTGCGGTGAGTTGGTCGCCGAGTTGAGCCTCGGCGCACCCGCACGCCCCCACGACCTGTACGCCGCGCTGTGCGACGCGATGAGCCGCCGCAGGGGTCGCCCGGTCCAGTTCCGTACGGCCGCCTTCCCGGCCTGCACCGCGAGCGGGCTGTGGCTCGACATGGCCGACCAGGATCTCGTCGTGATCGAGGAACGCACCGCTCCCGACCACCAGTTGGTGATCCTGGGCCACGAGCTGTGGCACATGAAGGCCGGGCACTGCGGCCCGCACGTGGCGGGCTCCGCGGTGGCCGCCCGGCTCCTCGGTGACACCGTCGACGAGGACGCGTTGCGCGCGACCGTCCTCAAGGTGGCGGCCCGCAGCCGGTTCGAGCGCGCCGACGAGCGGGAGGCCGAGAGCTTCGGTCTGCTGCTCGCCAGCAAGTGCCGTACGTGGCTGGCCGGTTCGTCCCTCAGGGGACCCGCGCAGCACGACCATCTGGCGGGGCGGATCGAGGCGGCGCTGGGGTATCCCGGGCCGCGTAGCTAGGAATTGACGGCCCGTCACACACCCGTACGTCGAGCGCCGGCCCGGCTAGGTCGCGCTGCGTTCGCTCGCCTCCCGCAGGTCCCGTTCCGTCGCGCCGCTCTGGGCCGTGACGCCGGGGCGGCCCTCGCACAGGAGGTCGCGCCAGTGCTCGCGGCTCCAGTGCGCGGGGGTGGTGGTGCCGGTGAACTCCTCGACCAGGGTCAGGAACCGGGCCGGGTCGGTGTGGAACGGGAAGTGCCCCGCGCCCTCGAAGATCTCCAGCCGGCTGCCGGGCATGGCCTCGTGGGCGCCGTACGCGTGCCGCACCGGCACCACGCTGTCCCGGTCGCCCCACAGCAGCATGGTCGGCATGCCCTCGGTCAGATAACAGCGGTCGAGCATCGTCACCACCTGGCCGCGCCAGTCGACGACCGCGCGCAGGGTGCGGATGAAGGCGTTGCGGGCGGTCTCGTCGGGCAACGCGTCGACGAGGGTGAGGAGTTCGGGGGCGTCCCGGCCGAGGTCGGTGTCCAGGAGCCGCAACAGCCCGACGGTGAGGCCGACTTG
Source organism: Streptomyces sp. NBC_01288 (assembly GCF_035982055.1). Classification (NCBI taxonomy): domain Bacteria; kingdom Bacillati; phylum Actinomycetota; class Actinomycetes; order Kitasatosporales; family Streptomycetaceae; genus Streptomyces; species Streptomyces sp. NBC_01288. The sequence goes on from NZ_CP108427.1 coordinate 1,577,335, forward strand.
AAGACGCATCCCGGGCAACCGAAGCGCGGACAGGGCGAGATGGGACCCCGGGAGCGAGACGAGCCGTAGCACCGGATTGACCTCGCGGCCCACGCCGCCCGCGCTGACCAGGACGAGGCGTTCGGTGCGCTCGGGGAACTGGTAGGCGAACTGCATCGCCACTCCCCCGCCCAGCGAGTGCCCGAGCAGGGTCGCGGACTCGATGCCGAGCGTGGTGAGCAGATCGCGGACGCCGTTCGCGTAGGCGGCGACCGAGTAGTCGGCCCGCGGTTTGTCGGAGGCGCCGTGGCCGAGGAGGTCCGGGGCGATCACGGTGTGGGTGCGGGCGAGGTCGGGGATCAGGTCGGTCCAGGTGGCGGAGGAGTCGCCGATGCCGTGGATGAGGACCAGCGCCGGGCCCTGGCCGGCCATGCGGAAGGCACGGCGGTACCCGTGCACGACGCGGTACTGCAATGCGAGTTCTCCGGCGCCCACCGAGCGCAGTCGTGCGCCGCGCGCCGGGCGCCGTGCCGGGACGTCCTCCACGCACTCGCCTCCCGTTCACCTGGCCGCCCACAAACGGCCGAAAGCCCTTCCCTCCAGCGTAGGGCCGCTGTCCCACCGGGGATTTCGGTGACGTTTCGCCTCCGCTAAGCGGGCGAACCGGCGCCCGCCACAAGGGCATTGTCAGTGGCACCCGGCAAGCTGGAGTCGTGCCACCGCCGCGCGGGGGCTCATGACGCCGACCAGGGGAGAGCCGTCCTATGCAGACCGCAGTGATGACCGACCGCGAGCGCGCCGCCGTTCAGGCCTACCTACGGCTGCTGCACACGGTCCGAGCAGCCTTCGACGGCCCACCCGGCGCCCCTCGACCCGTCCTGGTCCCGCCCTCGGTACTGGCCGAGGCGGACCAGGCGTTGACGGACGCCGGGCTCGCGGGCAACGAGGAGGCGTTCTTCAGGCTGCTGGAGAGCTGGTGCCCGGAGGGGTGAGGGGAGGTGAGGGATGCGGGACCGTGACCGCCGTGGCGACCAGTCCGCGCCCGACGGTCCAGCGGCCCTCGAAGACATCGAGACGTTCGCCGTCGACCACCGGGCCGGGCACGAGGAGACGGGCGCGGAGGCCGCCGCGGGTGTCCTCGCCCGGGTCCGTGAAGACCTCGATGTCGGCCTCCGAGAAGTCGAGCCACTTGCCGGTGAGGGGGAACCACGCCTTGTAGACGGACTCCTTGGCGCTGAACAGGAGCCGGTCCCAGTGCACGCCGGGCCGCTCCGCCGTCAGGCGTGCCAGGCGTTCCCGTTCGGCGGGCAGGGCGACGGAAGGGAGGATGCCGTCCGGGAGCGGGGCGTGCGGTTCGGCGTCGATGCCGAGCGAGGCGAGGTCGCCGGCGCGGGCCAGTGCGGCGGCGCGGTAGCCGTCGCAGTGCGTCATGCTGCCGATGACTCCGGCGGGCCAGCCCGGCGCGCCGTGGGCGCCGGGCAGGATCGGCTGCGGAGGCACGCCGAGCTTCTCCATGGCGCGCCGGGCACAGGCCCGTACGGCGGCGAACTCGTGACGTCTCTTCGGCACCGCGCGGGCCACGCGGGCCTCTTCCTCGGGGTACAGCGGGGCGTCCTGAAGCCCCTCGTCACCGTGTGTCTCCACGGTCACCACGGAGTCCGGAAGCAGTTCCTCGATCACCGGTTCCGACCTCCATCGGCAGGATGCGGCGCAGTCGGTCCGGGGGTTCCGGGCGCTTCTGCCACTCGCGGGGGTATCCCACGGACACCTCTTCGAAGCGGACGCCCTCGTGGTGGGTGGTCCGCGGGATGTGGAGATGGCCGTAGACCATGGTGTCCACGCGGAATCTGCGGTGCCAGTCGGCGGTCAGGGTGGTGCCGCACCACATGGCGAACTCGGGATACCACAGGACTTCTGTGGGGTGCCGGTCGAGGGGGTAGTGGTTGATCAGGACCGTGGGGAGGGTGTCGGGGATCTCGGTGAGCCGGCGTTCGGTCTCGGCGACCCGGGCCCGGCACCAGGCCTCGCGGCTGGGGTAGGGGTCGGGGTGCAGCAGGAACTCGTCGTTGCAGACGATGCCGGTGCCGTGCGCGTACGTCAGTCCCTCGGCCTTGGTCGTGCAGCCGGCCGGGAGGAACGAGTAGTCGTAGAGCAGGAAGAGCGGGGCCACGACCACGGGGCCGCCGGGGCCCTCCCAGACGGGGTAGGGGTCCTCGGGCGTGACGACGCCCAACTCCCGGCACAGGGCGACGAGATGGTCGTAGCGGGCGACGCCGCGCAGGGTGACGGGGTCCTTGGGGTGGGTCCACAGTTCGTGGTTCCCGGGGGCCCAGAGGACCTTGCGGAAGCGGCCGGCGAGGAGTTCGAGGACCCAGCGGATGTCGGCCACGGTCTCGGCGATGTCACCGGCCACGATCAGCCAGTCGTCGTCCGTGACGGGCCGCATGTTCTCGACCAGGACACGGTTCTCGGCGTACCCGATGTGCAGGTCGCTGATGGCCAGCAGCTGTCCGGCACCGCCGGCCGTCGACTCCACCCTCGCCCCCTCCGCGCACCCGAATGAGTCCACGAGATCACACGCCGCCGTGCCGCGACAAGACGGCCGGGGCATACGCGGCGGTCAGGGCGGCGCTCCGACGGGCGTTCATGTGCCGGGTGGGCGCCATCGGGAAATCCGTAACACGGGCGTTGCACGCGGCACCCTTCGCAAGCCGTATGATCGCCCCAACACCACCGCTACGAACGCCCCTTCGCCGAGGGCGGTTTGGTGTACCTCCAACCACCTTGGCCGGGCACGGCCTTGCTCCGCCGTGCCCGCGAAACCGAAAGGACGGCCCTGCATGGTCTCTCGCGTACGCGTCTGGCTCAACCGCACGTACGCGGAGAACGTGTTCTTCATGGATCAGCTGCGGAGAAATCCCAGCGACCGGGCCGTCGAGATCCATGCCACGCACGGCGACGCGGACTCCCCCGTACTGGCCGCCGCCGACACCGCCGACCTGGAGCCCGAGGGCCTGTCCCCGGCCGCGTACGTCGAGTTCGCGCTCGACCAGTGCGTCCGTCGCGGCATCGACGTGTTCGTGCCCCGGCTGCACCAGTCGGAGATCGTGGCGCACCGCGCGGACTTCGCGGCGGTGGGCACGGCACTGCTGGCGCCGACCCCCGAGGCCGTCGCCGTCTTCCACGACAAGGTCATCGCGTACGAGGCCGTCCAGGCGATCGGCGTGCCCGTACCGCCGTGGTGGCGGGTGCGCACGGCACCCGAACTCGTCGCCGCCGTCGAGGAGTTGGAGGCCGCCGGGCACAAGGCGTGCTTCAAGCCGGCGTCCGGCGCGGGCGGGGTGGGCTTCCGTGTGATCACCCGCACCCCCTTCTCGCTCATGCACCTCAACGGCTTCCCGAGCCCCTACGTCCCGCTCGACACGGTCGTCGAGGCGCTGGAGCAGGCCGACGAGCAGGTCGACTGGCTGGTCATGCCGCGCCTGGAGGAGCCGGAGGTGTCGGTGGACTGCCTGACCGGTCCCGACAACCTGGTCCGGCTCGCCGTGGGCCGCACGAAGAACGGCCGCCGTCGCGGTTTCACCCTGCACGAGCAGTGGCTGGAGCCGGCCCGCCGGATCGCCGAGGGCTTCGGGCTGCACTACCTGTCCAACATCCAGTTCCGCATGTTCGGCGACCGGCCGGTGCTGATGGACGTCAACACCCGCCCCGCCGGGGGCCTGCACCAGCTGTCGCTGTGCGGTGTCAACGCCCCTTGGGCGGCAGTGCAGTTGGCGCTCGGCGAGGACCCGGGCACGATGGAGCCGCCGTTCCTGGGCGCGGACTACGCGGTGGTGTCCGGCCCGCGTCAGCTGCGTCCGGTGTCGCTCCCGCACCAGCGCGCGGAGGAGTCGGAGCCCCTGCTCCCGGCGGCCCCCGTACCCGCGCAGGACGAGGTGGAGACGGCGACGGAGACCTCGGAGACGGGCAGCCGGGCAGCCGCTCGCGCTTAACTCCCGCGCCTAGCACACAACTTCATACCGGTCTGGACCAATCATGGCGGCATGTCTTGACACCGTGATTGGTCCATACCAACTTGGTTGCGCACCCTCTTGCACTCCCGAACATCCCCATTACTTCAGGGAGATCGCGTGCGCGACACACTCAGACGCTCCAGACATCGGCTCCTCGCACTGCTCGGTACCGCCGCCCTGGCCATGGCCGGGGCGATCGCGCTGCCCGGTACGGCGGAGGCTGCCAACGTTCTGACCAACCCCGGCTTCGAGTCGGGCAGTCTCTCCCCCTGGTCCTGCACCGGAAACCTCGGTTCGGTCGTCTCCTCGCCCGTGCACGGCGGCTCCAAGGCCCTTGCGGGCGCGGTGAGTTCGAGCGACACCGCACAGTGCTCCCAGACGGTCGCCGTGCAGCCGAGCACGACGTACTCGCTCAGCGGCTGGGTGCGCGGCAGTTATGTCTACCTCGGTGTCAACGGCGGTTCCTCGACGTGGACTTCGTCCCCGTCCGCGTACAGCCAGCTGACGACATCCTTCACCACCACCGCCTCGCAGACCAGCGCCACCATCTATGTGCACGGCTGGTACGCGCAGGGCACCTACTACGCGGACGACATCAGCCTCGACGGTCCGGGCGGTGGCGGCGGTGGCGACACCCAGGCCCCGACCGCGCCGACCGGCCTGACCTCCACGGGCAAGACGTCGTCGACCGTGTCCCTCTCGTGGGCCGCCTCGACGGACAACGTGGGCGTCACGGCGTACGACATCTACAGCGGTGCGAACCAGGTCCTCAGCGTCTCCGGTACGAGCGGGACGGTCACCGGGCTCGCGGCCGGCACCGCCTACACGTTCACCGTGAAGGCGCGTGACGCGGCCGGGAACAGTTCGGCGGCCTCGGGCGCGGTGAGCGTCACGACGAGTGCCGGCACCGGTGGCGGCACCGGGTTCACCCAGGCCGCGCCGTATCTCTACGAGGGCTGGGGCGATCCGCCGAGCCCGAGCACGGTGATGAGCGCGACCGGCATCAAGTGGTTCACGATGGCGTTCGTTCTCGACTCCGGTGGCTGCACCCCGAGTTGGGACGGCAGCCGACCCCTGACCGGTGGCGTCGACCAGACCGCCATCAACCAGATCCGCGCGGCGGGCGGTGACATCGTCCCGTCCTTCGGCGGCTGGCAGGGCAGCAAGCTCGGCGCCAACTGCTCCTCGGCGAGCGCACTCGCCGGGGCTCTCCAGAAGGTGATCACCGCCTACGGCCTCAAGGCCATCGACATGGACATCGAGAACACGGACGAGTTCGAGAACGAGGCCGTGCAGGCGAAGATCCTGACCGCGCTGAAGACCGTCAAGGCCAACAACCCGGGCCTGCGCACGATCGTCACCTTCGGCACCTCGACGACCGGCCCGACGTACTACGGCAACCGGCTCATCGAGCAGGCTCAGTCGCTCAACGCCGGCATCGACGTCTTCACCATCATGCCGTTCGACTTCGGCGGCGGCGCCGACATGTACGGCAACACGGTCGCCGCGGCCGAGGGCCTGAAGACCAAGCTGAAGTCCACCTTCGGGTGGGACGACGCGACGGCCTACTCGCACATCGGCATCTCGGGCATGAACGGTCTGTCGGACCAGTCGGAGACCACAACTCCCGCCATCTGGACGCAGATCCGCGACTGGTCGAACTCGCACCACATCGCCCGGCTCGCCTTCTGGTCGGTCAACCGCGACCGCGGGTGTGCCGGTGGCGGAGTGGTGAGCAACTGCTCCGGCATCAGCCAGAACACCTGGCAGTTCACGTCCATCACGGCCGGTTTCACCGGCTGACGACCCCCACCCCTGGCGGCCGGTCCCCCGTGTGGGCCGGCCGCCTCGGTGTCTCTACTCTCCTGCGCTGGACCGTTCCAGACGGAGCGTCAGGATCTGGAAGGGCCGCAGGGCGACGGCGACCGAATCGCCGTCGACAGAGACCTCGTCCTCCAGCGGTCGCTCCAGCAGGTCGGTGATCCGCGCGCCGGCGAGGGGGAAGCCCGTGTGCAGGGTGCCCTGGGCGCGGCCGCCGCTCGACTCGTAGAGGCGGACCACGACGTCGCCCGACTCGTCGTCGGCGAGCTTGACCGCCTCGACGGTGATGCCGTCGCCGTCCACGGAGACGAGCGGCTCCGGGGCGCCGCCCGAATCGGCCACCCGCAGCGGGAGGTTGAGGGCGTAGCCCTCGGCGACGGCGTCCTCGATGCTCGCGCCGGGCAGCAGCGAGTAGACGAAGCGGTGCCTGCCCTGGTCGGCGCCCGGGTCCGGGATGCGCGGGGCGCGCACCAGGCTGAGGCGGACCGTGGTCGTCGTGCCGCCGTCCTCGCGGACCGTGCGGGAGACGTCGTGGCCGTACGTCGAGTCGTTGATGACGGCGACGCCGTAGCCGGGCTCGGCGAGGTGCACCCAGCGGTGGCCGGAGACCTCGAAACGGGCCGCCTCCCAGCTGGTGTTGGTGTGCGTGGGCCGCTGGATGTGGCCGAACTGGATCTCGGCGGAGGAGTGGGCGGCCCGGATGTCCACCGGGAAGCCTGCCTTGAGGAACTTCTCGGCCTCGTGCCAATCGATGTCGGTCTCGAAGTCGATGCGGGGGCTGCCCGCGCGGACGGTGATCGTCTGCACGATCTTCGAGCCCTTGCCGAAGGACCGTTCCACGCGGATCGCGCCGAGCAGCGGGTCCTGCTCGACGACGGTGATGGAGTCGGCGTCGAGGAGGTCGGTGAAGCGGTTCTTGTAGTGCTTGTCGACGTCCCAGGCGTCCCAGTAGTTCGGGAGGTCGGTGTGCAGGCGCAGCAGGTTGCCCTGGTCCGCGAGGACTTCGCGGCCGCCGTGGCGCAGGTCGCGCACGGAGGCGAGGGTGCCGTCGTCGGCGAGTTCGACGCGGACGATGCCGTTGTCGAGGACGCGGTCGGTGACGGTCACCGCCTGCGGGACGTACTCGGCGGCCAGCGGGGCGCTGCCGTTCGCGGGGACCGTCGCGTACATCGGGACGCCGGTCGCCGTGCGGATGACCTCGGCGCGGTCGAAGGGGCTGGTGTTGAAGACGCGGGTACCGCCGCCGCCCAGCGCGGCCACGGCCGTTGCCGTCAGCTCCTCCAACTCCGTTGCCACGCGCGCGTATTCGGCCTCGGCCTCGCGGTGCACCCAGGCGATCGAGGAGCCCGGCAGGATGTCGTGGAACTGGTGCAGCAGCACCGTCTTCCACAGCTTGTCGAGCTTCTCGTACGGGTACGCGTAGCCCGGTGCGTGCAGCGCGGCCGTCGTCGCCCACAACTCGGCCTCGCGGAGCTTGTGTTCACTGCGCCGGTTGCCCTGCTTGGTGCGGGCCTGGGAGGTGTAGGTGGCGCGGTGGAGTTCGAGGTACAACTCACCGACCCAGACGGGAGCGTCCGGGTACTCTGCGCGCGCCTTGGCGAAGAACTCGTCGGGGTGCTCTACGACGACCTTCGGTGAACCCTCCAAGTCGGCGAGCCTGCGCGCCCGTTCCATGATCTCGCGGGTCGGACCACCGCCGCCGTCGCCCCAGCCGAAGGGGGCCAGGGAGCGGGTGGCGTTGCCCTTCTCCTGGTAGTTGCGGACCGCGCGGGACATCTCCTCGCCGCTGAAGCGGGCGTTGTAGGTGTCGACCGGCGGGAAGTGGGTGAAGATGCGGGTGCCGTCGATGCCCTCCCACCAGAAGGTGTGGTGGGGGAACTTGTTGGTCTGGTTCCAGGAGATCTTCTGGGTGAGGAACCACTCGTTGCCAGCGAGCTTGGCGAGCTGCGGGTAGGCCGCGTTGTAGCCGAAGGAGTCGGGCAGCCAGACGCCCTTGGTCTCGACGCCGAAGTGCTCGATGAAGAACCGCTTGCCATGGACGAGTTGGCGGGCGATGGCCTCGCCGCCGGGCAGGTTGCCGTCGGACTCGACCCACATGCCGCCGACCGGCGCCCACTGGCCGCGCTTGACGGACTCCTGGATGCGGGCCCACACCTGCGGGTAGTTGTCGCGCACCCACTCGTACTGCTGGGCCTGCGAGCAGGCGAAGACGAAGTCCTCGTACTCGTCCGCGAGGGACGTCACGTTCGAGAAGGTGCGGGACGTCTTGCGCTTGGTCTCGCGGATCGGCCACAGCCACGCCGAGTCGATGTGCGCGTGCCCGACACCGGAGATGACGTGCGCGCTGGCGTTGGCCGGCTTGGAGAGCACCGGCTTCAGCGCGGCCCGTACGTCGGCGGCCGTACCGGCGACGTCGTCCAGGTCGAGGAGGTCCAGGGCACGGTCGAGGGCGTGCATGATCTCGTGCCGACGGGGGTCGTGCTCGCCCAGTTCCAGCATCAGTTCGCGCAGCACCTGGACGTCGAGGTCGAGGTGGAAGACCTCCTCGTCGAGGACGGCGAGGTCGGCGCGGCGGAATGTATACAGTGGACGGTCGCCTGCCGTCAGTACATCACCGAGCGGCGTCGGCTCCGAGAAGTTGTTGGCGAGGATGTCGGGGTTGGAGGCCGCCTCGACCAGGTAGTCGATGACCTCGCCGCCGGTCGCCGGGTTGGCGATCGCCACGTACTGGTTGAGCGGGTTGACCGCCTTCAGCGGCGTCCCGTCCGCGAGGTGGACCAGCGCCTCGGCCTGATTGCCGGGCCAGTCGCCGACGAAGCCGAGGTCGATGACGGCCTCGACGCGCTTCCCGGCCCACTCCTCCGGTACCTGTCCGCGCATCCGGAACCAGGTGGTGCCCCAGGGCGGACCCCACGGGGTGTCCATCGCGAACGGCGCGTACGGCGCCGCCGCGGCCTCCTCGAAGGGGACCGGCTCACCCGGGGCCTGCCAGGCCTCGACCGTGAAGGGCGCGGTGGCCGCGTAGATCGCCGGCTTGATGCGCTGGTCATGGGCGCGCTGGACGCGCTCCTCGATCCGGCTGCGTTCGTCGTGCATGGGAGGTCTCCAGGGAACCAGGGAGCTGCTGAGAACTGGGGGAGCTGTCGAGAGCTTGGGGAAAGCGCTTACCGAAGAGTGCCTACTTAAGGTACGCCAGGCCCGGGTGGACCTCGGTGTAGCCCTCGACCAGCCTTCGCGCGACGTTCACGGAGTCGACCAGCGGGTGCAGCGCGAAGGCCTTCACCGCGGTCGTACGGGAGCCGTTCTCGGCCGCCGCGAGCACCTCGCGCTCGACGCCCTTGACCGCGCAGACCAGGCCGGTGGCGTGGTCGGGCAGCGGGGCCACGGCGACGGGGTGGGCGCCGTTGGCGTCGACCAGGCACGGCACCTCGATGACGGCGTCCGTGTCGAGGACGGACAGCGCGCCCTGGTTGCGGACGTTGAGGATCAGGGTGGTGCGCTCGTCGCGGGCGATGGCCCGCATCAGGGCGAGGGCGACCTTCTCGTAGCCGCCGGAGAGGTCGTCGGCGTCGCGTTCGCCGGCACCGGCCGTCTCGCGGTTCTCCGCCATGTAGGTCGCCTCGCGCTCGGCGCGGGTGCGGTCCCAGGCGGTGAGCGCAGCCGTGTCGGGGCGCTTCATCTCGTCGTAGAACTGGGCCTGTTGGTCGCGGAGGAACGCGCCGCGGGTCTTCTCGACCTCGCTGTAGGCGCGGACCGTCTCGCGGTTGAAGTAGTAGTAGTGCAGGTACTCGTTCGGGATGGCGCCGAGCGACTGGAGCCAGTCGGTGCCGAAGAGCTTGCCCTCCTCGAAGGAGCCGAGCAGGTCCGGGTCGGCGAGCAGGCGCGGGAGTTCGTCGCGGCCGGCGACGCGCAGGCCGCGTACCCAGCCGAGGTGGTTGAGGCCGACGTAGTCGATGAAGGCCTCGCGCGGGTTCGCGCCGAGCACCGTGGCGATACGGCGGCCGAGGCCGACCGGGGAGTCGCAGATGCCGATGACGCGGTCGCCGAGGTGGCGGGACATGGCCTCGGTGACCAGGCCCGCGGGGTTGGTGAAGTTGATGACCCAGGCGTCGGGGGCGAGGCGGGCCACGCGCCGGGCGATGTCGACGGCTACGGGCACGGTTCGTAGACCATAGGCAATACCGCCGGCGCCGACCGTCTCCTGGCCGAGGACGCCCTGCGCGAGGGCCACCCGCTCGTCGTTCGCGCGCCCCTCCAGGCCGCCGACGCGGATCGCGGAGAAGATGAAGTCGGCGCCGCGCAGGGCCTCGTCGAGGTCCGTTGTGGCGGTGACGGTGGGGGCGTCGGGCACGGTGGCGGCCTGTTCGGCCAGTACACGGGCTACCGCATACAGTCGACTGTCGTCGAGATCGTGCAGCACCACCTCGGTGACCCGGCCCTCGCCGCGGTCCGTCAGGAGTGCCCCGTACACGAGCGGCACCCGGAACCCGCCGCCGCCCAGAATCGTCAGCTTCACGCTTTCACCTTTCCTGCCACGACGACCTCGACGCCCGCTTCCTCCAGGGAGGAACGGGTCACCGGGTCGACCGGGGCGTTCGTCACCACCGCGTCCAGGTCCTCGGGACCGCACACCTTCGCCATCCCCGTCCCCGGGAACTTCTGCGCGTCGGCGAGCAGGACGACCTTGTCGGCGGCCTTGATCATGGCCCGTTTCACCGGCACCTCGACGACCGTCGTGTCCATCACCTGGCCGCCGGGCCGCACTCCGCTGGTGCCGAGGAAGAGCCAGTCGGCGTGCAGCTGGCGCAGGTTGTCCTCGGTGAGGAAGCCCACCAGGGAGCGGTACTCGCGCCGGACCATGCCGCCGAGCAGCACCAGTTCGATGCCCTCGTCGTCGGCCAGCTCCTCGTAGACCACGAGGTTGCTGGTGATCACGGTGAGCCGGCGGCCGTGCAGTTGGCGGGCCAGCCGGTAGGCGGTGGTGCCGATGTCGAGGAGGACCGACTGGCCGTCCGCGACCATCGCCGCGGCGCGCGCGGCTATCGCGTCCTTCTCTGCCACCCGCACCTCGGCGACCTCGGCGAAGGGCTGGTCGCCCTCGTCGGCCACGGCACCGCCGTGGACACGCGTGAGCAGTCCGTCCTCCTCCAGTTTGAGCAGATCACGCCTGATAGTGGCGGGGCTCACACCCAGCTGCTCGGAGAGATCGGTCACGGCCGCGGGGCCCCCTGAGCGCAGGGCCCGCAGGATGAGTTGATGTCGTCGTTCTGCCAGCACGTCGCGAACACTACTCGTCATCTTCAATCATTTCTATGCTCAGTTCTGCTTGGGTATTGACCAATCTCGTCGGGCGGCGCACGATTCCGGTCACCGAAATGAAGAGTTTTGACGAACTCTCCAGACGACGTGCCGACGAGAGGATGCGCGCGTGGACGACCCCCGGCCCGATGTGCTGCTGACCGGGCTGCTCTTCTACGACCTCGTCCTCACGGGGCTGGGGCAGCCGCCGACGCCGGGCGAGGAGATCTGGACGGCCGGCATGGGCTGCGGCCCCGGCGGCATCGCGAACCTCGCGGTCGCCGCGTCCCGCTTCGGCCTGAGGACCTCCCTGGCCACGGTCTTCGGCGACGACTTCTACGGCGCGTACTGCCATGAGGTCCTCGCCGGCCAGGAGGGCGTCGACCTCTCCCTGTCCCGCACCGCGAACGGCTGGCACACCCCCGTCACCGTCTCGCTCGCCCACGGCGACGACCGGGCGCTGGTCACCCACGGCCAGGAACCGCCGTACTCGCAGGACGTGCTGATGGGCGACCCGCCCGAGGCGCGCACCGCGCTGGTGCACCTGGAGGCCGAGCCGCGCGCGTGGCTCGCCAAGGCCTCCGCGAACGGCACCCAGATCTACGCCGACGTCGGCTGGGACCCCACCGAGCAGTGGTCGCGCGACCTGCTCGACCAGCTCGCCCTGTGCCACGCCTTCCTCCCGAACGAGGCCGAGGCGATGGCCTACACCCGCACCGACAGCGCGGTCGCGGCGCTCGGCACCCTCACCGAACTGGTGCCGGTCGCGGTGATCACGCGGGGCGGCGACGGGGCGATCGCCGTCGACCAGACGACCGGCGAGTACGCGGAGGTCCCGGCCCTGGCCGTCGATGTCCTGGACGCGACGGGCGCCGGTGACGTGTTCGGCGCGAGTTTCGTCGCGGCCTCGCTCGGCGGCTGGCCGCTGGAGGAACGGCTGCGGTTCGCGGTGCTCGCGGCCGGGCTGTCCGTCCAGCACCACGGCGGCGCGCTGGCGGCGCCCGGCTGGTACGGCGTCGACCGTTGGCTGCATACAGTCCGCGATCCCGAACTGCGGCGTGCGTACGGCTTCCTCGTAGACAGGATCCCGGCGGACCCCGGCCCGCCCGTCATGTACGCGCCCGTCACTCCCCCCGCACGGCAGTAGCCCTCCCCCACCCCGCAAGTCCCTTCCCAGTCCCCCCACTTGAGTCCCTCGTATGCACGACCCGAACAGATCGAACAGATCCGAAAGGCGGTGGGAGCTGTGCGGCTCTCACGAAGAGGCCTGCTCCGTGCGGGCCTGGCCGGTACGGCCGCCACGGCGCTCGGCGGCCTGACGTCCGGCTGCGCCGTTCCGACCGGTTCCACCGGCCGGAACATGGTCCTGTGGTACTGGGACGGCGGCCTCGGCGACACGGTCGTCAAGAACGCCAAGGCGCGTTACGACAGTACGGTCGACCTCCAGGCGATCAAGATCGGCGGCTACTACCGGTCCAAGCTGATCACCACGATGGCCGGCAAGGCCCACATCCCCGACATCGCCGGCCTCAAGGGCGAGGACATGGCGTCCTATCTGCCCAACGCCGACCAGTTCGTGGACCTCAGGACGCTCGGCGCGGACAAGTACAAGAGCCAGTACCTGACCTGGAAGTGGGAGCAGGGCATCGCCGACGACGGCACGATGGTCGGCTTTCCCATCGACTGCGGCCCGGTGGCGCACTTCTACCAGTACGCCGTCTTCCGCAAGGCCGGGCTGCCGTACGAACCGGCCGACGTGTCACAGGAGTTGAGCACCTGGGACAGGTTCTTCGCGGCGGGCGAGCAGCTCAAGAAGCGGATTCCCGGGACCTATCTGGTCACCGACGTCAACAGCATCTTCGAGAACGTGGTGAACCAGGGCAGCAAGCGGTACGTCGACAAGGACCGTCACTTCATCGGCGACCAGGAACACGTGCGTCAGGCCTGGGCGTTGGCGGTGGAGACCAAGCAGCGCAAGATCGTCTCGGATCTGGTCAGCGGCACACCGGACCAGCTCTCCGCCGTGCAGGACGGCAAGCTGCCCAGCCAGCTCAACGCCTCCTGGGCGACCAGCGACATCAAGACGGGCGTACCAAAGACCAAGGGGCGATGGCGAGTTGCCCAGATGCCGGTGCGGCCGGCCAACAACGGCGGCTCGTTCCTGTCGATCACCAAGGCGTGCCGCGAGCCCGAGCAGGCCTTCGCGATCATCAGCTGGATCCTCGACGCGGCCAACCAGGCCCAGGGTTTCGTCGACGCGGGCCTGTTCCCCTCCACCCCCGCCTCGTACGACCTGAAGTCGGTACGTGTGCCGGACCCGTTCTTCGGCGGCCAGGACACGATGGACATCTTCGGGCCGGCCGCGCAGAAGATCACGGTCGCCTACAACAGCCCGTTCGACATCGCGCTCGGGCAGCCCCTCAAGGACGAGATCAAGAACGTCGGTGTCCTCGGCAAGGACCCCAAGAAGGCCTGGAGTGACGCCATGAGCAAGTGCCGGCGCATCGCGGACCACCTGGGGGTGAGCTACTGATGGCCACCGCACTGGACAAGCCCCCTGCCGCCGTGGACAGTTCGTCCGCCACCTCGCGGCCCAGGAGCGGCTTCCGCAAGTACTGGCATCTGTATGCCGCGATCTCCCCGTTCTATCTGCTGTTCCTCTGCTTCGGGCTGATCCCGGTCGGCTTCTCGTTCTACCTCTCCCTGCACCGCTGGGACGGCCTCGGCTCCATGGAGTGGGCGGGTCTGTCGCAGTACAAGTACCTGTTGAGCGACACCGACTTCTGGAACTCGATCGGCAACACCCTCATCATCTGGGCGCTGGCGACGTTCCCCATGATCTTCCTCGCGATGATCACGGCCGTGATGCTCAACTCGGCGGTCCGCTTCAAGAACGTGTACCGCTTCGCCTACTTCCTCCCGAACGTCACCTCGGTGGTGGCGATCGCGATCGTCTTCGGCTCGGTGTTCTCCACCAACTTCGGCCTGGTGAACGCCCTGTTGCAGGCGGTGGGCATCGACCAGATCGCCTGGCTGAACACCCCGTGGGGCATCAAGATCGCCATCGCGACCCTGATGACCTGGCAGTGGACCGGCTACAACGCGATCATCTTCCTCGCCGGTCTTCAGACCATCCCGAGCGAGGTGTACGAGGCGGCCCGGATGGACGGCGCGGGACCGGTCCAAACGTTCTTCCGGATCACGCTGCCGATGATGCGGCCGGTGCTGCTGTTCGTGCTCGTCATCTCGACGGTCACGGGTCTTCAGAGCTTCTCCGAACCACAGGTGCTGCTCCAGAACACCTCCAACGACTCGACGTTCGCGGGCGGTCCGGGCCACTCCGGCCAGACGATGGTCCTGTACTTCTTCCAACAGACCTTCGACAACAACGACTTCGGTTACGGCGCCGCCGTGGCCTGGGGCATCTTCCTCGTCGTCATCATCTTCTCCATCGTCAACTGGCGCCTGGTGCAGCGCCGGGGCGAAGACTAGGGAGCCGGTCACCATGGCATTCTTCCAAGGCACACGGCGGCCGAAGGCGATCCGGGGCACCCGGAAGCGCGGCGTCGCCCTCCATGTCTCCCTGATCCTGGGCGTGTTGCTCTCGGCCTTCCCGTTCTACTGGGCCGTGATCATGTCGACGCACACCTCGTCGGAGATCTTCTCCTACCCGCCGAAGCTGCTGCCGGGCACGCACTTCCTGGAGAACGTGCGCAGCCTCTTCGACAACATCGACTTCTTCGGCTCGATGTTCAACTCGGTGCTCGTGGCGGGGTCGGTGACCTTCCTGGTCCTGTTCTTCGACTCGCTGGCCGCGTTCGTCTTCGCCAAGTTCCGGTTCCCCGGCAAGAACGTGATGTTCGCGCTGCTCATGGGCATCTTCATGGTGCCGGCGCAGCTCGCGGCCATCCCGCAGTTCGTCATCATGGCGAAGCTCGGCTGGATCGGCTCGATGACCGCGCTGATCGTGCCGGCGGCGGCCAACGCGTTCGGCATCTTCTGGATGCGCCAGTACATGAAGAGCGCGATCCACGACGAACTCCTCGACGCCTCCCGCATCGACGGCGCGAACTTCCTGCGCCAGTACTGGCACGTGGCCCTCCCGGTGGTCCGCCCGGGCCTCGCCTTCCTCGGCATCTTCACCTTCATGGGCCAGTGGAACGACTACGCCTGGCCCCTGATCGCCCTCACCAACCCGAACAACGTCACCCTCCAGGTGGCCCTGTCCCAGCTCAACGGCACCCACGGCACCACCGACTACGGAATGGTCATGACCGGCGCGCTCCTCGCCCTCGTCCCCCTGCTGATCGTGTTCGCGGTCGGCGCCAAGCAGATCATCGGCGACCTCGGCAAGGGAGCCATCCGCTGATGACCGACCCGCTGCTCGCGCTCCGCCCCTGGGAGTCACCCGAGGTGACCTCCTGGGGGCGGTTGCCCATGTCCGCCGTCGACCGTCGCGCCGGCGCCCGCTCCCTCGACGGCGACTGGCGCTTCCAACTGCTGCCCGCGCCCGACGCGCCTTTGGCGGACGTCTGGTCGTCCGCATACGTTCCGGGCGTATGGACCATGCAGGATACGGACGACCTCCCGCAGTACACGAACGTCCGTATGCCGTATGCGGAATTCCCTCCACAGTCGCCGGTCCACAATCCGACGGGTGTCTACGAGCGTGCGGTGGACGTCCCGGCCGACTGGGCCGGGCGGCGGATCGTGCTCCAGGTCGGGGCCGCCGAGAGCGTGCTGCTCGTGCACGTGGACGGGCGGCCCGTCGGGATCTCCAAGGACTCCCACCTCGCCGCCGAGTTCGACCTCTCGGACGTCGTATGGCCCGGCGGGCGGGCCACCGTACGGCTGACCGTGGTCAAGTGGTCGGACTCCTCGCACATCGAGGACCAGGACCAGTGGTGGCACGGGGGCATCACCCGCTCGGTGCTGCTGTACGCGACCGACCCGCTGCATCTCGCGGACGTGACCGTGCGGGCGTCCTACGACGGCGAGTTGCGGGTCGACTGCCAGGTGCGGGACGCGGGTGGCGCACTGCCCGCCGGGTGGTACCTCAGCGGTGATCTCGACGGTCACCTCCTCACCCAGGACGAGGAGTTCGACCGGTTCAACGCCGAGGACGACCGGGTCTCCGACTTCCTCGGCGAGGCCCGCATGCGCGCCACCGTGCCCAAGGTCCGCACCTGGAACGCCGAGACGCCCGAACTGTACGGCCTCACCGTCCGGCTGCACCGCGCCGACGGAACGGTCGCCGACTCGTCGTACCGGCGCATCGGTTTCCGTGACGTGGAGATCGTCGGGCGGGACCTGCTCGTCAACGGCGAGCGCGTGTACATCCGGGGCGTCAACCGGCACGACTTCCATCCGCTGACCGGCCGCACGGTGTCGTACGACGACATGCGCGCAGACGTGGTGCTGCTGAAGCGGTTCGGGTTCAACGCGGTCCGCACCGCGCACTACCCGAACGACCCGGCGCTCTACGACCTCGCCGACGAGCTGGGCTTCTACGTCGTCGACGAGGCGGACATCGAGTCGCACGACCACGCGCACGAGATCGCGGACGACCCGCGCTATCTGAACGCGTTCGTGGACCGGGTGTCGCGGATGGTGCTGCGGGACAAGAACCACCCCTCGGTCATCATCTGGTCGCTGGGCAACGAGTCCGACTACGGCGCCAACCACGACGCGGCGGCCGGCTGGGTCCGCCGCCACGACCCGACCAGACCGGTCCAATACGAGGGCGCGGCCAAGCGCGGCTGGGCCGACCCGGACCTCGCCTCCGACATCGCGTGTCCGATGTACGCGCCGCTGGAGGACTGTGTCACGCACGCGCTGTCCGGCGAGCAGACCAAGCCGTTGATCCAGTGCGAGTACTCCCACGCGATGGGCAACAGCAACGGAACCCTCGCGGCCCACTGGGCCGCCATCGAGTCAACCCCGGGTCTTCAGGGCGGCTTCATCTGGGAGTTCTGGGACCACGGGATCCTACAACGTGTGAGCGACGGAAGACCCACCGGCCGCGCGGGCGCCGGACTGTATGACAACGGTGTCGCCGCGCCCGGTCAACGCTGGGCGTACGGCGGTGACTTCGGCGAGTCGATCCACGACGGCGCGTTCATCGCGGACGGCGTGGTGTTTCCCGACCGCACGCCCAAGCCGGTCATGTTCGAGCACCGGGAGATCGCGGCGCCGCTGCGCATCGAGAGTTTCCGGCACGAGGGCATCGTCCTCGGCAACCACCAGCACTTCCGGGGCCTCGAATGGCTCACCGCCACCTGGGAGTTGGCCCTCGCGGACGGCCGTACGCTGACCGCTCCGGCCGAACTGCCCGCCCTGCACCCGGGCGAGACAGTGGCCGTGCCGTTGCCGTTCGAGCTACCGGAGGACGGCGGCGAGGCCTGGCTGACGCTGCGCGTGACGACGGCCGAGGACCAGGCGTGGGCACCGCGCGGCACGGACGTGTGCGCGCCCCAGGTGCGGCTTCGGGCGGCAACTCCCATGGCACCCCTGGTGGTTGGCGGCGGCCGGGTCGAGGTCGACGGCGAGGGCCTTCTCCTCCACCCGCTGTTGACGGTCGCCCCGACGCTGTCCCTGTGGCGGGCGCCCACCGACAACGACGAGTTGGGCGGCATGGCGGCGCGCTGGCGGACCTGGGGGCTCGATTCGCTGGTCCGCAAGGTCGTCTCGGTACGACGGGACGGCGAGCGAAGCGAGATGGGGGTCCCCCCGGCCGAAGGCTGGGGGAGGGTGACGACGGTCGCGGAGTACGCCGGGGCGGTCGGTGTGATCCGGCACTGTCAGGTGTTCACGCCGGTGGAGGGCGGGGTGCTGGTCGAGGAATCGGCCGAGCTGCCCGAGGAGTTCGTCGACGTGGCCCGGGTGGGCATCGTGTTCGAGACGGTGCCGGGGCTTGATCTGCTGGAGTGGTTCGGCCGGGGTCCCTGGGAGTCGTACCCCGACCGCAGCACGGGTGCGCCCGTGGGCCACCACTCGGTTCCCGTCGACGAGTTGTTCACTCCGTATCTGCGGCCGCAGGAGAGCGGTGGCCGGCACGGGGTACGGCGGTTCACGCTGTCGGCACCGGACGCCACCGGTCTCGCGGTCGACCTCGACGAGCCCCGCCAGGTCTCGGTGACCCGCCATCGCGCCGAGGACCTGACCGCCGCACGGCATCACGACGAGCTGGTGCCGCGCGCGTCCTGCGTGGTGCAACTCGACGCGGCGCACCGGGGGTTGG
Organism: Streptomyces sp. NBC_01288; assembly: GCF_035982055.1. NCBI lineage: Bacteria > Bacillati > Actinomycetota > Actinomycetes > Kitasatosporales > Streptomycetaceae > Streptomyces > Streptomyces sp. NBC_01288. The sequence goes on from NZ_CP108427.1 coordinate 1,595,686, forward strand.
GCACGGCGTCGTGCGGCCCCGACACGTCACCGCAGTATCTCGTCCCGCCGGGTGTCCATCGCTGGAGCTGGACCCTGCGCGTTCTCTGAAATCACCGGCTGTGTACTGGCCGGCTTTGAGTCCGATGGCTTTGGGCCCGACGGCTTTTAACTCCCCAGCTTTCACGAGCACTTACCCGGTACGGAGCACACGTGTGTACGTCGCATGAGCACGAGTACGAGAACGACCAGTGCGAGACGGCCCAGGCCGGCGCCGGTCGGCGCAGTTTCCTGCGGGCGACCGCGCTGCTCGGCGCCGCCGCCACGGCGGGCGTCGCGCTGCCTGGCACCGCGGAAGCGGCACCCATCTCCGCGTCCACGACGGCGAGTTGGCGACCCGACACGGACAGCCACCGCTTCACTCTCGCGGTGATGCCGGACACCCAGTACCTCTTCGACGGGCCGAGCATCGACAAGGCGCCGATCGAGGCATCGCTGCGCTACCTCCTGGAGCACGGCAAGGACGAGAACATCGTGTTCCTGTCCCACCTGGGCGACCTGACGCAGAACGGCGCGAAGCCCGAATTCGCCGCGATCGGGGAGGCGTTCAGGCTGCTGGACCGGCGGGGCGTGGGCTACAGCGTGCTGGCCGGCAACCACGACGTGAACTCGTCGACCGACGACCAGCGCGGCACGTCGCCATACCTGGACACGTTCGGGCCGCAGCGCTTCAAGGGTGCGCGCACGTTCGGCGGTGCGTCCGCCGACGGTTACAACACGTACCACCTCTTCGAGGCGGCGGGCCGTGAGTGGATGGTGCTCGCGCTGGACTGGCGGCTGTCGGCGAAGGGGTACGCGTGGGCGAAGAGCGTCCTGGCCCAGCATCCGCACACGCCGGTGGTCCTGACGACACACGAGTTGGTCGTCGAGGACGATCAACTGTCGGACTACGGGCAGCAGTTGTGGGACCAGCTGATCGAGGACCACGACCAGATCTTCCTCACGCTCAACGGGCACTACTGGCCCGCGGGTCGGGCAACGCGCAAGAACGCGGCGGGGAATGACGTCCACCTTCACCTGACGAACTATCAGAACCGGTACTTCGGCGGCGCGGCGATGATCCGCCTCTACCGCTTCGACCTGGACCGCGGGGTCATCGACGTCGAGACGGTCTCCCCGTGGATCCTGGGCCGGGCGGCAAAGGGCCTCAACGAGTTGGAGCGGCAGGAGATCGAACTCAGCGGCGACGCCGACCGGTTCACCGTCGGCATCGACTTCGCGGACCGCTTCTCCGGCTTCGCCCCGGTCCCCGCCCGCCCGTCGCGTCCCGCCTCGAAGCTTCTCGTCCCCGGCACGGTGGCGTACTGGCGCTTCGACGGACACTCCGACGCCACGGCCGTCTCGGGCACCGTCCGCGACCAGTCGGGGCGCGGCAACGACCTCACCCTCGTCACGGTCGGCGGCGGCACCCTGAACTGGTCCTCGGACCACCACCCCGACCAACCCGGCCACGGAAGCCTGGAGTTCACGGGCTACAAGTCGCCGTTGAAGGGTGCGTATCTGCGCACGGTCGACGGTGCGCCCCTCAACTCGGCGACGTTCAAGCGGGGTTACACCGTCGAGACGTTCTACCGGTTGCCCGCCGACTGGGACCCCGATCACAACGCCTGGTCGGGGCTGGTCAGCCGGACCGGTACCGGTGGCGCCGCAGGCAAGACCGGGGACGACCCGGACGAGCCCCTCACCACGCTCTCGCTCTCCAACGACCGTGAACCGCAGTGGGCGGTACGGCCGTTGAACCAGGAGGGCATCGCCAGTAACTGGGGTCAGGAGACCCCGCTGGAGACCTGGTGGCACCTCGCCGTCGTCAACGACGGCAAGCACACCACGCTCTACGTCGAGGGCTGCCCGGTCGTGCGCAATCCGACGGCGACCGCCGTCGGCCTCACCTCGGTTGGGCTGCCCTGGCTGCTCGGCGGATACGAGTACGCCGGAAAGATCGACCAGATCCTGCACGGCCGGCTCGGCGACGTCCGGATCGTCGAGCGGGCGCTGCCCGTCACGTCGTTCATGAACCACTGACAGCCCTCCAGCCTCCAGAGGACTTCCGAACCATCATGACCGAGCAGCAGCTGCCCACCTGGGCCGATCCGTCCGTCTCCCCCGCCGCCCTCGACGCACAGGGCGTTTCCCGACGCCAACTCCTGCGCCGCGCGGGCCTGTTCGGCGCCGCGTTCACCCTCGGCACGGGCCCGCTCGCCACCTCCGCCTCGGCGGCCGAGCGCGGCTACGGCGGCAACGACCCGCGCCTCGCCTACCTCGTCGGCGACCATCACGTGCACTCCGTGTACAGCCACGACGCGAAGTACACGTTCTCCCAGCAGGCACAGGCCGCCGCGAAGTACGGCCTCGACTGGATGGTGTTCAACGAGCACTCCAACTTCGGACACGCCTCCTACGGCGCGAAGTTGGAGCACGCCGAGATACTCAAAGCGCGCGCCGAGAACCCCCGCCAGCTGATCTTCCAGGGCCTGGAGTGGTACATCCCGGCCGCCGAGCACTGCACCGTGTTCGCCGCACCCGGCCGCCACGAGGTCGATCTGCTCACCCGGTTCGAACTCGCCTACGACGGCAAGCTGTTGGGCTACGACAAGGGCGGCGTCGCCGACGCGGACACCGCCCGCAACGAGGCCCACGCCGTGAAGGCCATCAAGTGGCTGGCCGAGCAACGCCGTTCGGGCTACGTCGACGACGTCCTCGTCCTCGCCAACCACCCACTGCGCCTCGGCATCGACTCCCCGCACGAGATGCGGGGTTGGCGGGACGCTGCCCCCGAGATCATGATCGGCATGGAGGGCGCACCCGGCGCCCAGGGCGCGGCCCTCCCCGGCTGGCGCGGCGCCACGTCGATCCGGGGCGAGTACGAGAACAAGCCGTCGGCGCAGTCCTGGTCGGGCTATCCGACGGACGCCTATGTCACGTACGGCGGTTTCGACTGGGCGACGGCGACCGTCGGCGGGCTGTGGGACTCGATGCTGGCCGAGGGCCGGCTGTTCTCGATCACCACCAACTCCGACAACCACCGTACGGTCTACGACACTTGGGCCAACGGCGCCTGGCCCGACGGGCAGAACTTCGACAACACCGGCAAGCTGCCCGACCCGGTGCAGACCGACTCCCCGCAGCCCGGCAGCGACTTCTGGCCCGGCGAGTTCAGCCGCACCCATGTGGGCGTGACCCGCTACGGCTACCGCGAGGTGATGGCGGGGATGCGCGCGGGCCGGGTCTGGGTGGACCACGGGCATCTGCTGGACGGGCTCGACGTCCGCCTGAAGCGTGACCGCGACCACGGTCGGGGTGTCACCCTGGGCGGCCGGCTGCGGGTCCGCAAGGGCGACCGGCTCACGCTGAACATCACCGTGACGACCGCCTCGCGGCCCAACGCCCAGGGAATCCTGCCCGAGTTGGCGCATGTGGACGTGATCCGGGGCGCGGTGCGCGGCGCGGTGTCCGACCGGGACGCGTGGCGGGCACCGGACACGAAGGTCGTGCGTACGGCGGACGTCGGTGGCCGCAAGGGGACGTACACCCTGCGCATCCCGGTGACCGCCGGGGACGAGTCCTTCTATCTGCGGCTGCGCGGCAGCGACGGCAAGCGACACGGTACGGGCTACCTCGGCGCCTCGGTCGATCCGCACGGCCCGATCCCCCATGAGCCCGGCAACGGTGACCCGTGGGCCGACACATGGTTCTATTCCAACCCCATCTTCGTCGACCTGGCAGGTATCTGATGAAGCGTCAACTTACTGTCCTCGCTGGCTTATTGGGTGCTCTCACGCTCGGCGTGAGCACCTCCTCGGCCGCGGCGGCCACCACCTGGGTGGAGACCGGCACGGCGTACACCGGCAGCCTCGGCGGCGGTGAGGGCGTCGCCAGTCAGGCGGACGGCTCGCTGCTGTACCGCGGGCTGGCGTCCATCCCGCTGGATCTGCGCATCCAGGGCTGGAACCACATCGGCGACCCGGACATCGCGAACGGCTACGTCTTCGACGCCTACCAGGGCGCCGACACGGGCACGTCCAAGATGTTCACGGTCACCACGCCGTCGGGGACGCGCTACTCGTACGTCCACACGCTCGACTCGGGCGAGAAGATCAACAACTCGTTCGACGCGATCTCGCCCGACACGCAGTGGATGGTGTCGGGCGAGTGGGGCGACCAGTCCAGACTCCAGGTCTTCCCCACGCCCCTGCTCAACCCGTCGACTCCGGCGACGGGCGGGGCGCTGCCGCAGGCCGGGCAGATCACCCTGGACAAGACGGTGAACGACATCCAGGGCTGCGACTTCGTGACGGACACCCGCCTGGTGTGCGTCTCGGACGACGCGTCGGGGACCAGGTTCCCCGAGATCCGCCCGCTCCTCCAGGTCGACCTGCCCCACAAGCTGGACGGCCAGCCGATCACCGGCACGGTCACCAGCCTGTTCGCACTGCCCCAACGCAGCATCTGCACGGGCACGTTCGAGGCCGAGGGCATCGACTACGACGTGAACAGCGGCACGTTGCGCGCCGAGGTCGTCCAGCCGGGCGTGTGCGTGGTGTCGACCAGCGTCTACTCGTACAAACAACAGTAGACAAACGACGGTCGGCAGTCGGCAGTCAATCGTAGACAAGTCGCAGTGGACAAACGGCCGTAGACAAACGACCGTAGACAGTCTGCAAGTAGACAGACTGCAGTAGCCGCCGGTCAGGCGTAGAAGCGCGAGAGACTCTGCAGGACGGCGGCGGGCTTCGGTCCGCCGTCGATCTCGATCGTCCCGTCGACGGCGACCTGCACCCCGCCCGGCACGTCCTCGACCGAGGCGAGCTTCGCGACGAGCCGGATGCGCGACCCGACCTTGACCGGTGCGGGGAAACGCACCTTGTTCAGGCCGTAGTTGACCTTCGTCGACACGCCCTCGACGTCCAGCAGCTCGGTGAAGAGCGGGATGAAGAGGGAGAGGGTCAGATAGCCGTGCGCGATGGGCGCGCCGAAGGGGCCTGCCGCCGCCTTCTCCGGGTCGACGTGGATCCACTGGTGGTCGCCGGTCGCGTCGGCGAAGGTGTTGACGCGCTCCTGGGTGACCTCGATCCACTCGCTGGTGCCGAGGTCACTGCCCGCGAGCTTCTTGAGTTCGTCGAGGCCGTTCACGGTGATGCCCATATCGCGTTCCTTGGCTAAGAGTTGGTGCCGAAGCGCTTGCGCACCCGGGACTTGAGGAGCTTGCCGGAGGCGGTGCGCGGGAGTTCGTCCGCGACCACCATCGACTTGGGGATCTTGTACTTGGCGAGCCGGCCGGCCAGCGACGCGAGCACCTCGTGGGGGTCCGGTGTGGCGCCCTCGCGCGGCACGACGACCGCGCGCGGCACCTCGCCCCACTTGTCGTCCGCGACCCCGATGACCGCGCACTCGACGATGTCGGGGTGGGCGAGGAGCAGGTCCTCGATCTCGGCGGGATAGATGTTCTCCCCACCGGAGATGATCATGTCTTTCATACGGTCGACGATGTACACGTACCCGTCCTCGTCGGTCCGTGCCGCGTCCCCGCTGCGGAACCAGCCGTCGGCGAAGACCGCGGCCGTCTCCTCGGGCAACCCCCAATAACCGGGCATGACATGGGGCCCGCGCACCACGACCTCGCCGGTCTCGCCGACGTCGGCGGGCGTGAGGTCGGGCCGTACGACCCGTACGTCGCTGAAGAAGTGCGGCACACCCGCCGAACCCGCCTTGCTGACGGCGTGTTCGGCGTCCAGGAACAGGGTTCCGGGCGCGGCCTCCGTCATGCCGTAGCCCTGGAGGAAGGTCAGTCCGCGTTCCTGGTAGGCGGCGATCAGCGGGGACGGGACCGGGGAGCCGCCGCAGGTGAGGATGCGCAGCGAGGAGAGGTCGGCGTCGGCCCAACGGGGGTGCCGGGCCAGCTGGTCGAACATCGTCGGGACCCCGAACATGAAGGTGATCCGGTGCTGTTCGATCAGGTCGAAGGTGGCCGCCGGTTCGAAGGCCTCGACCAGGACGCAGGTGCCGCCCTTGAGCAGCACCGGCAGGGTGAGCATGTTCAGGCCGGCCGTGTGGAACAACGGGGCGGAGACCAGGGCGCGTTCGTCGGCGATCAGGTCGGTGTCGACGAGGACGTTGATCGCGTTCCAGGCCAGGTTGCCGTGGGTGAGCATGGCGCCCTTGGGGCGGCCGGTCGTGCCCGAGGTGTACATGATGATGCAGGTGTCGTCGGCCGTGACGGGCTCGTCGATCGGCTCGTCGGAGGCCGCGGCGAGCAACTCCTCGTATTCCGGGCCGACTTCGAGGTACGTACGGACGTCGGTGCTGCCCGGCAGTCCGGCGACGAGGCCGGCGTGTGTCGGGCCGTAGACGAGGATCTTGGCGCCGGAGTCGGTGAGTTGGTGGGCGATCTCGGGGCCGACGAGGCGGGTGTTGAGGGGGACGAAGACCGCGCCGAGGATGCCGGCCGCGAACAGGGTCTCCAGGTAGGAGGGGTGGTTGGGGCCGAGGTAGGCGATGCGGTCGCCGCGGCGGACGCCTCGGGCGCGCAGGGCGTGGGCGAGGCGGGTGGTTCGTGTATGCAATGTGCCGTAGTCCGTCGACGAACCGTTGCCGTGCGTCGGCGGACCACTGTGGACTGTCGACGAACTACCGTGGTCCGTCGACGATCCGCCGCCGACCGTAGACGATCCGCCGTGGACCAGAGCCGTGCGGTGCGGGGTCTTGCGGGCCCGGCGTGCGGGCCAGGACCCGAGTCCCTCGTTGCGCATCCGGTGCCCCTTACGTCAGTCCGAGCAGGCGGGCGGCGTTCTCCTTGAGGATCTTCGGCTTGACCTCGTCCTTGATCGGCAGCTTCTCGAAGTCGGCGAGCCAGCGGTCCGGGGTGAGGACGGGGTAGTCGGAGCCGAAGAGGACCTTGTCCTTCAGCAGGGTGTTGGCGTACTGCACCAGTTGCGGCGGGAAGTACTTCGGGGACCAGCCGGACAGGTCGATGTGCACGCCCGGCTTGTGGGTGGCGACGGCGAGTGCCTCGTCCTGCCAGGGGAAGGACGGATGCGCCAGGATGATCTTGAGGTGCGGGAAGTCGACGGCGACGTCGTCCACGTGCAGGGGGTTGGAGTACTTCAGGCGGATGCCGCCGCCCCCCGGCACTCCCGCGCCGATGCCCGTCTGGCCCGTGTGGAAGAGGGCGATGGTGCCGGTCTCCTCGATGACCTCGTAGAGGTCGTAGGCCACCGACCGGTCGTTGGGGAAGAAGCCCTGGATGTTGGGGTGGAACTTGAAGCCCTTGACCCCGTACTCCTCGACCAGCCGCCGCGCCTGCTTCACGCCCGCCCGACCCCGGAACGGGTCGATGGACGCGAAGGGGATGAGCACGTCGGCGTTGGCGGCGGCGGCCTCGGCGACCTCCTCGTTCGGGACGGGCTCGGTGCCGGTCGCGGACTCGGCGTCGACCGTGAAGATCACCGCGGCCATTCTCCGCTCGCGGTAGTACGCGGCGGTCTCCTCCAGCGTCGGCTTCCGCTTGCCCTCGACCTTGAAGTAGGCGGAGGAGGCGTCGTGCAGGTCGTCGTCCAGGGAGGAGTGGCCCTTGGAGGACACCTCGGCGTGGGTGTGGACGTCGATCGCCACGATGTCGCCGATGTCCATGGCGCGTTCGCCGACGTTCGTGGGGGGTGTCATCACGCCTCCGGCAGCTTCGGTGCGGGGATGCCGACCGACTGGAGTTCGGCGCCGACCGAGGTGGGGAAGGCGTCGGCCAGGGTGTCAGGGGTCCAGCCGCCGTCGGCGTAGGCCGCGCTGATCTCCTGCGGGTGGGACCAGAGTGCCACCTTGTCGCCGCCGATGCCGATGGCCTGGCCGGTGATGCCGCGCGCGGCCTCGGAGGCGAGGAACGGGACGAGGGCGGCGCAGTCCTCGGGGGTGCCGAAGCCCTCGCCCTTGCGGAGGAAGTCGGGCAGCGGGTCGCCGTTCTTCATGGCCTCGATGTACGGGGCGAACGCGGGGATCGTCTCGGTCATGGCGGTCGCGGCGACCGGCACGATCGCGTTGACGGTGATGCCCGCGCGGCCTAGTTCCATCGACCAGGTGCGGGCGAAGGCGGCGATGCCGGCCTTGGCGGCCGAGTAGTTGGTCTGGCCGAAGTTGCCGCGCTGGCCGGCCGGCGAGCCGACCAGGATCAGGCTGCCGCCCTCGCCCTGCTCGCGCATCCGTACGGCGGCGGCGCGGGCGCAGGTGAAGGTGCCCTTGAGGTGGGTGGTGATCACCGCGTCGAAGTCCTCGTCGGTCATCTTCCACAGCACCTTGTCGCGCAGGATGCCGGCGTTGGTGACCAGGACGTCGAGCCGCCCGAACTCCTCGACGGCACGGTTCACCAGCCGCTCGGCGGCCTCCGTCGTACCGACCGGGACCACCTCGGCGACGGCGGTGCCGCCCGCCTCGGCGATCGACTTCACGGCCTGCTCGGCCACCGCCTCGTCGATGTCGTTGACGACCACGGACGCGCCGTGGGCGGCCAGGGCGTGCGCGTAGGCGAGGCCGAGGCCCCGGCCGCTGCCGGTGACGACGGCGACCTTGCCGGTCAGATCGATGCTGGGCACGAGCGGATCCCTTCACACGGCGATACGGCTGCGAGCCGCGCCGGGGTCTGAACACACCGGGGTGCGGCTACGAGATCGAAGCTAAGAGCAATAATTGTTGACGTCAATAGTTGTTGCCGATGGACCATGTGCGTCACACTGGCTCCGAACCACCGCACGCCCCGCCCGGGGCCTCGACCCAGGGAGCCCGCCATCGCCCGTCAGCCGCACGCCGCGAACCCTCCGATCGACGCGCACGAGCCGTGGATGCGCGGGCTGCACGCGGACACGGGCTACCTCATGTACCGGCTGGGCCTGCGTTCCGGCCAGCTCTTCAACACGTTCCTCCAGGAGTCGGGCCTGCGCCTGCGCCACTACGCGCTGCTCCGCTTCCTGGCCACGTCCGAGGGCGCCCTCCAGCGCGAACTGAGCACCCGGCTCGGCTACGACCCGAGCGCGATCGTCGGCCTGGTCGACGACCTGGAAAAGCTCGGGTTCGCCGAGCGCCGCCCTTCCCCCGACGACCGCCGCAGCCGCATCGTGGTCCTGACGGCGGACGGCCGCGGCTTCCTGCGCGACACGGACGAGGCGGGCCTGCGCGTCACGAACGAACTGCTGGGCCCGCTCGACGCGACCGAGCGCGAGACCCTGCACACCCTGCTGCAACGGGTCGCCGAGGACGGACTGACCTGACACCGGACGGAGGCCCGGCCATGACGACCACCCGGTCCGCGACGAGCACCGGTTCCGCGACGGCCACGCGCGCGGCGACGCCCACCGAGTCCGCGCCCACCGGACGGTCGGCGACGCCCCCTGAGCCCGCGCCCGTCACGCGCTCCTCGAAGATCCCCCGGTCGGCGGCGCCCGCCACCCGCTCCGCGCCCGACCGGCTGCTCGCCGTGCTCGCCGCCTTCGACCACGCGCACACGGCCCTGTCCCTGTCCGACATCAGCCGCCGCGCCGGCCTCACCCTGACCACCGCCCACCGCCTCGCGGGCGCCCTCACCGAGTGGGGCGCGCTGGAACGGGACGCGTCGGGGACGTACCACGTGGGCCTACGGCTGTGGGAGATCGCGGCGCTCGCGCCCCGCGGCCTCGCCCTGCGCCAACTCGCCCTCCCGTACCTGGAGGACCTGTACGAATCGACGCACGAGAACGTGCAGTTGGCGGTGCGGGACGGTACGGAGGTCGTCTACACCGAGTGGATCTCGGGCCGTTCGGCGGTCGGCGTACACATCCAGGTCGGCGCCCGCTGGCCCCTGCACGCCACGGGCGTGGGCCTCACCCTGCTGGCCCACGGCGACCCGGACTTCCAAGAGGCCTACTGCGCCGGTCCGTTGGCGTCGTTCACGCCGTACACGATCACCGATCCGCTACGACTGCGCCGGGTACTGGCCGAAGTCCGGCGCACCGGCGTCGCGGTGAGTACCCGTCAGATCACGGACGACGCCCTGTCGGTGGCGGCTCCGGTGCACGGGCCGGGCGGTGCGGTGGTCGCGGCGGTGTCGGTGGTGGTGCCTCAAGTGGACGCGCAGGTACCGGCGTTGATCCCGGCGGTGCGGCTCGCGGCGCGTGGGATATCCCGGGCGTCGGGGTGGCGGCCGGAGGCGTGACGGCGTCGTCCTCGACCCGGCCCGGACATTCCCCTCACCGGTGAGGTCAGGTCCGCGGGGCCTCGCGCTGCTCGAACGGCGGGTCCCGGCGCTCCGGGGCCCGCCGACCTGTCATGCGGCGATCAGCAGGAAGCCACCCAGCGGTGGGAGCGGATCTTGACGTTGAAGTTCGACGAGTAGCCACCGTCCTGCACGAAGCAGTAGTGGCTGCCGGTGTAGTTGGCGCCGGTGTAGAGAGCGACGTAGTTGTACGCGGACGACGTGCCGAGGTTGTAGACCGACCCGACGTTCTGGGTGTCGGACCACGAACACTGGACGTCTCCGCCCCACCAGTCCGGGTCGGCGTTGGACCACGAGCACACGGAGCCCGTGCCGTTGATACCGCTGTAGACACACACATGGCCGCTGGTGCACGCCCACGCCTGCGCCGAGGCACTCGCGGAACTCGGTGCGATCAAACCCAGGGCGGCCATGGCGAAGGTGATCGCCGCGGCGACGAGGGCCATGCGGCTCCGGCGGCGGGGGCGACTGGACCTGCGGTCGTGCTCCTGCTCGTACGAGGACATCCCGAGCCTTTCCTGTGGAGGGTGGAGGGCGCCAACTGGCCTGCTGCTGGCGGGAATTCATGTTCCTGGTCCGGGTATGTCGGTGTCATGCTCATGTGAGTGCCCTGACACTTCGCAGGTCGACGACAGGGGCCCACGGAGAAACGGATGCTCCGCTTTCATTTCACGCCCGAGGACCTCATCAAGGTCAGAGTGGCGACCGAGCCTCATGCGCTCTGGGAGATCGCGGCCAGTCTGCACCGGCTCCAGACCCGTGAGGGCCGCTGGGCCTACGCGCCCTGGTTCCACGACGCGTGCGGCTCGTTGCGGCGGGCCGGGCTCGACCGTGCGGTGAAGACCTTCCTGGTGCCGCTCTTCCCGCGCGCCAGCTACTTCCCCGACTTCCTGACGCCTCCGGAGGGCACCCAAGGACTGGACGCCGGGCTGAAGGCCGTTCTGGCGACGCCGTACGAGCAGGTCATGGGAGAGGTCGGCACACTCGACCGGGGCGTCGGTGCCCCGGCCTGGGCGCGCCGTCTCGCCGAGCGGGACATGCGCGAGCAACTCGTGGACACCCTGCGCGCCTACCACCGCGCGGTGATCGCCCCGCACGAGGAGCACATCCAGGAACGGCTGCACGCGGAGCGGGCCCGGCACGCCCACACCCTGTTCCACGCCGGGACCGAGGGCATGCTGTCCGGACTGGGACCCACGATCCACTGGCGGGCGCCGGTCCTGGAGATCGATCCCTATCCGGACCACCGAGACGTCCACCTCGACGGGCGGGGGCTGCTCCTGATCCCCTCCCACTTCTGCTGGCACACGCCCATCGCCCTGGCCGACTCCGGGCTCCCGCCCGTTCTGCTCTACGCCCTCCACCACCTGCCGGCGAGACGCTCCCCCACCGGTTCCCCCTCGCTGAGCGGGCTGCTCGGCCCCACCCGCGCCGCCATCCTGAGGGCCAGCGCGACCGGCTCCACCACCACCGAGGCCGCCCGCCGCGCCGGTGTGACACCCACGACCGCGAGCCATCACACGGCGGTCCTGCGCGACGCGGGCCTGATCACCAGCCACCGCCACGCCAACACGGTCCTGCACACCCTGACCCCGCTCGGCGCCGCCCTGCTGCGAACGGGGCCCGGCGGCGAGCGCTGACTCCTCGACTTACTTACCGGCGGCGGGAGTTCCTCCCCCGCACGAGCGATCGACGGATGCTGCCGGTTCCGGCGACGAGGGCTCCGCGTGGGCGCCGGGGCTGGGGGGCGACCGGTTCGGGTGGCGTGAAGTGGGCCTCCCGGAGCGGGAGTTGGCGAGCGGGTGACTGAACTACTTGTTCTCGCCCGGCTTTCCGACGTGGTCGCCGTAGCCGGCGGTGTCCTCCCCGGGTTTGGCCGAGGCGTTGGGGGTGGATGTGGATGTGGATGTGGAGGTGGAAGCGGGCGGCATGTGATCGCCGCCGTCTCCGGACTTGCCGGTCGCGCCGGAGGCGTTGAGCTGGAAGGCGAAGAGGAGTGCGGCCACGGCGAGGGTGGCGGTGAACCAGAGGGTGATGCGTCGCATGTGTGCTCCTGTTGCTGACGGGTGGGGTGCCGCTACCAGGCGAACTCTTCGGTGTGCACGCTGTCGCGGTGGGCGCCGGCGCCCCGGGCGGCCTTGCGGACGGCGGTGATCCAGGTGGGCGGGCCGCAGACGTAGACGTCCCGGCGGGCGATGTCGGGGACGAGGCCCTTGAGGACCTGGACGTCGTCGTCGAGGCGGACGGGGCCGGTGGCCTGCCCGGGTGTGCCGTCGCGGTGCGCGGAACCCGCGGCCTGCCACGACGTGTCGGCGCGGCGCGGGCCCGGGAGGAGGATCAGCTCGACGCCTCGGTGGGTGGCGATGGTGCGGAGTTCGTCGGCGAACACGGCGTGCTCGTCCTCGCCGTAGCGATAGATGAGGGTGGCCTCGCCGGGGGCGTAGGGGGCGTCTTCGAGCAGGGCCCGCATGGGGGTGATGCCGATTCCGGCGGCCATGAAGAGCATGCCGGGCCGGGTGCGGTGGCGGGCGGTGAGGGTGCCGTAGGGGCCCTCGATCAGGGCGCGGGTGCCGGGGGTGAGGCGGGCGGCGCGTTCGCTGCCGTCGCCCGCGGACTTGATGGTGATGCGCAACCGGTCGGGGGTGGGGGCGGCGGAGAGGGTGTACGGGTTGCCGCGGGACCAGCCGGGGCCGTCGAGGAAGCGCCAGACGAAGAACTGGCCGGAGGCGGTCCGCATCCTGTCCAGGCGGTGGCCCTTGAAGGTGATCGACACCGTGCCGGGCGCTTCGGTGACCACGGACTCGACGCGCAGGCGGTGGTAGAGGGAACGCCAGGCGGGCAGGGCGACGCGGTAGAGGAGGGTGGCGGCGAACGCGAAGCCGTACAGGCACCACCAGTAGACGCGGGTCCAGGTCTCGTGGAAGTCGGCGCCGTCGGTGAAGGTGTGCGGGAAGGTGGCCGCGATGCCGGCGTAGGAGTAGAGGTGCAGCAGGTGCCAGGACTCGTAGCGCAGTCGGCGGCGGGCCGCGCGGATCGAGGTGACCACGACCATGATCAGCAGGGCGGTCCCGACGGTGGCGAACAGCATCCATGAGTCGGTGATGAACAGGCGGAGGAGTGCGTCCGGTATCGCCGTGGGTTCGCGGGTGGACCGTTCCAAGGCGAACAGGGTGACGTGGGCCGTCATCAGCCAGAACGAGGCGAAGCCGATCAGACGGTGCCGGCGGGTGAGCAGGTCGTGGCCCCAGGACCGTTCCACCCAGGGGATCCGGGCGAGGAGGACGACCTGGAGGATCATCAGGTCGGAGGCCAGCAGGCCGGCGAGCAGGCCGAGGGAGCCGGTCGCCCGGTCGGAGGCGGTCAGGCTGAGTGGACCGCCCTGGTTCATCACCCACAGGGCCACGACCGCGACCACGGACAGGATCGCCAGCGCGCCGAGCGGGTCTGCGAGCGTGAAGCGCCCCCGGCGGGGCGGGGCGGGCGGGGTGCGTTGCCCGCGGGGCAGCTCGGTGGACAGAGTCATCGGCGGGCTTCCTTCGTCGCGAGGTCAAGGCATGCCCCTTGGGGAGGGCGTGTCCCCACCCTTGCGACGCTCTTTGTGGCCGCTCTAAGAAACTCGGCGGTCGGGAGCGGCGAGCGCCCCGCTGACCTGTGTCGATACCGGCTCGGTGGGAGGAGTGGCCCGCGTGGTTCTTAGACTTCTTTGTCGTTCACCGCCGATCCTTGAGGTAGCTGATCCTTGAGACAGCTGGTCCTTGAGGCAGGCGACGGTGCCCGTTCCCGCGGGCGCCGGTGAGGAAGTCGAGGTGCTGCATGGCGGCGGTGAGCCGGAAGCCGGAGGTGCTGGTGGTGGACGACGACCCCGGCGTGCGCGCGGCCCTGGACCTGGGGCTCGGTCTTGAGGGCTTCACGGTCCGGCTGGCCGAGGACGGCGAGACGGCACTCGACGAGGTCGCCGGCCGGCCACCGTCCGTGATCGTCCTGGACGTGACGATGCCGGGCCTGTCCGGGGTCGAGGTCGTCCGCGCCCTGCGCGCCCAGGGCCGGATCCTTCCCGTGTGCATGCTCTCCGCCCGCGACGAGGTCGACGACCGGGTCGCGGGGCTCGCGGCGGGCGCGGACGACTACGTCGTAAAACCGTTCTCCATCGGGGAATTGTCCGCGCGGCTGCACGCGATGGTCCGGCTGCACGAGTCGACGACCGAGCGGTCCCTGGTCGTCGGCGACGTCGCGATCGAGCCCGCCCGCCGCGTGGCCTCCCGGGCAGGACGCGAACTCCGGCTGACCTCCCGCGAGTTCGACCTGCTGCTCGCCCTCGCCCACCGCCCCGGCCAAGTCCTGTCCCGGGCCCAGCTGTTGGAGCAGGTCTGGGGCTACACCTGGGACGTCGACACCAACGTGGTGGACGTGTTCATCGGCTACCTCCGCAAGAAACTGGAGGCCGACGGCGGCCCCCGAGTACTGCGAACCGTCCGCGGCATCGGCTTCGTCCTGCGAACCGGTCCGTGAGGGGGCTACGGCGCGGCCTGCGCTCCCCGGTCATCGCCGCTGCCGGTCCCGCGTACCGGTCCATGGGGTCGCTGCCGCGGGGTCTGCGTGCCGGGATCACGGCCGCGGTCGGTCCTGCGCACCGGCTCGCGAGGAGGTTGCCTCGGGGTCCGCGCGCCCGGAACACGGCCGCTGCGGGTCCTGCCCACCCGGCCCGTGAGGTCGTTGCCCCGCCGTCCAGCCTCCCGGAACACGGCCACGGCCGGAGCCGCCCGACCGGCCCCGGCATCGCTGCCGCCCAGCCCGCGCCCCCGCATCACACCCGCCGTCCGCCTTTGGACCGGTCCACGACATGGCCGCCACGCGGTGCGCTCCCCGAACACGGCCCCCACGATCAGCCCTGCGCACCGGCCCATGAGACGGTTGCCGCGCGGTCCACGCCCCCGGATCACGGCCACGGCAGGTCCCGCATTCCCGGCCCTGGTACGGCGACCGTGCAGCCCCCGCGCCCGCATCACACCCGACGTCACCCCTTGGACCGCTCCATGACCTGGCTCCCGCGCGGCCTGTGCTCCCCGATCACAACCTCAGCCTCGCCCCGCCCCGCGTACCGGACCATGAGGCGGCTGCCCCTCGGTCCACGCCCCCGGATCACGGCCATGGCCGGTCCCGCATTCCCGGCCCTGGTACGGCTACCGTGCAGCCCGCGCGCCCGCACCACACCCGACGTCACCCCTCGGACCACCCCATGACCTGGCTCCCGCGCGGCCTGTGCTCCCCGATCGCGACCTCGACCTCGACCCGCCCTGCGTACCGAACCATGAGGCGGCTGCCCCTCGGTCCACGCCCCCGGATCACGGCCACGGCCGGTCCCGCCCGACCGGCCCCGGCATGGCTGCCGCCCAGCCCGCACCCCCGCATCACACCCGCCGTCGCCCTTCGGACCAGCCCATGACCTGGCTACCGCGCAGCCTCCGCTCCCGGATCACCGCCGCTGTCGTGCTCCTGGTGACCGTCGTGGTCGGGCTTGCCGGGCTGGTCATCGTTGCGCGGATCGATCATCGCGACCGTACGGACGTCGATCGTCAACTCGCCGCGCGCGTCGAGAAGGGGGACCAGGACGCCGACAAACTCCGCGACCAGGGCGACCATCCGAGCGGTGACGGGGAGGACAGCGACGACTACGGCGGGCTGCTCGCCGGCAGTCAGAGTCTGGTGCGGCTCGTCTCCGGCGGGAAGGTGATCGCGCAGCACGGTGAGACGCCGACCGCCCCGCTCCCGGTGCCGACCCGCGACGGGTACCGCACGATCGACACCGAGGGGCAGACCTGGCGTTCGCTCACCCGGTCGCTGAGCACCACCGGCGAGCGGCTCGAAGTGCTCCAGGACATCGACCCCATCGAACGGCGGCTCGCGGACAACACCGTGATCGTCGCCGCCGTCACGCTCCTCGCCGCCCTCGCCACGGCCGGCGGCGTCTGGCTGCTCACCCGGATCATCCTCCAGCCGCTCGAACGGCTGCGGACCGGCGCCCTCGCGATCAGCGCGAACACGGCCGGGCCCCAACTCCCCGCCGTCACACGCCCGCAGGAGGTCGCGGACCTCTCCCACGCGCTGAACAGCATGCTGGACCAGCTGCGCGTCAGCATGGACTCCACCCGCCGTTTCACCGCCGACGCGGGCCACGAACTCCGCACCCCGCTCACCAGTCTCGGGGTCACCCTGGAGACCCTCCAGCGCAACCCCGACCTCCCCGCACCCCAACGGGCCCGCGCCCTGGAGGCGATGAGCGCGGAGCACCGCCGTATCACCGCCCTCCTCACGGGACTTCAGACCCTGGCCCGCGGCGACGCCCACGCCCTGCCCGAACGCACCCCGGTCGTCCTGAGCGAACTCCTCGACGAGGCCGTCGCCCACGCGGCACACCGCCACCCCACGACCACCTACCGGCTGACAGCCAACTCCCCCGCGACCGTGGACGGTTGGCCCGTCGGCCTACGCCTGGCCGTCGACAACCTCCTCGACAACGCGGCCCTCCACGGTCGCCCCGAAGGCACGGTGGACGTCCGGCTCAGCGAGGTTGCGGGCGCGGTCCGGATCACCGTCGGCGACGACGGCCCCGGCATCCCCGCCGCCCAACGGCAGGCCATGAAGGCCCGGTTCACCCGCGGCACCCGCACCCGCTCCCCCGGCTCCGGCCTCGGCCTCGCCCTCGTCGACCAACAGGCCCACCTCCACCACGGCACCCTCCACCTCGACACCACCCCCACCGGAGGCCTGGAGGCCACCCTCGACCTCCCCTCGACACCCGACGACGAGCCCCGCGAACGGCCCACTCCCGACTGACGAACGGCACCCCAAACGGACGCGGGCCTACGACAGGACACGCACCAACTCCCCCTCGTCCCACCCCGTTTCACCCGAGCAACCCCGATCGGCATCCACCCCTGCTCGACTCACCCGGGCAACCCCGCCAACATCCGCCGATCCCGAGGCGCCGCCTTCCGGTCCAACCGTGCGTCCAGCAGCCGGCGTGCCGCGTCGCACCGCCCCGCCGACACCAGCGCGTACAGCAACGTCTCCTCCACGACCTCGCGTTGGGCCGCGCTGCCGCCCACCCTGCGCAGGACCGGCAACAACGCGTCGAGGCCGTGGGCGGCTTCGTGGAAGCGGTGTTCGACGAGGGCGGCGAAGGCGTCGCAGAGCGGGGCGATGACCTCACACTGCACCGGGTCGGCGCCCGCCGCGTGGTCGCGCAGCCGGCGCAGGGCCGGGAGGTCTCCGACCGCCGTCAGAGCCACCGCCACGTGCAGGGCGGTGAACGCCGTCGCCGGTCGCTCCAGCACCTCGCAGGCCACGGTGTCCAGGACGTCCGAAGTCGGCAGCTCCCCCTGCCAGTTGCCGCTGAGCCGGGCCCGCCACAGCAGTGACCCCGAGTCGACCAGCGCGCGCACCCCGGTCACCCGCCCGGGCGCCAACTGTGCGAACCAGCGCCTGCGTACGGCGGCGGGGTCGTCCAACGCCAGTTCGTGCAGGGCGATGTGCCAGGAGAAGTGGGCCCGGTGGACGGCACCCCGGCCCTGCCCGGAGACCCAGCGGTCCAGCCAGTCCCGGCCCGCCTCGTGGGCGCCGGTCTCGTAGTGGACGTGGGCCAGCGCGTGCACGGCGTGACCGGACGCTGGCTCAACTCCCAGGGCGCGGTGGGCGAGTTCACCGGCCTCGTGCAGCCGGCCCTGCTCCTGGCGCAGGAACGCGAGCAGCGAGGTGTGGAACCAGTGCCCGTCATAGGCGGGGGACGTCCGTTCGACCAGCCGTAGCGCGTAGTCGTCGTCCAGGTCGGTGACGCCGGAGAAGGCGATGGTGGGTACGGCGGCGGCCAGGGCGAGCGCGTCGGCGGGGTGGGTGTCGAGGTGGCGCATCAACGCCCCGTCCCCGTCGGCGGATTGGACGCGCCGCGTGATCACGTCCACGAAGGAGCGTTCGCGTTCGTCGGCCCGTTCGTGTGCGCAGCGCTGGGCGTCCGCGAGCGCCCGGGGTACGTCCACCGCGGCTCCGCACTCGTGGCCGAGCAGGGCCAACGCCGCGTGGCCCAGGGCGAATCCGGGATCCAGGGCGACCGCACGGGCGAAGGCGTCCTCGGCGCCGGCCCGGACCTTGAGGACCCGGTCGAGTCCGTTGCGGTAGGCGGTGGCGGCCTCGGCGTGGGTGGAGAGCGGGAGGCCGAGTCCGTCGACCGGCCTGCGGCGGGCTGTGCAGCGGGCCGGGGGCGCCAGCAACTGCTGGGCCAACGCGGCAGCCTGGACCCGGATCTCGGGGATCGCCGTGGTCTCCCACAACTCGCCGCGCCTCGGGGCGCCGAGCGTGAACAGCGGTCGTGCGGAACCGCCTTGGGCGTCGAGGAGGCGTCCGTCACGCGTGGCGACGCCCATGCCCAGCGGTCCGGGCACCGCCGTACCGGCCTCGAACAGCCCACGCCACAGCGGGTCTTCGAGCCGCTGCCCGGGTCCCGTGCAGTCGATCACCCAACCCACGCGCAGCGTACGGCCGTTGGAGAGCGCGACAGCCAACTGCCCGCTGGACTCCACCACATCGGTGATCGTGCCCGCGTGGACCTGAAGGCGGCGTGCGGTGCGGGCCCGGGTGACGTACTCGGCGGTGGTGGGGGCCATGCGGTGGCGGTGGGTGTTCCAGAGGGCGCCCTCACCCGCGAGGAACTCCCCGCGTTCTTCGGGGGTGAGGCTGCGCCAGAGTCGCGCGGTGTGCGGGCGCAGGCTGTCCAGGGCGGGGCGCCAGTCGCCGTGGGTGCGGACCGAGCGGCCGACGTGCCGGTAGACGGTTCGGCGCAGTGCGCTCAGGGTCAGATCGCGGGGCCAGCTCGGCGCCTCCATCGCGCCGGCCGGTCCCAACGCGTGCGGCTGGGGCAGGAGTCCGTTGCGGGAGACGGCGTGGACCGTGCGTTCGGGGCGGTCGAGGGCGAGGGCGAGGTCCACGGCGGTCAGGCCCGTGCCGACGAGAAGGATGTCGGCAGTGCCCTCGCGCAGGGTGTCCAACGCACCGGGATTCCAGGGCGAGTTGACGAAGCGGGGCGAGGTGCGCAGCGCGGTCGGTGCCCAGGCGGCCGTAGGAGCGGCGGGGCCGGTGGCCAGGACCGCGCTGTCGGCGGTGAGGAGTCCCCCGTCGGCGAGGTGGAGTTCCACCGGGCCGGCCGGGCCTTCAGTGCCCTCGGCGGCGCCGGTGCAGCTCTCCGCGCGGGTGCGCAGCCGGCGTACGGAGACCGTGCCGTGGGAGCGGACGACGGCCTGGGCGAGGGTGTCGGCGAGGTAGGCGCCGTAGCGGTAGCGGGTGGCGAAGTCGGCGGCGCTGACGGTGGGTTCGCCGTGGCGGCAGAGCCAGCGGGTGAAGTGGCCGGGGTCGTCGGGGTAGCAACTCATGCCGCCCGCCTGGACGTTGAGCCGGTGGCGTGGATCGGGTGTGGCGTAGGCGGTGCCGCGGCCGGCTTCCGGGGCCGGGTCGACCAGCACCAGGTCGAGGAGGGTCCGGCGGCGGGTGGCGGTCTCGCAGAGCTGGACGGCGGTCAGGGTGCCTGCCGCGCCCGCTCCGACGATCGCCACGGTGGGCCGCTTGCGGACTTCGGTCACGAGTACCTCCGGCGTGGTCTGCCGCGGAGCCGTCGAAACGGAACTCCGCCTTCAGTTCCTTTCTCACTATTCCGACCGGGTAGGTGGGGAAGCCATGGCGGGACGGGGATCTCACCGGATACTCAGGGCACCGGTCGGCGCCTTCATACTCTGTTCACACTCGGGAAGCGTCCGGCAACCGTGGTTTCAGGACTTCTTTCAGGCTCTCTTCACAGGAATCTCAGGTGGAGCTCCTGGGATTCAAAGATTCAACCCATGGAAGTGGCGCAGGATGCAACGGCACTGGTGATCTCGTCGCGTACGGCCAGGGGGTGTGCGCGACATGCGGAGGAAGGCCTGCCGTGGGCGTGTCGCACATATCCAACCGGTCCGAGAAGCAGTCGGAGAGGTGGTCCCGTCGTGGGGTCCTCACCGTGCTCGGGGTGGTGCCGGCCGCTGTCCTGACCGGTTGCAGCGGTTCGGCGGGGGCCGCGGAGAGCTCGTCGTCCGGTGGTTCGTCGGCGACCGCGTCCGTGAAGGCCGCGAAGGCGCCGACCGTCACGGTCCTGCCCGCGGACGGCACCAAGAAGGCCGACTTCACCACCCCGGTCACGGTCAGCGTGACCGACGGCACGCTCGCCACGGTGAAGGTGACCGGCAACGACGGCTCCACGCTGGCCGGGACGTTCAACGACGCCAAGACGAAATGGACGTCCGCGAAGAACCCGTACTCGGGCACGAAGTACACGGTCGCGGCGCAGGCGCAGGGCGCCGCCGCCAAGACGGTGACCTTCACCACGAAGTCGCCCGGCGAGACCTTCGTCGGCTACTTCACCCCCGAAGCGAACTCCACCTCCGGCGTCGGCATGCCCGTGTCGATCAACTTCACGCACGCGGTAAAGGACCGGTCCACTGTCCAGAAGGCGATCACGGTCACCGCCGAACCCGCCGTCGAGGTCGTCGGACACTGGTTCAGCGACACCCGGCTCGACTTCCGCCCCGAGACGTACTGGGCGGCCGGCACAAAGATCACGCTCAGCCTCCGCCTGAAGGACATCGAGGGGCAAGACGGCATCTACGGCGTCCAGTCCAAGGACGTCACCTTCGACATCGGCCGCGAGCAGATCAGCACGGTCGACCTGTCCAGCAAGGAGATGACCGTCAAGCGGGACGGCAAGACCCTCGCGACCTATCCGGTCAGCGGCGGCAACGCCCAGCACACCACCTGGTCCGGGATCATGGTGATCAGCGAGCGGTTCAAGCAGACCCGCATGGAGTCCTCGACCGTCGGGCTCGGCGACGAGTACGACATCTCCGACGTCCCGCACGCCCAGCGCCTCACCACCTCCGGCACCTTCGTACACGGCAACTACTGGGCGTCCACCTCGGTCTTCGGCAACGAGAACACCAGCCACGGTTGCGTCGGCCTGCACGACGCGAAGGGCGCCAACGACACCTCGGTGCCGGGCTACAAGTTCTACGACAGCTCGATGCTCGGCGACGTCGTCATCGTGAAGAACTCCGGCGACAAGACCGTGGCGGCGGACAACGGCCTCAACGGCTGGAACCTGTCCTGGGCGGACTGGAAGGCGGGGAGCGCGGCCTAGACGTCGGTGCGCGCTGCCTCCTGGACACTCCAGGCGGGTGCCCTCTGCCTCCTGGAACGGTCCAGCCCCGACGCGCTCACGCCAGGGCCACCGCTGACCCCTGGCGCGATCCGGACGACGCGCCCTGGCCCCCGGCGCGGTCCAGCCCCGGCAGCACCCATTCTGGAACGGTCCAGCCCCGACGCAATCCGGCCCGGGCCACCGCCGACCGTGGCGCGGTCCGGGCCCGACATGCTCTGCCCCCGTTACCTTCTAGACGGCCCCGATCTTGGGGCTCCCGGCCTTCTGGCCCGGCATGACTTTTGCCCCCTGTCGACCATGACCCGGGGGGTGGTGTCACCGGGTCGGGAGGCGCCGGTAGATCGCTAATAGGGGCAGGAGCGCCGGTCCGCCGGCAACGCTCTTCGTAACGTGGTTGCCGGATGTCGGCGCCGTGCCTTGGCCGGGAAGACAAGACCCTCCCAGGAGGAGTGAAGTGATCGACATCCGCGACGTGGCCGTCTTCCTCGGCCTCGACGTCGGCAAGGGCGAACACCACGCCACCGGCCTCATGCCGGACGGTAGGAGCGTCGTCGACAAGCCGCTGCCGAACAGCGAGCCGAAGATGCGGGCCATGCTCGACAAGCTCACGGCCAAGTACGGCCGGGTCCTGGTCGTCGTGGACCAGCCCGCCTCGATCGGTGCTCTGCCACTGGCCGTCGCCCGCGACGCGGGCTGCGAGGTGGCGTATCTGCCGGGCCTGACGATGCGGCGGATCGCGGACCTCTATCCCGGTGAGGGCAAGACCGACGCCCGCGACGCGGCGATCATTGCGGACGCCGCCCGGACCATGCCGCACACGCTCCGCTCGATCGAGCTGGACGACGAGACTGTCGCCGAACTCCACATGATCGTCGGGTTCGACGACGACCTCGCGGGCGAGGTCACCCGGGTCGCGAACCGGCTCCGCGGCCTGCTCACCCAGATCCACCCGCACCTCGAACGGGTCCTGGGGCCACGCATCCAGCACCCGGCCGTGCTCACGCTGCTGGAACAGTTCGGCTCGCCCAAGGCGATCCGCAAGGCCGGACGACGGCGCCTGATCACGCTGCTGCGGCCGAAGGCGCCCAGGATGGCCGAGCGGCTGGTCGAGGACATCTTCACCGCACTCGACGAGCAGACCGTCGTCGTCACGGGGACCGACGCGGCCGCGGTGATCGTGCCCAAGCTCGCGAAGAACCTGGCCGGCCTGCTCGACCAGCGCAAGGAACTGGCCTCGGACATCGAGGAGTTGCTCAAGTCGCACCCTCTTTCCGAGCTCCTGACGTCGATGCCGGGGATAGGCGCCAGGACCGGAGCCAGGATCCTCATCGACGTCGGTGACGGCACCGCCTTCCCGACCGCAGGCCACCTCGCCGCCTATGCCGGGCTCGCTCCGGTGACCAGGCGGTCGGGGTCCTCGATCCGCGGCGAGAGCCCGTCCCGCAGAGGCAACAAGCACCTGAAACGGGCCTTCTTCCTCGCCGCGTTCGCCTCGCTGTCCGACCCGGCCTCCCGGGCCTACTACGAGCGGAAGAAGGCCGAGGGCAAGCGGCACAAGCAGGCCCTGATGTGTCTCGCACGCCGCCGCGTCGACGTGCTCTTCGCGATGCTCCGCGACGGGACGTTCTTCGAACCTCAAGCCGTCCCCCAAGCCGCCTGAAACATCACCAATCAACCGACCCGCCCCTTGACGAAAGAGATAGGGGCACCCCCTGGAACGGTCCGGCCCCGGCGCGCTGCGGCCCGGGCCACCCCTGACCCCTGGCGCGATCCGGACCCAACGTGCTCTGCCCCTGGAACGGTCCAGACCCGGCGGCGCCTTCCGACCCCGGCTGAGCCGAGCAGCGCGCCCCGGTACCGACAGCGCCTTGCAATCCCGGCGACGCCCTCCGGTCCCGGCACCCTTGGTCCGCGCGGCACGGTCTGTCCCGGCGGCACACTCCTGCCCCCCACGGCGCCTCTGGTCCGGCAGCGCCTTCCAGCTCCCGGCCCGGCGCGTACCTATCCCGGACGCGCCCTCTGGTCCCGGCCGCGCGCACCGATCCCGGCGCACACCGACCCCCGCTGCCCCTCCGATCCCAACCGCACCCCCCGCCACCCACACCGACCCCCGCCGATGACACCCCTCGGAAACCTCCCCATTCACCGCATTCACCCCCTGAACTCCCGCCCCCCGAAAGGACTTTCCCGGCTTCACCTCTTGACGCCCGGAGTGGCTGAGAGCACATTGACCGCGCACCCCACTGGGTGAGAGCGCTCTCAGGCAGCCACGGCACCCGCACCCCCACTCCGTATCCGAGAGGCACCGATGAGTGAACCCTCCGGCACGCAGCGCAGACCCCGTCCTCTACGGCGTGTCCTGATCGCCGTCCTCAGCACCCTCGGCCTGGCGGCCGCCACCGCCACGGCCTTCACCCTGCCCGCGAACGCGTCCGCGCCCACGCCCCCGTCGGGCTGGACGCAGGTCTTCCTGGACGACTTCAACGGCTCCGCGGGCACCGGCGTCTCCACCGCCAACTGGCAGTACGACACCGGGACTTCGTACCCGGGCGGGGCCGCCAACTGGGGCACCGGCGAGGTCGAGGCGATGACCTCCTCCACCAACAACGTGGCGCTCGACGGCAACGGCAACCTGCTGATCACCCCGCGCCGGGACGCATCCGGCAACTGGACCTCGGGCCGGATCGAGACCAACCGCACCGACTTCCAGCCGCCCGCCGACGGGAAGCTCCGGGTCGAGGCCCGTATCCAACTCCCCAACGTCACCGGCTCGTCGGCGCTCGGCTACTGGCCCGCGTTCTGGATGCTGGGCGCGCCGTATCGGGGGAACTACCAGAACTGGCCCAGCGTGGGCGAGTTGGACATCATGGAGAACGTCCAGGGTCTCAACACCGACTGGTCCACGGTGCATTGCGGAACCAGCCCGGGCGGTCCGTGCAACGAGACGACCGGCATCGGCGGTTCGACGGCGTGCACGGGAACGACCTGCCAGGCGGGCTTCCACACGTACGCGATGGAGTGGGACCGGTCCACGAGCCCCGAGCAGATCCGCTACTACCTCGACGGCGTCAACTTCGAGACGGTGAACTCCAGTCAGGTCGACGCGACGACCTGGGCCAACGCTACGAACCACGGCTTCTTCATCATCCTGAACGTGGCGATGGGCGGCGGCTTCCCGGACGCGTTCGGCGGCGGCCCCACCAGCGCCACCGACCCGAACCACCCGATGACGGTGGACTACGTCCAGGTGCTCTCGTCCACGGGTAGTGGGAGCGGTACCACGACCCCGCCGACCGGCAACCGTGACGCCTACAGCGCCATCCAGGCCGAGTCCTACGACAGCCAGTCCGGCACCGTCGCCGAGACCACCACGGACACCGGCGGCGGCCAGGACATCGGCACGATAGCCAATGGCGACTGGGCTCTCTACAAGGGCGTCAACTTCGGCTCCACTGCGGCCACCCAGTTCTACGCCCGGGTCGCCAGCGGAGCCGCGAGCGGCGTCAGCGGCCTGGTCCAGGTCCGCCTCGACAGCCCCACCGCGACCCCGGTCGGCAGCTTCGCGCTGGCCGGCACCGGGGGCTGGCAGTCATGGAAGACGGTGCCGGCCAACATCAGCTCGGTCACCGGCACGCATGACGTCTATCTCACCTTCAGCAGTGGCCAGTCGGCGGACTTCGTGAACGTCAACTGGTTCGACTTCGGTCACTGATCCAACTCCCCACGGGAACAAGGGGCTTCACGCGTGCGCGTGGGGCCCCTCCGTCATGTCGCCGTTCAGCGCGTCCCCGCCCTCACCGCAACTCCGCCCGGAACCCCGCCGGCGTCACATCCGTGTGCTGCTGGAAGAACTTGGAGAAGTTCGCCGCGTCGGGGAATCCAACTGCCGCGCCCACGCGGCCGATCGGCAGGTCCGTGTGGGCCAACAGCCGCTTCGCCTCCAGGACGACACGCTTGTCGATGAAGCCCTTGGGGGTCTCGCCGGTCGCGGCGCGGACCGCGCGGACGAGGGTGCGGCGGGAGTAGCCGAGGGCGTCGGCGTAGGCGCTGACGCTGTGGTTGGTGGCGAAGCCCTTCTCCACGGCGTTCCGGAAGAGGGTGAACGTCGTGTCGGCCTGGCGGGCGGCGTCCTCCGCCGAGCTCGCCGCCAGGTGCGCCAGGCGCAGCAGGAACGCGGTCAGGGAGTGCCGTAGGACCGAGGTGTGCAAGGTGAGCGGGAGGGTCTCGGTGTCCTCGTACTCGCGTTGGAGCTGGGCCAGGGAGGCGCGCAGAGCGGCGAGGCGGGGTTCGTCGGGGTGCAGGACGGGTGGGAGGTCGTAGCGGTAGAGGCCGGTCGCCTCGACCGTGGCGCGGGGGAGGAAGCCGGGCTGCATGGTCAGGACGGTGCCGTGGTACTCGTCGAACCGCGAGAAGCGGTGGACCTGGCCGGGGCGGATCCACAGGACGTCGCCGGCGCCCACCTCGTACTCGGCGAAGTCGATCATGTGGCGGACCGGGCCGCCGGAGAAGAGCATCACCACATGGAAGTCGATGCGGTGGACGCGGTGCAGGGGTGCGTCGGCGTGCCAGGTGTGGTCGGTGCCCATCGGGCCGACCTGCATGCCGACGCCGCAGACACTCAGATCGACAGGGAAGGGAAACGTTCTGATCACGTCGCCGTCACCGCCGACGTCTTGGATAGTTCTGTCCGTCATGTCCTTCTCGTGCCGTCTCAACGCTGCTGCCGGTGTCCCACTTTCACCACAGGCTGGCACACCGGCACCTTCCCTCGTAAAAGTCAGACTTTTAGATTTGAAGACGTCCGAGCAGTTCTTCCGCTCTTACCGAGGACTTCTTGAAGATGAACGCGCACACACCTGACAGCTTCGAGTGGACCGATCTCGATCGCCGCGCCGTCGACACCGCCCGTGTTCTGGCCGCTGACGCGGTCCAGAAGGTCGGCAACGGCCATCCCGGCACCGCGATGGCCCTGGCTCCCGCCGCGTACACGATCTTTCAGAAGGTGATGCGTCACGACCCCGCGGATCCCGAGTGGACCGGTCGTGACCGCTTCGTCCTCTCCCCCGGCCACACCTCGCTGACGCTGTACACGCAGTTGTACCTCGCCGGGTACGAGCTGGAGCTGGACGACCTGAAGGCGTTCCGGACACACGGCTCGAAGACGCCTGGTCACCCCGAGTACGGGCACACGGCCGGTGTGGAGACCACGACAGGACCGCTCGGACAGGGTGTCGCGAACGCGGTGGGCATGGCGATGGCCGCCCGCTACGAGCGCGGCCTGTTCGACCCCGAGGCGCCAGAGGGCGAGTCGCCCTTCGACCACACCGTCTGGGCGATCGTCTCCGACGGCGACCTGGAGGAGGGCATCTCCGCCGAGGCCTCCTCCCTCGCCGGCCACCAGCAGCTCGGCAACCTCGTCTTCGTCTACGACGACAACCACATCTCCATCGAGGGCGACACCGCGACCGCCTTCTCCGAGGACGTCCTGAAGCGCTACGAGGCCTACGGCTGGCACACCCAGCGCATCGAGCCCTCCGCCGACGGCGACATCGACACCCGCGCGCTGTACACGGCGCTGAAGACGGCGCAGGCCGAGACCGGGCGCCCCTCGATCATCGCGATGCGCACGATCATCGCTTGGCCCGCTCCAAACGCCCAGAACACCGAGGCCTCCCACGGCTCCGCGCTCGGCGCCGACGAGATCGCCGCCACTAAGCGCGTCCTCGGCTTCGACCCGGAGCGGTCCTTCGAGGTCGCGGCCGACGTCATCGCGCACAGCCGCCAGGCCCTGGACCGGGGCGCCGAGGCGCACTCCGCCTGGGACAAGCAGCTCGACAAGTGGCGCGGCGCCCAGCCCGAGCGCGCGCAGCTCTTC
Source organism: Streptomyces sp. NBC_01288 (assembly GCF_035982055.1). Taxonomy (NCBI): domain Bacteria; kingdom Bacillati; phylum Actinomycetota; class Actinomycetes; order Kitasatosporales; family Streptomycetaceae; genus Streptomyces; species Streptomyces sp. NBC_01288. Next base: position 1,623,060 of record NZ_CP108427.1, read on the forward strand.
GACCGGATCGTCGCCGGTCAGCTCCCCGAGGGCTGGGAGGACGCCCTCCCGGTGTTCGAGGCGGGCTCCTCCGTCGCCACCCGCGCCGCGTCCGGCAAGGTGCTCCAGGCACTTGGACCGGTCCTGCCCGAGCTGTGGGGCGGCTCCGCCGACCTCGCGGGCTCGAACAACACCACCATCGACAAGACGTCGTCGTTCCTCCCGAAGGGCAACCCGCTGCCGGAGGCCGACCCGTACGGCCGTACGATCCACTTCGGTATTCGCGAGCATTCGATGGCGGCCGAGATGAACGGCATCGCGCTGCACGGCAACACCCGTGTCTACGGCGGCACCTTCCTGGTGTTCTCCGACTACATGCGCAACGCCGTCCGCCTCTCCGCCCTGATGCAGCTCCCGGTGACGTACGTCTGGACCCACGACTCCATCGGTCTCGGCGAGGACGGCCCCACCCACCAGCCGGTCGAGCACCTCGCCTCGCTGCGCGCCATCCCGGGACTGAACATCGTGCGCCCGGCCGACGCCAACGAGACCTCGATCGCCTGGGCCGAGATCCTCAAGCGGCACGCCACCCACCCCGCCCCGCACGGCCTCGCGCTGACCCGTCAGGGAGTGCCGGTCTACGCGCCCAACTCCGATGCGGCGCGCGGCGGTTACGTCCTCAAGGACTCCTCCACCGAGACCCCGGACGTGGTGCTCATCGCGACCGGTTCCGAGGTCCACCTCGCCGTCGAGGCGCGGGAGCGGCTGGAGGCCGAGGGGGTCGGCACGCGGGTGGTGTCGATGCCGTCCGTGGAGTGGTTCGAGGAGCAGTCGCGCGCGTACCGCGACAGCGTCCTTCCGCCGTCCGTGAAGGCCCGCGTTGCGGTCGAGGCCGGGATCGGTCTCACGTGGTACCGGTTCGTGGGTGACGCAGGACGCATCGTCTCCCTCGAACACTTCGGCGCCTCCGCCGATGCCAAGACCCTGTTCGCCGAGTTCGGTTTCACCGCCGAGAACGTCGCCGCTGCGGCCAAGGAATCCCTTGCCGCCGCGCGCGGTTGATCCGATCGCCAGAAAGAAGATGATCACAGTGACCGAAGTGACCGCCACGGCGGGAGCACTCAAGCGCCTGTCCGACGAGGGCGTCTCCATCTGGCTGGACGACCTGTCGCGCAAGCGGATCGAGTCCGGCAACCTCGCCGAACTCGTCGACACCAGGAACGTCGTCGGTGTCACCACCAACCCCTCGATCTTCCAGGCCGCCATCGGCTCCGGCGAGGGTTACGAGGAGCAGCTCGCCGACCTCGCCGTGCGCAAGGTGACGGTCGAAGAGGCCGTGCGGATGATGACCACCGCCGACGTCCGCGCCGCCGCCGACATCCTGCGTCCGGTGTACGAGGCGACCGGCGGGCAGGACGGCCGGGTCTCCATCGAGGTCGACCCGCGGCTCGCCCACCACACCGAGGCGACCATCGCCGAGGCCAAGCAGCTGTCCTGGCTGGTGGACCGTTCCAACGTGATGATCAAGATCCCGGCGACGAAGGCCGGGCTCCCGGCGATCACCGAAGTCATCGGCGAGGGCATCAGCGTCAACGTCACGCTGATCTTCTCCCTGGAGCGCTACCGCGAGGTCATGGACGCCTACCTGGCCGGCCTGGAGAAGGCGAAGGCCGCGGGCATCGACCTGGCGACCATCCACTCCGTGGCCTCCTTCTTCGTCTCCCGCGTCGACTCCGAGATCGACAAGCGCCTCACCGCGCTGGCCACTGGGGGCACCTCCCAGGCTTTCGGCTCTGGGGGAGAGGCCCTCGCCCTCAAGGGCAAGGCCGCACTCGCCAACGCGCGGCTCGCGTACGAGGCGTACGAGGACGTCTTCTCCTCGGCCCGTTGGACCGTTCTCGCGGATGCGCAGGCCAACAAGCAGCGCCCCCTGTGGGCCTCGACCGGCGTGAAGGACCCGTCCTACAAGGACACCCTGTACGTCGACGAGCTGGTCGCGCCCGGCACGGTCAACACCATGCCGGAGGCGACGCTGAACGCCACCGCCGACCACGGCGACATCCACGGCGACACGGTGACCGGCGGCTACGCGCAGGCCCGCGCCGACCTGGACGCCGTAGAGCGGCTGGGGATCTCGTACGACGTGGTCGTCAAGCAGTTGGAGGACGAGGGCGTCGCCAAGTTCGAGGTGGCCTGGCAGGACCTGCTGGACGCCGTCGCGAAGTCGCTGAGCAGCAAGGGGGTCGACGGGGAATGACCGAGGAACTTCCCGCAACGAAACCGGCCGGAGCGGCCGAAGCAGCCGTGCAGGCACTGACCGTCGAGGAACTCACGGACGCGCTGGCCGCCGGCTGGGACAACCCGCTGCGTGACCCCCGCGACCGCCGGCTCCCCCGTATCGCCGGCCCGTCCGGACTGGTCATCTTCGGGGTCACCGGTGACCTGTCCCGCAAGAAGCTGATGCCGGCCGTGTACGACCTGGCCAACCGCGGGATGTTGCCGCCGGGCTTCTCGCTCGTCGGGTTCGCCCGGCGGGACTGGGAGGACCAGGACTTCGCGCAGGTGGTGCACGACTCGGTGCGCGAGCACTCGCGGACCGAGTTCCGCGAGGAGGTCTGGCAGCAGCTCGCCGAGGGCATGCGGTTCATCCCTGGCGACTTCGACGACGACACGGCGTTCAAGCAACTGCGCGCGGCCGTCGACGAGTTGGACACGTCACGCGGTACCAGTGGCAACTACGCGTTCTATCTCTCCGTACCGCCGAAGTTCTTCCCGAAGGTCGTCCAGCAGCTGAAGAAGCACGGCCTGGCGACGGCCGCCGAGGGTTCCTGGCGGCGCGCGGTGATCGAGAAGCCGTTCGGGCGCGACCTCAAGAGCGCGCGTGAGCTGAACAAGATCGTGCACGAGGTGTTCGACCCGGACCAGGTGTTCCGGATCGACCACTACCTCGGCAAGGAGACCGTCCAGAACATCCTGGCGCTGCGTTTCGCCAACCAGATGTACGAGCCGATCTGGAACCGGTCCTACGTCGACCACATCCAGATCACGATGGCCGAGGACATCGGCATCGGCGGGCGCGCCGGCTACTACGACGGCATCGGTTCGGCCCGTGACGTCATCCAGAACCACCTGCTCCAGCTGATGGCGCTGACCGCCATGGAGGAGCCGATCGCCTTCGACGAGGAGGCGCTGCTCACCGAGAAGCTCAAGGTGCTGAAGTCGGTGCGGCTGCCCGAAAAGCTGGGCGAGCACACGGTGTTCGGGCAGTACGCGGAGGGCTGGCAGGGCGGCGAGAAGGTCGTCGGCTACCTCCAGGAGGACGGCATCGACCCGCAGTCGAAGACCGACACGTACGCGGCCGTCAAGCTGGAGGTCGACAACCGCCGTTGGGCGGGCATCCCCTTCTACCTGCGCACCGGCAAGCGGCTCGGGCGGCGTGTGACGGAGATCGCGGTCGTCTTCAAGCGCGCCCCGCACTCCCCCTTCGACTCCTCCGCCACCGAGGAGTTGGGCCAGAACGCGATCGTCATCCGCGTGCAGCCCGACGAGGGCATGACGGTGCGGTTCGGCTCCAAGGTGCCGGGCACCTCGATGGAGATCCGGGACGTGTCCATGGACTTCGCCTACGGCGAGTCGTTCACGGAGTCGAGCCCGGAGGCGTACGAGCGGCTCATCCTGGATGTGCTGCTCGGCGACGCCAACCTGTTCCCGCGCCACCAGGAAGTGGAAGAGTCCTGGAAGATCCTCGACCCGATCGAGGAGTACTGGGCACAGAACGGCAAGCCCGCGCAGTACTCCTCGGGCAGTTGGGGTCCCGAGGAGGCGGACGAGATGCTCGCACGAGACGGACGGAGCTGGCGCAGGCCATGAAGATCGACCTGAGCGACACCACGGCAAGCAAGATCAACAAGGCGCTGGTGCAGGGTCGCCGCGACATCGGCACCCCTGCCGTGGGCATGGTCCTGACGATGGTCATCGTCACGGACGAGGAGAACGCCTACGACTCGATCAAGGCGGCCGAGGAGGCGTCGCACGAGCACCCCTCGCGCACCCTGGTCGTCATCAAGCGGCACGCCCGCACCCCGCGGGACCGTACCAATTCGCACCTCGACGCCGAGGTCCGGGTGGGCGCGGACGCCGGCACCGGCGAGACGGTCGTGCTGCGGACCTACGGCGAGGTGTCCGACCACGCCGACTCCGTGGTGCTGCCGCTGCTGCTGCCGGACGCGCCGGTCGTCGTCTGGTGGCCGGGGGACGCCCCCGAGATCCCGGCGAAGGACCCGCTGGGCGCTCTCGCGCAGCGCCGGATCACCGACCTGTACGCGGCGGCGAACCCCATCGAGGCGCTGGACGCCCGGGGCCGTGCCTACGCGCCCGGCGACACCGACCTCGCCTGGACCCGGCTGACGCCGTGGCGCTCGATGCTGGCGGCGGCCCTCGACCAGGCCAAGTCGAAGATCACCTCGGGTGCGGTGGAGAGCGAGGCCGACAACCCGGCCGCCGAGCTGCTGGCCCGCTGGCTGGAGGCACGCCTCAAGGTGAAGATCGACCGCGTGGTCACCGCGGGACCCGTCATCACGGCGGTCCGCCTGGGCACCGGCGCGGGCGAGGTCGTCATCGACCGTCCCGAGGGCCCGCTGGCCACGCTGACCCTGCCCGGGCAGCCCTCCCGCACCCTCGCGCTGAAGGTCCGCACGACCTCCGAACTCATCGCCGAGGAGCTGCGGCGCCTCGACGCCGACGAGATGTACGCCATCGCCCTCCGGGCCGAGGGCGCCAAGGAGACCCCTTCTCATGTCTGACTCCCCCAAGCTCACCCGGCGACCGGAGTGGGCCGCGCTGGAGGACCACCGCGCGGATCAACTGCGACCGCAGTTGCGTGAGTTGTTCGCGGCGGACCCGGGGCGCGCGGAGCGGTACGTGGTCACCGTCGGCGATCTGCGCATCGACTACTCCAAGCATCTGATCACGGACGAGACCCTCGCCCTGCTCCAGGAACTGGCCACCGCCACCGGCGTGTTCGGCCTCCGGGACGCGATGTTCCGCGGTGAGAAGATCAACGTCACCGAGGACCGCGCGGTCCTGCACACCGCGCTGCGCGCCCCGCGTGACGCGGTGGTCGAGGTCGACGGCGAGAACGTCGTGCCCCAAGTGCACGCCGTGCTCGACAAGATGGCCGGCTTCGCGAACCGCGTCCGCTCCGGCGAGTGGACCGGTCACACGGGCCGTCGTATCCGCAACGTCGTCAACATCGGCATCGGCGGCTCCGACCTCGGTCCGGCGATGGCGTACGAGGCGCTCCGCGCGTTCACCGACCGATCGTTGACGGTCCGGTTCGTGTCGAACGTGGACGGCGCCGACCTGCACGAGGCGACCCACGACCTCGACCCGGCGGAGACCCTCTTCATCGTCGCGTCGAAGACCTTCACGACGATCGAGACGATCACCAACGCGACGTCCGCCCGGACGTGGCTCCTTGAGGGTCTCGGCGGTGACGACAAGGCGGTCGCGAAGCACTTCGTGGCGCTGTCGACGAACGCCGGGAAGGTGTCGGACTTCGGCATCGACACGGACAACATGTTCGAGTTCTGGGACTGGGTCGGCGGACGCTACTCGTACGACTCGGCCATCGGTCTCTCCCTGATGATCGCCATCGGCCCGGACCGCTTCCGCGAGATGCTCGACGGCTTCCACCTCGTCGACGAGCACTTCCGCACCGCGCCCGCCGAAGCCAACGCACCTTTGCTCCTTGGCCTGTTGGGCGTCTGGTACGGCAACTTCTTCGACGCGCAGTCGCACGCGGTGCTGCCGTACTCGCACTATCTCTCCAAGTTCACCGCCTACTTGCAGCAGCTGGACATGGAGTCCAACGGCAAGTCCGTTGACCGGGACGGGAATCCGGTGGAGTGGCAGACCGGACCGGTGGTGTGGGGAACGCCCGGGACCAATGGCCAGCACGCTTACTACCAACTCATCCACCAGGGCACGAAGTTGATCCCGGCGGACTTCATCGGCTTCGTCAACCCGGTCGCCGAGCTGAGCGACGGCCTCAAGAAGCAGCACGACCTGCTGATGGCCAACTTCTTCGCCCAGACACAGGCGTTGGCCTTCGGCAAGACACCGGACGAGGTACGCGCGGAGGGTGTGCCCGAGGAGCTGGTGCCGCACAAGACGTTCAAGGGCAACCACCCCACGACCACGATCCTGGCCGGCGAGCTGACCCCGTCCGTCCTCGGCCAGTTGATCGCCCTCTACGAGCACAAGGTGTTCGTGCAGGGCGCGGTCTGGAACATCGACTCCTTCGACCAGTGGGGCGTCGAACTGGGCAAGGTCCTCGCCAAGCGCGTCGAACCCGCCCTGACCGAGGGCGCCGACGTGCCCGGCCTCGACTCCTCCACCGCCGCTCTCGTGGCCACCTACCGCACGCTCCGCGATTCCCAGGAAGTGAACTGACATGCAGCTCGGACTGATCGGCCTCGGCAAGATGGGCGGCAACATGCGCGAGCGCATCCGCCTCGCGGGCCACACCGTCATCGGCTACGACCGCAACCCCGAAGTGACCGACGTCGAGAGCCTCGCCGAACTGGTCGAGAAGCTCGAAGCGCCGCGCACGGTCTGGGTGATGGTCCCGGCGGGTGCCCCGACCCAGTCGGTCGTCGACGAGCTGGGCGAGCTGCTCCAGCCCGGCGACGTCATCGTGGACGGCGGCAACTCCCGCTGGACGGACGACGAGAAGCACGCCGAGGAGCTGGGCGCCAAGGGCATCGGCTTCGTCGACGCGGGTGTGTCCGGCGGTGTGTGGGGCCTGAAGAACGGCTACGCGCTGATGGTCGGCGGCGACGCCGAGAACATCGCGAAGGTGCAGCCGATCTTCGACGCGCTCAAGCCCGAGGGCGAGTTCGGCTTCGTGCACGCCGGCAGGGTAGGTGCCGGGCACTTCTCGAAGATGGTTCACAACGGCATCGAGTACGCGATGATGCAGGCGTACGCCGAGGGTTGGGAGCTGCTGGAGAAGGTCCACTCCGTCACGGACGTGCGGGAGGTCTTCCGCTCCTGGCAGGAGGGCACCGTCATCCGCTCCTGGCTGCTGGACCTCGCGGTCAACGCCCTTGACGGCGATGAGCACTTGGACAAGCTGCGCGGTTTCGCGGAGGACTCCGGCGAGGGCCGGTGGACCGTCGAGGCGGCCATCGACAACGCGGTGCCGCTGCCCGCGATCACGGCCTCGCTCTTCGCGCGGTTCGCCTCGCGTCAGGACGACTCGCCGCAGATGAAGATGATCGCGGCGCTGCGCAACCAGTTCGGCGGCCACGCCGTCGAGTCCAAGTAGGCGCGCCGTGGGGGATCTTCTGCTGGTCCGCCACGGCGAGACGGAGTGGAGCGTGTCGGGCCAGCACACCAGCTGGACCGACCTGCCCCTCACCCAGCACGGTGAGGAACAGGCCAAGTGCCTCGCTCCGCTCCTCTCGGACCGGACCTTCGCTCTCGCACTGACCAGCCCGCTCGGCCGCGCGATACGCACCGCCGAACTCGCGGGCATCACCGGGGCCGTACCCGACCCCGACCTCCACGAGTGGGACTACGGCGGCTACGAAGGCGTCACCACCGTCGACATCCACCGCACCCGCCCCGACTGGTACTTGTGGACCGACGGGGTACCGCCGGGACCTGCCGGACACCCCGGCGAGTCCCCGGACGAGATCAGCGCCCGGGCCGACCGAGTCCTGAAGCGGGTCGACTCGGCACTCGTGGACGGTGACGTGATCCTCGTGGCCCACGCCCACTTCCTACGGGTGCTCACCGCCCGCCGACTGGGCCTGACGGCGGCGGACGGCCGCCTGTTCCAACTGGCCACCGGCACGGTCAGCCGCCTCTCCACCGAGCACGACCGCCCGGTGATCGCGGAGTGGAACACCCGACCGTAACAACGGCACAACCACACGGCCCGGACCGCGCGTCGACGTGCGGTCCGGGCCCGTTGCCGTGCCCTGTGCCCGCGGCCCCCGCGCGGCTAGAGTCCCGCTTGATGGAGATCAACGATCTGACACCGGCAGAGGAACAGGTGTGGCGGGCCTTCCCGTTGGGCGAGTCCGTGGACTTCCGCAGGGCGGACGACGAGGACATGGCCCTCGGCGGCGGCTGGGGGCCCGAACAGACCGTGCGCGCCGAGGTGTTGCGGGCGCTGCTGCTCAACGGGCCGCAGGAAGCAGGGGAGATAGCGTCGCTGAGTCTGGCGGGCGCCCGGATCACCGGCAGGCTCGATCTGCAGTACGCGACGATCGACCACCCGGTCCGGCTGCGGAACTGCTCCTTCGACGAGGTGCCCCGCTTCTACGCCTCCCGGCTGCGCGAACTCAACCTCAGCGAGTCGGTGTTGCCGGGTCTCACCGCCCACGCGATGCGGGTGGACGGCGTGCTGCGGATGACACGGTGCCGGTTCAACGGAGTGGTGCGGCTGGCCGGGGCGAAGATCGCCGGGAGCCTGTACATGGAGAGCGCGGAGATCATCGCTCCGGACGCCGAGGAGCCGGTGCTCCAGCTCAACCAGGCGGCCGTGGGCGACGATCTCCGGGCGACCGGACTGCGCACACACGGTCAGATACGCCTCAGCGGCGCGAGCGTCGCCGGGTCGGTCAACCTCAACACGGCGCGCCTCTCGAACCCCGGGGACTCCACCGTCGACGCCGAAGTGCTCGTCGTGGAGGGCAACTTCCTGTTGCGCCAGGCCCAAGTGGACGGCTGGATCGGCCTGCGCGGAGCCCGGATCGCGGGCCGGCTGGACCTGTCGCGCTCGACCCTGTCGAACCCCGGCGGTCCCGTCCTGCTGGCGAGCAGCACCACCCTGGGGGAACTCTGGCTGCGCGAGAGCCTGCCCATGCAAGGCGGACTCGTGCTGCGCAACGCCCAGATCGACGTCCTGCTGCTGGAGCCGCAGGCCCTCCCGGACCAGGTCTTCCTCACCAGCCTCACCTACACCTCGCTCATTCCGCACGTGCCCGCCGAGCGTCGGCTGACCATGTTGGAACGTGACGGCGACGGCTATGTCCCGCACGCCTACGAGGAGTTGGCCGCCGCGTATCGCCGCGTCGGCGACGACCACGCCGCTCGCAACGTCCAACTGGCCAAGCAGCGCCGCCTGCGCGGCACGCTCAGGTGGTACTACCGGATCTGGGGCTACGCCCAGGACACCACCGTCGGCTACGGCTTCCGCCCGCTGCGCGCCTGCGCCTGGCTGCTGTCGCTGCTGGCGATCGGCTCCCTCGTCTACGGCCTGCACCAGCCTCCTGCCCTCAAGCCGTCCGAGGCTCCGCACTTCAACCCGGTCTTCTACACGCTCGACCTGCTGCTCCCTGTGATCTCCTTCGGCCAGGAGGAGGCGTTCACGCCGGACGGCTGGTACCAGTACCTCGCCTACGGCCTGATCATCACCGGCTGGATCCTGGCCACGACGGTCGTCACCGGCGTCACCAGGACCGTCAGCCGCCAGTGAGCCGTTTCGCCGTGTGCTGGGCGGCCAGGCGCACCGGCGCGTTCTGGGCGCCGTAACCCCGGTAGCCCGGTTCGCGCTGGACCAGTTCGAAGAAGACCCGCCCGACCGTCCGGGTGTAGCAGTGCCGGAACTCACCGCCCGCGTCCCGGTCGTAGAGGATGCCGAGGTCCTGGTACGTCTCCAACTCGCCCTCGGGGAAGGCGAATCGGGCCGCGAGATCGTCGTAGTAGTTCGCGGGCATGCGCAGCAGGCGGCCGCCTGCCTCGCGGAAGCGGCGGGCCGCGGCGACCACGTCCTCGGTGGCGAGGGCGATGTGCTGGGCGTGGGCACCGTCCTCGCTCGGGGCCGCGCCGACGCTCAACGCGATACGGACGCTGCCGTCGGAGGTGGTGACGGCGCGACTGCGCAGCAGGCCGTAGGGGTCGGCGACGTCGACGCTCTCCTGGGCCTGGAGCCCAAGGACGCTGCTGTGGAAGAGGGTTGCCTCGTCGAAGTGGTGCCAAGGCTGGGTGAGAGCGAGGTGGTCGATGCGCTGGATGCCTGTCCCTGCGGGGAGTTGACCGGTGGTGTCGGTGAAGTCGGCTCGCCAGCCGGGGAGTTCGGGGGTGGTGCGGGCGCAGAAGAAGAGTTCCGTGCCGTCCGGTGCGGCCACGGCGTCGAGTTGCGCGTCACCGAGTGCGCGGCGGCGGGGCAGGACCGGCGCGAGGAGGGCCTCGGCGCGGCGGGCGGCACCCTGTGGGTCCGGTGACTCCAGGCCGATCGCCGCGAGGGCGGTGCCGTCCCGTCGTAGCGCTCGGCCGGTGTTGACCAGGATGCGGGCCTCGCCCTGTTGCCACAGGTCCACCGGTTTGGTGCGGTGGCGGGCCGTGCGGGTGAAGCCCAGGGCGCCGAGCAGGGCGGTGACGGGTTCCGCGTCTGGGGTGACGAGTTCGGCGAAGGCGATGCCCGTGGGGACGACCGGGGCGGGCGGGTCGGCCACGCCGACCGTCTCCTGGAGGACCAGCAGCGAGCGTTGGGCGTCGATCGCTGTCGGGCCCGCTTCCGCTTGCCGGAACACGTCGTTGAAGATCTCCAGCGAGAGCGGGCCGTCGTAACCGGCGGTCAGGACGTGCCGTACGAGTCCGGCGACGTCGAAGCCGCCCTGGCCGGGGAAGCAGCGGTAGTGGCGGCTCCATTGGAGGACGTCCATCGCGAGGAGTGGGGCGTCTGCGAGTTGGAGGAAGAAGATCTTCTCGCCGGGGATGTCCGCAATGCCCTTGAGATCCTTGGGTTCTGAGCCGCGCGACAGGATGTGGAAGCTGTCGAGGCAGGTGCCGAGTGCGGGGTGGTCGGCCGTCTCGACGATGCGCCAGGCGTGGCCGTATGTGCTGACGTGCCGCCCCCAGGCGAGTGCCTCGTAGGCGACCCGGACGCCGAACTCCTGCGCGAGGTCGGCCAGTTGGCTGAGCTGGGCGGCGGCGAGCGCGTCGTCGTCCTCGGCGAGCGGGGAGACGCTGGAGCAGACGAGGACGGTGTCGGTGCCGAGCCTGCGCATCAGCTCGAACTTGTGCCGGGCGCGGCGCAGGTTGCGGGCGAACTCGGCCTCGGGCACCGCCTCGATGTCCCGCATCGGCTGGTAGAGGTCGATGGTCAGGCCGAGGTCGGCGCACCGGGCGCGGATCTCCTCGGGCGTCAACGGGCTGGCGAGCAGGTCGTTCTCGAAGATCTCGACGCCGTCGAAGCCGGCCCGGGAGGCGGCGGTGAGTTTCTCGGTGAGGGAGCCGCTGAGGGAGACGGTGGCGATGGACGTGCGCATCGGGGTACCTCTCGATTTCGCTGCGGGCAGGGCTATTTCGGCGCGGGCACGGCACCGGCCAGCTCCGCGATGTCCGCGAGCATGCGGGCGCTGTCGGGTTCCCGGCCGGTGAACAGGCGGAACGCGTCCGCCGCCTGGAAGACCGCCATGCCTCCGCCGTCGAGGGTGGCGCAGCCCAACGCGCGGGCGGCGCTGAGCAGTTGGGTCTCCAGCGGGCGGTAGACCACTTCGGCGACCCACAGCTCGGAGTGCAACAGGCGTGGGGGGAAGGGCAGTCCGGGGTGGGCGGCCATCCCGGTGGGGGTGGCGTGGACGATGCCGTCGGCGGCGGCGAGCAGTTCGGGCAGTCGGCCGGAGGCGGCGCCGGCGGCGCGGCCCGGACCGAAGTGACGGTTCAGGGAATCGGCGAGAGCGGTGGCGCGTTCGGGCAGCGCGTCGACGACGGTGACGCGCTCGGCGCCGAGGGTGAGCGTGGCGTGCGCCACGGCCGCGCCCGCCCCGCCCGCGCCGAGCTGGACGACGCGTTCCATGGGGGCGTCGGGCAGTCCGCGGGCGAAGGAGGCGGCGAAGCCGGTGACGTCCGTGTTGTGGCCGATCGCTCGGCCGTCCGCCTCGAACACGACGGTGTTGACCGCGCCCAGCGCCTCGGCCTGCGGGGCGAGCCCGTCGAGGTGCTCGATGACGAGCTGCTTGCACGGGTGGGTGATGTTGAGCCCGTCGAAGCCCACGTCACGGGCGGCACGCACCAGTTCGCCGACCGCCTCCGGGCCGACTCCGAGCACGTCGATGTCGATGAGCCGGTACAGATAGCGCAGCCCCTGCCGGTCGGCCTCGCGTTCGTGCAGGGCGGGGCTGAGGGAGGGACCGATGCCGGAACCGATCAGCCCGACGAGATACGAGTCCTCGGAGGTGTTCGAGCCCTTGAAGACGTACGAGTCCTTGAAGACGTCGGCCACGGTGGCCCTCCTGAGCGGCTCACTAATGTACGAACTAGTACGTTAGCTATATCAGCATCGCCGAGCCACGGGAACCCCTCGGCCGGGAACCCGCCCGTCCGTGACCGGTCCCTCCTTCTACAATCGGCCGCACACCGCGCGCACGCCCGAAGGAAGCCAAGGAACCCGATGACCAGCGTCGAAGAACCGGCACGACCCAACGGGCGCATCCGTGACGCGGCCCGCACCAAGGCCGAGATCCTCGACGTGGCGACCCACGAGTTCGCGCGGGCCGGCTACGACGGCGCCCGCGTCGACGAGATCGCCGCCCGCACCCGCACCACCAAGCGGATGATCTACTACTACTTCGGCGGCAAGGAACAGCTCTTCACGGCCGTCCTGGAACGGTCCTACGGCGTGATCCGCGAGGCCGAACGCGGCCTGGACGTCGAGCATCTGGACCCGGTCGCGGCCATCCGCCGACTCGCGGAACTGACCTTCGACCACCACGAGCAACACCCGGACTTCATCCGCCTGGTGTCCATCGAGAACATCCACGGCGCCGAACACATCGCCGCCTCCGAGAAGCTCGGGAAGATCGGCTCGCCCGCCCTCGACGTGATCCGCCGCATCCTGGAGGCGGGGCAGAAGTCCGGCCTGTTCACAGCCGACGTGGACGCCGTCGACCTGCACGCGATGATCAGTTCCTTCTGCTTCTTCCGGGTCGCCAACCGGCACACCTTCGGCGCCCTGTTCGGCCGCGACCTGGTGGCGCCGGCCCAGCGCGAGCACTACCGGACGATGCTGGGCGACATGGTGATCGCCTATCTGACGGCGGAGCGGGCGGCGGACTGAGCCGCGAGATCCTTCGGCAGGGCCTCTTGACACCCGGGAAACGTGAGCGCAACATCCGTAGCCAACCGCTACTAACTACCCAGTGGGTTAATTAGCCGGGCAGCGCGGCAGCACCCGGCGCGACCGTCCCGTCACCCCGCCGTCCCGTCACCCCAGGGATCCGGCACCTCTCCCCCGCCGCTCACTCCGCCCACGCCGGAGTTCCCCCGAAGGAGCAAGCCGTGTCCGTCCCCGCCAAAGCCGTCGGGCAACCGAAAAAGGCCGCCACCGCCGCCTGGATCGGCAGCGCCCTGGAGTACTACGACTTCTTCATCTACGGCAGCGCCGCAGCCCTGATCTTCCCCAAGGTCTTCTTCGACGACTCGGACCCGGCGACGGCGACCCTGCTCTCCTTCGCGACCTTCGGTGTGGCCTACGCGGCCCGGCCGGTCGGCGCGCTGTTCCTCGGGCACTTCGGCGACCGGGTCGGCCGCAAGAAGATCATGATCTTCACGCTGCTGCTGATGGGCCTGTCGACGTTCCTCATCGGCTGTCTGCCCACGCGGGGCCAAGTCGGCTCGCTCGCACCGGTGTTGCTCGTACTGTGCCGGGTCCTGCAAGGCATCTCGGCGGCGGGCGAGCAGGCCAGCGCCAGTTCCATGACGCTGGAGCACGCGCCGGCCGACCGGCGCGGCTTCTTCACCAGTTTCACGCTGGGCGGCACCCAGGGCGGCCAGCTCATCGCGACGCTCGTGTTCCTCGCCGTCGCCCAACTCCCCGACAAACAGCTGCTGTCGTGGGGTTGGCGCGTTCCATTCTGGGCGAGCGTGCTGGTCGCGGTCGCGGGCTACTTCATCCGCCGCAACCTCCAGGAGACCCCGGCCTTCGCCGAACAGGCGGCGACCGAGGGCGTCGTGAAGCTGCCGCTGGTGGTCCTGCTGCGCGAGCACTGGGCGGACGTCCTGCGGGTGATCGCGGGCGCGCTGATCGCCTCCGTCTCGACGATCTTCACGGTGTGGGCGCTGGCCTACGCGACCAGCGACTCCGTCGGCATGTCCCGCTCGTCGATGCTGTGGGTGGGCGCGCTGGCCAACCTCGTCGCCCTCGCCGCGATCCCCCTGTGGGCCACGCTCTCCGACCGCATCGGCCGCCGCCCGGTGTATCTGATCGGCGCGGTCGGCAGCGCGATCACGATGTTCCTCTACCTCTGGGCGATCTCGACGGGCTCCTACGTGCTCACCCTGATCCTCGGCATCGTCGCCTTCGGCGTCGTCTACAGCGCCGCGAACGGTGTGTGGCCCTCCTTCTACGGCGAGATGTTCTCGACTCGGATCCGGCTGTCGGGCATGGCCATCGGCACCCAGATCGGTTTCGCCGTGGCCGGGTTCGCGGTCACGTTCGCCGCGCAGATCGCGGGTCCGGACGGCACGGACTGGTCCTCGGTGGCGCTGTTCACGGCGGCACTGTGCGTCCCGCCGGTGATCGCGGCGCTCTCGGCCCGCGAGACCCACACAGTGCCGACGGAGCTGCTCGGCACCCGGTCCCCCCGGGAGGCGTCGCAGCCGGAGTCGGTGACGGCCTGACTGTCGCTCCACGAGCACCGCACCCCCGGGCCCCGTTGCCCGGGGGTTTCTCTTTCGGGGCCGTTTGGACCGGTGCAGGCTTTCCCCGTACGTGGACGCCCCGTTGACAGATGACGTTTCGCGCAAGAACATCGGCCGGAACGAGCAGAAAAGAACAGCGCCGCTACCGCCGAGGGAGGGATCTCCGCGTGCCCCGGCCGATTTCAGGGGCGGCCGGTGCACGCGGACCCGAGGCTGACTATCGTTGCCCGATCACACGTGCGAAAGGTGGTCGAGGGGCGTGGCGGGGGCGGAGGAGTGGATACGGGTGCCGGTCGGCGACGACGCCGGGCGGTGGGCGACGCGGGGGCACAGCCGCAAGGTGCTGTTCGTCGTCCACAACGTGACCTCCGCGACCCGGCTGCTCGATGTACTGCCGCTGTTCCACGACGACTTCCGGGTGCAGTTGCTGGTGACGTGCACGGGGTCGTCGGCGTTTCGGGCGGGCGTCGCGGAGTTGCTGGCGGAAACGGGGGTGCCTGTGGCGCCCTGGGACCAGGCCGTTCGGACTTCGGTCGACTTGGCGGTGTCGGCGAGCTTCGGCGGTCAACTCCGGTCATTTTCCGGCGTATTGGCCGTGTTGTCACACGGCGTCGGATATCCTAAGAGACTGGGAACACCCAACACCCAACACCCAACACCCAACACCCAACACCCAACACCCAACACCCAACACCCAACACCCGGCAGCGAGGCGGCGGAAGCGGCAGCTCCGGTCTTCGGGTTGTCGCCGGAGTGGTTGCTCGACGAAAGCGGGCGAACCGTCGCGGACGCGTTGGTGCTCTCGCACCCCGAGCAGTTGGAGCGGTTGCGTGCCGTCTGCCCCGAGGCCGCGCCCACGGGTGTACTGGCCGGTGACCCCTGCTGGGACCGCATGTTGGCAGCCCGCCCGTACCGGGAACGCTACCGGCGGGCGCTCGGCGTCGGACGTGCGCAGCGGCTGGTGGTGCTCAACTCCACCTGGAACCCGGAATCCCTGTTCGGCGACGACATACTGCCGTCCCTGCTCCCCCGTCTGACCTCCGAACTCCCCGTCGACGAGTACCGTCTCGCCGCCGTCCTGCACCCCAACATCTGGTACGGCCACGGCCCCGGCCAGATCCGCGCCTGGCTGGACCGCGCCCGCCGCGCCGGCCTCACCCTCGTCGACCCCCTGCACGGCTGGCGCCAGGCGCTGCTCGCCGCCGACGCGGTCATTGGCGACCACGGCTCGGTCACCTACTACGCCGCCGCACTCGGCACCCCGGTCCTCCTCGGCGCCGCACCCCTCGCGGGCCTCGCCCCCGACGCCCCGGTGCACGCCTTCGTCCGTACGGCACCCCGCCTGGACCCCACACTCCCCCTGCGCCCCCAACTGACCCAACTCATCGACAAGCACAGCCCGTTGCCCGACCCCGCCGCCTTCACCAGCTCCGTACCGGGCGAGTCGGCGACCCGCCTCCGACGCCTCTTCTACGACATGATCGGCATCCCCGAACCGGACGCGCCCGCGCTGCTCGAACCGCTCCCGCTCCCGCCGTTCGAGCCCGCGGCGCACACGGTCCCGCTCCAGGTGCTGACCACATTGTTGGGCTCGGGCGAGGTCTCGGTCGTCCGGTACGCGGGCCCGCACCCGGCGCCCCACGGCACGGGCGAGACCCACACGGCGGTGCACGAGGACACCCGTGAGCAGTCCCAACTCTCCCTGGCCGACGTGCTGTTCCGGCACGGCGCGGCCGACGATCCACGCTTCGGGTCACCCGCGCTCTGGACGACGGAGACACTCGCCCGGCACCCGCAGTGCGCCCTCGCCGCGTACATCACCGGCCCCGGAACCTGCACGGTCCGCACCTCGGACGACACTCTGCTGCACCTGCGCGCGGAGCCGGGCGCGGACGCCGATCCGGCGGCCTGCGCCTCGGCCCTGTACGCCTGGCTCGCATCCGGCAAGTCACTCCACGAGGTCGTCGCACAGGGGCTGACCGTGCACATGGGAGGGGCAGTTCACCGAGTGCGGGTCGTTCGCGGCTAGCCCTCGCAGCGTTCGCGCAGCCTGCGCAGATACTCCAGGTGTTGCTCGGCCTTCTCATCGCGGAGGGCGGCGGTCGCCTCGTCGATCAGGGCGCGGGCGGCCGTGAACTCACCGCTGTTCAGGCGGGTTTCGGCGAGGTCGGTGAGGGTGCGGGCCGTGTTGTAGGCCTCGCCGCCGGCGCGGAAGAAGGCCAGGGCACGGTCCAGGCGCTCGACGGCCTCGTCCTGGCGGCCCAGTCCGCGCAGGGCACGGCCGCGATGGCGTTCCAACAGGGCGCGGGCGCGCGGCAGATCGGCGGCGCCCTCGTCGGCGGGACCGATGCCGTCAAGGATGTCGTGCGCCTCGTCGAAGGCCGCGTACGCCTCGTCGAAGCGCCACTGGCGCAGCCGGAGCAGGCCGAGGAACTCGACGGCGGAGGCCTGGCCCCGCACATGGCTGCCGGCCCGTTCGTCCCGTGCTGCCGCGAGCGCCTCGGGTTCCGCCTCGTCCCAGCGGCGCAACTCCATGAGGCTGTGGGCGAGTTGGGCGTGCAGGGCACCGGCGGTGCGGGTGCCGGGGAAGTGGGAGTCCGCCGTACGGACACCGGCCTGCAACGCGGGCAGCAGTATGTCGTGGTGGCCGGCCTTGAGTTGGAGCGGCCACAGGGCCTGGCCCAGCAGGGCGACGGTGTCCCAGTCGCCGAACTCCTCGGCGGCGTGCACCGCTTGGACCAGGTTGGGGGCCTCGGCGGCGAGTGCGGCGACGCCCGCGCCGCGGTTCTCGTACGACAGCGGTGTGGGTGTGGACGGGACGCGCCAGCTCTCGGGCAACGCGGCCTGAGCCGCGGCGAGTGCGAGGTGCAGATAGCCCTCGACGGTACGGGACACGGCGGCGGAGCACGCGGCGATGCCGTCCACGGCGGCGGCCGTGCGGGCGGCGTGCGCGCGGACGGCGGGCCGGTAGCGGTAACGGCCGTCCTCCGTCAGCTCGATGAGCGAAGCGCCGATCAACTCGTCCAGGAGCCGGGCGGCCTCTGCCTCGTCGATGTCTGCGGCGCGGGCAGCCGCGGCTGCGTCGAGCGCGGGCCAGTCGTACAGGCCGGTCAGGCGGTAGAGGCGGGCGGCGTCCGGGGCCAGCAGGCGGTACGAGTCCTCGACGGCGGAACCCACCGGGTCGATCGCGGGCCCTGCGGGCGTCTCGGGCGGCAGGGGCGGCTCGGTCAGCCGGGGTGCGGCAGCGCGCAGCGCGTAGGGCGAACCGGCGCAGCGGTCCAGTACGGCGGGCAGCGTGGCGCGGGCGGCGCTGACCGCGGGTTTGCCGACCAGCTCGGTGAGCAGCCGTTTCGCGTCCCGGCGACCCAACGGGCCGACCGGGATCCGCAGGGCGTCGAGGCCGGTCAGCGGATTCCGCGCCACGACGAGGGTGACCACGTCCGGTGCCGGTGCCAGCAGCGGCTGCACCTGGGCGGCGGAGCGCGCGTGGTCGAGCACGACGAGAGCGCGGCGGTCGGTCAGGGAGCGCCGGAACAGGGCGGTCCGGTCGGCGATCGAGGGCGGTATGTCCTCGTCGGGCAGGCCGAGTTGGCGCAGCAGCGTGGCCAGGACCGGTTCGGGCCCGAGCGCGCGCAGGTCGGCGTAGAGCCGGCCGTCGGGGAAGCGGGCCACCTGCCGTGCGCCCCAGTGGAAAGCGAGGGTGCTGGTACCGATGCCCTCGGGACCGTGGAGGAGCGCCAGTCGCGGTCGGCCGTCGAAGGCGCGGGCCGCCTCCTTGTCCAGGAGTTTCAGGGCGTCCTGACGGTCCGTGAAGGAGCGGGGTGCCGACGGGAGGCAGTGGCGTCCCGGCCCGGTGACGGGTTCCGGAACGCGCACGCCTCGCGCGAACCGGGTCCAGGCGAGGGCGAGTTCGGGGTCGCCGTGGACACGGTCGTGGACCATGCGCGCGATCGCGTTCACCTCGTCGGGGGTGACGGGTGCCGTAACCTCTCGTCCGGCGAGGCGACGGACCATTCCGCCGGCCGACTCCCAGGCCAACTTGCCTGCCTCACCGGCCATCCCGGAACCGACGGCCCCGAACACCGCACCGATGGCGCCCGTGGACAGCAGATCCATCACCTCGCGCACTCCCCCGTCGTCCGCTCACGATCAGCGGATCAACCTTAGCGCCAGTGAAGGATGGTGACGATGGGTCACCCCTGCTCGGCCCGCTTCGGAATGCCGTACGCCCGCTCCACCCTCAGGCGCAGCACCAGCCTCCGGTCCCGCACCATCGCCGCCCGGTAGTCGTCCCAGTCCGGGTGCTCGCCGAGGACATCGCGGTACAGCTTGATGAGTTCCTCGACCGTGTCGTCGTGCGGGTCGGCGGCGACCGGGGTGAGGTCGGCCGTGCCCTCGGCGACCGTGAAGGCCCAGCGGTCGGAGCTGGTCACGTGGTAGGAGGCGCGGGGGTCCCGGCGCAGGTTGCGGGTCTTGGCACGGTCCTCGGTGATCGACACACGGATGATCCGCTCGTCGGGGTAGTAGGCGTGGCTGACGTTCGACAGCTGGGGGCGGCCGTCCTTCTTGAGGGTGACCAGCACCCCGCCGTGGCCCTCGGAGAGCAGCTGGAGCAGTGCGTCCTGCGTCGCGTCGTGAGTCATGCATGCATCAACCGTGTGAAGCAGGTCACGCATTCCCCGAGCCGGGAGCCAGCGAGTAGACACTGTCTACAGCCCTCTGGTAGACAGTGTCTATGAGCATGAGCGAACCGGAAGCGGGACTACGGGGCCGCCTGGTCGACGTCGGCGTGGAGCTGGTTGCCCAGGAGGGTGCGCAGGCGTTGACCCTGCGCGAGATCGCCCGCCGGGCCGGTGTCTCGCACGGGGCGCCCCGCCGCTACTTCCCCACTCACCTGGAGCTGCTGTCCGCGATCGCACGGCGCGGCTTCGCCGAGCTGGGCGAGCGGGCGAAAGGCGCGATCGCGGACGGTACGGCAAGCCCACGCGCGCAGGTGACAGCCCTGGGCCGGATCTATCTGGAGTTCGCCCTCGCCAACCCCGGCATGTACGAGTTGATGTTCCGTCACGACCTGCTGGAGAGCGGTCACTTGGGACTACGGGACACCAGCCTCCCCTTGTTCGGTGTCCTGGTGGACCTGGTCGGCCGGGCGCGTCCCGACGTGGACGCCCGCCTGGTCGCGGGCGCGTTGTGGGCGAACCTGCACGGCGTCGCCCAGCTCTGGCGCTGGGGCAGCCTCCAACTCGCCACCGGCGCCGACGACTTCACATCCCTTCTGCGCTCGACCCTCGACGCGCACCTCGGTCCGGAGCCCACTCGATGACGGTCCAACGAAGGCTCGTGCTGGCGAGCAGTGCGGCGGGGGCGGCGATCGTCGCCCTGGACGGGACCGTACTCACCGTCGTACAGCCCACCCTGCAAAGGGAGTTGGGGGCCTCGCTCGCGCAGGTCCAGTGGACGAGCACCGCGTATCTCGTCGCCGTGGCAAGCCTGTTGGTGTCGGCCGGCCGGATCGGGGACCGGTACGGGCATCAGCGGATGTTCGGGCTCGGCATGCTCGGCTTCGGTCTCGCCTCGGCCGGGATCGGGCTGGCGCCCGGGGTGGGGTGGGTGATCGGACTCCGGGTCGTCCAAGGGGTGTTCGGGGCGCTGCTCCAACCGGCCACGCTCGGCATGCTGCGCGCCGCGTTCCCGTCCGACCGGCTCGCCATGCCCATCGCCGTGCGGACGAGTGTGATCGGGATCGCGGCCGCCGCCGGGCCTTTGGTGGGCGGAGCGTTGGTGGGCGCGGTGGGCTGGCGGGCCGTGTTCTTCCTCAACGTCGTGCCCTCGCTCGTGTTCGGCGTGCTCGCGCTCACCGTTCGAGAGCCTCACCGAGAAAGAGCATCAGCGGTCCAATTCGACCTGCGCGGCGCCCTGCTCCTCGCGCTCTCCCTCGCCTCTCTCGTCCAGGCGCTGGTGGACCTCCCCGGTTCGGCCGCCGGCTTGGCCGTGTCCGTGCCGGCCGCTGTGGCCTTCGTACGGCACGAGCGTCGTACGGCGCATCCGCTCCTGCCACCGGACGTCGTCGGCTCGGCGGCGATCCGCGGGGCGCTCGGGATGCTGCTCGCGGCGTCGGCCGCCTTCTCCGGGACGCTGTTCGTCGTCACCTATTTCCTCCAGGACACGATGGGACTTGGCCCGTTCCAAAGCGCCCTCCGAGGCCTGCCGTTGGCCGCCGCGATGGTCCTCGCGGCACCCGTGACCCCCGTGGTGCTGCGCCGGGTCGGGGCGCGTCGTACGGCCGGCGTGGCGATGACGGTCGTGGCCCTGGCTGTTCTCGTGTTGTCCCGGGCCTCCGGCACAGTCACGATATGCGGGGGTTTCGCCCTGCTCGGGGCCGGGTTTGGAACGGTCCTGGTGGCGGCGACCCAAGTGGTCGTGCGGGAAGCCGCCGTGGAGTCCGCCGGGGTGGCGGGCGGGCTCAAGCAGACCGCGGTGAACGTGGGTCCCACGCTCGGGGTCGCCGCCGGGAGCACGCTGATGGCCGGAAGTGGCCGGGAGTTGGCCCTCGGAATCCTCGCCTCGGTGGCCCTGACCGGCGCTCTCGCCTGTCTCTCGCTGCCCGGACGGACAGTCGCGTCGCTCACACATCCCCCCGTTACAGGAGACCGCGCAGGTGTTCCTGCGCGACGATGAGTTCCGAGGTGTCCGGGGCCGGGTATGCGGGACCCCACCTCGTGAACGCAATTCGGAGGAGAGCCATGGCACAGCTGCGACAAGAGGTCGACCCGGACGAGGTCGGACTGGATCACAAGGCGCTGGACCGCCTGGACCAGCACTTCGCCCATTACGTCGACGTGAAGCGCCTGCCGGGCTTCCTGGTGTCCGTGGCCCGCGGCGGTCGCGTCGCCCACCTCACCGCCCACGGGCACCGCGATGTCGCGGCCCAACGGCCCGTCACGCCGGACACGTTGTACCGGATCTACTCCATGACCAAACCGGTCACGGCGGTCGCCGCGCTGATCCTGATGGAGGAGGGCAAGCTCTCCCTGGACGACTCGGTCGGCCTTCATCTGCCGGCCTTCGCGGACATGCGGGTCTACGACAGCGGCTCCGGCGCCGACGTCAAGACGCGACCGGTGGAGCAGCCCATGCTGATTCGGCATCTGATGACCCACACCTCGGGCCTGACCTTCGCGTTCTACCACTCGCACCCGGTCGACGCCCTGTACCGGGAGGCGCACCTGGAGTCGTCCGTGCCGCCCGGCGCGAACCTCGCCGAGACCATCGACATCTACGCGAGTCTGCCGCTCCAGTTCGAGCCGGGCACGCAGTGGAACTACTCCGTCGCCTCCAACGTCCTGGGCCGGATCGTCGAGGTGGTGTCCGGGCAGCGGCTCGACGAGTTCTTCGCCGAGCGGATCTTCCGGCCGCTGGGGATGCCGGACGCCGGCTTCTCGGTCCCGGACGAAAAGGCCGACCGGCTCTCCCAGTTGTACGGCGACGCCGACGGCGGCGGTATCGAGCCGATCGCCGGGCTGCCGCTGCGGGGCGGCCGGCCGCGGTTCCTGTCGGGCAGCGGCGGGATGGCGGCGAGCCCGTACGACGTGCACCGGTTCGCGGAGTTCCTGCGGCGCCGGGGCGAACTCGACGGCGCCCGGCTGCTGGCCCCCGAGACGGTCGACCTCATGGCCAGCAACCACCTCCCCGGCGGCGCCGACATGCGCGCCTTCGGCAGCCCCGCGCACCAGGAACCCGGCAACGACGGCATGGGCTTCGGCCTCAGCGTCTCCGTGGTCATCGACCCCGAGCGCACCCAATCCCCCATGGGACTGGGTGCGTTCGGATGGAGCGGCGCGGCGACGACGACGTTCTGGGTGGACCCGAGCCGCGACCTGACCGTGCAGTTCATGACGCAGCTCCGGCCGAAGTCGTCCCTGAAGATCATCCCGGAGTTGAAGCAGTTGGTGCACGAGGCGGTCACGGGCTGAGCCGCGACCGCCGGCTCACTGATCCACCCGCAAGGTGAACTCCAGCCCCTCCCCAGCCAGTTCGCTCAGCCACTCCCGTGACCGTTCCGCCGTCTCCGCCGCCCGGTTCAGGCCGGACGGCAGGTCGTCGGACAGGATGTGGCGGACGGCGAGGGAGAGCGGGCGCGAGACACAGCGGGCCATCGCGCTCTCCTCCTCGTCACCGACCAGGTCGAGGAGGTAGCTGCCGGACCAGGACTCGCCCGCGTCGCCCCGGACGTCCAGGGACACCGCGAGGACGACCCGGTCGTGGTCGGCGTCCGTGGTGGGGTAGGTCGCCGCCAACTCCCTTGCCAGCGCGGCGATCCGGGTGTCGTCGCCCTCTTTCAGTTCATCGAACACCGCGTCCCAGGCCCGTAGCCAGCCATCGAGTCGCAGCGTGCCGCGCACGAACGTCCGCGGTTTCCAGCCGGACGGCAGCCCGTACTGCTCGATGAACGGCACGCTGTCCCGGTTCGGATAGACCTCGAAGGTCTCACCGTCGACGACATGCGGCCGGGTCACCTCCCAGGGCCGGTCGGCGGTGGTCTCCGCGCCGTCCTCCAGATACCGCGCCGGTGAGCGCAGCGCGCCCAGTACTCCGGCCGGTGCCCAACTGAACCGGTACCGGAAGTCGTTGGGCACCGCGGGAACCCCGCCGCAGTACGAGGTGAGGCTGTACGAGGCCGCCGTACCGTCGCCGATCGCCTCCCTGGCGCGGGCGACCAGGCTGTGCGCGAAGAGGTGGTCGATGCCGGGGTCGAGACCGGCCTCGGTGAGGACGACGATCCCCGCCTTCTCGGCCGCCGGTACCTGTTCGAGGACGGCGTCCGAGACATAGCTGGAGCAGGCGAAGTGCGCCTGCCGCCGCACGCAGACGGCCAGCAGCGCCGCGTGTTCGGGCGCGGGCAACATGGATACGACCACGTCTCCTGGCGCCAACTCGGCCGTGAGCGCGGCGAGTCCGAACGCTCGCGGTTCGGCGCGTCCCGTCAGGCCCAGGTGGTCGAGGGCCTGTGCCGCCCGCTCCTCGGTGCGGTGCCACAGCCGTACCCGCTCGGCCGTGTCGCACAGCAGGGCGAGCCCGCTGCCCGTGGACAGTCCGGCGCCGATCCAGTGGACGGTACCGCTCGCGCGCACCACGTCAGACATGGCCCAACTCCCCTTCCGCCACGGCGATTCCGAGTTCACGGGACTTCGTACGGAACAGGTCCAGGCACCGTCCCCACGCCCCGCCGGTCCCGAAGTCCAGGAGTTGGGGCAGCAGCGCGGCCGAGAAGTCCGTGCTGGACTCCTTCGGCAGGAGGGACGGCAGGTTGTCGATCGCGATGAGGTCGAGCGGCGGACGCTCGTGCAACTGCCGTACCGGGGCGTCCCATTCGGTCGTGCGGTCGTAGACCGGCAGGACGTTGAGGGGCGAGCCCACGTCGCAGGTGACGTCGGAGACGGTGCGGAGGCGGCGGGTCGAATCGTCCAGGTCCGTCTCACGGAGGAAGGGCGGGACGGGGGTCGTGGCCAGAACGCAGTTGACCAGGACGTCGTGGGCCAACAGGGCCGGGCGGTCGAGGTTCTGGGTCTCGGGCAGGTCCCAACAGGTCGGTTCGATGCCGGCCGTGGAGAACGCCACCCGCGCTCCGCGTCCGCTGCGGCCCAGCGCGCCGATCACCAGGGCGCTGAACTCCTGGTCCCCTGCGGCGAGTTGGAGTGTCTTGTCCAGCTCCTCCTTCGAGGTGGGCGTCAGGGGAGCGACCAGTCGGCCCCGGTGCTGGAGGACGGCGAGCGCCGCGCCCAGGTAGCCCGCCCAGAAGCCGAACGCGGCGAGGCGGCGTCCGTTGTCGTCCACCAGGTATTCGAGGTCGAGCAGCGCTCCGCCCCCGGCCTCGAACCGGCTCAGCAGGTCGCTCGCCCCCAGCTGACCCTTGTAGGCGTGCCCGAAGAAAATGTGACGGTGGGTCAACTCGGTCGGCTTGTCCGGGAGTTCCTTGAGGCCGAGGATCACCGTGTCCCGCGGCGCCGACGCCCAGGAGTCCGCGGGTGCGACGCGGGCGCCGATCGCCTCGTACTCCTCGATGGGGAAGATCCGTTGCGGGGACTCCTCGACCGTGAGGGTCACGCCGTTCTCGACGAGGCGGCGGGCGTCGGAGGGGACGACCGGGGTGCGGCGTTCGGTCGTGCGGGGCTCGTGGCGCAGCCACAGATGGAGCTCGGTCATACCAGGTTGACCTCCGGGCGCGGGGCGTCGGCCGCGAACCGGCCGGCGCTCAGGGGGCTGACGTCCACGAAGGGTACGTGGCCGAGGTACAGGTCGCGGACGACCTCGCCGACGGCCGGTCCCTGGAGGAATCCGTGGCCGGAGAAGCCGGTGGCGTAGAGGAAGCGGGAGACCGAAGTCGCCTCGCCGATCAGGGCGTTGTGATCCGGCGTGTTCTCGTACAGGCCCGCCCAGCCGCCGGTGCGGCGCAGCTCCAGGAGGTCGGGGGCGCGGCGGCGCATGGCGTCGGCGAGGCGGGGGATCCAGCGGTCGTGGGTGTCGGTGGCGAAGCCGGGACGCTCGTCGGGGTCGGACATGCCGACGAGGAGGCCGGGGCCCTCGGTGTGGAAGTAGAGGCTGGTGGTGAAGTCGATCGTCATGGGGAGGTTCGGCGGCAGTCCCGTGACCGGTTCCGTGACCGCGATCTGGCGGCGCAGCGGCTGCACGGGGAGGTCCACGCCCGCCATCACGCCGATCGCCTTGGACCAGGCGCCGGCCGCGCAGATCACGGTGTTGGTGTCGATGCGGCCCAGGGTCGTCGCCACCGCGGTGATGGTGTCGCCGTGGGTCTCGATGCCGGTGACGTCGGTGTGGCGCAGGATCGTCGCGCCGTGGGCGCGGGCGGCGGAGGCGTAGCCGTGGACGACGGCTTCGGGGGTGCAGTGGCCGTCGTCGGGCGAGTAGGCGGCGGCGATGAGGCCTTCGGTGCTGATCAGCGGGGAGAGGCGGCGGGCCTCGGCGGGGTCGATGATGCGGCTGGGCACGTCGAGGGAGTTCTGGAGGCGGACGCCCGCCTCGAAGGACGCCACGTCCTCGGGTGTGGAGAGGAGGAACAGGTAGCCGACGCGATGTAACCCGATGTCGTGGCCGGTGTCCTCCTCGAAGCGTTCGAATGCCTCCAGACTGCGCGCGCCCAGTTGCACGTTGAGCCCGTCGGAGAACTGTGCGCGCACTCCGCCGGCCGCCTTGGAGGTGGACCCGGCGGCGAGCTCGTCCCGTTCCACGAGGACGACGTCCCGGACGCCGGCGCGGGCCAGGTGGTAGGCGATGCTGGTGCCGATGACCCCGCCGCCGATGACGACGACCTCTGCCTGACGCTTCACGGGCGCTCCTTCTTGGCCGCGTGGATGACGGCCCAGGCCGCTGCCGCGTCCTGGATGCCGAGTCCGACGCTGTTGTAGTGGACGATGTCGTCGGGTCGGGTACGGGCCGCGCGGCGGCCGGTGAGAACGGCGCCGAGCGGAATCAGGTCGTCAGGGGTGAGCAGGCCGGCGCGCAGGGCGTCGACGATCGGTCCGGCGTGCTCGGCGGCCGTCTCCGGGTCGTCGACGACGACGGCGGCGGATCGCCGTAGGACCTCGGGGTCGACTTCACTGCGGGTGGGTTCGAAGGAGCCCACGCTGACGACCGTGCAGCCGGGCGTGAGCCAGGCGCCGTGCACCACGGGGGTGGTGCTGAGGGTGCAGGCGGCGACCACGGACGCGCCGGTCACGGCTTCCTTCGCGGTGTCCACCGCCTCGACGGGGAAGGGCAGTTCGGCCGTCAGCGTCTCTGCGGCCTGTGCGCGCCGCCGGGGGTTCGGGCTCCACAGCCGTACGGACTTCAGGTCCCGGACCCGGGCGATCGCGCGGACGTGGGCCAGGGCCTGGGTGCCGGACCCGAGGACGCCGAGGCGGTCGGCGTCGGGCACGGCCAGGACATCGACGGCCACGGCGCTGCCCGCGGCCGTGCGCAGGGTCGTCACCGCCGTGCCGTCCATCACCGCGACCAGCTGTCCGGTGGACCGGTCCAAGGCGCTGATCACCGCGTGGATCGTGGGCAGTCCGGCGCGGGCGTTGGCGGGGTTGACGCTGCCGAACTTCGCCACGGCCCCGGTGTCCGCCGACAGCCGGGAGACGTAGGCGAAGACAACGCTGTCGTCGAAGCGGCTCGGGTACATGATCTTGCCGGGCAGGTCGGCGTCGCCGTCGCCGAGCGCGGTGAAGGCCGCGCGCTGCGAGGCGATGGCCGTGTCGGCGTCGAGCAGGTGCCTGACCCGGTCGCCGGAGAGGAAGAGGACGTCGTCGGTCATTCCCTCTTCCTGTCCGGACCGCGCTCACCCGAATCAGGACCAGTGCGCCACCGCGTCCAGATGGGGCAGGTGGTGGTCGAGACGCTCCCGCTTGGTGCGGAGATAGGTGATGTTGTTCTCGCAGGGCGGGATCAACAGCGGTACCTCTTCGGAGACTTTGATGCCGTGTTCCAGCAACGCCTCGCGTTTGCGCGGGTTGTTGGAGAGCAGACGGACGCTCGCCACCCCGAGGTCGTGCAGGATCTCGGCGGCGACGCCGTAGTCACGGGCGTCGACCGGCAGACCGAGGGCGAGGTTCGCCTCGACGGTGTCGAGTCCCTCCGCCTGCAGGGCCATCGCGCGCAACTTGGCGAGCAGGCCTATGCCGCGGCCCTCGTGCCCTCTCAAGTAGACGACTATGCCCCGGCCTTCGGCGACGACGGCCCGCATCGCGGCGTCCAACTGGTCGCCGCACTCACAGTGCTGGGAACCGAAGGCATCGCCCGTCAGGCACTCCGAGTGGAGTCGGGTGAGTACGTCGTCCGTGCCGATGTCACCGTAGACCAGGGCCACTTGCTCGTCACCGCGGTCGTGGTCCAGGTAGCCGATCGCCTGGAATTTGCCGTACACGGTGGGCAAGGGAGCATTCACGACGCGTTCCGCGCCCCTGGACTGCGCGGACTTCTGCTTGCCGAGTACGCCAATGTTTTCTGTCATGATCTGGTTCCTAAGCAGAGACGAAAGGCCGTGAAAAAATGAATGGTTCGGACTCACGGACGGCGGCATACGGACTGGTGCCGGCGGACACCACGGAGGACGTGAGGTCTAGGGGGGCAGAAGTATCAACACAGGTCGCCGTCCTTCCGGTCGGCAGTTTCGAGCAGCACGGCCCGTATCTTCCGCTGGCCACCGACACGTTGGTCGCCTGTGCCGTGGCCCGGGAGATCGCCGCGGCGTACCCGGTGCATCTTCTCCCGCCGGTGACGATCGCCTGCTCGCACGAGCACGCGGCCTGGCCGGGGACCGTCAGCATCTCTTCCGTGACCCTTCATGCGGTGGTGCGGGACATCGCGGACTCGCTCCGCCGCTCGGGGGTCGGGACCCTGGTGGTGGTCAACGGCCACGGCGGAAACTACGTGCTGGGCAACGTCGTTCAGGAGTCCTCCGCGCGCGGTGAGCGGATGGCGCTGTTCCCCGCCGCCGAGGACTGGGAGACGGCGCTGGAACGGGCCGGGGTGCTGACCTCGTTGCTCACCGATATGCATGCGGGGGAAATCGAGACCTCCATTCTTCTGCACGCTCATCCCGAATTGATCCGTCCCGGATATGAGACCTCCGATTTCGTCGCCGACGACCGTCGCCATCTCCTGACGCTCGGTATGTCCGGCTATACCGAGTCGGGCGTCATCGGGCGCCCGTCCCTCGGCTCGGCGGAAAAGGGGAAGGAACTGCTGGCGAGCCTCGCCGAATCCTTCGGGGCGTATTTCTCGATGCTGACCGCGGAGGCCTGAGCGGGCACCGGGTCCGGTACGGCGGTGCCGGGCCCGGCGGTGCGCAGGCCGGTGTACCAGCGGGCGACCAGGACGAGCAGGCCGGGCAGGGCGGCGACGAAGCTGAGTACGCCGTAGACCACCGAGACGGACAGGCCGCTGGTCGCGCCGAGGCCCGCGGCGCCGAAGGCCCAGGCGGTGACGCCCTCGCGGGGGCCCCAGCCGCCGACGTTGAGCGGCAGGCCCATGGCGACGAGCGCGAGGATCGCGATCGGCAGCAGCTGGGCGACGGTGGCGGCGGAGCCGGCGGCTCGGGCGGCGACCACGAACATCGCGAGGTGGCCGGCGAGGATGATGAGCGAAGAGACGGTGACGCCGGGCCAGTTGGCGCGGGAGAACAGTCCGGCGCGGGCCTCGTCGAGGGTGGCGCGCAGGGCGCGGCTCCGGCGGGTGGCGGTGGCCGGACGGTTCATGCGTACGGCGGCCACGACGGCGAGTGCTCCGAGGGCGGCGAGCAGGACGACCGGGGCGATGCTGCGGGCGTCGGCCATCACCGGGGAGTCCAGGCCCAGCAGGACCGCCACTCCTACGACGGCCAGCGCGATCTGGCCCGCGACGCGTTCCAGGACGACGGCGCGTACGGCGCGGCCCATGTCGCCGGCGCTCTGTCCGTGGCGTACCGCGCGGTGCACGTCGCCGAGGATGCCGCCGGGCAGGGCCGCGTTGAGGAACAGGGCGCGGTAGTAGTCGGCGACGGCCGGGCCGAGCGGCAGCTTGATGCGCAGGCCGCGCGCCACCAGCGCCCAGCGCCAGGCGCTGAACACCGTCGTGACCACGCCGATCGCGAGTCCGATGAGCAGGGTCGGTGCGTCGATGCGGCGCAGGCCGTCCAGGAAGACGCCGGTGCCCAGGCGCCAGAGGAGAACGCCGAGGATGGTGACGCCGGCGACCGTGCCGAAGTGGGTGCGTACCGCGCGGGAGTTCACCCGGGTCAGGATCGCGCGCAGGACGCGGCGGGCGCCGGAGGCGCGGTCGGCGGTGGGGTGCGGGGCGGAGACGATCACCCCGATGCGGTCGCCGGAGACGGCCGAACTGTGCAGCGGCGGGGTGTGCTTGGGACGGCGTACCGCTTCCACCGCGGTCTCGGTACGCAGGGTGAGAGCGACCGGTGTGGACCGGTCCACACGCACCCGGCGCGTCCTGGTGCTCGGCCGCGGTGCGACCGTCCTCATGGTCTCGACGCTCATGACGTGCTCCCCGTGGGCCGGGCCAGTGCCAGCAGGTCGCTGTGGTGGACGAGCACACTCAACTCCCCTGCCGCGCAAGCCGCGAGGCGCCGTTCCAGATACTGGTCGGCACGCTCCTTCAGCTCGGGGCGTTCCTCGACGGCCGCGCCGATCCAGCCGCGCAGCCACTCGGCGGTGAGGGCGGCCTCGTCGGGGCCGAGCCGCCAGGCGCTCGGGTGGACGCGGACCGTGGCGCCGTGCGCGGCGAAGGCCTCGCAGGTGACGGTGACGGCGTCCGGGCCGAGGAGGCCGTCGCGCCGCTGGTGGGCGTTGAACGCGTCGGCGATCTCCGCGTCCATCGGGTCGCCCGGGGTGAGTTCGACCTTGCCCGCCACCGACAGGGTGAGCAGCGCGGGGCAACCGGCGCCGACACAGGCGGCGACGAGGGCGTCGACCTCCTCACGGGTGAGGACGTCCAGCAGTGCCGAGGCCGTCACCAGCGAGGCGCCGACCAGCGCGTCCGGGGTCAGCCGGGCCACGTCACCGCGCCGGGTCTCGACCGTGACGCGGCTGCCGTCGGCGGCCGCACGGGGTGAGGCGACGGCGGCGAAGTGCAGGAGGTAGGGGTCGCGGTCGTGCAGGATCCAGTGCTGGGCGCCGTCGAGGCGGGGCGCGAGCCAGCGTCCCATCGAGCCGGTGCCGCAGCCCAGGTCATGGATGACGACCCCGGAGCGGCCGGGCAGGTTGGCGAGCCGGATGCGCAGCGGGTCGAGCAGTTCGGGCGCCCGCGCGACGGCGTCGGCAGCCTCCCGCAGCTCCAGCCACTCGGGCGCGTAGCGCGGCGGGTCGTCGGGTCCGACATCCCGCAGCCGTACGGTGGCCCGCTCGCCGGGGCGGCCCGCGGGCCCGGCGCCGGGGATCACGGAACCTGGCCCTGTCTGCTCGCCGGCGTCCGCTTGGACCGTTCCCGCCATGATGTCCTCCGGCCCCGGCTGTCCAGCCGTCAGGTCCTTCGCGTCGGGCTGTACCGGGGCGACCAGCATGCCCAGCGGTACGCCCCTGGGCCCCGGCTGCGCCGGGATCCGTCCAGCCTGTGCCGTGGTGGCCGTCTTCCTCATGCCGCCCTCCGGGGTTCGCTGGGGAGCCGGGTGAGTACGCCGGCCAGGCTGCGGGCCGTCGTGGCCCACCCGTCGAGCGCCGCGCGCCGGCCCCGGGCCGCCGCCTTGAGACGCCGGCGTACGTCGGCCTCGCCGAACCAGCCGCGCAGTTCGGCGGCGAGGGCTTCGGGGGCCTCCGGCGGGACGAGGATGCCGGGCACCCCGCCGTCGGGGGCGCGGCCGACGGCCTCGGGCAGGCCACCGACGTCCGTCGCCAGCACGGGAATCCCGCGCGCGAGGGCCTCGGTGACGGCCATGCCGTACGTCTCGGCGTACGACATGAGGACCATGAGGTCGGCGGAGGCGTAACTGGCGTCGAGTTCGGCGCCGGCCTGCGGGCCCGCGAGGTGCAGCCGGTCCTGGAGACCGTACTGCTTGATGAGGCCGCGCAGGTGGTCGACGTACTCCGGGTCGTGGCCGAGGCCGCCGACACAGACGCAGGTCCACGGCAGGTCGGCCGCGGCGGCCAGGGCCTCGATCAGCCGGTGCTGCCCCTTGCGCGGGGTCACGGCCGCGACGCACAGCAGACGGGAGACGCCGTCGGTGCCGGAGGCGAGGGGCGCGATGTCGGCTCCGGGGGTGGCGACATGGACGCGCTCGGGGGCCAGGCCGTGGTGGGAGACGAGGCGGCGGACCGCCCACTCGCTGGTGCCGATGACCGCCGACACCGCGCGCAGGACCGTCCGTTCCTTCTCGTCCAACTCCGCGGCGACGGCGGCCTCCAGGCCGGTCTCGTCGCCGAGCGGAAGGTGGACTAGGACGGCCAGGCTCAGCCGGTCGGCCTCCGGGACGATGATCTCGGGGACCCCGCAGGCGACGATCCCGTCCAGCAGTACGGCGGCGCCGTCCGGCAACTCGCGCAGCACCCGGGCCAGTTCGGCACGGGCGGCGGCACCGGGCCGGGGCCACTCGCCGTCCACCGCGTGCTTGTGGACGTGCCAGCCGAAGCCGGGCAGATCCAGGCTGACCCGCCGGTCGTAGGCGTTGCCGCCGCTCGGCGCGGCCGGGTCGTCGACACCGCCCGGCATCACGAAGTGCACGGTGCGCAGGGACATGGGGATGATCTCGGCATTCCGGGAGGCCGCGCGCTGTGCGGGCAGGAATCCCAGCGAGGGGGCGCGGTCGATGGTCACGTCGCTCACAGGGCACGCTCGTAACTCGCCCAGGCGACGTGCGACTCGTGCAGGGTGACCTGGAGGCCGGTCAGGCCCCGGGCGCCCTCGCCGAGCGCTCCCTTCTCGATCCGCCCGGCGAGCCGGTCGGCGATGACCTTCGCGAGGAACTCCGTCGAGGTGTTGACCCCCGCGAAGTCGGGTTCGTTGTCGAGGTTTCTGTAGTTCAACTCGCTCACGACGGCGCCCAGTTCCTGGGTGGCCAGTCCGATGTCGACGACGATGTTGTCGTCGTCCAGCTGCTCGCGCCGGAAGGTGGCGTCCACCAGGAACGTGGCTCCGTGCAACCGCTGGGCGGGCCCGAACACTTCGCCGTGGAAGCTGTGGGCGATCATGATGTGATCGCGAACGGTGATGCTGAACAACGGACGACCCTCCAGGTGCGGCGCGTCTGGTCCCCCGGCTGATCCCTGCCGGGGGATGCCGTCTAGTACGGCTCCACGCCTCCCCCTGTTCAGCCGACTCTCACTCTTTTCTCAGGTCAGACGCTCTTGCTCGTACGGAATTGAACAGTTCTCAGCCGATGTCGGCGTAACGGACCCGGTGGCACAGCGCCGGGATCTCCCCCGACGCGAGCCTGGGCAGCAGGTCCGGCAGCTCCTCGAAGTCGCTCTCCCCGGTGACCAGCGCGTCCAGCGCGGGGTCCGCGAGCAGGTCGAGGGCGAGGGCGAGCCGGTCTGCGTAGCTGCGATTGGAACGGGCCGGGGACACGGTCCCGACCTGGCTGCTGCGGATGACAAGGCGCCGCGAATGAAACGCCTCGCCGAGCGGGAGGCTCACTTTCCGGTCGCCGTACCAGCTCAGTTCGAGGACCGTGCCCTCGGCGGTGAGGAGTTCCAGCGCGCGGGTGAGTCCCTGTTCGGTGGCGCTGGCGTGGACGACGAGATCGCAGTCCCCGAGCGCGTCCGCGGGCAGCGCGAAGCCGACACCGAGCGCCTCGGCGATCTTCGCGCGCGCCGGGTCCGCGTCCACCAACTGGACCCGCACACCCGGGAAACGGCCCAGCAGCGCGGCCACCGAGCAGCCGACCATGCCTCCCCCGACCACCGCGATCCGGTCGCCGACCAGCGGCGCCGCGTCCCACAGGGCGTTGACAGCGGTCTCCACGGTCCCGGCGAGCACGGCCCGCCCGGCGGGCACGGAGTCCGGCACGGGTGTCACGGCGCTCGCGGGGACGACGTAGCGCGTCTGATGCGGATAGAGACAGAAGACGGTACGGCCTTGCAGCGCGTCCGGCCCCTCCTCCACTACCCCGACGTTGAGGTAGCCGTACTTGACCGGACCTGGGAAGTCGCCTTCTTGGAACGGGGCCCGCATGGTCGCGTGCTGGTTCTCGGGGACGCCCCCGCGGAAGACCAGGGTCTCGGTGCCGCGGCTCACGCCCGACCACAGGGATCGGACCACCACCTCGTCCTCGGCGGGGTCGGGCAGGACGACGTCGCGTATCTCGCCGTGACCCGGTGGACCGATCCAAAACGCCCTCGCGGTGCGCTTCATCGGATTCCTCCTGAACGATCGGGAAGCTGTTCACGTACGGGTAACCACAGGCCGCGCACAGTACGCGGCGTTGATCGACTCTGTCATACGGCCGGAGGGTGTGCGGTGGCCCTGAACAACACATACGAAGCAAGGCTGGTCCAGCAGGAGACCGCTGTGGGAGCGGGCGTTCAGATCCTGTTGCTGGCGTTGCTCGGCACGGCGATCGGGATGGGGCCGGCCGGCTGGCTGACCGGCCTGGCATTCGCGATCGCCACCTGGGCCGTGCTCTCCAAGGCGCTGCACCGGACCCGGACCCGTTCCTTCGGCCCGGCCAACCGGGTCACGCTCGGGCGGGCCATCCTGGTCGGCGGGGTGACCGCGCTGGTCGCGGACTCCTTCGAGAGTTCGCCGCCGGTCACGCTGCTGGTCGGACTGACCGCGGTGGCCCTGATCCTGGACGGCGTCGACGGCAAGGTCGCCCGGCGCACGGGCACCTCCACCGCGCTGGGGGCGCGCTTCGACATGGAGGTCGACGCGTTCCTGATCCTGGTGCTCAGCGTGTACGTCTCGACGCAGATGGGCCCGTGGGTCCTGCTGATCGGCGGCATGCGCTACGCGTTCGTCGCCGCGGCCCGCGTCTGGCTGTGGCTGAACGCCCCGCTGCCGCCGAGCACGGCCCGCAAGACGGTCGCCGCCACGCAGGGCATCCTGCTGCTCCTCGCGGGCGCGAACCTGCTGCCCCACGCGGCCAACATCGGCGTGGTGGTTCTCGCGCTGGGCACCCTGGTGTGGTCCTTCGGCCGCGACATCCTGTGGCTCTGGCGCACCTCGCGCACCTCCCGCGTCGAGGAGGTTCCGGTGGAGGAGAAGCTGCTGGAACTGGTCTCGCAGTAGGGACGGTTGCGCCGAAGGGCCCGGATCACTGGTGATCCGGGCCCTTCGGCGTACTCCTTGGGTGCTACTCGTCGGGTACTACGACTTGGGTGCTACGACCGCGGGGCCCGGCTGCGCACGATCGCGAAGGCGCCCGCCGCGAGGCCGAGCACGCCGACGATCAGCCCGGCGATGCCGAGCCCGCGGGCGGTCGAGTCGCTGCTCGACGAGGAGCCGGAGGCGGACGTCGTCTTCGTGGCGGTGTCCGCCGTCGAGGCGGAGGCGGCCGGGGTCTCGTCGCCGTCCTCGCTCTCCTTGGCGGTGAGCTTGAGGACGGGCGCCGGGTTCTCCGGCTCGTCGTCCCCTGCCGTGGTCTGCTCAATCCAGCGGACGACATCGCCGTCCGAGTACGTCTGGAGCGTCTTGAACGCCAACTGGTCGGTGTCGTCGGGCAGTTGACCGAAGGCGACGTTGAAGTCCTCGTACTGTCCGGCCCCGATCTTCCCGCCGGTCCAGGTGATCTCGGAGACGGCGTCGGTGATCGTGCCGTCGTCGGTCTTCACCGGCGTCTTGAGCTTGCTGGTGGTGACCTTCGCGGTCCAGCCGTTCTGCGGGGTGACCAGCACGCCGAGGACGGGGTGGTCGGTGGGCAGATAGACCTGGACCTTGGTGGTGCTCGCCTTGTCCTCCTCGTTGGGGACGCGGAAGGTGAGGACACCGTCCGTGGCGCCCTTGGCGTAACTCTCCGGGTGGACGGTCACGTGCGCGGAGGCGACGCCGGCGGCGGCCAGGACTCCGGCGGTGGCGAGCGCGGCGACGGTGCCTGCGCGGCGCAGGGTGGTGCGGTGTGCGGACATGGTGAGGTGATCTCCGTACGGGAAAAGGAAGTTGGGTGGTCAGACCGGGTACGGGATCGGGTCCGGTGGTCCTCTACGGCTGACCGCGTGCCGGAGGAGGAGTTGGCGCAGGGGGGACGCGTCGGCGGCGGCGCGTCCGGGACGGCGGGCGGTGCGGGCGGCCGGCGGTGCGGGGGCTTCCCGCCACCAGGCGACCAGCCCCGGCACGAAGGCGACGGCCCAGCGCAGCAGCGACCACAGCGCGGCCTCCCCGCGCCGCAGCCACCAGGCCGCGACGAGTGCGGCGACGACATGGGCGGCCACGGCGTGCGGGGTCATCGCCTGCGTCTGCCGCATGGGCGCCATGGCGTGCCCGGACATGTGCGCCATACCGGCCATCGCCATGCCGGTCCGTGGCCGCGCGACATCGAAACCGAGGTGGAGCCCGGCCTGGGTGGCGAGCATGGCGGCACCGATACCGGGCAGGGACCGTTCCCGACCGCCGAGCAGCCATCCCATGACGAACACGACGAGGAATCCGGCACCGTCCGCCCACAACGGAGGCGTGGCACCGGTGGCGAGCCCGTGCCCGGCGGCAGCCAGCAGCACACACACCGCGGCGAACACCGCGGCGCGCAGGCTCCGAACCGCCGGCGATGCGCTCATGGTGACGGATCCTCCCACGCACCGCTGCCGCCGAAGCCGTCGATGGCGGTTTAGGGGGCAGCTCATATCTGGTTCATGGCTTGGTACGGCGGGGGCGCGTGGGGCGTTCAGTTCGGGTGGGGGACTCGTGCGCGCATGCGTCGATTTACCGGGATACGGCGCTGCTGGACCGGTCCAGACACCGGGACCGTGGGACACGGGGGCCTTGCGGTCGGCTCATCTCCGGCGCGGTCGGCGTGACTTGCGTGACCCGCGTGGCAGCAAGCCGACCGCCGCCATCGGTACGGCGGCCAGCACCAGCCAGGGCACGGCCGCGGGCAGCCCCATGTCGAGGAGGGTGCCGGTGGCCGCGCTGCCGAGGAGGACGATCAACCCCGAGACGGAGGACAGCGCGCCGGTGTAGAGGCCGAGGCGTCCGGGTTCAGCGAGGTCGGGGACCCAGGCGCGGGCGACAGGGGCGATGAGCATCTGGCCGAGGGTGAGCAGGACGACGAAGCCGGTCGCGGGCAACAGCCCGGTGGTACCGGTCAGTTCGGCGGGCCGGCCCACCGCCACGACCATGAAACCTACGGCGATCAGCAGCAGCCCGGTCGCCATGGACCGGCGCGGGTCGAGCCGCTCCCCCGCCCATCGGGTGACGGGCAACTGCGCGGTCACCACCAGCAGCGAGGACAGCGCGAACAGCCAGGCGAGCGGCGCCTGCGAGCCCGCCGCGCGCTCCACCTCCTCGGGGAGGGCCAAGTAGAGCTGGTTGTAGGCGAGGAGATAGGCGCCGTAAGCACAACACAGCGCCAGAAAGGGCCGGTTGCGCACCAGGGCCCGCAGGCCGCCCTTCTCTTTGATGTGCGGCCGCCCGGGAATGCGCTGCGGCAGCAACCACGCATGGCCCGCGAGGACGAGCACGAAGACCCCGGCCCCGGCGAGACACGCGACCCGGAAATCCACGGCCAGGAGCAGCGCACCGAGCAACGGCCCTGCAAACGCCCCGACTTGACCGGCGACGGTGAACAACGCGAGCACTCGGGTCCGGGACCCCCCGCCCGCCTCCTCCCACTCGACCGCCTGCCGCGCGACCTCGGACTCCACCGCCGGTGAGAACAGCGCGGCGGCGAACCCGATGAGCAGTACGGCCCCGAAAACGGCCCACGTCTCGTCCGCGTATCCGAGCCAGCCGAACCCGGCGATCCGCAGCACGCACCCCGCGAGCACCACGGGCCGGACGCCGTACCGGTCGGTGAGGGCCCCGCCGACCACGAACAGCCCCTGCTGGCTGAAGGTCCGCAACCCCAGCACGAGACCGACGAGCCAGCCCGCCATGCCGATCGCGTCCGCCAGATGCTCGGCGAGGAACGGCAGCACCGCGAAGAAGCCGATGTTGAAGGCGAGTTGGGTGAGGATCAGCAGCCGGAGCAGCGGGGAGAGCGGGGTCCGCACGAGGGCCACGGAGGTCATCGAGCGGCCAACTCCCCTCGTGTGCCAGCCCCTTGCAGACTCCCGGCGGCCGTGACCGCCAGCGCGCCGAGCAGGGCGAGTACGGCGGCGGGGGCCAGGACTGCCCAGGGGGCGCGTTCGGCATAAGGCTGGTTCTCGGCGAGGAGCAACCCCCATTCCGGGGAGGGCGGTTGCGCGCCGAGGCCGAGGAAGCCGAGCGAGGCGAGGGCAAGCGCGACACCGGGCAGGCGGAGCAGGGCGTGCCGGGTGACGGGTGGCAGGACGGCGGGCAGGAGTGAGTGGCGGAGGATGTGCCAACGGCCCGCGCCCAGACCCCGGGTGGCGGTCACGTGCAGGGTCGCGCGTTCCTGGAGCAGCAGTGCGGAGGTGTGCGCGGCCAGGGGCGTCCAGGCGAGGGCGGCCACGGCGAGCGCGGGTGTCGCCGCACCGCTTCCCGCGACGACGGTGACCAACAGGGCGGCGAGGACCGGCGGTACGGCGTTCACCGTGTCGACGAGCGGCCCGGACAGCCGGGGCAACAGCCCGAGCAGTACGCCGGCCCCGAGCGCGACGGCACTGATCGCGAGGGCGAGCAGCAGGGTGTCGACGGCACCGTGGGCGACCCGCGCGAGGAGATCCCGGCCGAGCGCGTCCGTGCCGAACGGGTGGGCCCAGGTGGGGCGTTGGAGACGCAGCCCGGTGTCGAGGGCGAGGGGATCCCGGGGCAGACCGAGCGCGACGACACCGAGGAGGAGCGTGCCGTAGACAAGAGGCGGTGTTCGTCGGGGAGTTGAGGTGCTGGGCCCGTGGAGGGAGGGGAGGGCGTCGGCGCGTAGTGCGGGGCCGATGAGGAGGCGTGCCGTGAGACGGGTGAGTCCGGCGGCGACGGCGGCGAGCAGGAGAAGGGCGAGGGTGCCTGCCTGAAGCACGGGCAGGTCCTGGGCGAGGGCGGCCTGGAGGGTGGTGCGCCCGAGCCCCGGGATGTCGAAGATCCGCTCGACGGCGACGGCCCCGCCGGTCAACCCGACGACGAACAAACCCATGTTGGGCAACAGCCCGGGCAGACACCGCCGCACGGCCTGTCGGGCGATACGCCCCCCGGACAACCCCCGCGCGGCAGCGGCCCGCACCCACGGCTCGCCGAACGCCCCCGGCAACAGATCATCGAGCAACCTCCCCAGCACAGCCCCGGCAGGCACCCCCAGCGCAAGCGCCGGCAACACCACCCAACGCGGCCCGTACCACCCGAGCGCGGGCAGCCACCCGAGCTGCACCCCGACGACGGTGGCGAGCACGGACGCGGTGAGGAACTCGGGGAGCGCGGCGAGAACGGCGGAGCCGGTGCCGCCGGGGCGCTCTGCGGGACGGCGGAATCGCCGCCGGAGGCGGGACTCCGACCGCGCCGCAGAGCCAGTACCGCCGAGCCTCCGTGCGACGAACTCCCCCAGCGTGCCCGGGAATCCGGGCCCACCGTCACCCGGGCGCCCCACCGCACGCGCACCCCGACGCAATGTCCGCGCACACACCAACCCTGCCGTGACAACGGCCACCGCGACCGCCGCGCCCATCAACAGCAGGGACGCGCCCAGGGCTTGGAGCACTCCGGGCATGACCTCGGCGCCGGAGATCCAGGAACGCCCGGCGTCGCCACGCGGCAGGCCGCCGAGCCACTGGCCGAGGAGGTGCAACGGGCCGTTGTCGAGGCCGAGTTGGGTGCGGACGGTGGCGAGGACCTCGGGGTCGGGGTCGCGTTCCGCCGAGCGGGCCTTGAGGACGGTGAGGGCCGGGTCGGTGCGGGAGAGCCAGGGCAGCAGGCCCACCGCGCACACGAGGGTGGCCGCGAGGAAGGCGCGCCACAGGAGCGTGGCCGTGCGGTGCGGCATGGTTCAGCGCCGGGTTCCGGGGCCGACGAGGGTGCGCTCGTACGGGTCGAGGAGGACGCCCCGCACCGAGGTGCCGACGCCGGTGACGACCCGTTGGTGCACGAGCGGCACGACGGCGTCGGTGCCGAGGATCTCGGCCTCGGCTGCCATCGCCGCATTCTGGCGTGCGGAGGTGTCGGCGGTGCCCTCGGCCTTCGCCACGGCCCGGTCGACGGCCTTGTCGCACAGCAGGGCGAGGTTGTAGCCGCCGTCGCAGGTGTAGTCACTGGCGAGCACGGCCACCGGATCGCCCGTGTCCACCAGGGTGTTGCGGGCGACGACGAACGCGTCGAACTTCCCGGCCAGCGCGTCGCTCTCGATCCGCGAGTACTCGCGGACCTCCAACTCGACCTTGAATCCCGCCCTTTCCAGCTGCTGCTTCAACACCTGGGCGACTTCGGGGAGTTCGGGCCGGTTGTCGTACGTCGCGAGGGTGATGGTCCGCCCGCCGGGTGCCACGGGCTCGGCCCGGCCCACCGGTTGCTCGCGCTTGCCCGCGGCCCAGGTGACGGCGGGGCCGTAGATGCCCGTACCCGCGTCGGCGTGACCTTCGTGGACGCCCTTGGCGAGTGCGGAGGTGTCGACGGCCTCGCGGGCGGCGGCGCGGAGCTTCGGGTCCTTGAACGGGCCTGTCCTGGTGTTGAGTTGGAGGCTCGTGGTGCGGGTGGTGGCGGTCTCGCGTCGGGTGTCCGCGTCGAGGGTGGCGGCCTGGGCGACGGGTATCGCCTCGGCGACGTCGACCTGCCCGGTGCGCAGCGCGTTGGTGCGGGCGGTGCCGTCCGCGATGAACCGTGCGTCGATTCCGGAGGCCTGGGCGAGGCCGCCCCAGTAGTCGTCGAAGCGGTCGAGGGTGGCCGCCGTGGAGCCGGTGACCTTCGTCAGTTCGAAGGGACCGGTGGCGGTGCCGACCGGGTCGACGCGGCCCTTCTCCTCGTACGCCTTCGGGGAGAGCACGGCGAGGGCGGGCCCTGCCAGCCTCAACGGCAGTACGGGATCAGGGGAGTTGGTGGTGACGCGCAGTCGGTCGCCGGCCACGGCTTCGGCGGTGAGAGTGACACCGGAGAGCGCGGCCGGGGCGGGCTTCGCCTCAGCGGCATGGCCGAGGGCGGTGGCCACGCGGGCCGGGGTGACCTCGGTGCCGTCCTGGAAGGTGGCCTCGCGGAGTGTGAACAGCCAGCTGCGGTCGCCCTCCCGCTGCCAGGACCGGGCGAGCGCGGGGGCGGCGGAGCCGTTGGCGTCCAGCGAGGTCAGGCCTTCGGTGACACCGAGGCGGCTGAGGACGGTGGCGTCGGCGCCGTACGGGGAGAGGTTCTCGGCGGGCGGGAACGCGAGGGCGACGCGCAACCGGGAACCGGACTCCCCGGTCGCGTCCCCGCTCTCCTCACCGGCGGAGGCGAAACAGCCGGTGAGGAGCGGGGCGAGGGTGAGGGCGAGGAGCAGGCGGGCAGGGCGGGTTCGTCCAGGTCGCATCGCGGTCATCGCCCCATCGCCAGTTCGAAGTGCACGATCCCCTGCCCGCCGCCCGGGTCGTCGCGCTCGTCCTGCACGACCTTCCCGAGCGACCGCCAGAACGCCTCGGCGCCGGGTACGGCGGGATCGGTGTGCAGGTAGACGGCGCGGTAGCCGCCGTCGGCCGCGGCGAACGCGAGGAGTGCGGCGACGAGGTGCCGGGCGAGGCCGCGCCGGCGGTGCGCGGGGCGGACGTAGACGCGGCGCAGTTGCGCGGTCCCGCCGGAGGGGTAGCGCTCGGCGAGGTCGCGCGGGTTCGGCGGGTGGACCGGTCCACGGGAGTCGAGGGCGGCGGTCGCCACGACCGTGCCGTCGGCGGGGTCGAGCGCCACGAGGAGGGTGTGGCGGGCCGGGGCGAGATAGGCGGCGGCCGGGTCGATGATGTCGCCGTGCCAGCGGGGCACGTAACCGGTGTGGAAGTCGCGGTAGACGGTGTCGAGCATCACGGCACGCGCACCATCGATATCGTCCGGGCCTGCCGCCCTGATGCAGTATTCAAGCACTTGCACATCATATGCATTAAGACTCCCAGGCCTTGATCGCCCTTGGACCGTTCCCGGATCACCCTTGATCCACTGGATTTGACAGCCTCGCGGCCACCCCCTAAAACCTAGCCACATGACATTCATTTTCAAAACTGCGATCGCGGCGGACCGGTAGTGCGCGTCGCGTTCGTCGGCAAGGGCGGCAGCGGAAAGACCACACTGTCGGCCCTCTTCGCCCGCCACCTGGCCCGCGCCGGCGCCCCCGTGCTCGCCATCGACGGCGACATCAACCAGCACCTGGCCGAGGCCCTGGCCCCCGACACGCTTCCCGGCACCAAACCGGTCACCGCCCCACCCCTGGCCGCCCACCTGACCGAGCTCAAGAACCACCTGCGCGGCACCAACCCCCGTATCGCCTCCCCCGAGGCCATGATCAAGACCACACCACCGGGCCGCGGCTCACGCCTTCTGCGCCTGCTCGGCGACGACGAGGTGCATGCCCGGCATGTGGTCCGTGCGGGTGACGTACCGCTGATGGCGACGGGCGAGTTCGAGGAGAGCGACCTCGGGGTGGCCTGCTACCACTCCAAACTCAGCGCGGTAGAGCTGTACTTGAACCATCTCGTCGACGGCCCCGGCGAATACGTCGTCGTCGACATGACGGCCGGCGCCGACGCCTTCGCCTCCGGCCTGTTCACCCGCTTCGACCTGACGTTCCTGGTGGCCGAACCCACCCGCAAGGGCGTCTCCGTGTACCGCCAGTACCGCGACCACGCCCGGGAGTTCGGCATCCGCCTCGCCGTGATCGGCAACAAGGTCACCGGCGAGGAAGACCTGCTCTTCCTCAAGGAGGAGGTGGGCGACGACCTCCTCACCCACCTGGTCCACTCCCCCGCCGTCCGCGCCGCCGAACAGGGCCGGGCACAGGGCGAGTTGGAGCCGCACAACGTGCACGCCCTGCATTTGCTGCGTGAGGCGGTCGACGCCCACCCCAGGGACTGGCCGACCCTGCACCGCCACGCCGTCGACTTCCACCTCCGCAACGCCACCGCGTGGGCGGACAGGGCGACGGGCCTGAACCTCGCGGCCCAGGTCGACCCGGACTACGTACCGGGCCCGACGCCACAGCCCTGACCACCACCCGCCCACTGTTCCCCAACTACCAGACAGGACACCCCTCTTCATGTCTCTCGACGTCTCCCCGAAGCTCCTCGCCGAAGCCGAACACGGTGACATCCACGAGGCGGACTTCGTGGACACGGTCCGCACATCCCTCCCGTACGCCTACGACCTCGTCGCCGGCCTCGCCACCGAACTCCGCGCCGGCACAGCCGAGTTCACCGACAACCAGACCCCGCCCCCGTCGGAACAGGAACGCGGCCAGCTGCTGCGGGCGCTGGCCAGCGACGCGATCCGGGGCAGCCTGGAACGCCACTTCGGGGTGACCCTGGCCTTCCAGAACTGCCATCGGGTGGCGGCGTTCCGGCCGGGGGCGCTGGACGGGGAGACGTATGCGCGGTTTACCTCGGTGCGGGCCCAAGTGCTGAATCAGTCGCCGGAGTTCAGGGACTGCTGATGCAGCCAAGGGCGTGGACAGGCTCCACCCCGACTGCGCTACCGTTGTCACACGTTGCGCGCCTTCCCGGAGGGTACGGAGCGGAGTTCACAGTCCAGTCCGCTGGTTGTGAGTGACGGTTGGTGAATCCACCACGTGGACCTCGCCTCGGCGAGGGCGGATGCCCGGTAGGGCGATCCCTGCCATTCCGCACTCACCACTGAGGAGTGGCCTCAATGAACCCTCTCGAGTACAAGCCCGCGTGTCGTCCCTGGGTCCGCGAGGTCCTGGTCGGCGCCGCCGCCGGAGTCGTCTCCAACCTTGTGTTGGCGATGCTGGCGGCGGCAGCGCACCTGCTCTTCTGAGCAGGTCGGTGGCGGGCCCGGTGAGCCCGCCACTCTCAGCTCGGCCGGAGATCTCGCCCCCTCCCCGGCACCTCAGAACAAGGGCCGCTGGTCGTGCTGCGACCCAGCACGTCGCTTGCGCGACCTGTTGCGGCCACCACGGCCCGGCCGGGGCAGATGCGGTGCGCGGGCCTCCGGCGGAAGGTTCTCCCACGTCGGGCGGAGACCGTGGATGTGCACGTCACCCACCAGCTTCTTGAGGTAGGCGCGCGTCTCGTCGTCCGTCGAGTAGAGCACTGTCGCCCGAGTGGCCCGCGTCATGAGCACGTGGTAGGCGTGCCGGACAAGGCGGGCGAAGTCCTCGTCGTCGACGCTGCTCGCGCGGACCTTGGGATCGAACGACCCCGGCGTTCCCACCCGCTTGACCCCCGACTCCGGGTCCTTGCGCTCCTTGCCCCGGCGGAACACCCAGCGATCGCCCCGGCGCACCATGTCCTCACCCATGATCACGCCGCACCAGTCCCATTCGAGTCCCTGGGCGGTGTACACACAGCCGATCTGACCGAGCCCGTTCCCGTGCACCGACCAGATCTTCGACGGCGGTGCGTCGTCCTCGCAGAAACTCTCGCTGTCGGCGTTCCACGGGCGGTGCCAGTCGCCGATACGGACGTCAGCCTCGAGTCTCTTCTCCTTGCCCTGGGGCTTCGTCCACGGCCAGCAGTAACCGGCGACCATGCGCGCGGAGGCGCCCGCGAGTGCTTCCGAGCGGATGACACGTTCGAGTTCCTCGGGGCTGTCCGCGATCTCCACGTGCATCAGACCGTCCGGGATCCACTCCGCCGCCTCTTCGTCGCTCACACCGAGTGCGGCGCGGACCCACCGGATGTAGCCGTCGCTGCCGCCGCAGCGGAACTGCTCGCTCAGCTGGTAGCGGACCAGTTCGGCGTCGTTGCGCTCGGCCGCGTCCTCGATCAGTTCGACGGTGCCGACTTCGTTCGGCCGTACGGACTGACTCCGGTCCAGGAAAAAGACCGTCAGCCGGGACGCGTCGATGAGTTCGTCCACCTGTGGGCGGGTGCCCTGCTGTTCCGGCCGCCAGAAGCGGCTGGTCGAACGATCGCGGAGGCGATGGGCCTCGTCGCAGACCAGGACGTCGAGAGGGGGATCGGGTGTGGTGACGAAGCTGCTGAAGTAGGTGAAGGACTCCTTGAACTCCCGGTCGCCGTACCCGACGTGTTCCTGCATGGCCCCGTTGAAGGCCCTGCTGCCGCTGGCGTACTTGACCGTGCGTCCCTCGCTCTCCAGGTCCGCCTTGATCTGCAGGCCGATGGCGCTCTTGCCGGTGCCGGCGCCTCCGGTCACCAGGAACACCACACGCCGCTCGTCGGGGATGAGCGCGGGTGCGGAGGGATCTCCCAGGACCTGGGCGGCGGTGGACCGGATGCCGTCCGCGATCTCCCGCTGTCGTCCGCGCAGCGTGAACACGGTGTCCTCGCCACGCGACCGGATCATGGCGTCGAGCAGCGGCGTATTGCGCAACTGCATGCCGTGCAACAGGATCTCGGCGGCGGACGCTCCTCCGTCCTCGGCGAAGTTCTTGCGCAGATCGGAGAGCAGCCGATCGCGCCCGTCGCGCGTGTAGACCTGCGCGCAGGGACCCGTCGGCGCGTCTACGGCCACCAGCGGGGCCACGGACGCGTCGCTGGCATTGTGCAGGTAGGCGAAGCCGCCGCATTCGAAGGGGAGTCCGCTC
Source organism: Streptomyces sp. NBC_01288 (assembly GCF_035982055.1). Classification (NCBI taxonomy): domain Bacteria; kingdom Bacillati; phylum Actinomycetota; class Actinomycetes; order Kitasatosporales; family Streptomycetaceae; genus Streptomyces; species Streptomyces sp. NBC_01288. The sequence continues at coordinate 1,667,887 of NZ_CP108427.1, forward strand.
AGCGGCCCGCGGTCACCGGTGAACGCGTCGTAGTACTCGGCCAGTTGCAGCGCGGGGTGCTTCTTCTCCCCCATGCCCGGCACATGCACCATCCCTGCCACGGTCGACTCCACCCGGGTCACCGTCGACCAGCGCTTCAGCTCGACGAGCTGGACCGAGACGGACCGTGTGTCGGGATGCTGTCCGACCAGTACGACGTCGATGAGCCGGGGACCGCCGGGCGTGCCGGACTCGTCGATCGTGGCCGCGCACTCCACGATCATCTCCACGGTGCCGCGGTCGGCGGCCACGAGATCCTTGGCGAGATCGACCAGGCTCTCGGCCCAGGCACCGCGTTCGGACACCGAGGCGTCCGACCCGCGGAAGTGCCGCCAACGGGCAGCGAGGTGCGGCACCATACGCCGACGTGAGTTCAGGGTGAGCAGATCCTGCGCCGACAGCTTCAGCAGGAGCATGGACACGAAGTGGTTCCCCCAGGCACGAGTGACTCGTGCGGGTGGGGGCATGTCCACGGTCGGGAAGCCCGGCGGGCCGCAACCGGTGCAGAAGATCCTAGGCACTCCACCAGGCCGTTTCACCGCGACGGGCGCGTCGGGCGCGTGTGCCGACCGATCGATGGCCGAAACCCGCCGCTCGCCGTGCTGGGGAGAACCACCTCACCGCGAGGCCGCCCTTGTCACACCGCTGCGACCGGGCGCTGCTCGACGACCAGTCGGCGCAGCTGCTCCCGGGTCTCCGGATCCGTCGAGTAGACGACCGTCCCGACCATGCCCCGGGTCAACAGCACCTTGTAGGTGTTGCGGATGAGGCGGTCCACATCGGCGTGCGGGGTGGACTTCTTGAACACCGGGTCCTTGGACGCCGCCGGATCGATGACCCACCGGTCGCCTCGCCAGACCAGGTCCGGGCCGATGATGACGCCGGACCAGTCGTACTCGAAGCCCTGGGCCGTGTAGACACAACCGATCTGTCCGAAACCCGCCGGGTCCGTCGCCCACAGCGCGGCCGGCGGTGCGCCGGAGACGGACCGGTCGCCCCGCAGGTTCCACGGGCGCGCCCAGTCGCCGATCACGACGTCGGCCACCAGCGGTTCGCCCGGCTTGGGTTCGGAGGACCACCGCCAGCAGTAGCCCGCGGACATGCGGGCGCCGTAGCCCTGGGCCCGACGTGCGTCGAGGAACGTCTCCATCTCCTCGGGGCTGTCTGCCACCAGGAGCCGCATGCGGTCGTCGGGTTCCCAGGTCACGGGGCCACCCGGCGCCAGGCCCAGCAGGCGCACCACCCAGTTCAGATACGCGTCGCTGCCCCCGCACCTGAACTGGCTGTCGAGGGGCACCACCGTGCAGCGGACACCCCGCCTGGCGGCCACCGCCTCGATCTCGGCGACCGTGCCCATCTCCCCGGGACGTACCACCTGATGTTCGTCGAGGAGGAAGACCGGTACGTGTGCGACATCGATGAGTTCGTCGATCTGCGCCCTGCCGGTGCGGTGTTCGGCGCGGGTGTAGCGGTTGGCCGATGTCTCGCGGATGCGGTGGGCCTCGTCGCAGATCAGTGCGCCGAGGCTGTTCTTCTCGGCCGTCATGAAGCTGTTGAAGTACTTGAAGAGATCCTGCACCTCACGTCGCCGGGCTCCCGCCACCTTCCGCATCGTCTTAGTGAAGGACTGCGAACCGGTCGCGTGCAGGGCCGGAACACCCCGGCGGTACAGCTCGCCGAGCAGTTGCAGAGCGATGACGCTCTTGCCCGTGCCCGGACCGCCGGTGACGATCACGACCTCCTTGTGGTCGGACTGCTGCGCCCGCCGTACCGCGTTGAGCACGAGACGGTAGGCGACCTGCTGTTCGTCGAGGAGGACGAACTGCTGGCGTTCGCGGACCTCTTGGGCGGCGACGGACATCAGCTGTCTGGAGGGCACCGTCGCCGCGCCGAGAAGTTCGTCGGCGGCGTGTGCGCCGGGGTGCCGGTCGCTGAGCCGGGCGCGGAGGTGGTCGAGGAACTCGCCCCTGCGCTCCCCGGTGAACAGCTGCCCGTGGTCGTCGCTCTCGATCTCGCGCAGCCCGGTCACGCCGAACTCGGTGGCGTTGTGGAGGAAGGCCACGCCGCTGACACGCTCCGCGCGACCGCTCAGCGCTCCGTTGAAGTTGACGAGGTACTCGCAGTACCGACGTACCTGCTCGATGGGGTTCAGGACGGGGTGGGCGTAGGGGTCGACGTGGCAGAGCGTGGGGTCGTCCTCGTCCGGCTCCGCCTGGCTCCACTGCTTGAGTTCGACGATCACGTACGACGGGTCCCCCGTGCGCGGATGTACTCCGGCGAGGATCGCGTCGGCGCGCTTGCTGTTGAGCGGCAGCGCGTACTCGAGCATGATCTCCACGTCCCCGAGACCGGCGTCGTTCAGCGCGGCGGCCAGGACGGGAATGCTCCGTTCCCAGGAACGGACCTCGGAGGTACCGGGCCGGTATCCGTGCAGATGGACGAACCGCTCGGTCAGGTGCAGGAACAGCGAACTGTCGAGTGCCCTGACGGCGACCGATTTCGCCGACGCTCGGAACAACAAGGACTTCCCCCAGGCAGCACGAAATGACTCGTGCGGGTGGGGGCATGTCCTTCGAGACCCCACCGAGGTGGAGCGGAAGCCCGTCGGGCCGCGATGACGATGCGATCAAGGGTACCTGCGAGGCCCCGGATCCACCGGAGGGCGGCACACTCCCGCCGACCGGTGGCCCGGACACCGGTCACCCCGGCCCAGCCCTGCTCACTTCTTCTGTTCCACCCGCACCCAGTCCACCTCCGCCTGCACTCCCCCGCCCGCGACCTTGTCCACGCTGGACTGCGGCAGCCCCCAGTACGGAGTCGTCGCCTGGTTCCATCCGGCCGGGTACGCGCCGCCCAGGGCGAGGTTGAGGATGACGTACTGGTTGTGGTCGTAGACCCATTGGCCGCGGGTCGATTCGAGTTTGTTGCGGGTGGTCTCCTGGACGAGGGTGTCGTCGACGTAGAAGCGCATCGTGGTCGGGGTCCACTCGACCGCGTACGTGTGCCACTGGTCGGCCGTGCCGCCGTTCGGGTAGGTCTGGCGGGCGCCGATGTTGCCGTCGGCGGAGTAGCCGGGGCCGTGGAGGGCCGTACTCGTCCAGGTCGGGTAGCCGATGTTCTCCATGATGTCGGTCTCGCCGGAGGCGGGCCAGGAGACCGACGGGTCGTCGACGTTGCTGCCGAGCAGCCAGAAGGCGGGCCAGAATCCGTCGCCGACCGGGAGCTTCATGCGGGCGCTGACCTTGCCGTACGTGAAGTCGAACTTGGTGTTGGTGTCGATGCGGCCCGACGTGAAGTCGTACGTGCCGCCACCCGCCTGGGTGCAGCCCTTGCAGTACTTCGCCGCGAGGATCAACTCACCGTTCTGGGTACGGACGTTGTCCGTGGAGTCGACGTACGCCTGGGACTCGCCGTTGACCGAGCCCATCTCCGTGCCCGTCCGCACGACCCGCCATTTGGAACGGTCCAGGGCCGCCGACGTGAAGTCGTCGAAGAACGTCGTCTGGTACGTGCCCGACTGGTCGGCGGGGAGTGCGGGGTAGGCCGCCGCCGCGCTGCCGCCGGTGCCCCAGACCTGGAACTCGTAGAGGGAATAGCCGAATTGGGCCGTGTAGGGCGCCGGGTTGTAGAAGGAGCGGCGTTCCTTGCCGAGCATGCGGACGTAGCGGCCGGTGACCGGCTGGGGCAGGGTGACCGTGTCGTGGCGGCCTGTGGCGTCGGCGGGGGCCTGGATGTTCGCGCGGCGGGCGGCGATGTCGGCGGCGGAGGGTTCGTAGACCGTGCGCCAGGTGGTGTTGTTGTCGGAGACCTGGAGCAAGTAGTCGACGGCGTAGGCCGATTCCCAGTAGAGGTCGACCGTGTCGATCGTCGAGGTCGCGCCGAGGTCGACCGAGACCCAGCGGTCGGCGTTCCAGTCGCTGGACCAACGGGTCGCGTCGTCCTTGAGGTTGGCGGGCCAGCCGCCGTCGGTGACGTACGCCGGTGAAACGCCGTTGTGCTGGTAGTAGTCGGAGTACGCCGGGTGGTTCAGGGCGAGGTTGGTGCGGGTCGTGGACGCGGGGGCCGGTTCGCCGCCGTAGACCTTGAAGGAGTAGAGCGAGTAGCCGTAGGGCGTGGCACGTTCCAAGCCGCGCATGCGGACATATCGGCCCGTCACTTCCTGGGGGTACGTGCTGGTGGTGACAGAGCCGCCGGTGCCCGCCGTCTCGGTGTAGAACGGCGTCCAGTCGGTGCCGTTCTTGGAGACCTCCAGGACGTATCTCTTGCCGTAGGCCGCTTCCCAGTCGAGGGTGACGCGGTCGATGCGGAGGGTGGTGCCGAGGTCGAGGCGGATCCAGGCGTCGTCGGCGAAGTTGCTGGACCAGCGGGTCGCGCCGTCGCCGTCGAAGGCGAGGCCGGGGGTGGTGCCGGCGTTCTCGCTGCCGGAGGCGGTGACGGCGGCCGGGTTCGCGGCGTAGGAGGCGGCGGCGCGGTCGGTGTCCCAGGTCGCGGCGGCCGCGGCCTGCGGGGCGGGGGCCGCGAGGGCCGGGGTGGCGGAGAACAAGGCCAGTGCGGTGAGCGCGGTGAGCAGGGTGCGTGCGGGCATGCGGGTCTCCTTGAGGGGCGGATCTCCTTCTGGGGGTGCTCGTGCTGACGTGCAGCTGACTGTCGTGCGCATGACACATATGGGGATGGTGCTACCCCGGTGGGTGCGGGCTCCCCCGCCCGCGCCCACCGGGGCGGCCTTGCTCAGGCCGCGCGCCGGGCCCGGCTGCGGTGGTCGCGGATGATGTCCGCGTACCGGCGGCCGGAGCCCTTGATCGTGCGGACCTGGGTCTCGTAGTCCACGTGGACCAGTCCAAAACGCTTCTCGTAGCCGTACGCCCACTCGAAGTTGTCGAGCAGCGACCAGGCGAAGTAACCGGCCAGCGGGGCGCCCTTGCGGGCCGCCGAGGCGCAGGCGGCGAGGTGCTGGACCAGGTAGTCCTGGCGCTCCGGGTCGTCTACCGTGCCGTCGGGGCGTACGACGTCGGGGAACGAGGAGCCGTTCTCGGTGACGTAGATCCTTCGGGGGTCGTACTCCTCGGTGAGGCGGAGCAGCAGGGTCTCGATGCCGGACGCGTCGATCTCCCAGTCCATGCCGGTGCGCGGGACGCCGAGGCGGCGTATGGCGCGGGTGTAGGGGGCGGGGCCGTCGGGGGCGTCGGCGACGGTCGCCGGGAAGTAGTAGTTCAGGCCGAGCCAGTCCAGCGGGGCGGCGATGGTCGCCAAGTCGCCCGGCTGTTCCGGGAGTTCGACGCCGTACGTCTCGACCATGTCGGCCGGGAAGCCGCGACCGTGGGTCGGGTCGAGCCACCAGCGGTTGACGTGGCCGTCCTGTCGGCGGGCCGCCTGGACGTCCTCGTCGCGGTCGCTGGCGGGGTAGACCGTGGAGAGGTTGTTGACGATGCCGACCTGGGCGTCGGGAGCGGCGGCGCGGATCGCCTGGGCGGCGAGGCCGTGGCCCAGCAGCAGGTGGTAGGAGGCCCGGACAGCGGCCGTTAGATCGGTCCAACCCGGGGCCATCTTGCCTTCGAGGTGGCCGATCCAGGCCGAGCAGGAGGGCTCGTTGAGGGTCGTCCAGTGGGTGACGCGGTCGCCGAGGCGTTCGGCCATGACCGAGGCGTACGCGGCGAAGTGCTCGGCGGTGGCGCGCTCGGGCCAGCCGCCGCGGTCCTGGAGCGCCTGGGGCAGGTCCCAGTGGTAGAGCGTGACGGAGGGGGTGATGCCCGCCTCCAGGAGTCCGTCCACCAACTCGTCGTAGAACGCGAGGCCCTTGGGGTTGGTCGGGCCGTCGCCGCCGGGGATCACCCGGGGCCAGGCGATCGACAACCGGTAGGCGTTGGCGCCGAGTTGGCGCATCAGGCCGAGGTCCTCGCGCCAGCGGTGGTAGTGGTCGCAGGCGACGTCGCCGTTGTCGTTGTTCGCGATCTTTCCGGGAGTGTGCGAGAAGGTGTCCCAGATCGACGGCGCGCGTCCGTCCTCGGCGACGGCTCCCTCGATCTGGTACGCCGCGGTGGCCGTGCCCCACAGGAAGTCGTGCGGGAGTGCGGCGAAGTCGATGGTCACTGAAGTCCCTTTACGGTCAGCGGAGTTGGTCGGGTCGGTCACTTGACGGCGCCCGCCGTCAGCCCGGCGACGAGATAGCGCTGCAGCAGCAGGAAGCCGGCGACCACGGGCACGCTGACGACCAGCGAGGCGGCCATGATCTGGTTCCAGTACACGTCGTTGAGCGTGGAGTAGCCCTGGAGTCCGACGGCGAGCGTGCGGGTCGAGTCGTTGGTCATGACGGAGGCGAAGAGGACTTCTCCCCACGCGGTCATGAAGGCGTAGACGGCGACCGCGACGATGCCGGGGATCGCGGCCGGGACGACGACGCGCAGCAGTGCGCCGAGCGGACCGCAGCCGTCGACCAGCGCGGCCTCGTCCAAGTCCCTCGGCACGGAGTCGAAGTAGCCGATCAGCATCCAGATGGAGAAGGGCAGGGAGAAGGTGAGATACGTCAGGATCAGGCCGCCGCGCGAGCCGAACAGGGCGATGCCCGTGGCGTTGCCGATGTTGACGTAGAGGAGGAACAGCGGGAGGAGGAAGAGGATGCCCGGGAACATCTGCGTCGACAGGACGGTGACCGTGAAGACGCGCTTGCCGCGGAACTCGTAGCGGCTGACGGCGTACGCGGCGAAGACCGCGATCACCACCGAGCAGAGGGTCGCGGCGACGGACACGATCAGCGAGTTCATGAAGTACTTCGCGAGCGGGACCGTCGACCAGATGTCGATGTAGGGGCGGATCGTGAGACCGCTCGGCAGCCAGCGGAACTTGCCCGTGACGTCCGAGAGCGGTTTCAGGGAGCTGGAGAGCATGACGTACACCGGCACCAGGACGAAGCCGGCCAGCAGGGTGAGGAAGATCCGCCGCGACCAGATGAAGGAGCGGGGCGGGGCCATCGGCGACCTGGAGAGCGAGGAACTAGACATCGGCCGACCTCCGTCCGCGTGAAGTGAGCACCAGGTACACGCCGGTGACGACGAGCAGGAACAGGAGCAGCAGGACCGACATCGCCGAGCCGGTGCCGAAGTTCCACGTCACGAACGAGGCCTGGTAGATGTGCACCGAGATGAGATCCGCGGCCTCGGGGGCGGACCTGCCGAACAGGACGTACGGCGTGTTGAAGTCGTTGAACGTCCACAGGAACAGCACCAGGACCAGCACCTGGTTGACCGGGCGCAGCGACGGCAGGGTGATGCGGCGGATCTGCTGCAACCGGCCCGCGCCGTCGATGGACGCCGCCTCGTACAGCTCCTTGGGGATGTTCTGAAGGCCGGCCATGACGATGAGGAAGGCGAAGGGCCAGCCCTTCCACACGTGCACGATGAGCAGCGCGTAGAAGCTGTTGTCGCCGATCAGCCAGAACGACGGCTTGCTGGTGATGTGCAGCTGGTCGTGCAGGACGTGGTTCACCAGGCCGTTGTCGTGCTGGAACATGAAGACCCAGGTGATGACGGCCGCGTAGACCGGCAGCGCGTACGGGATCAGGAAGAGCGCTCTCAACAGGCCCCGGCCGCGGAAGTTGTCCTGCATGTAGATCGCGGTGACCGTGCCGAGCAGCCAGCAGAAGGCGACCGACAGCAGGGTGAAGACGACGGTGACGAAGAAGGAGTGGAGGAGCGACTTGCCGACGGGGGCGCTGAAGTCCACCGAGACCTTGTAGTTGCCGAAACCGGACCAGGGCGCGGTGCCCCAGTCGCGGATGTAGAACTGCGTGAGCTCCTTGAAGCTCATGACGATGCCGATGACCATCGGCACCAGGTGGACCAGGAGTTCGAGGAACAGGGCGGGCAGGAGCAGCAGATACGGCAGTCCGATCCGGCGGATCCGGTCGGTACGGCGGCGGCGCGGCCCGGGGGCCACCGTGGCGGACGTGTCCTTCCGCTCGGCGGCCTCCGGGGTGACAGTGCTCGTCACAGTCGCACTCACTTCGCAGGCATCTGCTGCTGAGCCTTTTCGAGCTCCGCCTTGACCGACGCGGTCGTCACCGCGCGTCCCGCGGCGGCGTCGGCGAACAGGTCCTTGACGGCCGTGCCGACCGCCGTCTCGAACTGGGACTCGTCGGCGACCTGCGGGAGCGCGGCGGCGCTCTTGGCGAGGGTGTCCTTGAGGACGGCGTTCGCGGGGGTGTTGAACGCGGTGTCCTCCTGCGCGGTCTTCACCGGCGGGATGGAGCTGTACGCCGTGTTGAGGATCTTCTGCTCGGCGTCGCTCGTCAGGAACTTCACGAACTTGGTGGAACCGTCCAAGTTGTTCGTGTTCTTGAAGACGGCGAGGTTGATGCCGGCCACCATCGAGTTGGTCTGCGCGCCGGTGCCCGGGGTGCCGGACTGCACGGGGATCGGTGCGATGCCGTACGAACTCTCGCTCATGCCCTGGGACTTGAGGTTGGCGGACGCCGACTGCCACATCAGCATCGCCGTCTTGCCCTTGGCGAAGTCGCTGACGGACTGGTTCTGCGCGTACTCGGCGTTGCCGACCGGGATGACCTTGTCCTTGGCCATCAGGTCGACGTACTGCTTGACCGCGGCCACCACACCGTCGTTGGTGAAGTCGGCCTTGCCGTCGGCGGTGAAGAAGTCGGCGCCGTGCTGCTTGGCGAAGACGAAGGCGTGGTGGATGTTCTCGGAGACGTTGGCGCCCTCGGCGCCGAGCGCCTGCTTGCCCTTCGCCTCGATCTTCTTTCCGTCGGCGACCAACTCGGCCCAGGTGGTGGGCGGTTGGGCGATGCCTGCGTCGGCGAAGATCTGCTTGTTGTAGTAGAGCGCGTACGCCATCGAGTACAGCGGGACGGCGGCCGGGTCCTTGCCCGTGGCGCCGGTGGAGCCGAGCGCGGAGTCGACGAAGCGGTCCTTGCCGCCGATCTTCGCGAAGTTGGCCGCGCTCCACGGGAGGAAGGCGCCGGTGGCCTGGAGGGAGGCGCTCCAGGTGTTGCCGATGTTCAGGACGTCGGGGCCCTGGCCGGAAGTCGTCGCCGTGAGGATCCGGTTGAGCAGGTCGGACCAGGGCACGACCTCCAGCTTCACCGTGATGCCGGTCTGCTTCTTGAACTTGTCGAGCTCGGGCTGGAGGACCTTCTTGTCGATCGCGATGCTGGCGCCCTGGTTGGAGGCCCAGTAGGTGAGCGTCTTGGGCGAGTCGTTGGATCCCCCACCCGTGGACGAACCGCCTCCGCAGGCCGTGGCCGCAAGGGCGAGTGACATGGTGACGGCGCCTACGGCCGCGGCTCGGATGCTGCGCATACTCCGGGTGTCCCTTCAGGGAATGCACTCACGACTTAATTTAGGACGTGAGTTAAACCTCGGAAGCCAGAGGCGTCAAGAGTTTGGACGCCACTCGTCGAACTCGGTCGTACCTCTTGACGGCCGTGTTCACGGACCTGAAGCATTCCCCCGCGAGAGAGCGCTCCCAACCCCACCGGCGTTCATTTCATGAACAAGGAGAGCCGCCTTATGTCCCCAGTTCCCCGCAGAGCCGTCCTCGGTGCCGCCGCAGCGGTGTCCGCCCTGGCCGGGCTGCCCGCAACCGCCTCCGCAGCTTCCGCCGCCCCCGCGACCCCCGCCACTCCCGCCGCGAACAAGCCACTCGCCCTGCCGGGTGGCGGCGACCTCGGTCCGAATGTCATCGTCTTCGACCCGTCCACCTCGGGTATCCAGGCCAGGCTGGACCAGATCTTCGCCCAGCAGGAGACGGCCCAGTTCGGCACCGGCCGCTATCAACTGCTGTTCAAGCCGGGCACGTACAACGGGCTCAACGCCCAACTCGGCTTCTACACCTCGATCTCCGGGCTCGGTCTGTCTCCCGACGACACCTCGATCAACGGTGACATCACGGTCGACGCCGGCTGGTTCAACGGCAACGCCACCCAGAACTTCTGGCGTTCGGCGGAGAACCTCGCCCTCACCCCGGTCAGTGGCACGAACAGGTGGGCCGTGGCTCAGGCGGCCCCCTTCCGTCGGATGCACGTCCGCGGCAGCCTCAACCTCTCCCCGAACGGCTACGGTTGGGCCAGCGGCGGCTACATCGCCGACAGCCGGATCGACGGCCAGGTCCAGCCGTACTCGCAGCAGCAGTGGTACACCCGCGACAGCGCGATCGGCAGCTGGCTCAACGGCGTCTGGAACATGGTGTTCTCAGGCGTGCAGGGCGCACCGGCACAGGGCTTCCCGAACCCGGTGTACACCACGCTGGCCACGACACCGGTCTCCCGCGAGAAGCCCTTCCTGTACCTGAACGGCACCGAGTACCGCGTCTTCCTCCCCGAGAAGCGCACCAACGCGAGCGGGGTGACCTGGGGCAACGGCACACCGCGCGGCACCTCGCTGTCCCTCTCTCAGTTCTACGTCGCGAAGCCGGGCGTCACGGCGGCCACCCTCAACCAGGCGCTCACACAGGGACTTCACCTCCTGCTGACCCCGGGGATCTACCACCTGGACCAGCCGATCCAGGTGAACCGCGCCAACACCGTTGTCCTGGGCCTGGGTTACGCAACGCTCGTCCCCGACAACGGAGTTACGGCCCTCAAGACCGCCGACGTCGACGGCGTACGGCTCGCCGGATTCCTCATCGACGCCGGCACCGTCAACTCCAACTCCTTGCTGGAAGTTGGACCGTCAGGCACAACGACCGACCACTCCGCCAACCCCACCACCGTCCAGGACGTGTTCGTCCGCATCGGCGGCGCGGGCGCCGGCAAAGCCACCACCAGCATGGTCATCAACAACCGCCACACCATCGTCGACCACACCTGGCTCTGGCGCGCCGACCACGGCACGGGCATCGGCTGGGACACCAACCGCGCCGACTACGGCCTCGTCGTCAACGGCGCCGACGTACTGGCCACCGGACTGTTCGTCGAGCACTTCAACAAGTACGACGTCCAGTGGAACGGCGAGCGGGGCCGCACGATCTTCTTCCAGAACGAGAAGGCGTACGACGCCCCGAACCAGGCGGCCATCCAGAACGGCTCGATCAAGGGGTACGCCGCGTACAAGGTCGCCGACAACGTGACCGTGCACGAGGGCTGGGGTCTCGGCAGCTACTGCTACTACAACGTCGCCCCGACGATCGTGCAGCACAACGGCTTCGCGGCGCCGAACCGTTCGGGCGTGAAGTTCCACGACCTGCTGGTCGTCTCGCTCGGCGGCCAGGGCCAGTACGAGCGCGTCATCAACGAGACGGGCTCGCCGACCTCGGGCACCTCGACCGTGCCGTCCACGGTGACCTCGTACCCCTAGACCCCGGGAGTCCCTGAGACTCCGGAGTCCCTGAGTACGTGGCGGGTGCGGGCCGAAGCTCCCCCTTCGGTCCGCACCCGCCACCGTCACACCTGGGGCGTGATCTCCGCGATCGGCGGACAACTCCCGCTCACTGACCGAGCGTTGGCAATGGCAGACGTCACGCCGACGACGCCCCCCGTCCGGCTGTTCAACCGCCGTGCACAGCGGGCGAGTTCGACCTACGGACCCGCATCGCCCTAGGACGCTTCCTCACGGCCGGCGACGGGACGAGCCCGCACCGAGGCCCCCACCCTGCGTCCGAGCGCGCAACCGCCCCACGCGGCAGGCGAGTTATGCCTACGGGCACGCGTATCCGCCCCCAGCCAGATCCTCCCGCGACTGCCGACGAGAGGGGTCCCGCGCCGAGTTCACCGACCCCGCGTCCGGCCGCGCAACCGGCCTGCACAGCAGACGAGTTACGCCCACCCGCACACGTTTCGCCAACCCCTAATCCTCGGCCCGACTCCGCCAGGACCGGCGACGGAAGGCGTCCCGCGCCGAGACGCCTCCCGCCCATGTGCCGCTATCGGGCCACCACCGCACCCGGCGCGGGCGCGTACCCCGTCGGCCGGGCTGTGAACGTGCCCCGGCCCTGGGTCCGGCTGCGCAACCTCGTTGCGTAGCCGAAGAGTTCGGCCAGCGGCACGGTCGCCGTGACGATCGCCGAACCCGTGCGGGTCGTCGAGCCGGTGACGCGGCCGCGGCGGGCTGCCAGGTCGCCGAGCACTCCGCCGACCGCGTCCTCGGGCACGGTGACGGTGACCTCGACGACCGGTTCGAGGAGGACCGTCGTGCAGGCGCGCAGGGCTTCGCGCAGGCCGAGGCGGCCGGCCGTGCGGAACGCCGTCTCCGAGGAGTCCTTCACGTGGGTCGCCCCGTCGGTCAGCGTGACGCGCAGCCCGGTCATCGGGAAGCCGCCGATCGGCCCTTGGGTGAGGGCGTCACGGCACCCGGCCTCCACCGAGCGGACGTACTCCTGCGGGACCCGCCCGCCGACGACCGCCGAGCGGAACTCGAAGCCGAGGCCCTCCAGCGGTTCGACGTCGAGCACCACGTGCGCGAACTGGCCTGATCCTCCGTCCTGTTTGACGTGCCGGTAGACCCGGCCGGTCACTCCGCGCACGACCGTCTCGCGGTAAGCGACCCTGGGGCGGCCGACGTTGACCTCCACACCCGTGGCCCGGCGGATCTTCTCCACCGCGACCTCCAGGTGCAGTTCGCCCATGCCGGACAGGACCGTCTGGCCGGTCTCGGCGTCCGTGCGGACGACCAACGACGGGTCCTCCTCGGCCAGTCGGGCCAGTGCCGAGGCAAGTCGGTCGGTGTCGGTGCTCCTGCGTGCCTCGACCGCCACGGACACCACCGGGTCGGCGACCGCGGGTGGTTCGAGGACAAGCGGGGCGTCCGGCGCGCACAGGGTCGAGCCGGCGCGGGCGGACTTCAGTCCGACCACTGCGACGATGTCCCCGGCGACCGCCCGGTCCAGGCGTTCGTGCCGGTCGGCCTGCACCCGCAGGATGCGCCCGATCCGCTCGGTGCGCCGTGCGCCCGGGTCCCACACGGTGTCTCCCTTCTCGATCGTGCCCGAATAGATCCGCAGATACGTCAGCCTCCCGGTCGCGGTCGCACTCACCTTGAACGCCAGTGCGGAGAAGGGGAGTTGGGGATCCGCAGCGCGCTCCCGTTCGGCCCCGGCGTCGTCCGTTCCCCGCACCGGCGGAACGTCCGACGGCGACGGCAGATACGCCACCACGGCGTCCAGCAGCGGCTCGACACCACGGTTGCGGTAGGCCGAGCCGCACAGGACGACCACGCCGTCGCCGGTGCGGGTGAGGTCGCGCAGGGCCGCGGCGAGGGTCTCGGCGGACAGGGGTGATCCGGCGTAGAACTCCTCCAGCGCACCCGCGTGCAGCTCCGCCACCGCCTCCTCCAACAGCCGTCTGCGCCGCCGCGCCTCCTCCAACAGGCCTTCCGGGACCGGGACTTCCGCCGCCGTGTCGCTGCCGTCGGTCCACACCAGGGCACGCATCCGCAGCAGATCGACGACGCCGGTGAAGCCGTCCTCCGTGCCGATGGGCAACTGCACCACCAGCGGCGCCGGATGGAGCCGTTCGCGGATGGAGGCGACGGCCGCGTCAAGGTCGGCGCCCGCGCGGTCCAGCTTGTTGACGAAGGCGATGCGCGGGACGCCGTACCGGTCGGCCTGGCGCCACACCGACTCGCTCTGCGGTTCCACGCCCGCGACGGCGTCGAACACGGCGATCGCGCCGTCGAGGACGCGCAGGGACCGTTCCACCTCGTCGGCGAAGTCGACATGGCCCGGGGTGTCGATCAGGTTGATCCGGTGGCCGCTCCAGGCGCAGGTGACGGCCGCGGCGAAGATGGTGATCCCACGGTCGCGCTCCTGGGGGTCGAAGTCGGTGACGGTCGTGCCGTCGTGGACCTCACCGCGCTTGTGGGTGGTGCCGGTGAGGTAGAGGAACCGCTCGGTGACGGTGGTCTTGCCGGCGTCGACGTGGGCGAGGATGCCCAGGTTGCGGACGGCGGAGAGCGGGGTGGCGAGAGGGCGTTCGGTGCGCACGGCCCGTGGCCTTTCGAAAGTGATTTCCGTGCAGGGCGGCGCAATTCCCGTGCGGGAGAGGTGAATTGACGGAGCGTCAAAAGGCTGTCACGTCACGGGCATCCGGTACCGGCCGCGCAGCGGGCACCGGACGGCCGAAGACACGAGGATCACCTCGTACCGGGAGCGGGGAACGACGACAGCGGTGCTGTAACGCACGGCCGGGCTCCCCTCACTCGTCAACGGATGTGGCGAGTGTAGGGAAGCCCGGGGTGTGGAGCACGGGATTTATCGGGTGCGGGTCAGGTGCAGGTGGGGACGCCGTCCAGCCAGGCCGGGCCCTGGATGTAGATGTTGGTCATCCATGCCTTGTAGTCGGGCAGGTAGGCCCAGGCGTCGTTGGTGTAGCCGTCCGCGGTGACGGTCTCCGCGTGCTTCTGGCACTCGACGCGGATGCTGGTCGCATCGGGGAAGGCGTAGACGCGCGTCGCGCCGACCGAGGGTGCGGTCTTCGTCCAGACGCCGGTGCCCCAGGTCTGGAAGACATGCCCGGTCACCGCACCGGTGTTGACGCGGACGGCCCCGAAGTAGTCGGGGCTCAGGCGGACATCACTGACCATCAGATGCGTGCCGGACTGCTTGGCCTCGACCATCTTGCCCGCGCCGAGGTAGATCGCGATGTGGTGCAGGTCAGCCGAGTCGCCGTAGGCCAGCAGGTCGCCGGGGAGCAGCGGGGCGAGGCCCTGGGCGGCGGTGAAACGGGCGGCTGCGCGGGTGGTGTAGTACTGCTGGCTCGCATCACCGTTGAGGATGTCGGAGCCGGCGGCCCGCGCGTAGGCGTAGCGGACGAGACCCGAGCAGTCGAAGCCGAGCCGCTCGGGGTCCTGGTTGCTGGCCGGGTCGGTGGGGTCGACCTGGCCGTAGGTGGCGCCGGGTTGCGCACCGTGGCCGCCGCCCCACGTGTACCAGGTGCCCGCGTCGACCTGGGCGCAGGCCGCGGCGATCGCGCTCTGGGCGGCGGCCGAGGCGCCGGGTGCGAGGACACCGCAGCTGCTCGCGGCCGGGGCGGCAACGGCCGCCGGTGCCCAGAGCAGGAAGGCGAAGAGTCCGATGAGTGTGCCGATGATTCCGGTCCGCCGGAGCATGCCGGGACCCCCGTTCTCTGTGGTCGGTGACTGGTCGTGCACCAGCCTGCCGACGCCGGCCCGGCCGGTCGAGGACCCGGCGTCACCCCACCCCGAAGGGCAACGGGAAACCCTGGGGAAACCCCCTCCCACCAGGGGCACTTGGCCCTCCGAGGTCAGGGCTTCACACACGCGGGGGTGAACGACACGGGCAGTCCCGGCATCAGCGTCTTGCGCTCCTCGGGACCGATCGCCTTCCGCAGACGGCAGATTCGGGTGAGCCGGTCGCCGAGGTCGAGGTCCCACAGTCGTACGGTCCCGTCGTTGCTGCTGCTCGCGAGGGTCCCGCCGTCGGGCGCGAACGCGACGCCCCACACCGCGTTCGTGTGCCCGGTGAGGGTGGCCCACGGACGCCGCCCGGCCACGTCCCAGAGCCGTACCGTACGGTCGCTGCCGCTGCTCGCGAGGAGGTGGCCGTCCGGTGAGAAGGCGAGGCCGCGCACGGATCCGGTGTGGCCGGTGAGGGCTGCCTCGAAGCGGCGGTGGCGGACGTCCCACAGGCGGACGGTGCCGTCGTTGCTGCTGCTCGCCAGGGTCCGTCCGTCGGGGCTGAAGGCCACGCCCCGCACCGCGCCCGTGTGGCCGGTGAGGGTGGCGAGCGGGCGGTGGGTCGCCGTGTCCCAGAGGCGGACGGTCAGGTCGTCGCCCGCGCTGGCGAGGGTGCGGCCGTCGGGGCTGTAGGTGACGTCGTTGGCGGAGTCCAAGTGGCCGTTGAGAACGGCGAGTTGACGGTGGTCCCGGACGTCCCACACGCGGACCGTGCGGTCGGCGCCCGCGGAGGCGAGGGTGCGTCCGTCGGGCGCGAACGCGACCGAGAAGACGTCCCCGGTGTGGCCGGTGAGGGTCGCGACCGCGCGGTGCGAGCGGACGTCCCACAGCCGGATCGTGCCGTCCGAGCCCGCCGACGCGAGGGTCCGCCCGTCCGGGGAGAACGCCACCGAGAACACGCTCTCGCGGTGGCCGGTGAACGTCGTCACGACCCGGTGCCGGGCCACGTCCCACAGCCGTACGGTGTGGTCCGCGTCGGCGGTCGCGAGGAGTCTCCCGTCCGGGCTGTACGCGGCCTGCGAGACCTCGGTGAACGGACGGGCCGTCAGGACCGGTCCACGCAGGTCCCACAGCACCACCGACTGGTCGAAGCCGCCGGTGGCGAGGGTCGTGCCGGTGGAGTTCACGGCGACGGACATCACGTAGTCGGTGTGCCCGGCGAGGATCGCGGCCGGCCGCCCGGTGCGCACGTCCCACAGGCGGGTCGTACCATCGCCGCCCGCGCTGACGACCGTGCCGCCGTCGGGCGTGTAGGCGACCGCGTTGACGTCGTCGCTGTGTCCGGTGAGCGTCGCCGTGGCCCGGTGCGAGGCCACGTCCCACAGGCGTACGGTCCGGTCCACGCCCCCGGAGGCCACGCTCCGCCCGTCCGGCGCGAACGCCACCCCGAGCACTTCGTCGGTGTGCCCCTTGAGTACGGCGAGGGACCGTTCCCGGTCGGTGTCCCACAGGCGTACGGTCCGGTCGGAGCCGCCCGACGCCAGGGTCCTGCCGTCCGGGGCGTAGGCCAGCGTGTTGACCCGGCCGATGTGTCCGACGAGCCGCATCTCGGTCGGCCTGTCGCCGACGATGTCCCAGAGTTGGACCGTTCCATCCTCACCGGCGACCGCGAGGGTACGGCCGCGAGGGTCGAAGGCGAGAGCGCGGGCGCCGTTGGTGCTCGCGGGCAGCAGGGCCCGCACCCGGTGGTCGGCGGTGCCCCAGATCCGTACCGACCCGTCGCTGGACGTCGCCGCGAGGGCGGCCCCGTCGGGGCTGAAGCCGACCGACCGGACCCGTCCGGGGAGGGTGAGCGTGGCGGTCGTACGGTGATCTGTGGTGCGGCGCAGTTGTACGGTGCCGTACGCGCCGGCCGTCGCGAGGAGCTTGCCGTTAGGTGCGAAGGCGACCGCGTTGACCGGGCCGTGCCGGCCTACGAGGCGGGCGGAGAAGGCCTGGGCCTGGGTGCTGAGGAGGGCGCCGCGGGCCTCGGGGGTGTGGTCGGCGCGGTAGGCCTCCTCGGCGAGGAGCATCGAGGCCTCGGGCTGGCTGCCGGCCAGGGAGGTGGACTGCACGGCGAGGGCCTGGGAACGGGCGACGCGTTCCTGGTCGAGGGCGCTCGCGCGTTGCTGGTAGGCGAGACCGCCGGCGGTCACCGCGAGGCCGAGCAGGACGGCCAGGGTCGCGAACAGGGCCTGACGGAACCGGATCTGACGTCTCGCCAGATGCTGACGAGTGTCCTCCTCCGCCTGGCTGGCCTTGAGGAAGGCCTCCTCGCGGGGGCCGAGGCGGCTGCGGCCGTCGAGTTCGTCGGCCCAGGCGCGGACCGTGTCGAGACGGGTGCCTCGGTAGAGGGCGGACGGGTCGCGGTCCTCGCGCTCCCATTCGGCGGCGGCGTGGGCGAGTTGCTGGTGGATGAGGAGTCCGGCACGGTCGGCGTGGATCCAGTCGCGCAGCCGGGGCCAGGCGTGCAGCAGGGCCTCGTGGGTGATCTCGACGGTGTCCCGGTCCACGGTGATCAGCCGGGCCCGCACGAAGACGTCGAGGGCGGCCGACGCGGCGTCCGCGTCGGCGAGTTGTTCCATCAGGGCGCTGCGGCCGGCGCGGCGCCGGGTCGCGACGGTCCCCTCGTCGGAGACGTGGACGAGCCGGGACAGGACGCGCCGGATGGTCTTCTGCTCGGCCGGGTACAGCTGGGCGAACACGGTCTCGGCGGTGCGGGCGATGGCGCCCTGGATGCCGCCGGTGCGCTCGTACCCGGCGACGGTGAGGGTGGTGCCCTCGCGCTGCTGCCAGGTGGCGAGGAGGGCGTGCGAGACGAGGGGCAGGGCGCCGGACGGGGTGTCGTCGGGGGTGTTGGAACGGTCCACGGTGCCCGGTTCGTCGCGCAGTCCGGCGTCGCGCAGGAGGAGAGGGACCAGGCCGGGTTCGAGGGTGACGCCGGCGAGTTCGGCGGGCCGGGTGATGGATGCGCGCAGTTCCGTCACGGACATGGGGAGCAGGACGAACAGTCCGTCGGTGAACACCGGTGCCAGTTCCGGGAGTTCGAGGCAGCGGCCGGTGAAGTCGGCGCGGACGCCCAGCACGACGACGGCGGGGTCCGGGCCCGTGGACAGCGCCCACAGGACCCGTACGAAGGCCCGTCGCTCGCTCTCGTCGGAGCAGAGCGTGAACAGTTCCTCGAACTGGTCGACCAGCAGCACCGGCCGGACCGGTGGCGGGCGGCGGCCGTCCGCGCCGGGCGGGGCGCCCTCCGAGCGGGCGCGGACCGCTTCCAGCAGCGCCTCGGGGCGGGCGGCCAACTGCCGTGCGGTGAGGTCGAGATCGCTGCCGAGGACCTTCGCCGTACGTTCGAGGAGTTCGTCCAGCGGATGGGCGGTGGGCGTGAGCGCGACGACGGGCCAGCGCTCGGCGCCGGGCATCGGAAAGCCGCCGGAGCGGCGTAACGCGGGGACGAGACCGGCATTCAGGAGCGAGGACTTACCGGCGCCGGAGGGGGCGACGAGCAACAGCGGTCCGCCGCCGACGCGTTGGAAGACCCGCTCGACGAGCGCGGCCGTGGCCCGCTCGCGGCCGAAGAACCAGGCCGCGTCCTGCGGGGTGAACGCCGACAGTCCGCGATACGGACAGGCGGGCGTACCGGTGTCGGTGGCCGACCCCGCGCCGCGCTCCGCCGGGCCGGCCTCGCGCACCAGCCGGAGCAACTCGCCGTCGGCGCCCAGGATGTGGTCGCACTGGCGGGCCACGTCGACGGTCGCCCGCTTGACGCCGGTCTCGATCTTGCTGAGATAGCCCTTGCTGTAGTGCGTCTGACGTGCGAGATCGGCCAGTGACAGTCCGCGCTCCCGGCGCAGCCGTCTCAGCTGTGCGGGAAAGGACGGCGTGGCCTGTGCGGTGCTTCCCGGCTGGTCGGACCGGTCCACGCCCGCGTCGTCGTACTGCTGATCCCCCAAGGCATCCCCCTGGCACTGGCCTGTCCGGATCGTGGGACGGCGGATGCCCAGGTTACTGCGGGAGTCGGACAGGGAGCCAAGCGTTTCACCCGGAGTGGCGAGAACGGAACCGCCGGGACCGGTGTGGACCGGTCCCGGCGGTGCTCCCCCGTGGCGAAGGTTCCCGCTACGGCCTGTTGAGGGTGATGGAGTTGATGGGCGTGAAGTCGACGCGGAGGCCGTTGTCCTGGGCGATCGTCGTGGTGCAGTTCGTGCCGTTGGACCCGTTGCACAGGCTCGCGGACGCGCCGCCGGTCTGGTTGTTGAGGATCCAGTGCTGGCCGAACTGGTTGCTGAGGTTGTGGGCGCCGTAGCTGTAGTACACGTTGGTCGGGTGCGGGTTGTTCGCCGGGACCACTCCCTCGCCGTAGATGCAGACCGCCCCGGACGGGCACCCGTCCCAGGGCGTCTCGTCGGCGGGCTTCGCCTGGGCCGCCCCGCTCATCGCGACCAGAGCGGTGGCGGCGGTCGCGAACGTGGCGGCGGCGCGGAACATCGTGCGCATGTTTCCCCCTAGTGGGTCTCCTGCGTCGTCGCAGGCGGTGCTTCGTACTGACGGGATCAGCCTGTCCCGGGGGAGTCGCGGGGTCGACGGGTTTCCTGTTGCCCGTCGGAGGGACGCGTGGGAAACCCGCGTTGAGCAGGGATGTCGTGGGCCGGCGGTCAACCGGTGCGTCGCTCGGTCGCCCTCCTTGGACCGAGTCCCAGCCGCTTCAGCGCGTACTTGTCGAGCCAGCTCAACAGGCCGTTGAGGATCAGGGTCATCACCACCAGGACGATCAGGCCGGCGAACTCGGTCGCGGCGTCGAGGTTCATGGCCGAGGTGAAGAGTTCGTGGCCGACGCCTTCGGAGGAGGCGATGAACTCGCCGCCGATGACGCCGAGGATCGCGAGGGGGCCGCCGGTCTTGAGGGCGGCGAAGAAGGGGGCGGCGAGGGTGGGGATCGTGACGTAGCCGAGGACGTGGTGGCGGCGGCCGCCCATCACCTGGACGATCTCGACGAGTTCGCGCTCGCGCAGCCGCAGGCCGAGGTAGACGTTGTAGAAGACGACGAAGGACACGCCCGTGACAGCGATGTTGATCTTCGACCAGGGACCGATGCCGAAGAACAGCAGGAAGAGCGGGGCGAGGGCGATCTTGGGGATGCCGTTGACGGCGGCGACCAGGGGTTCGAGGACCCGGCCGGCGAGCGGGAAGGAACCCAGGAGGAGGCCCATCACCGTGCCGAGGACCACGCCGATGGCGAATCCGGCGGCCACCTCGATCGACGTCACCCTGATGTCGGTCCACCCGGAGGAGGAGCCGAGCAGTTTCCCCAGGGCGTGCGACACGTCGGTCGGCTTGCTGACCGCGTACTCCGGTAGGACCGGTCCACTCATCACCTGCCAGAGGACCAGGCAGAGCGCGATCACCGCGAGGCGCAGGGCCACCACGGTGGCGGTGTCGCGCCAGCGGTCGTTGTTCCTGCGGCGCCGTTCGGTCGCGACCGCGACCTCGGTCGTGCTCTCGGGGGTGTCGGTGGCAGTCGCCATCGTCTGCTCCTTCCGCTCTCGCGCCGGCCGTGTCATGGCAGGTACTTGTTGGTCCAGTCGCTCGTGGTGACCTTGGCTCCGTCGGGGAGCGTGCCTATCGCGTCGATGAAGGCGGTCGTCGTGTGCCAAGTCGCCGCGTCCATCGAGGACTTGGCCGGCCAGTCGACCTGTTCGAGGCTGCCTTCGAGGACCTTGGCCGGTACGCCGGGAAGCGCCTTCTGAGCGACGGCCAGCACAGTCTTGTCCTGCTTGTCGGCGAGGTGGGTCCGCATGTAGGCGGTGCCCTGCTGGACGGCCGTGACGAACTTCCTCGCGATGTCGGCGTGCCCGCTCGCGTAGCTCTTCTGGGCCACCACGAACTGGCTGTATCCGGAGTGCGTGGCGTCCCATTCGGGCACAGTCAACGGCGTTGCTACGACGATGCCGTCGCCGGAGTCCGCGATCTGGAGGGGCAGTGGTTCGGAGGTGACGAACCAGTCGATCTCGTGGTTGTTGAGCGCGGCCCTGTCGGCGGCGGGGCTGGGCAGCGACACCCACTTCAGCTTGGTGGGGTCGACGCCGTGGGACTTGAGGAAGATCCCGGCCTCGGCCTTGGTGTTGGCCGAGCTGGCGCCCGCGGTGGAGTCGGCCAGGGCCTCGGCCACGTCGGCGGCCGGGGTGGCGGCGGTCAGGTCGTGGTCCTGGGCGAACTTCTTGCTGACGACGAGCCCGAGCGGGTTGCCGAGCCCGTCGGCGGCGAGCGCGGTCTCCGGGAGGCCCTTGGAGAGCGCGGTCACGAACCCGGTCGGGCTGTCGTGGAGGAACTGCACGGAGCCCGCCTGGAGGGCCGAGGGTCCGGTCGCGGCGGTCAGTGTCACGTACTTGATCTTGAGGCCCTGCTCGCGGAAATAGCCGTTGGCGTCGGCCACTTTGAGGGGCAGGTCGAAGATGTTGCCGCCGGTGCCGACCGTCACGGTGGTGAGTCCGTCGGCGCTCGCCGAGGAGTCGCCGCCGCACGCGGTCAGCAGGGCCGTGCCGAGCGCCATGGTCGCCGCCAGCACGACGGCGGTACGGGTGTCCGCGGTGCGTAGTCTCATGAGGTCTCCTGTCACCATGCCTGCTGCGTACGGAAGAAGCGCTTCCAGAAGTCGAACCGGGCGGGCCCCGCGATCGGGACCGGTCCAAAGTCCTCGCCGACCTGCATGACCGTCGCCGAATCCGGTGCGTACGGCGGCCAGTTGGGCAGACCGGGCCCGTTGGGGTCGCCGGTGGCGGCGAAGTTGGCCCAGTAGCCGGACATGGTCGCCGCGACGGCCCGGTCCTCGGCGGTCCAGTCGGCGTCGTCCTGGTCGAGGTTGTCGAGGACGAAGTCGATCTCGGAGCTGTGCGAGGCGCGCCGCGGGTCCTGCCCGCGCGCCGGGGAGCGGTGGGTCCAGAAGTACGTGTAGACCGGCCGGTCCGCGTGCCGGGTCCAGTCCGTGCCCCAAAAGAACGTGGAAATGCGGGCGTTGTCGCGTACGGCCGCGCTGTGGGCCCGGCCCGCTGCGTCGTCGTCGGCCGCCGGGTACAGCCGCAGGAACTCGTCGGCCATCTCACCGAACTTGCGGCGGGCCGCGGCCTCGTAGTCGTCGAGGGTGACGTGGACGGGTGGCATACCCGGCCGCCAGGCCTTCCTGCCGGCCGTGCGGTAGGCGGCGAAGGTGCTCTCGGGGACGGCTCCGCTCTCGTCGCGGTTGCTGCCTGCGAGGTAACTCACGTTGTTCTGAAGGCCTTTGGCGTACGTCTCGTCGTAGCCGGCGGGGAGCACCCAGCCGTCGACGACGGGCCGGAACAGCGGCGGCTTCGCCGAACTACCGGTCTCGACCAGGGAGTCGACGGCCGCGTCCCCGTCGACGAGCTTCTGCCAGGGCAGCGACCGCAGCCGCGCGAGCGGGGGCCCGCCGCGCTCCTCGGCGTATCGTGCGCCCGCACTCTCCGCGTCGGGCAGGGTGCGGTACGACGTTGCCAGGTACCGGAGTTCGGGGTCGCGCGCGTGGCGGGCGTGGCTCTGGGCGACGGCGCGGTGGAAGAGGCCGTGGGCGAGGGGGGACATGGCCAGGAAGTTGACCGCCCCGGCGCCGGCCGACTGTCCGGCGATGGTCACGCGGTCGGGGTCGCCGCCGAAGTTGGTGATGTTGTCCCGGACCCAGCGCAGGGCGGCTATGCAGTCGAGGAGGCCGTAGTTGCCGGAGGCGTGGTGGCCGGACTCGGCGCTGAGTTCGGGGGTGGCGAGGAAACCGAAGGCGCCCAGGCGGTAGTTGAAGGTGACGACGACGAGTCCTTTGCGGGCGAGGGCCTCGCCGTCGTAGCGGGGGCTCGCTCCGGTGCCGACGCGGAAGCCGCCGCCGTGGATCCAGACCAGGACCGGGCGGCGCTCCTCGGTGGAGGTTGCACCGGTCCAAATGTTGAGGTTCAGGCAGTCCTCGCTCATCGGGAGGTCGATGCCGGCGATCTCGGCGCCCGGGGTCTGTGGGCACATCGGGCCGAACGTGTCGGCCGTGCGCACACCCGGCCAGGTCGGCGGGGGCTGGGGCGGGCGCCAGCGCAACTCCCCTACCGGGGGCGCCGCGTAGGGGATGCCGCGGAACACGGTGAGCGCGTGGTCGCGGCCGGGTATGCCCTCCACCAGTCCTGCTTCGGTTTCCACTGGGTGGCGCATGAAGACCCTTTCTCGGGTGCGGCGAGTGGTCGGTCAGTCGGTGGCGCGAGCGGGGCTGTCGCGGGCGGAGCGCAGCAGGAGTGCCTGGCGGGCGGAGGCCACGTGGTGGCGCATCGCGGCGACGGCCGCCTCGGGGTTGCGGGTGACGATGGCGAGGAGGATCGCCTGATGCTCCTCCAGCGAACCTGCACGGGGGTGCGGGGCGGAGAGGTTGCGGTACTGGCGCATGACGAGCGGGTAGAGCAGCGTGTCGTAGGCCTTGGCGAGGGTCTGCTGGTGGGCGGCCTGTTTGACCTGCTGGTGGAAGAGCCGGTTGCCGCGCGAGTAGGCGGCCTGGTCACCGCGTGCCTTGCAGTCCTCCATCTCCTGGAGGGTGGCGCGGAGTTGGGCGATCTCCTCGTCGGTGGCGCGTTCGGCGGCCTTCCCCGCGAGGGCGGATTCCAGCGTCTCGCGGGCCTCCAGGATGTCCGCGGCCTCCTCGACGGAGAAACTGCGGGTGCGGACCCCTCGGTTGACCTCGCTGGTGACGTAGCCCTCCTGGGTCAGCCGGACCAGGACCGCCCGCATGGTGCTGCGCGAGACGTTGAACATCCTGGTCAGGTCGGCCTCGGTGAGCCGGGTGCCCGGCTCTACGCTGCCCGACAGGAGCAGTGAGCGCAGTCCGTCGTAGGCCTGGCTGTGCCGGGTGGGCGACGTCCGGCCCGGATCCACGACGTCGTCGTATCCGCTGATGTCCACCTTGATCACCTGTGTGTTCTCGGAAGGGTTGCCGGCCGCTGATGTCGGCCGTTCCGGGAGTATGTCCCGTTCAGGTGCCTTCTCCGGTCAGCCCGGGGTACAGCCGTCGTGCCGTGCCGGCGAAGATCGCCTGCCGGGCGTCGTCCGGGAGTACGGCGAGGACGTCCTCCGCGAGTCGCAGCAGTTCGGGCAACGACTGTTCTGCGCCTGGGTAGTTGGAGCCCCACGCGATCCGGTCCGCGCCGTACGCGGCTACGACGGGTTCGAGGAAGTCGGCCGCCGCGTCCCCGGCGTCGTGCAGCCGCTCCAGATTGCGGTGGGTGAGTTTCAGGAACAGGCCCGGGTGCTGGGCGAGTTCGGCGACGTCGGCGCCGGCGCGGGCGGGCGAGGCGGCGATGTCCGGGTAGCCGATGTGGTCGAGGAGGACCCGCACACCGGGGAACCGCTCCAGCACCTGCCGGAGTTGTTTGGTCGCCGCTCCGAGCCGCATCTGGAGACAGACGGTGATGTCCAACTCCCCCGCCCGGCGCCAGAATTCATACGTCTCGGGCGCGGCGAACCACTCCCCCTGCGTCGGCACCGTGCTGCCGCTCGTGAACAGCCGCACCCCGGCGAGACCTCCGCCGCCGACCGCGTTAGCGAGGATGTCGGCGGCGCCCGGCCGGAGCGGGTCGAAGGTGCCGACGGCGACGAAGCGTCCGGGGCGGCTGCGGCAGCTGTCGAGGACGTAGGAGTTGTCGTAGCCGTAGGCGGTGGTGGCCTGGACAAGGACTGCCTGGCCGATGCCCGCCTCGTCCATGCGGGTCACCATCCCGGCGGCGGTCACCGGCCGGGACTCGGCCCACGCCGACTGCTTGCCGCCGATCGGCGCCCGCGGGTACCGGGCCTGGTCCTCCGAGATGATGTGGCAGTGCGCGTCGACCACGTCCATGGTCCAACTCCCTTGTACGGCAGGTCGTTTCGGTCAGGCGTCGGGGTGGTCGCCGACGGCGAACAGGGTGTGCGGGTCAGTGGGGAAGTCCGGGTCGAGGAGACCCTGGTCCCGGGAGAACCGCACGAGCGCGGTGAGGCTCGGCTCGTTGGCCTCGATGCCGTAGGGAGCAGGATCGCCGCCGATCTGCCGGGCCTGGCGGGCGAACCGGGGTTGTGTCAACCAGGCCGGGTCGGCGGCGAGTTGCTTGCGCTTGCTGTCGACGAAGGCCGTGCAGAGCTTGGCGGGAAGGTCGGGGTCGCGTTCGACGAGCTCGGAGCGGAGCGCGACGAGGGAGTGCAGCGGATAGATGCCGGTGCGCAAGTACCAGTCCACGGCGAGGACTTCGGCGTCGGGGAAGAGCGGGTACGGGCCGTCGCCGACCCCCTCGTCCGCCGCCGCCCAGCCCGCGCGGGGTGCGCCCGCCCGGCCTGTGCCCGCGTTGCCGGTGAACGCGGCGTCGATGTCACCCGCCCGCAGCAGCTCGCCCAACGACCGTCCGTCCGCGACCCGTTCGACGTTCGGCGGGGTACGGCCCTCGATGTGGTCGTCGTCGTCCACCACCCAGGTGATCTTCTCGACGTCCACGCCGTACTGCTCACTCAGGACCCCGCGCACCCACACGCCGGTGGTCACCGTGTACGCACGGACCCCGACCCGGCGCCCCTCCAGGTCGCGGGGCTCCCGGATGCCCGAGTCCTCGGCGCACTGCACGTCCCCGTGGTGGAAACGGCGGTTGAGGAACACCGGGATCGCGGTGAGCGGCACACCTTCCTGTCTGGCCATCAGGTAGGAGACGGGGGCGAGTTCGCACACGTCGAACTCCAGGTCGCGGATCATCCGCCGGTAGGCGCCGATGACCGGCCGGACCTCGACCGGCTCGATCCGGTACCCGTCCACCCCGACCTCGCCGTCGAGGAGCGCCTGCCCGTGCGGGTACTCCCCGAGGGCCACCGAGAGCTTCTGCATTCCCTGCCTTCCGATCGTCGGGTGTGCCGGCTACGGCCGTGCGCACGGGCCTTGTCCACCGAGTCGCGCGGGCTCCACGCCGAGGGCCGCGCAACTCCCCGCCATCAACTCGTCGAAGGGGACGGGCCGAGGCAATACGCCCTGCTCCAGGGCGTATTGGGCGGCCTGCGCGACCGGTCCGCGCAGCGCCTCGAAGCCGACGGGGCTGAAGTCCACGGGGCTGGTCGGCGGGATCGCGGCGCGCAGCGCGTCGTAAGCGGCGCAGAGGGCGGCGGAGTGCGCGCGGGCGGCTGCCTCGGTGACGCCGACGACGTGGTTGACGGGGGCGAACCCCTTGGCCAGCGCCCACTGTTGGGCCACGTCGGACGCGTCCGGGATCGCGGTGCGGATACGGTCGTCGGCCGGGAGTTCGTTGCCCATGATCCCGAAGTCGAGACGCCCTTCGAGGAAGTCGGCCTGGAGACGGGCGCCTTCGGGGGCCCGCTTCACCCAGGCCGGGTCCTCGTGCTCGTCGACATGACCGTCCTCGTACACGACCCAGTCGACGTTCCGCAGGTCGACCCCGCACTGCTCGCTCAGGAAACCGCGCACCCACACGCCGGTGGTCTGGCTCCAGGAGCGGACGCCGACGGTGCGTCCCTCGATGTCGGCGATGGTCAACTCGCCACAGGTGACAAGGGTTTGATGCTGGTGGCGGCCGAGGGTGGTGACCGGGAGCAGCACGACGGGTTTCCCGTGGGCGACGGCCTGGAGCAGCGTGACGACCGCCAGCTCGCAGAGGTCCACGTCCGTGTCGTTGACGAAGCCGCGTGAGGCCTTGTGCACAGGCCGTACGTCGAGCCGTTCGAGGTCCGACCCAGTGGCGCGGACGGCGGTCTGCGCGGCGGCCGCGAGGTCGTCGCGGCCCAGAACCATCTTCATCCCGTACTCCTCCTCCGATGGAACCGCTCGTGGTGCCGGCGCAGCAGGTCGGTCCCGTAGTCGTTGCCGTTCGGGGTGCGGACCACGGTGTGGATGTGCTTGCGCGAGGGCACGTCGTTGTCGAACATGACCCCGGCCTGGTGCTCGAACTCGACGAGGATCACCGGGCTGTGGAGGCGGTAGTAGAAGGCGCTGTCCGGTCCGCCGTCACCGATCCAGGCGAAACGGGTGTCCGCGAGATGGGCGGTGACCTCGTCCATGCGGACCCCTGAGTGGCCGTCGGCGGCGCGGTTGACGTAGAGGCCCACGAGTTCTGCGGCGATCGCGCGCTGACTCGACGTCAGCTCGCTCAACAGCACTCCCTGATGGGCGAGTTCGAAGTTGTCGCGGAAGGCACCGACGAACAGGTCAGGAGGCAGTTCGTCGGCGATCACCGCCCGCTCCCGCTGACGGTGCGTCAGCGTGGTGAACAGCTCCTGTCCGACGGCCTCTTCGCGCCGGAAGACGGTCGTCCCGGCGTACTTCCCGGACCTGGCGGTCACCGGTTCGGCGCCCAGGAAGGTGGGCGTCAGCACCATCTGGTCGCCGACGAAGACGCAGTTGACGTTGACGTGGTGGCCATCGAGCTGCCAGCCCCAGGGGCGGTCGTTCTCGGGCTCGCCGTAGACGCTGAACCAGTACAGCCACTCGTTCAACAGGTCCTCCTCACCGCGGAGTTCGCCGATGGTGAGGTTGAGGTGCATCAGGTCGACGACCTGGGTGTAGCCGTAGGCGCTGAGACTGGCGCGGACGACATCCAGGGCACGGTGTCGTTTCTCGTCGTCGAGGTCCTCCAGGCAGAGGCCGTGGCGGAGGAAGTAGCGTGCTCCGTTGGCCCAGTGACGCCATGTCACATCGTCGATGGGGAACCGGCCCGTCGCCCGCTCGGTCGGCGAGAGTGCGGCGAGGTACTTCTCCGCCGCCTGTCGTACCGGGCCGACGTCCACGCCGGTGTCGCGCAGGGGGAAGAGGCCCGGGTGTATGCCGTCCGGTATGGCCACTCCGCGGAAGGGTTCGGCTGCCGCGCGGCGGCGCCAGTCGACCTTCGCGAGGAGGTCCGGTGTCCACTGGTCGGGCCGCTTCGTGGGGGCGCTCGGCCGGTGCCGTAGTCCTGTCATCACTGCCTCCTCTCAGCTTCCTCGGACGAACGCGGTTTCCTTCTCGATCGCGCCCACGTCCACGGGGGTGCGCACGAGCTCCTGTTCCAGGGCGTAACGCCCGGCGATCTCAAGGCAGTTGACGAATGGAACGGTCCAGCCAGTGGCCACCGCGCGGCCTGCCGGCGAGTCGTCGCGCTCCGACGCGGTGGCGGCGATGGCGTCCTTGACGGCGCGGTACAGGGCGAGTACCGCCTCCGGCCGGGACCGTAGGACGTCATCGCGGACGACGACCACGTGGTTGGCGGGAACGGTCCCGTGCCGGTCGATCCAGGCGAGGCCCGCCGCCTCCGCGTCGGGGATCAGCGGGACCAGGCCCTCGCCCTGGCCGCCGATCGCGCGCGGACCGAGTACGGCCGCCTCGACCTCCCTTCCGCGCAGCAGATCGGCTACACGCCCGGCCTTGGACCGTTCCACGTAGGGCGGTTCGCGGTACTGGGCGACGTGGGGTTCCTCGGTGGTGACCCAGGTGACGTCGGAGGCCTCGACGCCGTACTCCTCACGCAGGATGCCGCGCACCCACAGGCCGGTGGTCTGGCTGTACGAGCGCACGCCCACCCGGCGGCCGACGAGCCCGCCGGGGGTGAGGTCGGGCCCGTCCGGGAGGCAGGTCAGGGAGCGGTGGTGGGTGCCGCCGATCATCACGACCGGGAGCAAGGTGATAGGCGCGCCGGCCTCGCGGGCCTGGAGATAGGTGGCGAGGGCCAACTCGCAGATGTCGTACTCCAGTCGGCGGACCATGCGGGCGAAGGCCGGGTACAGCGGGGATGCCTCGACGAAGCGGCAGTCGCCGCCCAGGACGGGGCTCTCCTTCAGGTGGCGGGTGTGCGGGTAATCGCCCAGCAGGACGGTCAGCGGTGTCATCGGTGCCCGGCTCATACGTCCTCGCCGTACATGAGGCGCCGGTAGGGAACGCTCAACACCTCGCGGGTGATGCGGACGTCGATCACGGTGGCCCGGGGCGCGCGCACGAACTCGGCTACGGCGGCGCTGAGTTCGGCCGGGGTACGGACCGTGGCGCCTCCCCCGCCGAGGGCCACCGCGACCGGCCCAAGCGCCGGGGTCGGGATGAGGGCGAGGTTCGGATCGAGGCCCTTGGAACGGGACTTGTGGTACTCGGCGCCGAGTCCCTCGTCGTTCATGACGACGACCAGGAGCGGGATGCCGTACCGGCAGGCCGTTTCGAACTCAGAGAGGTGCATCAGGAAGCTGGCATCACCCTCCACCACGAACCCGGGGCGCCTGCCCTCGGCGACCAGTCGGCCGATCGCGAGGAGCGGGGCCTGGCCGATGGCGCCGAACATGCCGTAGTTGGAGAGGACTTCGCGGGAGCGCTGGAACAGCATGGTGCCGAAGTCGACCTGGTGCCCGCTGCCGAGCACCAGGCCCATCTCGCCGGGGAGTTCGTCGTCCAGGATGCGGATCGCCTGGCGCGGGTCGATGCGGCCCGGTTCGCCGACGTACGACGCCGGGGGCCGGAGCGGTTGGGCGAGGCGGCGCAGTACGTCGTCGGTGTGGAAGCCGTCGAGCTGGACCGAGCGTTCTTCCAGGGCGCGGCTCAACTCACCCACGGCGGTGACCGCGTCGGCCTGGATGTAGCAGTCGGCGGCCTTGCCGTTGCCCATCACGATGTGCGGGGAGACGTCGATCTGGATGTACTTGGCGTCGGGGAACAGGTAGCCGTGCTCGATGGTGTAGCTGTTGAGGCTGGCGCCCACCGCGATCACGCAGTCGGCCTCCTGGAGGAGTTCCGTGGCCGCCTTGCTGCCGAACAGCCCGGCGAGACCGACGTGGTAACGGGTGCTGTCGCACAGCCAGTTCTTCGCCTGAAGGGTGGTGGCGAGAAGGGCGCCGGTCCGCTGCTGGAGGGCGAGCACCTCACCGCCGGCACCGGCACGGCGCGCCCCGCGTCCGGCGACGATCACCACGCGCTTGCTGGCCCGGACGATGTCGCAGGCCGCGGCAATGCGGGCCGGGTCGGGCGGCAGCCGGGGGCTGTCGAGGAGGGCGAGGGAGGGGACGTACTCGTCGGCGTCCTCCAACTCCCCCTGCTGGATGTCGATCGGGGCGCTCAGCATCACCGGCCGTGACTCGGTGCGGGCCTGGTAGAAGGCGCGCTGTACGGCCTCCTGGGCCTGGTCGGCGCGGGAGAGGTGGACGAAGCCGCACTCGACGGCGGCGGCGAAACGGCGCTGGTCGAGGTACTGCACGGCGCCCTGGTCGCCCCAACTCGTCTCGCCGCAGAAGGCGACCAGCGGGGTGCGGGCGCGGTTCGCGACGATCATCGAGGTGGCCAGCTGCGAGGTGCCGGGGCCGCTGGTCGTCGTAACGACCCCTGGGCGGCCGGTGGTTCGCGCCCAGCCGTCGGCCATGCCGAGGCCCGAGCCTTCGTGGCGCACCTCGTAGAGCCGGACGCCGCGCCGGTCGAGCGCGTTCATCCAGTGCATGTTGGCGTCGCCCATCATGCCGAAGACATCGCTGGTGCCCTCCTTGACGAACGCCTCGGCGAGGGCTTCGTAGGCCTTCAATTCCCGGCCTCCTTAAGGCTGTTGAACGGGACGGGGAGGGGGTGTGGCGGCGCGGACTTGAGCGCGCCCTCCAGGCGGCCGAACACGCGCAGGGCGTTGCCGCCGTAGATCGCGCTGCGGTCGGTGTCGCTCAGCGTGTCGAGGGAGTCGAGGAGGTGTTTGGTGTCGTCGAAGCGGTGTCCGGTCTCGGGGTCCACGCTGCGGACGGCGCCGATCATCTCCGAGGCGAAGAGGATGTTCTCGGCGGGGATCACGTCGACGAGGAGTTGCATGCCGCGTCGGTGGTACACGCAGGTGTCGAAGTAGACGTTGCGCAGGACCGCTTCCTCCAGCAGTGGGCGGCCCTGGTCCTGCATGACGCCCCGGTAGCGTCCCCAGTGGTAGGGGACGGCGCCGCCGCCGTGCGGCAGGATCAGCTTCAGGGTCGGGAAGTCGGTGAACAGGTCGGACATGCACAGCTGCATGAACACCGCGGTGTCGCCGTTGAGGTAGTGCGCGCAAGTCCCTTGCAGGGCGGGGTTCCTGGACATCGCGACATGGACCATCGCGGGGACGTCGAGTTCGACGAGCTTCTCGTAGAGCGGGTAGTACACCGGGTCGGTGAGGGGCGGTGCCTGCCAGTAGCCGTCCGAGGGGTCGGGGTTGAGGAGGCAGCCGACGAAGCCCAACTGCTCGACGCAGCGCTCCAGTTCGGTGACGGAGTTGCGGACCGAGGCGGGCAGCGCGTCACCCGGGGACTGGGGCAGCTGGCACACGCCGACGAACCGGCCCGGGAACAGTCCGCACACCCGGCCGATCAGGTCGTTGCTGACCTGGGACCAGTCGAGGCTGGTGCGTTCGTCGCCGTGGTGGTGGGCCATCTTCCCGGCGCCCGGGGAGAACAGTCCCAGGTCCGTGCCGCGCTCCAGCTGGAGCTTCAACTGCCCTTGTTCCACCGCGTTCTTGATCTCGTCGTCGGTGATGTGGAGTTCGTCGGGTGACACGCGGGCGCCGGAATTCTCGAAGGCGCGGATCTGCCGCTCCCGCCAACTGCCCAGCGCCGGTGGGGCGGTGGTGAAGTGGCCGTGGCTGTCGATGATCACTTGAGGCCCTCTCTTCCGGGGGTGCGGGCGGTGAGGGCGCGGCCCAGTTCGAGGCCCGGGTAGGAGCGCACGGGCGCCGACATCAGGAAGCGGTAGCCGTCGTCGAGGACCTGCTTGACGTTGTCGGCGGTGACATGCGGATGGCCCACGGCGACTCCGCGCTCCCCGCACGCGTCGAGGACACGGCGCTTGCACTCCAGAACGCGCGGATGCTCGTACTGGCGCGGCACTCCCAACTCCTGGCTCAGGTCGCCCTCGCCGATCAGGATCAGGCCGATGCCGGGGACCTGGTCGAGGATGTCCGGGAGGTTCTCGATGCCGCGCTGGTCCTCGATCATGAGGGCGACGAGGATCTCGCCGTCCGGGTCGAGCGGCCAGACGTCGCTTCTCGTGTAGTACTCGGCGTTGGTGATGCCCCAGTAGCGGGCCGCCGCGCCCGGGCTGTCGCCGCGCAGGCCGGCGGGCTCGTGGCGGGGGCTGCCGGGAAGGCTCGGGTAGCGGCAGGCCGCGACCGCGTTGCGGGCCTCGTCCACCGTGGTGATGTGCGGCCAGACGACCCCGTAAGCGCCCAGGTCGAGGACCTGTTTGGCGTGCCACTGCGCCTTCTCGACGCCGTTGGCCGGGATCCGCACGAGCGGGGTGACGGCGGGCGCGAGGCTGTCGGCGGCGTGGATCTGACGGCGGTTCAGGAGGTACTGGAGGCTGTCCCGCAGGGCGGTGACGTCCCAGGGTTTGTGTTCGGTCTCGAAGACCAGGCCGTCGTAGTCGGTGGTGCTGAACTCGACGGCGGACGCGGGGTCGGGCGCGGCGAAGGAGACGAAGGCGTGGCGTCCCGACTCCAGTGCGCCGATCACGTTATTGAGCCTGGGCGGTGCCATTTCCTGCCTCCTCGGTCGCGAAGTCAGCTGACGGGAAAGGTTTCTGACGTCTCTTCAGAAGCCGTGTCCACCAGGCACGCAGGCGGCCGGTCAGCCCGGCGGGGCGTGCCGGTGCCCGCACCTCGCCTCCGGCGCACCGCTGGATCAGCTCCGCCGAGAACTCCCGGGTCATCCGCGAGACCATCGCCCCGGCGCCGGACTCGACCAACGGGGCGAGCCTGCCGTTGAGTTGGACCTCGGCCAGTACGCTCACGCGGGAGTCGCCCGGCCCTTCGCCCTCGGTCACCCGGAACTTGGCGCGGGCGGTGAAGCGGGTGCCGCCCTGGCCGTCCTTGCCGCGGGCCGAGAGGCGGCCCTCGCGATCGGACTCGGTGAGATCCAGAGCGACTCTGGCGGCGAAACTCACCTTCATCGCCCCGAACTTGACGACGAGGGTTCCGTCGAAGGAGCCGTCGTCGTGCGCCTCGCCGAGTTCGGCGCCGTTGACGCAGGCGACGACCTCGGAGGGGTTCGACACGACCTCCCAGACTCGTTTCGGTGGACTCGGTACGGCGATCTCTTCAGCGATCGATATCAACGCTGGGCACCTCGCAGGGCAGCATGGCGACTGGGCGGATCGATGGATCAGCAGGCGGGTCGATGGATCAGGAAGTGGGGCGCGTCTACGCGCCGGCCTCCGACGTCTGCAGCTGGGACTTGAACAGGCTCCACAGGTCGTTGTAAAGCTCCGAGAACTCGCGTGACTCGACGAGGGAGCCGATGCTGCGGGGCCGTTCGAAGGGGACGGGCAGCACCCGGCGGATGGTGCCGGGGCCGTCGGACATCACGATGACCTCGTCGGCGAGGTAGATCGCCTCGTTGAGGTCGTGCGTCACGAAGACGAGCGTGCCGGCGCGCTCCCCCTCCCAGAGGTTGAGCAAGTCCTGCTGGAGCTTGAGCCGGGTGATGGCGTCCAGCGGTCCGAAGGGTTCGTCCATCAGCACGATGGACGGGTTGTAGATGAGGGCGCGGGCGATCGCGCAGCGTTTCTGCATGCCGCCGGAGAGCTCGCGCGGGTAGTGGTCCTCGAATCCGGTGAGGCCTACGACCTTCACCCAGTGGGCGATGCGTTCCTCCCGCTCGCCCTTGGGGACCTTGCGGAACTTCAGGGCGAGTCCGATGTTGGCCCGGACGCTCAGCCAGGGCAGCAAGTTGGCCTGCTGAGTGACGTACGCGGCCTCGGAGTTGACGGCGTCGACCGGTTCGCCGTCGAAGTGGACCCGTCCAAGGGTCGGGGCGAGCAGTCCGGCGGCCAGGTTGAGGATCGTGCTCTTGCCGCAGCCGCTGGGTCCGATGACGGCGACGAACCTGCCCCGCTCGACCTGGAACGACACGTCCTCGATGGCCGGCCGCCGGCTTCCCGGGAACTGAAGGGTGACGTGGTCGAAGCGGAGGGCTTCGGAGTGGGGTGGGCGCTGATCGTTCGACAACTTGGTCTCCTTGCCCGGCCTACACGTAGGGGTTGGGGGGAGGTGAACCTGCGCTCGCTTCAGATTGTCCGACAAGCGATGCACTGAACGTAACAGCGGCGACCCATGGCGGCAAGAAGTGTGCAGCAAGAACGTGCCAACTCTTCGGGCTCAAGATCCTTGCCGCACATGATTGTTGGACAATCCTGTGCGGTCGGACCTCAGCGTGCGCAGACGGCGACGCAGTCGGGGTTCGGCAGCGCGAGGGAGTTCCCGGTGCCGGTCAGCCGCCCGGAGCGGAGGTCGACGGCGAACACGTCGACGGTGCTACTCGCCTCGTTGGCGACGAACAGCCAGCGCCCGCCCGGGTGCACGGTGAAGCTCCAGGGCTTCAGTCCCCCGCAGGGAATGCGCTGGAGGAGGGAGAGCAGCCCGGTCCGCCGCTCGACCGCGTACACAACGAGCGTGTTCTCACCGCGACTTGAGGCATAGACGAAGCGCCCGTCGCGGCTGATGGCCAGCTCGGCGCCGCTCTTGGTACCGGTGAAGTCCGGTGAGTCGATCGCGAGACTCTGACGCCGCGTCAACTCCCCCGATCTGCCGTCCCAGTCGAGGAGTTGGAGTTCCGCCGTCAGCTCGGTCAGCAGATACGCCTTGCGTCCGTCGGGGTGGAAGACGACCCGTCTCGGGCCCGCACCGGCGTCGGTGGTGTAGGCGCCGGGTCCGCCCTCGCCGGACGACAGCGCACCCGTCGTACCGTCGAAGCCGTAGACGAAGACGCGGTCGGCGCCGAGGTCCGGGACCAGGGCGTGGCGGCGGCCGGGTGCCACGACGACCTGGTGCGGGTGCGGGCCCAACTGGCGTGGGCCGGGCCCCGATCCGATGTCGGCCACGACCGAGACCGGCGCGCCGAGGCCGCCGTTCCGACGGATCGGGAGGGAAACGGCAACGCCGGCCTCGAAGTTGGCGACGAGCAGCGTGTCCGTGGACCGGTCCACGCCCAGGTACGACAGACCGCCGCCGGCCGTTCCACCGGCGTCCGTGCTCACCTGGCCGGTCTGTGTCAGCGCGCCGGTCGTGCGGTTGATGTCGAAGACGGTGACGATTCCGCCGTCCAGTTGGCTGCCGACGTAGAGCACCGCGCGGTCCGGGTGCGCCGTCACCCAGCCCGAACTGACCTGGGCCACCGGGCCGTTGGAGGTCAGTGTTCCTTGGACGGGGTCGAACCGGACCCCGTGGACCTGACCGCCGTTCCAGGTGCCGACGTAGAGCAGATCGGGTCTCACCTGCGGTGCGGCCTCGGCGCCCGGTGCCGCGACGGTCAGCGGCACGGTCGCCGCGGTCGCCGTCGCCGCCATCGCGCCCAACATCGTTCTGCGGGACACAGCCCCTTTGATCTCGACCATGGGAAACATGGGAAACAACAGTTGTCCCGATGCGCCGCGGCGTCCACATCGAGTACGAAGCTGTGCGTGCGGGCGGCGCAACCTAAGGTTTCAAGATGCCTGGGCACAGCCCTGAGGGCAACTCGGCTTACTGGTCAGTGGAGTTGGGGCGGGCGAGCCCGAGGTCGTAGGCGAGGATCACCGCCTGGATGCGGTCGCGGGCGCCGACCTTCGCCAGCACGCGGCCGACGTGGGTCTTCACCGTGGACTCGGAGAGGAAGAGGCGTTCGGCGATCTCGCCGTTGGTCCAGCCCCGGCCCATGGCGACGAGGATCTCGCGCTCGCGTTCGGTGAGGGGGCGGATGCGGGGGTCGTCCGTCGCGGGTGACGTCGCCGGTCCTGCCGGTGAACTCCTCGGCAGGTGCTGGGCGTAGGCGTCCAGCAGGCGGCGGGTGAGCGCGGGAGCGATGACCGCGTCGCCGGAGGCCACCGCGCGGATGCCGGCGAGGAGTTCCTCGGGGTGGGCGTCCTTGAGGAGGAAGCCGCTGGCTCCCGCGCGCAGTGCCTCGTGGGCGTACTCGTCGAGGTCGAAGGTGGTCAGGATGAGGACGCGGGAACGGTCGCCGGCCGCGACGACCCGGCGGGTGGCCTCGATGCCGTCCATGCCCGGCATGCGTACGTCCATCAGGATCACGTCGGGGCGCAGTTCGGCGGCCATCCGCACCGCCTCGCCGCCGTGCCCGGCCTCGCCGACCACCTCGGTGTCGGGGTTGGCCTCCAAAAGCATCCGGAATCCCAGGCGTTGGAGGGGCTGGTCGTCCACGATGAGCACGGTCGTCATGCCGCGCCCCCGGTTCCGCCCGTGCTCCCGTTCGCGGTGAGCGGGGTGGGGTCGAGGGTGGCCCGTACCGTCCAGCCGCCGCCCGGGGCGGGGCCCGCGGTGACGGTGCCGTGGTAGAGGGCCGCGCGTTCTCTCATGCCGGCGAGTCCGTGTCCTTCGTCGTGGCCGGGTACGGGTCCGGCGGTGGCGGTGCCCGGGCCGGTGTCGTGGCAGTCGATACGCACCCGTGACTCCTCGACGTTCACGGCGAGTTCGACGCGGGTGTCGTGGCCCGCGTGCTTGAGGGCGTTGGTGAGCGCCTCCTGCACGATGCGGTACACGGTGAGTTGGACCCCGCGGTCGAGGGCGGCCGGGTCGCCGCCGGTGCGGTACACGACCTGCGGACCGGCCGCGCGGATACGGGCGCAGAGGGCGTCGAGGTCGGCGATGCCCGGTTGCGGGCTGAGTTCGGGGGCGTCCGGTGTGGCGGTCTGGACGCGCAACACGCCCAGCATGCGGCGCAGTTCACCGAGTGCCTGGCGGCCGGTGTCGCCGATGAGGAGCAGGGCCTGCTTGCCGCGTTCGGGGGCGAGGTCGGTGGCGTAGGCGCCGCCGTCGGCGAGGGTGATGATGACGGAGAGGTTGTGGCCGATGATGTCGTGCATCTCCCGTGCCACACGCGTGCGTTCGGTGGCGGCGGCGAGTTTGCTGCGCTGGTCGCGTTCGATCTCCAGGCGGGCCGCGCGGTCGCGCAGTACGGCGAGCTGGGCGCGCCGGATGCGGACGACGAGGCCGAGGGCGACGGCCGCGGTGATCGTGCTGAACAGAACGAACAGCGCGTCCAGGAACGGCACTTGGGACGGCAGCCGGACGGCGAACAGCACCAGGGCGCCGACGGTGACGGCACAGGCGACCGGCAGCCGCCGCAACTGCCCGTGCAGGGCGAGGCTGTAGAGGGAGATCAGCAGGGCGACGTCGGCGCGCAGCCAGGCGCCAAGACCGAGTTGGACGAAGAACACCGCGGCGATGACGGCGAAGGCGAGCGTCGGTCTGCGACGCCGCCACAGCAGCGGCAGAACCAGTCCGGCCTGAAGGGCGATGGTCGCGGGCCAGGGCAGATGGATGAAGCTGTTGTCGAAGCCACGCCGTCGGCCGTCGTCGTCGTTCACCAGGTCCGGCACGCAGAACATCACCGCGACCAGGGCGATCAGGGCCGTGTCCAGCACCCACGGATGCTTCCGGTCGCCCAGCTTGATCCGCCGGCCCAGCCGGGACAGCCCCCCGGCCAGCGGGTGACTCCACGGGAGGTCCGCCTCCGCGAAGGGGGCGGGGGCGGGGTCGTCGAGGCTCATCGGTGTCACCCCTCCATTGTGCGGTCGCGGCGGTCATACGGCGGCGCGGCATCCGGCCGGTGACCAGGCCGGATGCCGCGCGGCTCGCCGGAGACACCGGCCTCAGGCGTCGGTCCGTACCAGCCGGTACGCCGCCCCGGCCAGCGCGAGGGCCGTCCAGCCCAGGAAGACCAGGAGTCCGGCGGTGGGCGACAGCGTCGTCGAGTCGTGGGTCAGGGCGAACATCGACCCGCCCGCGTTGCTCGGCAGATACGGGCTGATGTCGTCCTGCCAGGAGCTGGGCAGCAGCGAGATCAGGCCCGGGACCAGCATGAACGTGGCGACGAGGACCGAGATGCCCCCGGCGACCGAGCGCAGCAGCGCGCCCAGCGCGGTGCCGATCACGCCGACCAGCCCGAGGTAGAGACCGGCGCCGAGCAGGCTCCGTACGACTCCGGAGTGGGAGAAGGTGAGAGCGGCCGGGGTGCCGGAGACGATGCCGCTCACGATCGGGAACGCGACGAACACCCCGACGAGGGAGACGCCGAACGCGACCACGCCGAACACCAGGGCCTTGGACCACAGCACCGGCAGACGGCGCGGCACGGCGGCCAGCGTGGAGCGGATCATGCCGGTCGAGTACTCGCCCGCGGTGACCAGGACGCCCAGCACACCGAGCGCGAGCTGCGCGAAGTTCGTACCGAAGAGGGAGATGTCGAGCGCGGTGGAGTTCGCGTCGTCGGACCTCAAATGCCCTGATCCGTAGGAGGACTTGTAGTGCGCGGCGGCGATCAGGCCGAACGCGATCAGGAACAGCAGGCCGAGGCCCAGGGTGATCCAGGTGGAGCGCAGGGACCACAGCTTGGCCCACTCGGAGCGCACCACCCGGCGCCCGGTGACCTTGTACGGCGGACGGGCCGGTTTCACCGGTGCGGGTGCGGCGCTGTCGGTCGCGGTGATGGTGCTCACGCGGCCCTCCCGGGCGTCTCGACGGTGGTGGAGCCGTGGTACTCGACGGCGTCCCGGGTCAGGTCCATGAACGCCTGCTCCAACGAGACGGTCCGCGCGCTGAGTTCGAAGAGCGGGATGCCGTGCTCGGCCGCCCTGATGCCGATGGCGCGTGCGGTCAGCCCGGTGACGTGCAGCTCCTCGGAACCGACCTCGCCGCTGATCTCCACACCGGGACCGGCGAGGACCTCGCGCAGCCGGGCCGGCTGCTCGGAGGCCACGGTGACGGTGTCGCCGCCCGCGTGCCGGACCAGGTCCTGCACGGTGGTGTCGGCCAGCAGCCGTCCCCGTCCGACGACGATCAAGTGGTCGGCGACCAGCGCCATTTCACTCATCAGGTGCGAGGAGACGAAGACGGTACGACCGTCCGCGGCGAGCCCGGTCAGCAGGTTGCGGATCCACAACACGCCTTCGGGATCAAGGCCGTTGACGGGTTCGTCGAGCATGACGGTCGCCGGGTCGCCGAGCAACGCGGCGGCGATGCCGAGCCGTTGGCCCATGCCGAGGGAGAAGGCCCCGGCCCGCTTCCTCGCCACGGACTGCAGTCCGGTCATCTCGATGACCTCGTCGACCCGGCGGCGCGGGATGCCGTGCGTGTGGGCCTGCGCCATCAGGTGGTCGAAGGCGGAGCGGCCCGGGTGGATCGACTTGGCCTCAAGGAGCGCGCCGACCTCCTGGAGCGGTGCGCTGTGTTCGGCGTAGGGCTTGCCGTTGACCGTGACGGTGCCGCTGGTGGGCGCGTCCAGGCCGACGATCATGCGCATCGTGGTCGATTTACCCGCGCCGTTGGGGCCCAGGAAGCCGGTGACGGTGCCGGGCCGGACGACGAAGTCCAGCCGGTCGACCGCCGTCTTCTCCCCGTACCGTTTCGTCAGTTGGTGTGCCTCGATCATTGGTTTCCCTCGCGCTCACGTGCCACCGCCCCCACTGGGCTTTCCCACCGGCCACGCTAGGAGGGCGGGGGGCTCGAAACCGTCGTACCGGGGGGTCATTGAGGGCGCGGGCGTAGTACCCCGGTACCACTGTGTGCACTGGATTGTGTACGTTCCCACCTTTCACGCACACACAGCACGCCCACCAACTGCGGGAAATACAACCGACACACATATTTACAGCGCCTGTTACCTCTCCTACTGTGAACGTTCTCAGACACACCCGCATGCGCATGTCAGTCGACCCAAGGAGGTCGGGATCCACGTGAGAAGCCCGGGCCGCATAGTCAAAGCCGCCTTGCTCCTGGCCGCAGTCGCCCTGCCGGCGGCGATGCTCACCCCCACGGACGCCGCCGCGGCGAACTCGCTCACCATGCTCGGCGCCGACGTCTCGTCCGCGCAGCGCGCGATCGACCTCGGCGCCAAGTACTACGACTCCAGCGGGACCGCGAAGGACCCGCTCGACATCCTCAAGGGCGCCGGCGTCAACTACGTACGCCTGCGGATCTGGAACAACCCCGCCAGCGGCTACAACAACAAGGCGAAGGTGCTGGCGTACGCGAAGCAGGTCAAGGCCAAGGGCCTCAAGCTGCTGATCGACTTCCACTACTCGGACACCTGGGCCGACCCGGGCAAGCAGTACAAGCCGGCGGCCTGGTCGAGCCACGGCATCAGCGCGTTGCAGACCGACGTCTACAACTACACCTACGACGTCTGCAACAGCCTCAAGTCCCAGGGCACCACCCCGGACAGCGTGCAGATCGGCAACGAGATCAACGTCGGCATGCTGTGGGACGACGGCAAGGTCGTCAACAACAGCTTCACCAACCTCGGCCTGCTGCTGAAGTCGGGCTACAACGCGACCAAGGCGTGCAACAGTTCCACCCAGGTGATCATCCACACCGCCGACGCGGACAGCGACTCCAACGCCCGCTGGTTCTACGACGGCATCAAGGCGCAGGGCGTCAACTGGGACATCACCGGGCTGAGTTACTACTGCATGTGGCACGGCACGCTGGCCAACATGGGCAGCGTCGTCTCGGACATGAAGTCGCGCTACGGCAAGGACGTCATCATCGCGGAGACGGCCTACCCGTTCACCTCGTCCGACGCGGACGGTACGGCGAACTCGGTGACTTCCGGGTGCTCGGGCTATCCGCTCACCTGGGCGGGCCAGGGCGCGGAGTTCACGGCGGTCCAGAACACGGCCCGGAGCGCGGGTGCGATCGGTGTCTTCTACTGGGAACCGACCTGGTACGCGGTCACCGGCAACGGCTGGGACCCGGCCGACATCTCGGGCAGCGGGGACGGTTGGGACAACATGGCGATCTTCAACTGGACCGGCCAGGTGAATCCGAACGTGAAGTGGACCCCGTAGAGCGGTAGTTCGGGGCGCGAGGCCCGAGGGGGGCGGAGAACGGCGGGTGCCGTTCTCCGCCCCCCTCATGACTGACTGTCCGTCAAGGAACGGTATACGGCTGAGGACTTGGGGTTGTCGCGGCAGCGCCAGACGCCGTGGGGGCAGTAGTCGCTGATGGTCTGGTAGAGCGGGCGTCGGCCTGCCATCCAGGTGAGCATGCCGCGCATGTAGGTGGGGTTGTCGCCGTTGTCGAACAGGCCCCACTCCGGGTAGGCGATGGGCTTGTGGTGGGCGCGGGCGAAGGCGACCTGCGCGAACAGCCCGTAAGGCTCGGTCAGTTGCCGGGAGAAGGACAGACCGCGCGGGCTGTCGTACGCGTCCATGCCGATGACGTCGACGTGGTCGTCACCCGGGTAGCAGTCGGTCCAGGGGATCGCGTCGCGGCCGCGGTCGGGCGTGAAGTCGAACCGGAAGCGCTGCCCGGGGGCGGATCGCATCGCGGTGACGATGCGCGTCCAGTAGCGCTTCCAGGACGCGGGGTCGGGCGCGCAGCGGTGGGTGTAGGTGGTGCCGTTCATCTCCCAGCCGAGGACGATCTCGGCGTCGGGCACGCCCAGTTGGACCAGCCGCTGGGCGAGGACGCGGAAGTGGTCGTCGTAACGTCCGTCCGCTCCGTCCCTCAGCTCGGTGCGGACCACGCTGTCGGGCAGGTGGGCCTCGTTGCGGTCCAGCATCGGCACGTTGAGGACGAGCAGCCGGTCCTGTTCCTCCCGCCGCCAGCCGGCCCACAGGGCGAGGTCGTCGGACGCGCCCTCGATGTCGCTCCAGTTCTCCCCGGCCAGATACGCATGCCCGACCCGGGGCTCGGGCCGCCCCAGCCAGGCCCCGAACTCCGCCACTCGACGGAGGGCGTCGGCACCGTATCCGACGTAGGCGCCGTAGGCCGTCGGCGGACCGGACACCTGCGCCGGAGCGGCTTGCGTGGGCGGAGGTGCGGTTTCGACGCCGGGTACACAGGCTGGCCCGGCCAGCAGGACGAGCGCGAGGGCGACGGTGAACAGGGCCGACGGGGTGCGGCTCGTCCCGTGCGGGGGCACTCGACTCTCCTTCTTCGGGGGGGGTGGGGTGCGGCGGGTTCAGGGGATACGGCAGGTCGGTGGGTGCCAGGATCAACGCCCGAGCAACGTATCAGCGTGGGACGGAAGATGAGGATGTAGCGCGCTATAGGGGACATGAGCGCCGAATGAAGCGGAGAATGCCGCCGCCGGCGTTGACACCGTCGAACTACTGCGGGTGGCGAGCGAGGCCGGGCACATGATGGGGGGGGCATGGCAGGCGGAGGCGCGGGTCAGGGGCGCCGCAGGTCTAGATCGATCCGGTTTGGACCGCTCCACTTGGCGCGGCACGGGAGCAGGTCGGCCAGCCTGTCGGTTTGCTGCGGGGGGCAAGCCAGGCGGGCTTTGACGGGTGGAGTGGCACAGCGCCGGACCGGCCCGGCTCACCACAATCCAGCGCAAGACCAGCTTGCCTCGCTGGTCTTGGCCGCGACGGCGCCGGATCCGCTCGTCCTGGCTTGGTTCAGTCGGCGCTGCGCCTGGTCCACTCGTCCTGGCTTGGTTCAGTCGACGCTGCGCCGGGTCCACTCGACCTGGCTTGGTTCCGTAGGCGCTGTGCCGGGTCCACTCGACCTGACCCGGCACGAGAACGGCTCTGGGCCGCCCCGACACGGAACAACTCTCCGGGACCATCCGCCAGTTGGATCGCGACCAACCCGCGTCGCTTCGCCGACCGCCCGGCGCAGAACCACGACCCGGGACGACGCGAACCCGGGCCGCACCGACCCGGACCTCCGGCAGCCGCCCCTCATGCCCGGCGCGCGCCCACGCGAAAGGACTGCGCGCCGACGCGAAAGACGGCGACCGCGTGCCGTTGGAAGAGTCGTCCTCATGAATGCGGAACCGGTGAAGAACGTGGTGCTCGTCCACGGTGGGTTCGTGGACGGCTCCGGTTGGCGGGAGGTGCACCGGCTGCTGACGGACGCCGGGTTCCGGGTGAGGGTCGTACAGAATCCGACCCTGTCCCTCGCGGGCGATGTCGCGGTGACCGAGCGGGTGTTGGACGCGCTGGACGGACCGGCGATCCTCGTCGGGCACTCCTACGGTGGGGCCGTCATCACCGAGGCCGGTCATCACGACCGGGTCGCCGGGCTCGTATACGTCGCGGCGTTCGCGCCCGACAAGGGCGAGTCCGTCAACACGTTGATCACCGACCCCGAACCCGGCGCGCCGGTGCCGCCGATCCTGCCGCCGATCGACGGGTTCCTGTTCCTCGACCGGGAGAGGTTCCACGCGTCCTTCGCGGCCGATCTCCCGTTGGCCGAGGCCGAATTCATGGCCGACTCGCAGGTGCCGTGGGGGCTCGACGCGCTCCGCGGCGCGATCGGCGAACCGGCCTGGCGGCACAAACCGAGCTGGTACCTGGTCGCGACCGACGACCGGATGATCCCGCCGCCCACGCAGCGGGCCATGGCCCGGCGGGCCGGCAGCACGATGACCGGCACCGATGCCGGCCACTCCGTGTACGTGTCCCGGCCGGACGCCGTGGCCGACCTCATCAGACAGGCCGCGGCCGACTCCGCCGACGACTGACACCCCCTGCACCTCCACACCCCCACCCCACAACTCCCCACCTCTGCGCATCCGTTCAGAAGTCACGCGCCGAGCACGCACCGAAGGATCACCATGACGACCCCTCAAGCCCCCCAGATCCAGACCGTCCGCGGCCCCGTCCCCGTGACCGCCCTCGGCTCCGTCCTGATGCACGAACACGTCTTCGTCGTCAGCGAAGAACTCCGGCAGAGCCTCCCGGAGACCTGGGACGAACAGGAACGCGTCGCCGACGCCGTCTCCCGGCTAAAGACCCTCGCCGCGACCGGTGTCTCCACGCTCGTCGACCCGACCGTCATCGGGCTCGGCCGCAATGTCGCCCGCGTCGCCCTGGTGAACGAGCAGGTGGACCTCAACATCGTTGCGGCGACCGGTATTTACACCCTCGCCGACATCCCGGACTTCTTCCGGTACCACGGCCCGGGCACGATGCTCGGCGGCCCCGAGGGCATGACCGACCTGTTCGTCCGTGAACTCACCGAGGGCATCGCGGACACCGGCATCAGGGCCGCGTTCCTGAAGTGCGCGATCGAGAACGAGCTGACCCCCGGGGTCGAGCGGGTGATGCGTGCCGTGGCGCAGGCCCATCTGCGTACCGGCGCTCCGATCACGGTGCACACAAGTGCCGCCGCCCGTACCGGACTTGTCGCGCAGGACATCCTGCGCAGCGAGGGCGTGGACCTCGGGGCCGTCGTCATCGGGCACAGCGGTGACACCGCCGACCTGGACTATCTGCACCAGCTCATCGACAACGGCTCGTACGTCGGCATGGACCGCTTCGGTCTCGACGTCCTGCTGCCCGAGGACCAACGGGTGGCCACCGTCGCGGCCCTCGCACGCGAGGGGTTCGCCGAGCGGATGGTCCTGTCGCACGACGCGTCCTGCCACATCGACTGGTTCCCGCCGGGCGTACGGGAGCAGATCGCGCCCAACTGGCATCACACCCACCTCCACGACGAGGTGCTCCCGGCCCTGAGTGCCGCCGGTGTCAGCGAGGCTCAGCTCACCACCATGGTCGTCGACAATCCGCGGCGGTACTTCACCCCGGCCAACTCCTAGCCGTCACGGCTCACTTAGCCGACAGCGGACCGTTCCGCCTCGCTTCGCGCGGAGTCGTCCCGAACTCCGCCCGGAACGCCGTGGCGAAGGAGGCGTGGCTGCCGAAGCCGCTCGCGTGGGCGATCTCCGCGATCGAGTACGTCGTCCAACTGGCGCTCGCCAGACGGGTCCTGGCGACGTTCAGCCGTTCGCGGCGGATCAGGTCGCGGGAGGTGGTGCCCGCGGCCTGGAGCACCTGCTGGACGTAGCGCGCGGACCAGCCGAGCGCCCGCGCGATGCCCACGACGTCGAGGTCACGGTCGCAGGCGTGCTCCCGGACGTAGCGCCGGATCGCGGCCTCGACGC
Organism: Streptomyces sp. NBC_01288; assembly: GCF_035982055.1. Lineage (NCBI taxonomy): Bacteria > Bacillati > Actinomycetota > Actinomycetes > Kitasatosporales > Streptomycetaceae > Streptomyces > Streptomyces sp. NBC_01288. The sequence goes on from NZ_CP108427.1 coordinate 1,712,880, forward strand.
TCGCCCGCTGTCCGGTGGGCGCCGAGTCGACGCCGCCTTCCGCGGCCAGGCATACCAGGTCGAGCAGTCGGTCGCAGGCGATGTCGAAGGTCGATTCGGAGAGGTGCTCGCGCTCCTCGTGCAGGGTGGTCGTCAACTGCCGTATGACACGGCCGAGTCCGCGGTCGCCGCCGAGGAGATGCGGTCCTCCGGCGGCGAGCGCGCTGCGCGCGGAGAGGTGTTGGCCGGACACGATGAGGGAGATGCTGCGGAGGTCGGCGCCGTGCGCGAACGTCAGCGGGCGGTCGATGTCGCACAGCGCCATGACGCCGGGCCCGATCTCGCCGGCGGCCGCGCCCTGTTCGACCCAGGCCGACCCGGAGAGCGGGACGAGGAGTTCGTACGTGCCGCGGGGGTCGGTGCGGATGTGCCGGTTGTCCCGGTCCACGACTTCCTCGCCGCCGGAGCACAGGGCGAGACTGTAGGTCTTCGACCGCTGCCACTCCAGGTGCCCGGTCCACGGGGCCCGGCGGTCCGGCACCGTGATCCGGCTCGCGCCGTGCAGGCCGGTGAAGACCTCGTCCCAGGCACTCGCGGAGGAGACGGTCAGAGCTTGGCTCCAGGAAGACACATCTCATCCTATCCACCCGAAACCGACGATGCTCATGACAGCGGAACGCCTCGTTTCCCCCTCCTGTGATCGAGTTCACGCCCCCGGGATCGAACTTTTGGACCGGTCCCGCATCTTGTTCTCGTTGACAGCACTCCCTCCGGAAGCGAGCTCCCCCATGTCCGTGCCTCGTCGCTTTCTCGCCCCCGTGGTCCTCCCGGCCGACCCGTCCTGTTCCGTCCTGCGCGACGCCGTGGTCGACGTCGACGCGGCCGGCCGCATCACCCACTGCGGTCCCGCCGCCACCGCTCCCCCGCTCCCGGCCGGCGTCCCCGTCACCTCGCTGTCCGGCATCCTCGCTCCCGGCCTGGTCAACACCCACGCACACTCCCCGATGACCCTCCTGCGCGGACTCGGCGGCGACCTCCCGCTCGCGTCCTGGCTCCAGGACGCCGTCTGGCCCGCCGAGGCCCGCATGCGCCCCCGCGACGCCCACGCGGGGATGCTGCTGGGCTGCGTGGAGATGCTGCGCTACGGCGTGACGACCAGCGCCGAGATGTACGCGCACGCCGAGCAGGTGGCCGACGCGGCGCTCGAAGCCGGGAGCCGGGTCCTGATCGCGCCCGCCTACTTCGACCGGCCCGGGGACGACTGGCACACCGATCTCGCGGCCATCGGCAAGTGGATCGACACGGACGGTCTGCGCTTCGGGCCGGGCGAGCGCGTCGAGCTCTGCTACGGACCGCACTCCGCCTACACCCTGCCGCCCGAGGCACTGCGCGCCACCGCGGAGGAGGCGGCCCAGCGCGGCGCCCTGGTGCACATCCATGTCGCGGAGACCCTCGCCGAGGACGTCGCCCAGCGGGAGCTGCACGGTTCGGTGCCTCAACTGCTCCAGGAGACAGGGTTGTTGGACGGGCGGCTGCTCGCGGCCCACGCCGTGCATCTCTCCGCCGACGACGTCCGGCTGCTCGCCCAGGCGGGTGCCGGTGTCGCGCACTGCCCGGGCTCGAACGCCAAACTCGCCTCCGGGACCGCCGACCTGCACGCGCTGCGCGCCGCGTCCGTCCCGGTCGGTCTCGGTACCGACGGGCCCGCGAGCAACGACGACCTCGACCTGTGGGAGGAGGCCCGTCTCGCGATGATGTTCTGCCGTCTCGCCACCGCCGACGCCATGGCACTCACCGCCGCGGACGCCTTCCTCATGGCGACCTCGGCCGGTGCCGCGGCCCTGGGCCGGACCGACATCGGATCCCTCCGGCCGGGAAACTGGGCGGACATGATCCATCTCTCGGTGGACGGGCCGTACTTCGCCGCGGGCCTCGACGTCGAGGACGGCCGGCTGCTCGCCAACCTCATGTGGGCGGCCGGTTCCCGCGCGATCCAGGATGTCTGGGTCGCGGGTGAGGCCGTCGTCGTGGACGGTGAGACGGTCACGGTGGACCGTGTCGCCGCCCAGCACGCCGCCGCGGAGGCGGCCGCACGCATCGCGTGACCTGACCTCTGGCGTTTGGACCGTTCCTGTTCCCGCTCAACCGCTCGACCCCTACGGGAGGCGTCATGGCATCGGCATCCCTCATCCCGCCGGCCCTCATCGGACGATCGGCCGAACTGGCCGTCCTCGACGGGCACTTCGACACCGCCCGGGCGCGGGGTGCCGCGCTGATGCTGGTCGGGGAGGCCGGGGTGGGCAAGACCGCGCTGCTGGAGGCCGCGGCGCCGCGCGCGTCCGGGGCGGGCTTCCGGGTGCTGCGGATCTCCGGCTGCCCGTTCCAACGGGGCGTCAGCTTCTCGGCGTTGAACCAGCTGCTGCAACCGCTGGCCGAGGAGATTCCCGCGCTGCCCGCACGGCAGGCGGAGACCCTCCAGGCGGTCCGCGGGCTGTCGGAGGAGCAGCCGACCCAGTTGCTCGCCATCGCGAACGCCGTGCACGCCCTGCTGGAACGGTCCACCGCCGAGACCGGTCCGCTCGCGCTGATCGTCGACGACGTGGCGTGGGTGGACCGGCCCAGCGCCACGGTGCTGGGCACCCTCGCCCGCGCCCTGCGCACCGGACCCATCGCCCTGCTGGGCGCGTCCCGGACCGGCGACGAGTCCTTCCTCGGCAACATCGGGATACCCGAGTACGAGGTCCGGCCGCTGGACGACGTCTCGGCGAACGAGCTGGTGGCCGAGCGGTTCCCCGCGATGACGCCCCGGGTCAGACGGCGGCTGGTCGCGGAGGCCCGGGGCAACCCGCTCGCCCTGCTCGAACTGCCCGTCCCCCTCAACGACTCGCAGCAGCGGGAGCGGGGCACCCTGCCCGCCGTCCTGCCGTTGACCGAGCGGCTCAAGGGCATCTTCTCCACCCGGGTCGCCGCGCTCCCTGCCGCGACCCGGAAGGTGCTGCTGCTCGCCGTGCTGGACGGTTCGGGTGAACTGGGCATCCTCCAGCGGGTGTCGGGCGGTCCGGACGGTCTCGCCGGGCTGTCCCCCGCCGAGCGCGCCGGGCTCGTCCAGGTCGACGGCGTCACCGGCAGACTGGAGTTCCGGCATCCGCTGACCCGTTCCGCGGTGCTGGATCTGTCGACCAGCGAGGAACGCCGGTGGGCCCAACTGGCCCTGGCCGCCGAGCTTCCCGAGGGCTCCGAGCACCGGGCCCGGCACCTCGCCGACGCGGCCGTCGGCCCCGACGACGAGGTCGCCGCCCTGCTGCACGCGGTGGCGTACAGCACCCTGCGCCGCGGTGACGCGGTCGGCGCCATCACCACCTTGCTGCGCGCCTCGGAGTTGAGCGCCACCGGCACGGACAAGGCCCGCCGGCTGGCGGAGGCGGCCTGCCTCGGCGCCAACATCACCGGCGATCTGCGCAACGTCCGCGCGCTGCTGGACAACGCCGACCACGCCGACCCGTCCGGCACCGACTCGCTGGCCGCCGCCACCGCGGCGGCCAGTCAACTCCTCAACGGCGAGGGCGACGTGGACACCGCCCACCGGCTGCTCATCGGCGCCATCGAGGCCCATACGTGGCCCGACGACACGGAGACGGTCGAGGACATCTTCCGCGAAGCCCTCAACACCCTTCTCATGGTGTGCTTCTACGGCGGTCGGCCGGAACTGTGGCACTCCTTCGAGGACGTCGTGAAGCGACGGCGTCCGTCCACGTCGCGCCGCCTGCTGCCGGTGATCCTGGGCACCTTCGGCGATCCGGCGTACGGCGCGCTGCCCTTCCTCGACCGGCTCGATCACCTCATCTCCGGCCTGCGCCAACAGACCGATCCGGTACGGGTCTTCGGCCTCGCGCTCTCCGCCTCCTACACCGACCGCCTGCCGGGCTGCCGCAGCGCGCTGCGCCGGGTCATCGACGACGGCCGCGACGGCGGGGCCGTGGCCCTGGCGATCCAGGCCCAGTTCCTGCTGGGCAACGACGCCTACGCGGGCGGCCAGTGGGACGACCTGCTGGAGATCACCGAGGAGGGTCTCGCCTGGTGCGCGACGTACGACTACCGACTGACGGCCTCAACAGGCCACTTCCAGCGGGGACTTGTGGCCGCCGCGCGCGGCGACGGCGCCGGCGCCCGTGAGATCGCGGACCGGCTCGTGTCCTGGGGCAACCCGCGCGGGCTGGGCGCGCTGCGGGTCTACGCCACGCACATCCGGGCCCTGTCGGCGCTCGGCGGCGCGGACTTCGACGTCGCCCACCGCCTGCTGCGCGCCCTCGTCGCACCCGGCGAGGTGCCGCGGTTCATGCCGCACGCGCTGTGGCTCCTGCTGGACTTCACCGAGGCCGCCGTGCACACCGACCACCACGAGGAGGCGGCCGCGCACATCGCGGCGGTCCGCAAGACCGACATCCCTTTGATCTCACCCCGGTCGGCCATGCTGACGGACGCCGCCGAGGCGATGGCGGACCCGGACGTCATCGACCACGACCTGTTCGAGGCGGCCATCGCCACGCCCGGTGCCGAGCGTTGGCCGTTCGACTGGGCGCGGATCTGCCTGGCCTACGGCGAGCGACTGCGCCGTGCCAAGGCGGGCGGCGCGGCCCGGGTGCACCTGGACGCGGCGCTCGGCACGTTCGAGCGGCTCGGCGCCACCCCGTGGAGTGCGCGGGCGGCCAACGAGCTGCGGGCGAGCGGGATTCCCGTCAAGCAGCTGAAGCCCGTCGAGCCCGACGGCCGGGACCGGGACGCGCTGCTGACCCCGCAGGAGCGGGTGGCGGCTCAACTGGCCGCCACCGGGCTGACCAACAAGCAGATCGCCGCGCAGCTCTTCCTGTCGCCGCGCACGGTGGCGGCCCATCTCCGCAGTGTCTTCCGGAAGTTGAACGTCACCTCACGGGGTGGCCTGCGCGACGCGCTGACCGGACCCCTGCCGTGACGTCTCCCGCTCAGCCCGCCTCGGGTTCCGACTGCCAGGTCCAGTTGGGGCGTTCGTAGGCCACCTCGAAGCCGAGGCGGAGCATGTTGTGCAGGGAGCTGTTGTGGGTGCCGGGCTGCTCGGCGCCGGTCTCGGCGACGAGGACTCGGCACCCCAACTCCCGTGCCGCGCGCGCCCGGGCGGCGAGCAGAGCGGTCTGCCCGCCACGCCCCCGTGCGTGGGGCAGTACGGCGCCGGCGAACATCTGTGCCGTGTCACCGCGCACGAACATGGTGCCGGTGCCGACCAACTCCCCCTGTAGCCAGGCCCCGTAGGGATACCAGCCCGGCCGGGTCACGGTCGCGGCGCCCATCTCGGCGTAGTGCTCGACCGGTGTTCCGAAGGCCCGCATCATCACTGTGCCCCATTCCAGGGCGTGTTGGGCCTCCAGCGGGGTGACGCTGATGCCGTCGGGCGGTACGTCCAGGGCGTCGGCGCGGGCGACGGCCTCCTCGGTCGTGCCGACGAGTTTCGCCCAGGACGAGGACTGGACGATGCCCTCCCGCTCGCAGATCTCCGGCCAGTCCTCGGGCAGGAAGGCGGGCGCTATCTGGAAGGCGGCCTGCGGGGTGCCCGCCGCGCGGTAGAAGTCGCAGACCTCTCCGACGAGTTGGGCCGTGACCGGGGAGGTGACGCCGAAGCCGAGGGCCTTGCTCCAGAAGCGGGTGATGTCGTCGCGCATCGACAGCACCACACCGCCGCCGATCCTGGTGGCGGTCATGCCCAGCGCGGTACGGACGAGCTCGGGGGTCTCCGTCTGGAATCGGTAGAGGGCCTCCGCCTCGGACTGCTCGGCGACGGACGGCTGGACGACGGTCGTCATCGATCTGTTTCCCTCTCGGGTTCGCTCGGCTTCCCTCGGGAAGCCACGCGGACAGCCCGCCTGTGAACAGGCGGGCTGAAGCGGGGAGTTGACAGGTGGTCAGGGATGGGACATCAGGCCTGGTGGTTCGCGGCCTGCTTGATCAGGTCCGCCACCGCGGCGGGCTGGGAGACGTAGATGGCGTGGCTGCCGGCGGCCTCGGCCACGGTGGCGCCGGCGCGCTCGGCCATCTGGTGCTGGACCGGCGGCGGGATCATCCGGTCCTCGGTCGTGACGAGGTACCAGCTCGGCTTGGTCCGCCAGGCCGGCTCCGTGATCGCTCCGCCCACCGCGTCCAGGCCCCACGGAACCTGTGCGTCGGCCAGGAACGCGCCGTCCTCGGCAGGCAGGTCGCCGGCGAAGGACGCGGCGAACTTGTCACGGTCCAGGAAGAGGAAGCCGTCGACCGGCGGCAGGATCGGCGGCACGGGCGCCCCGGGTGCCGGGTCGGCGACCAGCGAGCCGACCGACTCCCCCTTGTCCGGCGCGAAGGCCGCGATGTAGACGAGCGCGGCGACACCCTCGTGGCGGCCGGCCTCGGTGATCACGGCGCCGCCGTAGGAGTGGCCGACGAGGACGGCCGGGCCGTCGAGGGCGTCGAGGGCCCGCTGGGTGACCGCCACGTCGTCGACGAGGGACACGGTCGGGTTCTGCACGACGCTGACGTTGTAGCCGTCCTGGGTGAGCAGGCGGTGCACCGACTGCCAGCCGGAACCGTCGACGAATCCGCCATGCACGAGAACGATGTTCTTCACGGCACTCATGCCGATGCTCCTTGTTTGTCGGAAACCCTGCGGGCAAGTCCAAACTAGGCCGGACCGCCCGTCGGGGCTTCGACCAAATGACCTAGTTGCGGGCGGGGGCCTCGACGAACGCCGTCACCGCCTTGGCGAAGACCTCCGGTTCCTCCAGGTGACCGAAGTGCCCGCTGTTCTCGAAGATCACCAGCTCGGAACCCGGGATGAGCTCGTGCAGTTCCTCCGCCCAGCGCACCCCGCAGATGACGTCGTGGCGGCCGACCAGGACGAGGGCGGGCACGGTGAGCGAGCCGAGGCCGGCGCGGTCGTCGATGACGTCCGGGGTGAGGTCGTCGTCGAGACCGGAGATGTACGTGGCCGTCACCCCGGCCCGCGCGGGTCCGAACTCGTCTTCCCGGCCCCAGAAGTCGGCGAAGTACGCGGGGAAGATCCCTCGCGCCACGGCGGTCATCTGCGCGTCGCCGGAGATGGTGGGGATGCTCTGGAACGCTCCAACGACCTCGGGGAGCCCTGGGTTCTCCGCGTGCCGGGCGGCGAACTCCTGCACCAGGCGCATGGCCTCGGCGCCGTGCTCGGGACCGGTCACCGGGGCGCTGTCGTAGAGGATCACGCCGGCGATGCGGTCGGGGTGGTGCAGGGCGTGGTACTGGGCGACGAAACCACCGTGCGAGTGCCCGAGGAGGTGCACCTGGGGGACGCCGAGGTGCTCGATCAGCTCTGCCAGGAAGCGGCTGTAACGGGCCCGGGTGTAGCCGTGCGGGTGGGACGGCAGGCGGCCGGAGGCGCCGGTGCCGATGGGCTCCGGGTAGACGACCGTGAGGTGCTCCTCCAGCGCGGGCATCCGCAGGTACTCCCAGAAGATGCCCGGCCCGCCGGAGTGCGCGATGCAGACCGGTCCGGTGCCGTGCACGTGGTAGCTCTGCGTGACGCCGTCGATCCCGACGGTGTGGGTCCCGGTGGCGAGCGGGTCGGTCGTGGGGGTGGTGCTCATGGGATCTCCCTGTTCGGCATACGGCGATGACACGGACAGGACGCGGGAGAAACGACGAAGTTCGAAATGCGCGACGTGACGCCGGTCACATGACGGGGGCGTGCGGGATCGGCACCGGCCGGGGATGCACGAGACGCAGCCGGTGCACCCGCCCGGCACCGTCCAGACTCATGAGCCAGGCCACGGCGGGCGGGCAGTGGTCGGGGTCGTCGTCGGGATTGCTGATGTCCATCTCCCAGACGACGAGCGACCGCCCGGCCACGGCGTGCGCGAGGTGCTGCCGTACGCCCGCCTCCAGATCGCACTCCATCCCGCGCACCAACAGGCTTCTGCCGCCCACCGGTTGATTCCCCTGCACCAGCGCGGCCTCGGGCGACCAGCGCTCGGTGAGCAGCTTCCCGAAGTGCCCGCTCTCGGCCGCGTGCAGCGTCTCGCGCGCCTCGATACGGCTGGCCCGGGTCCGCCGCCCGACGTCTCCGTGCGGGGCGTCGGCCGTGGCGGCGAGGGCCAGCGCGAGCTTGGCCCGCCCCTGACTGAGCCGACTTCGGACCGTTCCAACGGGCACCCCGCACGCCTCGGCGATCTGCTCGTACGACGTGACCCCGACACTGAAATGCCGCAGCACGAGCGGCAACCGCAACGCGGGAGTCAGCTCCTCGATGGCCTCCCAGATCCAGTCCCGCAGGGCGTGCCGCTCCAGCCACCGCTCAGGACCGGATTCCGTGACGGGCACATGCAGATCATCGAGCGGCCGGAAATCAACGACTCCCCGCAGCAGCGAACGGGCATGGTTGCGCACGATCATCCGCAACCAGGGTCCTACGGCCTCCGGGTCCCGCACATCCCCCACGCGCCGGAGCGCGGTCAGCGCCGCGTCCTGCACCACGTCGTCGACATCGGGCCCCGGCCCCAGCACACTCACCGCGACGGCCCGCATCCCGGCCCGGTGCCGTTCCAGCAACAGCCCCAGGGAGGCGACGTCCCCGGCCTGCGCGGCCAGGGTGAGCGCAGCGTCCTCGATGCGCGTGATCTCACCCAGGTTCCGGCTGCTCATGCTGCCCCTCTTCCGGCGCCACCGTCGTCCGTACGACCGTAATGGGCGCGCGCCGTGACGTCACATCGCACGGACACCCGACGGGTCCGGCGTCGCACCAGGTGCCCGTTGCCGACACCCGGGTCCCGCACACCGTCGATACGCCCCGGGCCAAGGATGTTCAGCGACTGTTCACCGACTTGGACCGGTCCCTACGACCGTTGCGGGCGCGCCCAGTTGACGACCGGAGGGGCTTCGGCAACTGCTCAACGCCTCCGACCGGGTTCGTGGGCCGCGCCCGCGCCGGTGTTCGCGCCTCGCACGCCCGCCGGGACGGCCGCGCCGACGATCCGCCCGCTGTGCCGCCGGAAGGAGACGAACTTGGTCACGGCCTGGAGGAGGTTCGCGCAGGCCAGCGCGGTCCACAGCCCGACCAGCCCCGCCGTGTCGGCGACCGGCACGGCCAGGGCCGCGAGCACGCCGAACCACACCACCGTGGACACCAGGCTCGGCACGGTGCGCTTGAGCCCCACGAGCCCGAAGCCCGCCACGGCCTGGAGGGCATCGGTGACAACCACCGCAAGCACCAGCGGCAACAGCCGTACGACCTGATCCGCCAGCCCCTGGTCCTTGGTGAACAGGCCGATCACCGGGTCCCGCAGCACGACCAGTACGGCCCCGAGGGCGACGACCGCGCACAGGGCGACCCCGATCCCGGCGTCCACACTGCGCCGGATGCGCGCGAGGTCGCGATCCTCGGCGTATCCGGCGATCAGCGGCACCGTGGCCTGCCCGACCGCCACGGCGGCGGTGAAGACGACGTTCACCAGGGACTCGGAGACGCTGTGCACGGCGGCGCTGTCGGTGCCGATCCGGGCGGCGGCGAAGGTCAGCACGCCCAGCACGGAGAACTTCACCAGCACGGTCGCACCGAGCGGTACGCCGACCCGGGCCAGCCGCAGCACCTCGCGCGGATCGGGCCTGCCGGGCCGGATCGGCCGCCCGGCGAGCACGGTCCGCCGACGCAGCGCGTACTGGTTGAGCCCGGCCCCGACCGCGCTGGAGCCGAGCATGGCCACCCCGGCCCCCGCCAGCCCGAAACTGGGCAGCGCCCCCGGTCCCCCGACCAACACCACCGACAACACCACGGACACGCCTGTCCCCACGAGCCCGGACCGCATAACCTGCGCCGACCGCCCGAGCGCGACCAGCACGGACGAGGCCGAGGAGTTGACGGCGATCAGCAGCACGCTGCCGGCCAACATCCAGGGAAACAGACCCAGTTGATCGAGCACGGCCCCCGGCACCCCGAACACCCCACCGAGCAACGGCACAGCGGCCACCGCCGCCGCACACACCCCGCCCACGGCGAACGCCAGCCACATACCGCTCCGCACCAGCGGCAACAGCCCGTCCGGGTCCTCGCGATGGCGCGCGACGAACGGCATCACCCCACGCAACGCCCCCGCCACGGTGGCGGTAGCCGGGCTGAACACGGCGATCGTCACGGCGAAAGCGGCCAATGAGACGGTGGCGTGCCGCCCCAGAAGCGCCGTATCGACAAGCGACCCGGCCGACGCGGCGAGGGTGCTCACGTACAGCGGCGCAGCGGCTCTGGCGATGGTCATGAAGGCGGTGCGTTCACTCACGCTCACCCATCCTGCCAGTCAACTGACCTGCACCGCATACGAGTTACGTACTACCGCCACACCGCCTCGGCGACCCTTCGGAAGTTGCCGCCGAGGATCGCGGCGACGGCGTCGTCGGGATACCCCCGGGCGAGCAGCGCGCCCTCGACGGTCAACAGGCCCTCCGGGGGCATGAAGTCGATCGGGCCCCAGCGGGTGTAGCAGTCGGGGAAGAGTTCCGGGCTCTGTTCGAGCATCGCGTTGAAGTCCCCCGCGTCGAACGGGTAGTCGGTGGACACGCCGACGTGTTCCGGGCCGACGAGGTCGACGGCGTGGTCGATGTGGCGTACGAGGGCGTCGACGGAGGCGTCGTTGGGGCCGAGGAAGATGCCGACTCCGGTGATGCCGACCACCCCGCCCGTCGCCGCGCACTCCCTGGCCTGCTCGTCGGTGATGTTGCGCGGGTGGTCCCACACCGCGCGCATGCACGAGTGGCTGTAGACGACGGGCAGTTGGGAGACCTCGCACAGGTCGAGACCGGTACGGGCACCGCAGTGCGAGCCGTCCGCGACCATACCGACGGCGTTCAACTCCCGTACCAGCGCCCGGCCGTAGGCCGTGAGTCCCTCGTCGACCTCGTCGAGGCAACCGCCGCCGGCCGCGTTGCGGGTGTTGTAGCTCGGCAGCACCGTGCGCACGCCCAGGTCGTAGAAGTGGCGAACCCGGTCCAACTCCCCTTCCAGGGGCGCGGAGTCCTCCAGGTCGAAGGCGACCGCCACCTCACCCGCGCGCCCGGCGGCGTCGATGTCGTCGACGCTCGCGACGAGCCGCAGCCGGTCGTCGGCGGCGATCCGCTGCCGCCAGCTCGTGAGGAGACCGGTGACGTCGTCGGTGCCGTGGGGCGCGTAGCCCACGTTCACCGAGACGAAGCTGCCGCCCGGCCTGCGGTAGCGGGCGAGTTCGCCGACGTCGGCGTGTTTCTCCAGTGCCAGACAGCAGTGCTGTTCCCAGAGCAGAGGCGGGCGGCGCGTTTCCACGCTTTCGTTCGACACCGTATGGATCATGCCCGCGCCGGAGTTACTCCGTCGAGGGCGGCGGGCCCGTACTCCCCCGCACCTCGATCTTCGGCTCCGACAGCACCGTCTCCGGCATCCGCCTCGGATCCCGCATCCGCTGGACGAGAAGCTGCGCGGCGCGGCGGCCGATGTCGTGGCTGCCGTTGTCGACGGTGGTGAGCCAGAGGTGTCGTAGGCGTGCGAGGTACGTGTTGTCGTAGCCGACGAGGGAGAGGTCCCGAGGCACCTGGAGGTCCAGTTCCTCGGCCGCCGAGAGCGCGCCGACGCACGCGATGTCGTTGAAGGCGAAGACCGCCGTGGGGCGTTCCGGAGCCGTGAGCAGGCGGACCATCGCGCGGTAGCCGCCCTCCTCCGTGTGGTCGCCCTGTTCGACCGTCGCGAGGTCGGTCAGGCCGTGGTCGTGCATGACCTCTTCGAAGGAGATGCGGCGGAGTGCGCCCGCGACGCCCTGGCCGGCGATGTGGGCGATACGGCGGTGCCCCAGGCCGATGAGGTGTTCGGTGGCCAGGGCGGCGCCGTACGAGTCGTCGCCGGCGACGACGTCGACGTGGGGCAGGACCGGTTCAATGGCGCCCGCGACCACCGTGGGGATGCGGGTCGCGGCGGCGGCGAGGAGTTCGTCGGAGCCGGGGAGGGTGCCCACCGCGACCAAGCCGTCGACGCGGAGTTCCGTGAAGATGCGGGTGAGGTCCTCGCCGAGGTGACGGTTCAGGCGGCCGTCGGCCAGCATCATGTGCAGGCCGTTCTCGTGCAGGCGGGAGCCCAGGCCGTCGAGGAGTTCCACGAACCAAGGGTTACGCAGGTCGTTCAGCAGGACGCCGATCGAGCGGGTGCGGCGTTCGCTGAGGCTGCGGGCGGCGGCGTTCGGGCGGTAGCCGAGTTCCTCCACGGCGGTCAGCACGGCCTGCCGTTTCTCCGGTCGGACCTGCTCGGAGCCGCGCAGCACCAGGGAGACCAGGGATTTCGACACACCGGCCCGCTCGGCGACGTCACGGATGGTCGGAGCGCTCATGGCTGGACCGTTCCATGCGGTCGCGCCCCCTGTCAAAGGCGCGGACACTCGGTGTTGACGTGCATGTATTGACATCAGGATGAATGGGTTCCACTGTGGCGGAGACAGTTTATGGACCGGTCCAAAGAAGGGCAGTCATGGTGACCTCGCTCGGTGTTGCCGTCGTGGGCTTCGGATGGATGGGGCGGGTGCACACCCAGGCGTACGCCCGTGTCCCGCACCACTTTCCGCAGCTGACGGTGCGGCCGCAGCTCGTGACGGTCGCCGAGGAGGTGCCCGGGCGGGCCGAGCAGGCCGCCGAGCAGTTCGGCTTCGCCTCCACCACCCGCGACTGGCGCGAGGTGGTCGACGACCCGCGCGTGCAGGCGGTGAGCATCACCGCGCCGAACTTCCTGCACCGCGAGATCGGCGTCGCGATGGCGGAGGCCGGCAAGCACATCTGGATCGAGAAGCCGGTGGGCCTCTCGACGGCGGACGCCTCCGCCGTGGCCGACGCGGTCTCCAAGTCCGGCGTCCAGGGCACGGTCGGCTTCAACTACCGCAACGCGCCCGCCGTGGAGGCCGCCCGCGACCTGATCGCGTCCGGCGAGCTGGGCACGGTCACCCATATCCGCGTCCGCCTCTTCAGCGACTACGCGGCCCACCCGGACGGCGCCCTGACCTGGCGCTACGAACTGGAGCGCGGCGGCCACGGCGTCCTGGGCGACCTCGCCTCGCACGGCGCGGACCTGGCCCGCCACCTCCTCGGCGACATCACGTCCCTCGCCGCCGACACCGCGATCTTCCTGCCCCAAAGGGCCCGCCCCACCGGCGCGACCGCGGGCCACGCCCTGGCCACCGGCGGCGAGTCGGGCCCGGTCGAGAACGAGGACTACGTCAACTGTCTGCTGCGGTTCGCCTCCGGCGCCCGGGGTGTCCTGGAGGCCTGCCGGGTCTCGGTGGGCGAGCAGAACAACTACGGCTTCGAGGTGCACGGCACCAAGGGCGCGGTGTTCTGGGACTTCCGCCGGATGAACGAACTGGCGGTCAGCCGCGGCACGACCTACCAGGACCAGCCCGTCACCACGGTGTATATCGGCCCGGGCGACGGCGAGTTCGGCGCGTTCCAGCCGGGCGCCGCGAACGCGATGGGCTACGACGACCTCAAGGTGATCGAGGCGTACCGCTTCCTGCGCTCCGTCGCCGAGGGCACTCCGTACGGCGCGACGCTCCCGGATGCCGTACGCAGCGCGGCAGTTGTGGACGCCATGGTGCGTTCCGTCGAGACCGGCAGCTGGGTGAGCCCGGCGTGAACGGCGCGCGCGTCGCCTGATCGGCGCGCCGCCGGGCGCCCGCGCGATCTCGCGCCCACCCGCCGGACTCGACTACCGTTCACGCTCGGGAGTCACTCGCCTACGCTGTGGTGACCGGTTGGCGGACGGGTATGGGGGCGGCATGGGATACGGCTTCGGACAGCGACGGGGCGGTCAACTCCCGGTGGAGTTGACCAGCTTCGTCGGACGCACCGAGGAACTCGGGATGCTGCACACCGAGTTGGCGCGGTCGCGGCTGGTCACGCTGGTCGGTCCGGGCGGGGTCGGCAAGAGCCGTACGGCACTGCGGGCGGCTCGCGCGGCCGCGGACCGGTTCGCCGACGGGGTGCGGCTGGTGGAGCTGTCGGCGCTGCACGACCCGGAGTTGGTGCCGCCGACGCTCGCGGGCGTCCTGGAACTGCCCGAGCAGTCCGGCATGACCCCGCTGGACGCCATCGTGGAACACCTGCGCGGGCGGCGGATGTTGATCGTCCTCGACACCTGCGAGCACCTGGTCGACGCGTGCGCGATGCTCTGCGACATCCTGCTTCGCGAGGCGCCGGGACTGAGCGTCCTCGCCACCAGCAGGCAGCCGCTCGACGTGCCCGGCGAGCGCTGTCTGCCGATCGCCCCGCTGGCCCGCGCCGACGCCGTCGACCTGTTCGCGCAGCGCGCCGCGGCCGTCACCGGCGGCCCCCCGCTCGACGGCACCGACCGGGAGCACACCCTCGCCCTCGTCGACCGCCTCGACGGCATCCCCCTCGCCCTCGAACTCGCGGCCGTCCGCCTGCGGGCCGTCCCCCTGGCGGAACTCGTCGCCCGTCTGGACCGCCACTGCGAGGTCCTGACCGGCGGCCGGCGCACGGCACTCACCCGCCACCAGACCCTGCGCGCGGCCATCGACTGGTCCTACGACCTGTGCACACCCCAGGAACAACTCCTGTGGGCACGACTGTCGGTGTTCGCCGGTTCCTTCGAGCTGTCCGCCGCCGAGCGGGTGTGCGCGGGCGGCGACCTTGGTGGAACGGTCCAACTCGACGGCGAGCAGGTCGTCGAGGCACTGATCGGGCTCGTCGACAAGTCGGTCGTCCAGCGCATCGGCGAGGACGGCGGCCGCTACCGGCTCCTGGACACCATCCGCGAGTACGGCACCGCGCGCCTGGCCGCCACCGAGGACTCCGAGGCCGTACGGCAACGGCACTTCGCCCACTACGACGAACTCGTCGGCCGTTTTTGGAACGGTCTGATGGGCCGGGGCCAGGTCCAACTCCACCACGCCGTACGCGCGGAGATCGCCGACGTACGGGCCGCCCTGAAGTACGGCTGTGCCACGGAGGGACGGGCGACGGACGCGCTGTGGCTGGCGACGCGGCTCGGGGCGTACTGGCGGGCAGCGGGAACGCTCTCAGAGGGCCGGTACTGGATCGACAAGGGGCTCGGCCTCGTCCCGCAGGACTCCGCGACGCGGGCCTGGGGCCTGTTCATGACCGGGGTGTTCGGGATCTGGACGGCCGATCTGGAGACGGCGTTGGACCGGTTCCCACAAGCCCTCGACGTGGCGCGGCGCGTCGGCGAGAGCCGCGTGGAGCTGTTCAGCGAGGGCTACTTGGGCGCCCTGACGGTGCTCGGCGGAGCCGTGGAGGAGGGGGCGGCCGCACTCGAAACGGTCCGTCGGCGGATGATCGCGGCGGACGACGCGCTGGGCATCGGCGTCGTCCACTACGAAGGCGCCCTGCTGTACGCCGCGTTGGGCTACACGGACCGCGCGCTGGAGTGGTGCGAGACGGGCCTCACGTATCTGGAGGGCCGCGGCGAACGGCAGTTGTACGGTTCCACGCTCTCCGTCCAGGGCGTCATCCTCTGGCTCGTCGGCCGGCCCGAGGAGAGCGCGACGGCATTGCGCCGGGGCCTGGAGGCGGCGAGCGAGATCGGCGAGGTGCTCGTCGCGGCGCTCGCGTCCCTGGGCCTGGCCTGGCACGCCGCCGGACAGAAGCGATACGTCAGGGCCTGCTGGCTGATGGGTTACGCGGAGCACGCGCGACGGCTGGGCGGAGACCCGGTCGGCATGCTGCCCCGGCTGCTGGAGGAACAGGAGTCCCAACAGCGGGCGGTACGAACGGCGTTGGGCGCCGAACCGTACGAGCGCTGGCGGGCGGCGGGCGCTCGGATGTCGGGCCGCGAACTCCTGGACGCCGTACGCACGGACGCGGACGAACCGCCCGGCATCCCCGCGACCCGCCCCGCGACGCCGGACAACCGCCCCGCCGATCCCCTCACCCGCCGCGAACGCGAGGTCGCCGCGCTCGTCACCCAGGGCCTGTCCAACCGGGAGATCGCCGAACGGCTCGTCATCTCCAAACGCACCGTGGACGCCCATGTCGAGCACATCCTCGCCAAGTTGGGCATCACCTCACGTACCGAGATCCTGGCGGCGGCACAGCCCGAGGGCACCAAGTCGGCGTAGGTACCCGGTACCTACGTACCCCCTCCGAAGCCCCCGCCGACGACTACGTGCACCGATATCGCCACCGATCTCCTGGAGTTCGGGCCCCCCGCACCCGCCCGGCACCCCAAGCTGGTCCTACCGCCAGGGGAACGGGACGTGTCGGGGCCGGCAGTGTTGGTCAACCCCACGGCTGTCATGGCAAGGCATCCGGCACCGCACCTCCCCTGGCGGTATTCGCGTAGGGCTGCCCCTGTCGGCGGGGGCAGCCCTCCTCAACGGGCCCTGAGATCAGCCGCGTTCGGCCCGCCCGTACATCGTCTTGGCCGTGGCCCCGAGGATCTCGCCGTACATCTTGGTCGGCGTGAAGCCGTCCAGCGCACTGTTGACCGAGACGAGGGTGCCCTGCCCGGTGGTCTCCTTGAAGTCGGCCAGCCACGGTCCGCCGCTGGAGCCGCCGGTCATGTCGCAGGGGATCATCTGCTGGCCGTTCTCCTTCTTCTCCGTGCCCACACAGCGCAGGAGTTCCTCGCCGAGCTGCGGATGGGTGGCGGGGTAACCGAAGGACGAGATCTTCCCGCCGACGGCCCGGTTGAACGCGATAGGCGTCCCGCCGACAACGTCCGTGAGCCTACGACCGTTCTTGTCGGCGTCGACGACCATCGCGGCCACGTCGTTCGTACCCTCCTCCGCGAAGGCGCGCGGAGTCAGGACGGTGCGCACCGCGAAGGCGCCGTACGGCTGCTCGCCCTTGCTGTAGGCCGGTACGAACACCATCGACATGTTGGTGTTGACGGGCGAGGCGGACCGCCGGACGCAGTGCCCCGCGGTCATCACCACGGACCGGTTGGCGCTCTTCACGGCGGTGGCCGTGCACCAGGTGTCGGCCCCCGCGGCGTTGACCATGAACATCCGCCCCACGGTCTTCAGCTGTGGACCGGTCCACGTCTTGGTCTTCGGCCCGGTCGGCCCGAGATCCACCGACTTTCCTACGGCCCTGATCCGGGCCGGGGTCCAGTAGGCGAGGGCGTCCTTGCGTTCCTGGGCGGTGAACGAGAAGGAGGACACCGGGTCGGGGG
This sequence comes from Streptomyces sp. NBC_01288, assembly GCF_035982055.1. NCBI lineage: Bacteria > Bacillati > Actinomycetota > Actinomycetes > Kitasatosporales > Streptomycetaceae > Streptomyces > Streptomyces sp. NBC_01288. The sequence continues at coordinate 1,730,041 of NZ_CP108427.1, forward strand.
CAGCGGCGGCGCGGCCGGAGACGGAGACGGCCGTGGCCGAGACGGGGACGGCGAGCGCGAGGGCCGTACCGGCCACGGTGAGCGCCGTGGTACGGCGGCGGAGAACTCGGCTCCCGGGAAGTGGGCTGTCGAACATGGGGCGATGTCTCCTCGACTGGTTCAAGCGGCTCCAGTGGCTGATGCGGCCCGGGTCGGCTACGCGCAATCCAAAAGAGGTAAATCCGGTGATCCGGGTTGCGCCGTCGGGTCGGATCCCGGTTGCGCCGTCGGGTCGGATCCCGGTTGCGTCGTCGGGTCGGCGGCCGTCTCGTGGAGGAAGGCGAGGAACTCCCCCACCGTGCAGTTCCAGAGCCGGCGTTCCACCAACGCGCTGTGTCGGCGGGCGAGTTCGCGGTCGTCGCCGTAGGCGAACCTGACAACGATCGGGCCTTCGCACGCGCGGATCTCTATGGCGCTCGGCTGTACCTCGTCGGCGGACCGCAGGCCGACCGCGATGCCGATGATCTCCCAGACCAGCACGCCCGCTCTCCTGAACGCGCCGTCGGACGAGGTGTGCCACACCACCTCGAAGTGCTCGTGCGCGGGCGCCCCGGGATCGGGCCGCCGGTTCACGTTGTTCGATGTACTGGGCACACCTACGTCCTTTCTGTGCGGCGGGTGACTTCGCTGCACGGGCTGCCTAGTTGAGGGCGTCCGAGGGGTTGGTCAGCCAGTAGGTGGTGGTCAGTGAGCTGTCGATGTACACACCCTTGCTGGGCAGCGCGACCTTGACGCCCGAGCCCACGAATTCGAGCGCGCGGTTCTGGAAGATCACCGAAAGCGTCTTCGCCGTGTAGCCGCCGGAGCCGCTGCCGTCGGCGGCGGAGAGGAGGACGCCGGCATAACCCGACTGTCCGGGGCGGAGCGTGGTGACCGCCTGCGGCTGCGTGTCCTCGTCGACCGGAGGCACGGCCTGGGCGTCCGTGAACCGCAGGGCCGGATAGCCGTACAGGTAGCAGGTCTTGGAGCCGGTGTTCTTGACCGTCAGCAGCAGGTGGTTCAGCGGACGGGACACGGTCTGCGCGGTGACCTTGGTGTTGGCGCCGGTGCAGGTGACGATGCTGGAGGTCGACCCCTTGGACCCGGTGGGCCCCTTGGCGGTGGTGCTGCCGCTGCCCGACTTCGAGGTCACGGACGCGTCCGTACCGGAGGCCGCGGTCTTGGTGTCCCCCGCGTCCCCCGCGTCCGCCTTGGGCGTCGCGGTCGAGGAGATGCCGTTGTCGGCGGCGACGGTCGGGGTGTTCTCGGCCGCCGAGTCCAGGTCGGTGCCGCAGGCGGTCAGTGCCAGTGAGGTGGCCGCTGCGAGGGTCGCGGTGAGGAGTGCCGTACGGCGGCGGAAGATGGCGTTGGACATGATCGGGTTCCCCCTGAGTGCGGTGCTGGAAGGCGAGCCACCGGGTTTTCGTGGTGGGTCTCGCTGCGAACAACCGCAGCTTGCGCGGCGATCCGTCCCAGCCGCCAGAACAGTCGGGGGAAACGGGAAGATGGAACACTCACACAGGGCCTGACCTGCGTGAACGTACCGTCCCTGGAACGCGTGGGTGGGACGGGCACCGACCGTTGGAACGGTCCAGCCGGTGCCCGTGCCGCACGGTCAGCAGTAGAGGTTGGCCCCGGTGCTGGTCCCGAGGATCGAGGTGAACCGCGTGTAGGCGTCCACGCGGCTCTGCACCTGGGCGGGGCTCTTGCCGTCGCACTCGATCGAGCCGTTGATGCTGCGGATGGTCTGGCCGAAACCGGCGCCGTTGACCATCGCGTTGTGCGGGGTCATGGAGCCGGGACCGCTCTGGGTGTTCCAGTACCAGAGCGCGGTCTTCCAGGCCACGGCCGAGTCGTTCTGCACCAGCCAGGGGTTGCCCAGCAGGTCGATGCCCAGCGCGTCCCCGGCCGCCTTGTAGTTGAAGTTCCAGCTGATCTGCAGCGGACCGCGCCCGTAGTAGGCGGCCTGGCCGGCCGGGCAGCCGTACGACTGGCTCCAGTCGCAGTACGTCGGGTAGTTGGCGGTGTTCTGCTCGACGATGTACACCAACCCGCCCGTCTCATGGCTGACGTTGGCGAGGAAGGCGGCGGCCTCCTGCTTCTTCGTGGTGTCGCTGCCGGTGTTCGCGAAGCCCGGGTAGGCGCTGAGGGCGGCGGTGAGACCGCTGTAGGTGTAGAAGGAGTTGCGGCTCGGGAACATCTGGTTGAACTGGGCCTCGCTCACCACGAAGTTGCCCACGGGCGTACCGGAGCCGTCGCAGGCGTACGGCTCCCAGAACCAGGTGCTGATGACCGGGTCGTAGCCCGGGTTGTCGTGCTCGGCGATGTACGCCTTGCCGTCGGTGTAGCGGACGATGTTGCCGGTGACGTACGACTTGCCGGCCACCCAGTTCGGATAGCTCGAACAGGAGGCGGCGGACGCGCCGGCGGCGGGAAGGACCACGGGCGTCAGGCTACCGAGGACGAGTGCGGTCAGTACTGCGGCGATGCGGCGTCTCGACACAGGGTTCAACTCCTCTGTGGAGCACGGCCGTACCCCGCCAAGGGCAGGGCGAAGCAGAGCCTTTGTGCGCACGGGCCGGTCGGACCGGTCACGGCGTGGGGGCGGCCGTGGTGGGGGATGGTGCCCCTCACTGAACCGCATTGGTATGTACCAGTCAAGGGTATAGACCAGTCAACCCCGCACCGCGGCGGCCGAGTTACGAGCGGCCGCGCTACGTCGGCCCCTGTCACCTGCGCAGAGTCGTCACCTCCAGAGCCGGGTCGCCGGCAATCTCCGCCGGGGTGGACCGTTCCATGACCCACTGCTTGCGCGAGAAGAGGCGGGTCTGGTCCGAGAAGTGGGGCGACGCCGGGTTCGCCGACTGGCCGTAGGCGAGGAGGGTGTGGGCGCGCGGACCGTCGGGGGTCAGTTCGACGGTCATCAGGAAGGTGGTGCCGAAAGCCCCGGCGGTCGGGGTGCCTGTGCCCGAGTCGGGGCTCGCCTCCATGACGTCGAAACAGCCCGCGTCGCAGCCGGGCAGCGGGATGCCGTCCCATTTCTGTACGGCGCCGAGCTCGACGTCGACCGGGAGGTCACGGGCCGCGAAGTCCTGGACGGCGTCGGCCAGGGCGCGCTGCACGCGCGGGTCCTCGCCGTTGAACCCCCTTGGCGTGGTGAGGGGTTGGGCGGGATCGTAGGGGACGCGGCGCCAGGTGTCGGGCGGGCCGCCGTCGAGGAGACGGTCGTAGAACGTGCTCCAGAGCACGATGCCCCGGCTGGTGGTGTCGGCGCGGGTGTCCCAGCGGGCGAGGGTCGTGCAGGCCTGCCGTACGTCGACCCGCGTGCCGTCCGTGGCCGTCAGGCTCGGGTGGGCGCTGCACATGCCGACGATGTCGTCGCGGCCCGTCTCGGCCGACAGGACGCGGTTGCCGAGCATCGCGTCGCGCAGGGTGCTCTCGGTGAAGCCCGGTGCGCCCAACCCGTCGGTGCCGTCCCGGCGTTGGGCGATCATGCGGAGTCCGAGCTGGGCCCGCCCGTCGAGGTGAGGATCGGTGTCGTACACACCGGGGAGACCGGTGATCGGCGCCTCCGGATTGACGTACTGGGGGCCGTTGTTGGAGTTGGCTACGTAGTCCGTGCGGCTCAACTTCGGCTGGTGCGAAGGGCCGTAGATACCGGGTACGAGTGCGTCGGGGTCACTCCCCCAGGCACAGGCCGACGTCGAACCGTCCAGGGCGGGCGGCCCCTCGTCGTTCGGGAGGGTGCAGTGGGCGAGTTGGGCGTCGGTGAGGTGCGGAACGGCCGAGGACTCGGTGAAGTACGTGTCCCCGCTCGTGTCGGCCGCGAGGGTGTAGGTCCAGGGGACACCCTGGAACTCGTCCTGGGCGGCGCGGAGTTGGCCGAGGTTCCGTGCCTTGGCCATCGCGAGCCAGGTGTTCATGGAGCGCAGGTTGCCGGCGTTGGCGTCACGGATCGCGTAGGCCGTCGTCGCGGTCCAGCCGGTGGACAGGATGGGCCCGAAGTGCGAGGAGTACAGGGTCCGTTCGACGGTCGAGAGGTCACCGTTCGCGTCCCGGACGGTGACGGGCACCGTACGGCGTTCCATCGGCACGGTCCTGCCGTCGAGCACGTAGCTGGTCGGGTCGCCGGGCGCGAGCTTCAGCGCGTAGACGGAGGCGTGTTGGGCGTCGCTCGCGGTGTGTGTCCAGGCGAGGGTTCTGTTGTGGCCGATCTCGACCAGGGGTGTGCCGTAGAGGACGGCACCCGATACGTCCAGGGTGCCGGGGATCGTCAACTGCACTTGATAGAGACGGAAGTAGCCGACAGCCCAGGGCAGGTGCGGGTTGGCGAGGACCATGGCATTGCCGGTGCGGGTGGCGTCGCGGCCGAGGGCCCAGCCGTTGCTGCCGACATCGGCGGAGGCGAGGGCCGGCACGGCGGGGATCTCGGCGGTTGCGCTGGAGGCCGCCGCGTCCTTGCCGTCGGCGGCGGTCGTCGCCGGAGGCTTCGCGTCGCCGATGTCCGGGACCAACGGCACTGTCGCGGTCACCCTGTTGACGTCGTAGACGACGCTCCACAGGTCGAGTGCGGTGATCGGGCGCACCCAGGGCTTGCCCTTGCACGTCGGGTCCGGCAGGTGGTCGACGCCGGTGTCGCGGAGGTATCGGTTGTACCCGGCGGCATATCCCTCGACCATCCGCCGCAGTTCCGTTGTCGGTCCCAACGGGGCTTTCTGGGCCAAGAGTTGACGGACGGTGCCCGCACGCCGCTGCCCGCTGTAGTAGGTGTCGCTCGCGAGGTTGGAGCCTTGGGCTTCGCCCTCACCGGGCCCTCCGTCGGACCCGAAGAACCGGGACCGCTCACCCCTCAACGTCACCACGTGGTCGGCGAGTTCACAGACGTTGTCCTGCGCGAACGCGTACCCGTATCCGTATCCGAGCCCGTCGAAGTCCTGGGCCAGGATGTGCGGGACGCCGTACTCGGTGCGGCTGATCCGGACCGTGTGACCGCCCTCGGCCACCGTCGTGCCACCCGGCCCCGTCACGGCGGACGAGGGCGTGGGCAGCAGCGCGACAGTGGCCGAGGTGAGACACAGGACGGCCGCGAGAGCAATCAACCTACCTGCCGAGGAACGTCCATGACACTTCGTCAGTTCTCTGGGTTCACCCATGGCCGCCACCTTGCAGGCAGGACCGAGGAAGCGTCATCGGGCCTCCGACGGATATCCGGGCGGCCTGTCAGTCTCGGGATGTACGCCTTGAGGCGCTGTCGTCCGTCCGGTGTCGTGTGTCGTCTACGGCTTGTAGATCTGCCGCAGGGTGGCGATGGCCACGGCGAACTGGCCGGACTCATTGGGGTGCGCGGCTGCGGTGCTGGCAGCTGGGGTGAGCGACTCGACCCATCGTTCCTCACGCGGCCGGCACATGTCGTGGCCCACCGTCGCCGTATAGGTGTCCGCGTAGGACGCGTGCACACCCTCGGCCGTCGCCTGGCGTCGCAGCGCCGCGTTGGCCTGCTTCGTGGTGTCCCGCAGATAGGCGAAGTCCCCCTTGGCAAAGGGGACTTCGGCGCAGCCGACGCCGTTGTCGGGGAAGAGCGCCGGGTAACCGACGACGATCACCTTGGCGTGCGGACTGCGTCGCCTGATGTCGGCGAGCACATCGTGGACGCGCCCCTCCATGGTGGCGACGCGGTCGGCCAGTACGTCCTTGCCGTCCGCCGTGAAGTACTGCTTGCAGGGGGTGCCCTCGCGGTCCGTCGCGGCGACGCGGGCGCAGGTGGCGAGCACACTGCTGAAGCCGACGTCGTTGCCGCCCATGGTCAGGGTGACGAGTCTCGTGCGCGGAGTGAGTACGTCCGCTTGGGGCGCCTTACTGCCTTTGGGATTCCAGTAGTTGTTCGTGGTGGCGCCGCTGCACGTGACGTCGTCGAATGTGTGGTCAAGGCCCACCTTCGAGGCGAGCCGGGAGATCAGACTGGGGTAGCTGCCGGTCGTACGGTCGCATTCCTTGTCCTTCACACCGGCCAGGCCGGCCCCGGAGGCGTAGGAGTCGCCGAGCGCCACATAGGCGGGCCCGTCGGTGGAGGTGGAGGTGGCCGCCGCGGTCGGCGCGCTCAGCGTGAGGACGACGGCCGAGGCGGCCAGGACTCCGGCGGCGGCGCGGCGCGTCCTGGACTGCCTGCCCGGAGAACTGTTCGATCCGATCAATCCGAAAGGGGACACAACGCCTCTTCGTTCTCGGGGAATTGGACAGGCGCCGGCCGGTGCCGCGGAAGAGCTGTCGCTCTTTCGATGTGATCGAGCCTAGGGTCGGGGCGAGGCTCCGTCCTCGCGCTACGGGACGACCGCCTCGTAGAACCAAAGTTGGAGAACACCCGGAGGCGATGGCCCTGATCACCCTGGATCTGCACCCCTACTTCCGCAGCGATCGCGACATCGACACGGCCCTGCGGCAGACCCTCTTCAAGGCCGCCGCGACCGGGGTCGACACCATTCAGATCATCCCGGGCAAGGGCACGGGCCAGCTGAAGAAGCGGGTGCTGGCCGTGCTGGCGCAGAAGCACATCAAGAGGCTCTACGCCCGCGTGGAACAGGACCCGACCAACGCGGGCCGGATCCTGGTCCACCTTCGCTAACTAGCCCTCGACTATTGGCTGTTGGCTGTTGGCTGTTGACTGTTGGCTATTGGCTGTTGGCTGTTGGCTATTTGTTACTGGCCGAAGCCGTACGAGAACAAGTGGTCCGTGCCCGTCGAACCCGTTACCGGCAGCGTGATCGACGCGACCTGCTTGGACGGGTCCAACGAGACCTTCGCGGCGAAGACGTAGGACTTCACGCTGTCCCGGCCCCCGCTCCCGGTGTTCCGGTAGGCCGTCGTGGCGGCGGTCGTGTCGCCCGGAAGCGGCTTGCTGGAACCGCCGTTGAGGGTCCAGTCCGGGAAGGCGACCGTCCCCTGGGAGGTGGTGCCGTCGGTGTAGGTGACGGTCACCGTGCCCGAGACGCCGCTGCCGTCGGTCGGCGCGTTGGTCGCCGTGCCGAGCAGTCCCAGCGACGCACCCGAGGTGCCGGTCGGCATCGAGATGGTCTGGCCGGCCATCTCCAGGTTGTCCAGCTGACCCGAAGTCACCGTCGGCCAGGTGTAGTTGACGCCGTCGACCGTGAGCGGCGAGCCGCTCGTGACGCCGGCGGCCGCCAGCGCGTTCTGCGAGAAGGCCCAACCCCCGCCGTCGAAGCCGCCCGAGAAGGTGGCGCCGTCGGGATAGATGCCCTCGTTGGTGTTGTACGGCCACAGCGCGCCGGCCTTGGCCACGGCCACCCGGAGGGTCGCCCCGGCCGGCGTCGCACCGGAGGTGTGGTCGGTCAGCGCGAACGTGACCGGGAACAGGCCTTCGTCCGCGCCTGCCGTCACCTTGACCTTCGCCTCGGCGCTGCCCGCCGCGGGCACCGTCAGCGTTCCGGACGCCGGGGCCGGCGTGACGCCGGAGGGAGCCGTCGCCTTCCAGTCGACCGTGACGGCCGTGCTGCCGAGGTTGGTCAGGTCGAGCGTGCCGTCACCGGCCGAACCCGGCTGGAGCACAAGGCCGTTGGAGGGACCGGTCGCGGCCAGCACCCGGCCGCCGCCCGTGGTGTCCGACGGCGGCGCCGCCGAAGGGCCGGACGCCCAGGCCGTGTTGGGCTGTGTGCCGAGCGTGAAGTCGAGCGTGCCCGCGCCCTGGAACTTCTGGTAGGTCAGCCAAGAGGTGTTCCACGCCTTGCCGTTGACGCCGAGCGACTGCACGTACGGCGCGTCGGGCGCGGCCTGCGGGGCGTTGATCCGCACCGTCTTTCCGCTGCCGAAGGTCACCTTGGCCGCCGGGAACGCCGGGCTGCCGAGCGCCAGGGTGTCCGTGCCCGGGGTCTCCGGGTACATGCCGAGCTCGGACCAGACGTACCAGGAACTCATCGCGCCGAGGTCGTCGTTGCCGAACGAGCCGACCGGGGCGTTGAAGTACAGCTTCTGCTGCGCCTCACGGACGGCAGCCTGTGTCTTCCAGGGCTGGCCGGTGTAGTCGTACTCCCAGGGGATCTCGACGCTGGGCTCGTTGCTGAGGTCGGCGTCGGTGTTGCCGGGGGCGGTGATGTCGTCGAGCAGGCTGTCCAGGTAGGACGAGTACGCCTTGGTGCCGCCGCGGGCCTGGATGAGCTGTTGCAGGTTGAACGGGACCATCGGCGTGTACTGCGCGGAGGTGCCCTCGACGAAGCCGTTGGAGGTGCCGGGGGTGAAACCGCCCGCGAACTGGCCGTCCTTGTTCTTGCCCTGCATGTAACCGGTCTGCGGGTTGAAGACGTTCATCCAGTCCTGGGCGCGGGTGGCGAACTTCTCGTAGACGGACGTCTTGCCCAGCGACTTCGCGAAGGCGGCGATGGCGTAGTCGGCGGAGTCGTACTCCAGTTGGGTGGAGACGGGGCCGTAGAAGTTGCAGCAGCCGTAGTCGTTCTCGTCCAGCGGGAGGTAGCCCTTCGCGTCCCGTACGGACTCGCCGGGGCGGTCGTTGTTGGGGACGGTGGCCTCGTGCTGGAGGGCCGCGAGGGCCTTGGCCGTGTCGAAGCCGGTCGCGCCGAAGGCGTACGCGTCGGCGATGATGCCGGCGGCCGGGTCGCCGACCATCACATAGCTCTCGCCGTTGTTCGAGGCCCACTTGGGCAACAGGCCTGTCTGGTCATAGCCGTTGAGCATCGAGGTGACGACGTCGGCGGTGACCTTGGGTTCGACCATCGCCATCAGCTGGGTCTGGGAGCGATAGGTGTCCCAGCCCGAGTAGTTGGCGTACTGGGCCTGCTGCCCCTTGGCCAGTGTGTGGACCTGGTTGTCCATGCCCATGTACTGGCCGTTGTCGTCGGAGAAGACGTTGGGGTGCAGCAGCGCGTGGTAGAGCGCGGTGTAGAACTGCGTCTGCTGGTCGGCCGATCCGCCGCCCACCTGGATCTTGTTCAGTACGGTGTTCCAGGCGTCGTGGTTGGACCGTTCCACGGCGCCGACGTTCCAGTTCTTGATCTCGGTGGCGAGGTTGTTCGCGGCGCCCGCGTCACTCGTGTACGAGACGCCGACCTTCGCGCTCACCGTGGGGTTCGCGGCGGTGTCGAAGGTGAGGTACATGCCGTTCGCGCCGGTCGTGGGCGGCTCGGCGGCTTTGGCTTTGGCTTTGGCTTTTGGACCGGTCCCGTGAACGGTGGGGGCGGGCTTCGCCGGGACGATGAAGTGCTTCTCCTTCAGCGGCGCCGACTCGGTTGCCTGCGGGGCGAGTTGGGCCTTGCCGGCCTTCAGCGACTTGGCGTCGGGGTTGATGGTGCTGCCGGCCCAGGTACCGCTCGCGGTGAACGGCTGGTCGAACTTGATGTCGAAATGCAGCGTGTACCTGTTGCTCGCGCCGCAGAAGTGACCGCTGTCGATCGCGCCGCTGATCTCCTTGTTGTTGATCACCTGGACGCGGGTCCCGTCCACCTGTGTGGCGCCGCCGCTCAACTTGAAGAGCAGGTTGGCCTGTTGACCCGTCGGGAAGGTGAAGGTGCCGAGACCGGCGCGGGTGGTGTCGGCCAGCTCGGTCCTGACGCCGTTCGCGTCGGTGACCTTGTAGCGTCCGATGCCGGCCTGCTCGTCGGCGTGGCTGAAGCCGACGGACGCACTGCCGAGGTCACCCGACAGCGAACCGGTCACCGGCAGGACCGGCAGGTCGCCCGCGACGGAACAGCCGGGTCCCGAGACGTGGGTGAGGCTGAAGCCGGAGAGTTTGTTGTCGTTGTACTCGTAGCCGCCGCCCTCGGGACGGTTGGGCGTGGTGTCGGGACCCCACTGCACCATGCCGGCCGGCATGTCGGGACCGGGGAACGTGTCCACCGCACCGGACGTGCCGATGAGCGGATTGACGAGGGACGCGGGGTCCGTCACGAGCGCGGGCGTCGCGGTGCTCGCGGCCTGGGCGTTGCCGATCGCCGTGAGCGGCAGGGCGGTCATGCCCAACACGCAGGCCACGGCGAGGCGTTGACGGAATCTGTTGCGGTCACGTGGCACGGCTGAACGTCGGGGTCTCACCATCGGTCGCCTCCGCAGCGGTTCGTGCTTCGCAGATCAGGTGACGGCGCACCGGAGAACACCGGAACGCCGGCGACAGGCAACAGTTCCTGGTCGCTCCCACGGCCTGACAACGTTGCCAATGCACGAGTGACGAGTGAAACGCGTGTGTTGATGGTGTGTCAACGAGGCGAGCGGGAGTTTCTGGGGGCGGAGTTCTCGGGCAGGAGGGGGTGCGCCAGGGTCCGAAATCATGGGTGCGCGTGACGCCGATGACCTGAGTGCAGGGGGCTGCGGACGGGCCCGGCGAGGGGCTCGCGTCTCGGTGGACCCGCCGAACCTGGCTGGTCCGGCGTATGGGGCGGGCCCGGTGACTCCGAACCCGGTCGGCACTTCGGCGCGAGTCCGGGCTGTCGCGGCCGTAGACCCGCACCACCCCTCCGGGAGACCGGAGGGGAGCCGAAACGACCGAGCCGCCCGGGCTGAACCGCCGGAGTCTTTGCGGGAGTTTTAGCTCCCGAACAGAGGCCCTTTTCACGCCTCCCGACGAGCGCACACCTGCGGGCGAACTGCGAGCCGACCAGGGATGCACCACCTCTACGGCCGTTCTCCCACCGGGAGTTGACGTGAATCGGCCCGACCGAACCAAGTTGGTCTAGTCCTCTTGACGGAGGGCTCCACGAGTTGTTTGGTATGTACCAATATCCCGAGTACCCCCCTCGCCCCCCAGCGGGCACCCCGAAAGGGGAACTGTCATGCGCCTGGCAAGATTCGCGGCCACCGTCTCCGCTCTCGCGCTCGCGGCCACCGGCGTCACCGTCGCCCTGGCCCCCGCGAGCAGCGCGGCGGGAAGCAGCGTCTACTCCGTGGCCCCCTACGTGGACATGTCGAACAGTCAGGAAGGACTGCTCGACACCGCCATCACCGGACACAAGCTCAAGGCCTACACCGCGGCCTTCGTGCTCGGCGTCGGCTGCAACCAGATCTGGGGAGACACACTCCCCATCGGCAACGACTCCTACACCGACCCCTTGATCGCCAAGGCCAAGTCCGAAGGCGCCTCCGTCATCGTCTCCTCCGGAGGAGCCAGCGGCGAACCGCTCGCCTGGACCTGCTCGACCCAGAGCAGCATCGACGCCGGCTACCAGGCCATCATCAACGACTACGGCGTCACCCAGCTCGACTTCGACATCGAGGGCGCCGCCATCGCGGACACCGCGGCCGCGGCCCGCCAGATGCAGGCGATGAAGGACCTCAAGGCGTCCAACCCGAACCTCCAGTTCTCCATGACCCTGCCGGTGCTCACGAGCGGGCTGACCGGCGACGGCGTCAACATCCTCAAGGCCGCCAAGAACGCGGGCATCAAGATCGACGTGGTCAACATCATGGCCATGGACTACTACGCCGGCACCGGCACCGAGATGGGCCAGGGCGCGGTCTCCGCGGCGAAGGCGACGCTGGCGCAGATGCAGTCCGTCGACTCCGGTTACACCTACGCCAACCTCGGCATCACGCCGATGATCGGCAAGAACGACGACGGTTCCACCTTCACGCTGGCCGACGCCCAGACGGTGGAGAGCTTCGCCGCGCAGAACAGTGTCGGACGGCTGGCGTTCTGGGCGATCACCCGGGACCAGGCGTGCGGCGGAAGCGCCAACTCCCTGCCCACATGCAGTGAGATCAGTCAGAACAGCCTCGCGTTCACCGACGCGTTCGTGCCCTACGAGGGCAGTTCGGGCGGCGGCGGAGGCACCACCAGCGACTTCTCCGTGTCACTGTCACCGGGTTCGGCCTCGGTCACCCAGGGCGGTTCGACAACTGCGGCCGTGTCTACGGCGGTTACGTCCGGCAGTGCCGAGTCCGTCAGCCTCGCCGCCTCGGGCGCGCCGTCCGGAGTCAGTGTCTCGTTCAGCCCCAACTCCGTTACGTCCGGCGGCAGTTCGATACTGACGGCGACGGTCGGTTCGTCCGTGGCCGCGGGCACGTATCCGATCACCGTCACCGGCACGGCCGCGACGGGCAGCCACAGCGCGACCTACACCCTGACGGTCACCACCACCGGAGGCGGCGGAGGAGGCGGGGGTTCACTGACCAACGCGGGTTTCGAGACCGGCAGTTCGAGCCCCTGGACCTGCACGGGCGGCAGCGCGGTGGTCTCCACCCCGGTCCACAGCGGCAGCCACAGCCTCCAGGTCACGCCTAGCGCCGGCAGCACCGGCGAGTGCGACCAGAACGTCACCCTGTCCCCCAACACCAGCTACACACTGACCGCTTGGGTGCAGGGACCGTACGCCTACATCGGAGTCACCGGCGGCGCCTCCGCGAGCACCTGGTCGAACAACTCGGCCTGGAACCAGCTCAAGACCACCTTCACCACCGGCAGCAGCGGAGCCGTCACGGTCTTCGTCCACGGCTGGTACGGCCAATCCAACGTCACCGCCGACGACTTCACCCTCGGCTGAGCAAACCGACACGACCAGACACGAATTGACGCTACGTCACCAACACGCCGCGGCTGGGCAGTTGCGCCCACGCCGCGGCGTCGGTGGACACGTCGGTCAGGCCTCGCTCCCGGCGAGCGCGGCCAGTTCGCGGTCGACGGCCTCCTGGTGGTCCTGGGCGTCCTCGCGGGCCTTCTTCGGGCTCCAGCGGCCGGCCATCACGAACACGAAGGGCAGGAACAGGACTTGCCCTCCCACGCAGATCCACCACCAGGTGCGCCACTCCCCGGGTCCGTTCTTCACGGCCTTCTGCACCTCCGGCCCGTGCTCCTTGAGCACCTTGAGCTGCGGCTGTGCCTTCTGTACGACGGCCAGGTCGGCGGGGCCGACTTCCTTGACGGCCTGCGCGGCCAGGGCGGGAGGCGTCGTGGTCGGCGTGTACTTGCCCAGCTCCGCGAAGAGTTGGGGATGGGCGTCGACGATGGCGAGGGCCGGGGCCGCCTGCTTCGTCGCGGCCGCCACCTCGGCGCCGTGCTCGACGAGCGGGGTGACGGAGGTGACCAGCACCGGGATGAACGCCGCCGACACGGCGACCACGATCCGTACCGTCCAGCCCCAGACCGCGAGCCCCGCTGCGGTCGCGGCCGGGTTCCGCTTCTCGACGGTCTCGGTGAAGCTCGCCATCCACGGCGCGTAGGCGACCCCGCTGAACACGCCGATCGCGACGAACAGCCAGGCGAAGGTGTAGTAACCGGTCGTCGCATGGGTGGCCAGCGAGGCGAAGACGGCCGTCGCCACGATCGCGCCGATCCCGCCGACGATCATGAAGGGCTTGCGCACCAGCAAACGGTCCGAGAGCAGTCCGGCCACGATCAGCGCGAGGGCGTTCGCGGCCCAGTACCAGTTGGCGAGGCCGTTGGTGCGCTGCTCGCTGTAGCCGAAGGTGGTCGAGAAGTAGACGACGAAGTTGCCGACCGCCGCGTAGTACAGGAGCAGGAACACCGCGATCGCGAAGGCCGAGCCGAGGATGTCCAGGCGCAGCATCTGCCGCCACTCCCCGCGCCGTACCGCCTCCGTGTCGAGTCCCTTGGCGCGGGCCTCGACCAGGGCGCGGTCGCGCAGGCTCACCATGATCTGGTCGCGCAGGCCCGGCGACAGCTCGCGCAGGGCGAACAGGGTGACGACGAACACGACCAGTCCGGCCGCCCCGGAGTAGCGCAGTTCGTCCTGCCAGCTGGCGGTGTCGAGCGTGCTGCTGGTCACCGACGTGACGACCAGGCTGCCGATGACCGGGCCCATCGTCCAGTAGCCCATCGCGGTGGCCCGGCCGAGCTGCGGTGAGAAGTCCCGGATCAGCGCCGGGGTCGCGACCAGCACGATGCCCTCGATGAAGCTGACGACCGCGAACAGCACCAAGTAGGTCGTCTTGTCACCGGCGTTGGGCAGCCCGAAGAAGACCAGAAGCGCGGCGACGAGCAGGCCGTAGACCACGAGGTTCGCGCGCCCCCACCGGTCCGCGAGGCCGGCCACGAGTGAGGCGAAGGCCCCGACCGCGTTGCCGATGACCGAGACCCACACGAAGTAGCGGTAGGTCATGTCGAAGTGCGTGATGATCGACGTCGCCACCGCGTACTGGATGTAGAGCATGTAGTAGAGCACGACGGTCGTGAGCACCACGATCGCCAGATACGACATGCGCCGCCCGGTGGCCGGATACGCCGGCAGGTCACGGCGGTACAGCCGGGCGAGCGAGCCGCGAGCACCGGCGCCGGGCGCGTCGGCACCGGGGCCTCGCGTGTCGAATGGTGCGGAGGCGGAGGGCATACGGCTCCCTTTGGAACGGCCGGGGACAAGAGGGGGCGGCGGGAGGTGGGGGCTCCTTCCGTTCGAGCGGAGGCTAGTACCGACTGGTCGGTATGACTAGATGTGCGACATGACTTCGCGCGCGGAGTGCCACGGACGGGACACTCCGCGCGCCGCGCGTTCAGGGAGGCCGGCCGCCTCGGAAGTGGATCAGACGAGCCGCCAGAGATGGTCGGAGGTGCCGTTGTCGTTCCACTGGGTCACCTGGGCGCCGTTGGCCTGGGAGGCTCCGTCGACGGCCATGAGCTTGCCGCTGTGCACGTTGACGATCTTCGTCCAGCCGTCGCCGTTGTCGACGAGGCGCCAGAGGTGGTCCTGGGTGCCGTTGTCGTTGTACTGCTGGACATGGGCGCCGTCGTCGAGGCTCTGGTCGTGGACGGCGAGCAGTTTGCCGCTGTTGCGGTTGTAGATCCTGACGGTGCCGTCGCCGTTGTCCACCACGGTCCACAGGTGGTCGGCGGTGCCGTTGTCCTCGTACTGGGTGACCTCGGCGCTGTCGGCCAGGGACATGCCGCTGACGGCGAGCAGCTTGCCGGAGTTCTTGTTCTGGATACGTTTCCAGGAGACGGAGTCGGCCGCCGGGGCGTTCATCAGGGCGAGGACGCCGCCGATCACGGGCCGGTCGGCGAAGCCCCGTTGGGCGCCGGTGGCGACGACGTACCAGTCGGTGAACGGCACACGCGTCGGCGTGGAGTTGGCGAAGCCGTAGACACCGTTGATCAGCATGGCGCGGGTGTCGGCGTGGTCGGCCAGCCACGCCGCGGTCCACATCTCCCAGTCGGTCTTGGTGTAGTCGTTGCGCGGGTCCAGCACCACGCCGTAGGTACCCGCCTTGGACCGGTACAAGGCGGCCTCCTGCGCGGCCACCCCGGTCGGCACCAGGTCCACGCCCAGTAGGCGGTCGGCGTAGCCGTTGTACTTCAGGCTCCAGGTGCCGTCCTGGTCGTAGGCGAGTTTGAGGTGGGTGCCCGAGGAGTCCTGGGCCAGGGAGACCCACCGGCTGATGTAGCCACGGGCCACCGTCAAGTAGTGCGCCGCGTCAGAGGAGTTGGACGCCGCCTTGGCCAGTACGCTCATCGCGCCGATGCCGATGATGCCCTTGAGCGCGAGGTTGGCGCTGTGCGCGATCCAGCCGGTGAAGTCGTCGGTCTGGTTCTGGTTCTCCGGGTCGAGGGCGTTGGCCACCAGGTACTCGGCCCACTGGTGGAGGATCGCGTAGTGCGCGGTGGCGAAGGAGGCCGCGTCGGCCGCCGGAAGGCGCTGGGCCACGGCCGCCGCCATGATCAGCATGTTGGCGGACTCCTCGATCGGCATGGCCTCCTCGTTGCCGTCCAGGTGCCCGGTCGCGTTCGGGTAGCTGGAGCCGAGGTCGTGCTCGGCGTACACCTTGGGCCAGCCGGCCTGCTCCGCGTAGAAGAAGTGCGGTTCGAGCAGCAGCCGCAGATACGCGGGCGAGAGGTGCAGGTAGGCGGGGGACGCCGGGTAAATGACGTCCACGGTCGAGAAGTTGCCGTTGGAGGAGATCTCCTTGAGCATCGCCCACGGCGAGCCGTTCCGGTCGACGAGTTCCGTCCCGGCCACGGCCTGACGCACCGCCAGGGCGCAGACGGCCGCGTAGTGTTCACCGGTTTCACCGCCGCCGGCGGCCTTCGCGGCATCGTCGTGGATCGCCTTGTCGAAGGCGACGGCGGCGGTCAGGGCGGCGGCGCGGTCGCCGTTGAACCAGTCGAGCATGGCGGTCCAAGAGCTCCAGTAGTGCGTCCACCACGGGTTCAGATTGGTGCCGAGGTAGCTCACCGCCGGGGTGCGCACATGGCCGACGACGACCTGGAACACCGCCGAGGGGGCGGCCGCGGTGACGGTGCCCAGGTTCTGGTTGAGGCCCAGCACGGGCCAGCGGTCGTTGATCGCGCGGGGCTGGGCGGTGTCGGAGGTACCGGCCAGCGTCCCGTTCGCGGCGGACGCCGCCCGTACGACGGTGTCCTGGCCGATCTGCCAGGTCAGCCCGCTCGCGGTGGGGGCGGCCAGCACCAGCGAGCCCCACGACGCCTGGTCGTTGTTCTCGGCCAGCACGCCCGGGGAGGCCGGTTGGCAGGTCAGGGCGGTCATGCTGCCGGTCGCCTGCTTGGCCCAGGTGACCTGGGTGGAACTGTCGCCGTGCACCCACTCGGCGGAGGCGTCGACATGCACGTCCACGGTGTGGCTCGCCCCGTCGCCGCTCGCGGCCTGGACGCTGATGTAGCTCAGCGGCACGCACTGGCGCTGGAGGTTGCCGAGGTCCACGGGCGAGAAGAAGGTGACCGTCAGCGTGACGCCGCCCCCGGTCAGCGTGAAGATCGACCGGGTGGCCGTGAGCTGCAACGACGTCTGCGTCATCGTGCTGAGCGCCGGACCGCCGGGCAGCGCCGGGGCACCGAGGAACACGTACGGCGTGCCGTCGATGCGGGCGATACCGGCCAGCGCGGTGATTCGCCCGTTCCAGAAGGTGGGCCAGGTGCCGGCCAGGTTGTCCCCGGCGAGCCAGGTGGTCAGGTACGGGGACCGCACGGCGAGGGGGGTGGCGGGTGGGCGCAGCGGGCTGAATGTCGAGGCTGCGGCGTCGGCCGACGGGGTGGCGGTGGCGGCGTTGGTGGCGGAAGTGGCGGAGGTGTTGGTGGCGGCATGGGCGGGCGAACCGGCGATGCCGAGGCCGCCGAGGGCACCTGCGGCGGCCACTCCTCCCCAGCGCAGCAGGTCGCGTCTGGTCAGCGGGAGCAGTCCGGTGGGGTGGGGAGGGCGGCCGTCGTCTTCGGAGTGGGGCATGGGGGCTCCTTCGATGGGCAACGAGAGTCCGACATCGTTGTCAGCAGGCCTTGCTGACGAAGTGTCACGTGACGGGATGCCACCTGACGGGGTGCCACCTGCTGGGGTGTCACGGAGAGCGCGTGCTTCGTGCCGACAGAACCGAGCGGGGCGGACGGCCCGGAGAGCGGGTCAGGGCGGGCCGCCGCATGGGTGGGTGCTGTGCCAACTGCCTTTCCAGCGACGGAAAGTGCGGAACGGAAGGGCGGGCGGTACGGAAGGGCGGTGTCGATGGATGACAGCACCGCTCGGGACGGGCGTCCAGCCCTCGCGCAACGCCCGTCCCTCACAACAGAGTTCAGGATGTGAGGTGAGGCGAGATGAGGTGAGGCGGTCCGGTCAGGGGTACGAGGTCACCGTGGACGGCACGGTCGAGGTGCCCGAGGTCGGCGAGCCCGTCTCGTTGATGACGTGCTCGTACTGGCCCTGGCCGCCGAGCGAGACGACCATCACGTCGTGGAACTTCACGCCCGGGGTGTCCGGAACGGCGAATCCGTTGTGCTGGACGATCGTCGAGTCGACGTTGTAGTAGCAGTAGCTGCCCAGCCCCCACGCCTCGTGCGTGGACACGGAGTCGGCGACCTTGTAGGCCGCGTACCCCTTGATGTCGCCGTTCTGGATCGCGGCCTGGTTCGGGGCGTCGTACGCCTTCTCGTTCTGGAAGAAGATCGTGCGGCCGCCCTCACCGTTCCACTGGACGTCGTACTTGTTGAAGTGCTCGACGAACAGGCCGGTGGCCAGGACGTCGGCGCCGTTGACGACGAGGCCGTAGTCGGCGCGGTTGGTGTCCCAGCCGATGCCCGTGCCGTGGTCGGCGCGCCACAGCCAGGTGTGGTCGACGATCGTGTCGCGGCTGTTGATCACCATGCTGGTGGTGGCCTGGCCCGCGCCCGCACCACCGATCCGGACGAACACGTCCTGCACGGTGGTCGGGTTGGCGGAGTGGTCGGCCGACGCTCCCGTGGGGCCGACTTCGAGGAGTGCGGCGGAGTTGACGGTGCCGGCGTCGATGAGGAATCCGGCGAGCCGTACGCCGTCGACGTCGGCGGTCTTGAGGGCCGTAACTCCGTTGTCCGGGACGAGAGTTGCGTAACCCAGGCCCAGCACAACGGTGTTGGGGCTGGTCACCTCGATCGGCTGGTCCAGGTGGTAGATCCCCGGCGTCAGCAGGAGGTGAAGTCCCTGCGTGAGCGCCTGGTTGAGGGTGGCCGCGGTCACGCCGGGCTGGGCGACATAGAACTGGGTCAGCGGAACCGAGGTGCCTCTGGGCGTGCCGCTGCCCCAGGTCGTGCCGCGCGCGTCGGTGCGCAGTTCGGGCAGGAAGACCTTGTAGTCGCTCCCGTCGAGATAGAGGAAGGGCTTCTCGCGGGAGACGGGTGTCGTGTCGAGCGTGGTGTACGGCGGGCTCGGGAAGCTCTGCGCCGGGGCTCCCTCGACACCCGAGAACACCATGTTCCAGACGGCGTTGAGCCAGCTGCCGATCGCGCTGTCGCGGGTGTACCACTGCTGCTGCGAGTACGGCTGGACCTGGCCGTCGATCCGGCTGTCGGCGATGTAGCCGCCGCTGGCCCAACCGTAGCCGTTCGGGGAGAGGTTGAGGCTGCCGCGGACGTGCATCCGACGGAAGGGGGCCGCCTGAGCCACGGCCCACCTGTTCGTGCCACTGACCGGGGTGAGGGCGAGGTTCTCCGCCGAACGCCAGAAGTTCTGCGTGGCGTTGCCGTTGAACCAGCCGGCGTCGACCGTGATGTCACCGTTGATCGAGGTGTCGTCGGGAGACAGACCGAGCCCGGAGATCGAGGTGTAGAAGCCGAGTTGGGCGTTGAGTCCGTTGTACGTGCCCGGCTTGAACAGCAGTTGATAGCGGCCGGTGCCGAACTGGGCCGTCTCCTGCTGGGCGAAGATCTGGTCCAGCCTGGCCTGGATACCCGAGGTGGACGGGTCGAAGACGATGACGTTCGGACCGAGGTCGCCGCCTCCGGGCAGGTCCAGGGCGCGCTCGGGAGCGGCGGACGCCGGCGGCGACAGGGCAACCAGCCCTGGCCCGGCCGCCGCCGCGGCCATGGCACCGAGAACCGACCGGCGGGCAAGGGGAGTTCGTCCGAAGGACGAGGCACCTGCGGGGGAAGGAGGCATAGCGGGGCGACACTCCTGGTTCAGGAAATGAACGGTGGGGGGATCTGGGAGCGCTCTCTCGCCGATGCATGCTTCATCCGCGTGAACCACGCGTCAAGAGTTGTGACCGGAGTCCATGCATGTTCTTGGAGACACGTGCGGACGTACGTCCACGAAACGCAAAAGGTGCCGACCGAGAATCGGTCAGCACCGCTGTGCGTACTGTTTGTGTCCGAGGGGGGACTTGAACCCCCACGCCCGTTAAAGGGCACTAGCACCTCAAGCTAGCGCGTCTGCCATTCCGCCACCCGGACTAGGTGTCTGCCGCCTGGCCGGGGGTGTTCCCCGCGGCGACATGGACAACAATACCAAGCTTTCGGAGTGCCTTTCACCTGCATATCCACCCCGGGGAGAGCAGGTCACGGAGGGCCCGCGACCTGCGGGAAGTCGCCACCTCAGGTGAACGAGCGACTACGGACGCCGGCCGGATTCCGCCACTCCGCCACCCACCCGCTCCCGCCCGCTCCCGCCCGCTCCCGTCACTCCCGCTCCACGAGCACCAGTGTCCGCAGTGCCCGGACGAGTGACGCCGCCGTCTCCTCGTCCAGCGGAGCGAGGAAACGGCGCTCCGCCGCACGGCGGGCCTTCTCGGCCTGGCGCAGACAGTCCCGGCCCTCGGGTGTCAGTTCGACGATGTTCTTACGGCGGTCCTTCGGGCTGCGCCGCCGTTCCACCAGACCGTGGTCCTCAAGGCCGTCGATCAGCGACACCATCGTGGTCCGGTCGACCCCGAGCCGCCCGGCGGCCTCGACCTGCGACAACGGCTCCTCCGCGGCGAGCACCACCAGTACGGCCAGCTCATGACCGTCCACTCCGTGCGGCGCCAGCGCCTCGGCCGACGTCCTGGCCAGCTTTGCCTGGGCGTGCTTGAGGAGGTAGCCGAGCCGGGACTCCAAGGGGGTGGGGTGCTGATCGTTGGCCATTCGTCGACTGTATCCCGACCGAATCCCTCGCCTGATCGTCAGTAGTCCTGATGATTGGCTATGCTGACGGCCATGACAGACGAGGCTGACATGAGCACCGTGCGTTTCGGGATCAAGACCACCCCCATGCATGTGTCGTACGAGGACATCCGACGGGTCTGGCTGGAGGCGGACACCGTGCCGGAGATCGCGGACGCCTGGCTGTGGGACCACCTGCTGCCGGTCGCCGGGCCCAAGGACGGGCAGATACACGAGGGCTGGACGCTGCTCAGCGCGCTGGCGGCGCAGACCCGGCGGCTGCGGCTCGGGCTCCTCGTGACCAGCAACCGCGTCCGCCCGCCGGCCGTGCTCGGCAAGATGGCGTCCACCGTGGACGTGATCTCGGGCGGGCGGCTGGTGCTCGGGCTGGGAGTGGGCGGCACCCATCAGCCGCCGGGGGCCGGTGGGATCGAGGGCGCCAATCCGGCGATCGCGGAGTACGAGGCGTACGGTCTCTCGCTCGTCCCGCCGGGTGAGGGCCTCGCGCGGCTCGCGGAGACCGTCGAGATCCTGAAGGGGATGTGGACCCGGGACGTCTTCGACTTCGAGGGCTCCTACTACCGGCTCAGGGGAAACCGGAGCGAGCCCAAGCCCGTGCAGCAGCCGGGCCCCCCGCTGCTCATCGGCGGCTGGGGCACCCGGCTGCTGCGGCTGGTCGCCGAACACGCCGACATCTGGAACGTTCCCGGGCCGCCGCACAACACCGTCGAGTACGTCGCCGAACGCGCGCGCGTCCTCGACGCGCACTGCGCCGGACTAGGCCGCGACCCCGGCGAGATCACGCGTTCCGTGCAGGTCCTGGTGTCGTACGACGATCCGGCCGCGACGCGGGAGATGGTCGGGCGGCTCATCGAGGCCGGGATGAACCACATCGTACTGAGCCTGCCGCGCCCGTATCCGCAGGGCGTGGCGCGCTGGTTGGCCGACGAGGTCATCGCCGGGCGGCACTCGACGGACGCGAGCACCACCCGGCCGCCGGTCACGGCATGAACGGATACCCGCCGGTCACGGCATGAGCTGATACTCCGGGAAATTGCCGGGCAACCGCTCCCCCACCGGTCCATGCGTCACCGCGCGGATGAGGAGTTCGCCGCCGACGAAGGCGCCGCGCCAGGACGCGCCGAAGCCGCCGAACAGTTCGTCGCGGTCGCCGCGGGAACGTGGCTTGCCGTGGCCGACCTTGAACGCGCGGATCTGCGGGGCCAGTCGGTCGTAGGTCGCCCGGTCGTCGGTGGAGAGGGTGGCGACCAGTGCGCCGTTGGACGCGTTCATCGCGGCGAGCAGTTCCGCCTCCGTGTCGACCAGGACGATGGTGTCGACCGGGCCGAACGGTTCCGCGTGGTGCAGCGGCGACGACGGAGGCGGGTTGAGGAGCGTGACGGGTCGGACGTACGCCGAAGTGTCCTGCCCGGGAAGGAAGTTGGCCTCGGACAGCTTGCCGCGGTGCAGGGGTACGGCGCCGCGGTTGATCGCCTCGGCCACCTGGTCGTGGAGTTCCTTGGCCTTGGCCGCGTTGATCACCGGGCCGAAGTCCAGTTCCGGGTACGGGTCTTGGGCGTGCCGGACCGCAAGAGGGTGACCGACGCGGAGAGTTCGGACCGCGGGGAGGTAGGCGGTGAGGAACTCGTCGAACAGCTCACGCTGGACGACGAAGCGCGGGTACGCCGTGCAGCGCTGTTTGCCGTAGTCGAAGAGCTTGGGGATCACCGCGGTGAGCGTGTCCCAGTCCGTGTGGTTCCAGATGCCCCAGGTGTTGAGTCCTTCCTGTTCGAGGATGTGCCGCTTGCCCAGGTCAGCTACGGCCGTGGCCACCGCGGCTCCGGTGTCGCGGCCCCCGACGAAGGAGACGCAGCCGATCTCGGGCGCGCGGACCAGCGCCTCCGACAGCTCGCCTCCGCTGCCGCTGACGAGGGTGACCGGTATCCCCTCGCGCGCGGCGAGCGCCGCGGCCAGGGTGAGGCAGGCGACGCCGCCGTCGGTCGGGGTCTTGGCGATGACCGCGTTCCCCGCCAGTGCCTGCACGAGCATGGCGTGGACGAGCACGCTCATCGGATAGTTCCAGCTCGCGATGTTGGACACCGGGCCGTCGAGCGGGGTGCGGCCGGCCAGCATCGGCTCGATGCCGTCGACGTACCAGCGCACGCCGTCGATGGACCGGTCCACGTCCGCCTGCGCGAGCCGCCACGGCTTGCCGATCTCCCAGACCAGCAGCAGCGCGAGGAGTTCGCGGTGTTCGGTCAGGGCGTCCAGCGTGGCGGCGACGCGGGCGCGCCGCTCGTCGAGCGGGACGTGACGCCAGGCGCGGTGCTGGTCGAGGGAGGCGCGTACGGCCTGATGGGCGGTGGACCGGTCCAGGCGGGGCGGCCCGGCGATCGGGCTGCCGTCGACGGGGCTGGTGGCGGGCAGTGCCCGGCCGTCCCGCTGCCAGGCGGCGTTCCAGAGGTTGAGGACACGGTCGTCCTGGAACGCCTCGGGCGCGACGACGAGGCAACGCCGCCAGGCGTCACTCCAGGACGTGGCCGCCTTGAGGGTCGGGGGGTGAAGGGTGGGCTCGGGGGTGGATGTCGGGGTGGAACCGGGCATGAGGGTTGATGCCATGCTTCTGCTCCGCTCTCGGTGCACAGTCGGGGCGGGGTGAGGCAGGAACGGTCCAACGGACGAACTGTCGTACAGATGAAGCTAGTTACGCTCGAAGGAGCGCAACAGTCACGGCACATCAACTATGAGTGACATCACGTGCCGCTCACGGGAGGGCCGGAGCCGCTCACGGCAGATTCAACCGGTCCAACACCAGCCGCGCGGTCTCCGTCGGCGTGCTTCCGACCTTCACTCCTACGGCCTCCAGCGCCTCCTTCTTCGCCGCCGCCGTACCGGAGGAGCCCGACACGATGGCGCCCGCGTGGCCCATGGTCTTGCCCTCGGGTGCGGTGAAGCCGGCGATGTAGCCGACGACCGGCTTGGTGACGTGGTCGCGGATGTACGCGGCCGCTCGCTCCTCCGCGTCGCCGCCGATCTCCCCGATGAGGACGACGAGTTCGGTGTCGGGGTCGTCCTGAAATGCGGCGAGGCAGTCGATGTGGGTCGTGCCGACGACAGGGTCGCCGCCGATGCCGACGCAGGTCGAGAAGCCGATGTCCCGTAGCTCGTACATGAGTTGATAGGTGAGCGTGCCCGACTTGGACACCAGGCCGATGCGGCCCGGCTTGGTGATGTCGGCGGGGATGATGCCCGCGTTGGCCTGGCCGGGGGTGATCAGGCCGGGGCAGTTGGGGCCGATGATCCGGGTCCCCTTCGACGTGGCGTATGACGTGAAGGCGACGGAGTCGTGGACGGGGATGCCCTCGGTGATGACGACGGCGAGGCCGATGCCCGCGTCGGCGGCCTCGATCACGGCCGCCTTCGCGAAGGCCGGCGGCACGAACACGACGCTGACATCGGCTCCCGTCGACCGCATACCGTCGGCGACCGACCCGAAGACCGGGACGGCACGGTCGTCGAAGTCGACGGTACGGCCGGCCTTGCGCGGGTTGACGCCGCCGACGATGTTCGTGCCTGCCGCGAGCATCCGGCGGGTGTGCTTCATGCCCTCGCCGCCGGTCATGCCCTGGACGAGGATCTTGCTCTCCCTGGTGAGGTAGATCGCCATGTCCCGGCTCCTTAGCGTGCGTTGGCGAGGTCGGCGGCGCGGCGGGCGGCGCCGTCCATGGTGGTGGCCTGCTGGACCAGCGGATGCGCGTGCCCGTCGAGGATGGCCCGGCCCCGAGCCGCGTTGTTGCCGTCGAGCCGGACGACCAGCGGCTTGGTCAACTGCACCGATTCCAGGGCCCGTACGATGCCGTCGGCCACCGCGTCGCAGGCGGTGATCCCGCCGAAGACGTTGACGAACACGGACTTCACGGCCGGGTCGGAGAGGATCACGGACAGCCCGTCGGCCATGATCTGGGCCGATGCCCCGCCGCCGATGTCGAGGAAGTTGGCGGGACGGGCGCCGCAGCCTGCGACGACGTCGAGCGTCGACATGACCAGGCCCGCACCGTTGCCGATGATCCCGACCTCGCCGTCGAGCTTGACGTAGTTGAGCCCCTTCGCGGCGGCCGCCACCTCCAGCGGATCGTCGTGCGCCGCCCCCTCGGCACCCCAACGCGCCTGCCGGAAGCGGGCGTTGTCGTCGAGGGTGACCTTGCCGTCGAGGGCGAGGATCTGCCCCTGCTTCGTCCGCACGAGCGGGTTCACCTCGACGAGAACGGCGTCCTCACGGACCAGCACCTCCCACAGCCGTACGAGGACGTCGACGGTCTGCGGCGGCAGGCCGGCCGCCTCGGCGATCTCGCCCGCCTTGGCCGAGGTGACGCCCTCGGCGGGGTCGATGTGCATGCGGGCGACCGCCTCCGGTCGACTGGCGGCGATCTCCTCGATCTCCATACCGCCCTCGGCGGACGCGATCGCGAGGAAACGGCCCGCCGCTCGGTCGAGGACGTACGAGACGTAGAACTCGCTCTCGATGTCGACCGGTTGGGCCAGCATCACCTTGCCGACCGTGTGGCCCTTGATGTCCATGCCGAGGATCTGCCGTGCGGTCAGTTCGGCGGCGGCAGGGTCGGCGGCGAACTTCACTCCTCCCGCCTTACCTCGCCCGCCGGTCTTGACCTGCGCCTTCACCACCACACGTCCGCCCAGCCTGCGGGCGATCTCCCGTGCCTCCTTGGACGAGGCGGTGACCTCGGCCCGGGGCACCAAGATGCCGTGTTCCTCGAAGAGTTCCCTCGCCTGGTGCTCGTACAGATCCATCCGAGCTCCTCACTGCTGTGTCTGTCCGGGGAGCGACCCCGTCCCCCCGAAAAGTGCCGCACGCCCCCTGGACACCACCCACCGGATGCGGGATAACAAGTTTCATACAGTATTCGTCGACTGTATGCAATGTACCGCGAGAGCGTTCCAACCCCCTACGAAGGGACAGGACTTCGCCATGCCCGACGACACCCAGGACGTGATTTCCGGTGGTCATCTCGTCGCCAAAGCCCTGAAGGCCGAGGGGGTCGACCGCATCTACACCCTGTGCGGCGGCCACATCATCGACATCTACGACGGCTGCGTCGACGAGGGCATAGAAGTCGTCGACGTACGCCACGAACAGGTGGCAGCCCACGCGGCGGACGGCTACGCACGCATCACCGGCAGGCCGGGGTGCGCGGTGGTCACCGCGGGTCCCGGTACGACCGACGCCGTGACCGGTGTCGCCAACGCCTTCCGCGCCGAGTCCCCGATGCTGCTCATCGGCGGTCAAGGGGCCCTGACCCAGCACAAGATGGGGTCCCTACAGGACCTGCCGCACGTCGACATGATGACGCCGATCACCAAGTTCGCGGCAACGGTGCCGGACACGGCGCGCGCCGCCGACATGGTGTCGATGGCGTTCCGCGAGTGCTACCACGGCGCGCCCGGCCCCTCCTTCCTGGAGATCCCGCGCGACGTCCTCGACGCGAAGGTGCCGGTGGGCAAGGCGCGGGTGCCGAAGCCCGGCGCCTACCGCGCCTCGACCCGCTCGGCCGGCGACCCCGAGGCGATCGAGAAGCTCGCCGACCTGCTGGTCCACGCCGAGAAGCCGGCGATCCTGTTGGGCAGCCAGGTGTGGACAACTCGCGGCACCGAGGCGGCCATTGACCTCGTCCGCACGCTCAACATCCCCGCGTACATGAACGGCGCGGGGCGCGGCACCCTCCCGCCCGGCGACCCGCACCACTTCCAACTGTCGCGCCGGTACGCCTTCTCCAACGCCGACGTCATCGTCATCGTCGGCACGCCCTTCGACTTCCGCATGGGCTACGGCAAGCGCCTCTCCCCCGACGCGACCGTCGTGCAGATCGACCTCGACTACCGCACCGTCGGCAAGAACCGGGACATCGACCTCGGCATCGTCGGCGACGCGGGGCTCGTGCTGAAGTCGGTCACCGAGGCCGCCTCCGGTCGCATCAACGGCGGTGCGTCCCGGCGCAAGGAGTGGCTCGACGAGCTGCGCGCCGCCGAACAGGCCGCGATCGAGAAGCGGTTGCCGAGTCTCAAGTCGGACGCCTCACCGATCCACCCGTACCGCCTGGTCAGCGAGATCAACGACTTCCTCACCGAGGACTCCATCTACATCGGCGACGGCGGCGACATCGTCACCTTCTCCGGGCAGGTCGTACAACCCAAGTCGCCCGGCCACTGGATGGATCCGGGCCCGCTCGGCACCCTCGGCGTCGGCATCCCCTTCGTGCTGGCCGCCAAGCAGGCGCGACCGGACAAGGAGGTCGTGGCCCTGTTCGGCGACGGCGCGTTCTCTCTCACCGGCTGGGACTTCGAGACCCTCGTGCGCTACGACCTCCCGTTCGTCGGCATCGTCGGCAACAACTCCTCTATGAACCAGATCCGTTACGGCCAGGCCGCCAAGTACGGCCTGGAGCGCGAGCGGGTCGGCAACACCCTCGGGGACGTCCACTACGACAAGTTCGCCCAGATGCTGGGCGGTTACGGCGAGGAGGTCCGCGACCCCGCCGACATCGGCCCCGCGTTGCAACGCGCCCGTGAGTCGGGCAAGCCGTCGCTGATCAACGTCTGGGTCGACCCGGACGCGTACGCCCCCGGAACCATGAACCAGACGATGTACAAGTGAGGTGAACGGCCATGACCGCAAGGGCACTTGAGGGCATCCGCGTCCTCGACATGACGCACGTCCAGTCCGGCCCCTCCGCGACCCAACTCCTCGCCTGGCTCGGCGCCGACGTCGTCAAACTGGAGGCGCCGACCGGTGACATCACGCGCAGGCAGCTGCGCGACCTCCCGGACGTCGACTCGCTCTACTTCACGATGCTCAACTGCAACAAGCGGAGCATCACCCTCAACACCAAGACCGAGCGCGGCAAGGAGATCCTCACCGCGCTGATCCTGCGCTCCGACGTCATGGTCGAGAACTTCGGGCCGGGCGCGGTCGACCGTATGGGGTTCACCTGGGATCGCATACAGGAGATCAATCCCCGCATCGTGTATGCGTCCATCAAGGGCTTCGGGGACGGGCCGTACACCAACTTCAAGGCGTACGAGGTCGTCGCGCAGGCGATGGGCGGGTCGATGTCGACCACCGGCTTCGAGGGCGGGCCGCCGCTGGCCACAGGCGCTCAGATCGGTGACTCCGGCACAGGAGTGCATACAGTAGCCGGGATACTGGCGGCACTCTTTCAACGGGAGAGCACCGGCCGCGGCCAGCGCGTCAACGTGGCCATGCAGCACGCTGTACTCAATCTGTGCCGGGTGAAGCTGCGCGACCAGCAGCGTCTGGCACACGGGCCGCTCGCCGAGTACCCGAACGACGACTTCGGCGACGAGGTGCCGCGCTCGGGCAACGCGTCCGGCGGCGGGCAGCCCGGCTGGGCGGTCAAGTGCGCGCCGGGCGGCCCGAACGACTATGTGTACGTCATCGTGCAGCCCGTCGGCTGGAAGCCGCTCACCGAGCTGATCGGCCGGCCCGAGCTGGCCGAGGACCCCGAGTGGGGCACGCCCGAGGCCCGGTTGCCGCAGCTCTCCAAGATGTTCCAGCTGATCGAGGAGTGGTCCTCCACCCTGCCCAAGTGGGAGGTGCTGGAGCGGCTCAACGCCCACAACATCCCGTGCGGGCCGATCCTGTCGACCAGGGAGATCATCGAGGACGAGTCGCTGGTCGCCAACGAGATGGTCGTGACGGTGCCGCACCCCGAGCGCGGTGAGTTCGTCACCGTGGGCAGTCCGCTGAAGCTCTCCGACTCCCCTGTGGACGTGACCAGTTCACCGCTGCTCGGCGAGCACAACGAAGAGGTCTACATCGGCGAACTCGGTCTCGGCGACGACGAGTTGCGCTTCCTCAAGTCGAACGGGGTGATCTGACGTGATGGCAGAGGACCGGACCCTGAGGGTGCGCGCACTCCTCGACTCCGTGCGGGCCGAGGGACGGTTCGCGCTGACCGCGCCCGAGGGCAAGGTGATCGCCGACGCGTACGGGATCGCCGTACCGGGTGAGGAGTTGGCGACGGACGTCGACGAGGCGGTGGCGTTCGCGGCGCGGTTCGGCGGGCCCGTCGTGATGAAGATCGTCTCGCCCGACATCCTGCACAAGACCAACGCCGGCGGCGTGATCGTCGGGGTCGAGGGCCCGGCGGACGTACGGGCCGCGTTCCACAAGATCGTCGACAACGCGCGGGCGTACGACGCCGACGCCCGCATCGAGGGCGTCCAGGTACAGGAGTTGCTGCCGCAGGGCCAGGAGGTCATCGTCGGCGCGGTGACCGACCCGACGTTCGGGAAGGTGGTCGCGTTCGGGCTCGGCGGGGTGCTCGTCGAGGTGCTCAAGGACGTGACGTTCCGGCTCGCGCCCGTCACCCCTGACGAGGCGCTGTCCATGCTGGACTCGATCCGCGCGGCGGAGATCCTGCGCGGGGTGCGCGGCGCACCGGCCGTCGACCGGTGGGCGATCGCCGAGCAGATCCGCCGGGTGTCCCAACTGGTCGCGGACTTCCCGGAGATCGCCGAGGTGGACCTCAACCCGGTGATCGCGACACCGGAAGGTGCGGTCGCGGCGGACATCCGCGTCATCCTCGCCGAGTCGCAGCCGGTACCCCGTCGACGGTATACACGCGACGAAATCCTGACGACGATGCGCCGGTTGATGGAGCCGAACTCGGTCGCCGTGATCGGTGCCTCGAACGAGCAGGGCAAGATCGGCAATTCGGTGATGCGCAACCTCGTCGACGGCGGCTTCGCCGGGGAGATCCATCCGGTGAACCCCAAGGCCGATGACATTCTGGGCCGCAAGGCGTACAAGAGTGTCACGGACGTTCCCGGTGAGGTGGATGTGGCCGTCTTCGCCATTCCCGCCAAGTTCGTGGCAGCGGCACTGGAGGAGGTGGGACGCAAGAACATCCCCAACGCCGTCCTCATCCCCTCCGGGTTCGCCGAGACCGGTGAGGTCCAACTCCAGGAAGAGATAGTCGAGATCGCCGAGCGTTACGGCGTCCGTCTCCTCGGGCCGAACATCTACGGCTACTACTCGACCTGGCACGACCTGTGCGCCACGTTCTGCACGCCGTACGACGTGAAGGGCGGGGTGGCGCTGACCTCGCAGTCCGGTGGCATCGGGATGGCCATCCTCGGGTTCGCGCGGACCACGAAGATGGGGGTGTCGGCGATCGTCGGGCTCGGCAACAAGTCGGACCTGGACGAGGACGACCTGCTGACGTGGTTCGGCGAGGATCCGCACACCGAGTGCATCGCGATGCACCTGGAGGACCTCAAGGACGGCCGCGCGTTCGTCGAGGCGGCCCGAAAGACCGTGCCCCGTAAGCCGGTTGTGGTCCTCAAAGCAGGTCGTACGGCGGCGGGTGCGAAGGCCGCCGGGTCGCACACGGGCGCGCTCGCGGGCGACGACGCGGTGTACGAGGACATCCTCAAGCAGGCCGGGGTCATCCGCGCCCCCGGGCTCAACGACATGTTGGAGTACGCGCGCGGCCTCCCTGTGCTGCCAACCCCCAAGGGAGACAACGTCGTTATCATCACGGGCGCCGGCGGCAGTGGCGTGCTGCTCTCCGACGCGGTGACCGACAACGGCCTTTCCCTGATGGAGATTCCGGCCGATCTGGACGCGTCCTTCCGGGAGTTCATCCCGCCCTTCGGGGCCGCGGGCAACCCGGTCGACATCACCGGGGGCGAGCCGCCGTCGACGTACGAGGCGACGATCCGGCTGGGTCTGGAGGACCCGCGCATCCACGCTCTGGTCCTCGGCTACTGGCACACCATCGTCACTCCCCCGATGGTCTTCGCGGAGCTGACCGCGCGCGTGGTCGCCGAGTTCAAGGAACGCGGCATCGAGAAGCCGGTGGTGGCGTCGCTCGCGGGTGACGTCGAGGTCGAGGAGGCCTGCCAGTACCTGTACGAGCACGGGGTGGTGGCGTACCCGTACACGACGGAGAAGCCCGTGGCCGTGCTGGGCGCGAAGTACCGATGGGCGCGTGCGGCAGGCCTGTTGGGCGGTGGTTCATGACGTAGGTGATCACGGGGTCGGCCGACAGTGCGGTCGGTCGGCCCCGGGGACCCGTGCGCACGCGAAAGGCATTGGACAGGGGGCGCTGGCCAGAACTTTCGACGCAAGGGGCACTGAGCGATGGCAACAACGGACTACCCAACGTCCGTCTCCCACAGGGAGGTGACGGACCGTCACGGCCGCGTGTACCGCATCGGTGAATCCGATGTCGACATCATGGGCCGGGCGCGCAAGTGGATGGTCGTCCTGCCCTGGGTGGGCATGATGGGCATCAGTTCCGCCGAGTACGCGTTCACGTCGGCGGAGGACACGCTCCACGACGCGCATCTGTGGAGCAGTGGACACATCTTCTGGCTGATGGGCGTCTGGGTGTTCTTCCAGGCGGCCGTGGCCTTCCCGGCCGGGCAGTTGCGCGAGAGCGGCAGACTCCCGGCGCGTACAGCCATGTTGATCGGTGCGCTCGGCACGCTGCTGGGCTATCTGGCACTCGCCTTCGCGCCGAACGTGCTCGTCGCCTACTTCGGCTTCGGCATGTGCAGCGGTATCGGCGCCGGTCTTGTGTATGCGACCTGCGTGAACATGGTCGGCAAGTGGTATCCGGAGCGCAAGGGCGGCAAGACGGGCTTCGTCAACGGCGGATTCGCCTACGGGTCCGTGCCGTTCGTGTTCCTCTTCACCTCCGTGCTCGACCTCGGCAACTACAGGGTGCTGCTGAGTCTGGTCGGCGTAGGGCTGTGTCTGGTGGTGGCGTCGGCGGGCTGGTTCTTCCGTGATCCGCCGAAGAACTGGTGGCCCGCGCACGTCGATCCGCTCACCGCGGCCCAAGACCCCAGGATCCGGCGGGCGTTGGAGAAGAACCCGCCGGCCGTCAAGCAGTACACACCCAAGGAGGCCGCCCGTACCCCCGTGCTCTGGATGATGTGGTTCTGTCTGCTGTGCACGGCCGGCATCAACATCTTCGGCATCGCCTTCCAGGTGCCGTTCGGCAAGGACATGGGCTTCGCGGGCGGGATCGTGGCCACGGCGATGTCCCTGAAGGCGATCGTGAACGGCACCGGGCGCGGTGTCATCGGCTGGATCTCCGACCGTTTCGGCCGCCGCCACACGCTGATCATCGTGTGTCTCGTGCTCGGTACGGCCCAGTTCGGCGTGCTGGTCTCGGGCCAGATGGGCAGCATGCCGTTCTTCCTGTTCTGCTCCATGGTCTCGGGTTTCGGCGGCGGGGCGATCTTCCCGCTGTTCGCGGCCATGACCGCCGACTACTTCGGTGAGAACAACAACGCCAGCAACTACGGGATGGTCTACAGCTCGAAGCTGATCTCGGGGCTCGTCGGCTCCGGTCTGGGCGCGGTCGTCGTGGGTGAGTGGGACTACCACGGCGCGTTCGTCCTGGCCGGTTCGGTGGGCCTGGCCTCCGCGGTGCTGGCGCTCTTCCTCAAGGCTCCGGGCAGGCCCAACGCCCGGCGCATCGTGCCCAATCCGCACCCGCTCGGCGAGGAGATGGCGTGACATGACCGCAGATCCCATCACCACGAACGAATCCGGCGCCGCGAACCGTCCCTACCGTGAAGTGACCGACGCCCACGGCCGCGTCTACCGCGTCGGCGAGACCGACCGGGACATCCTCGGCCACTCGCGCAAGATCATGATCTATCTGCCGTGGATCGCCATGATGGCGATCAGTGTCTTCGAGTACGCCTACGGCTCCGCGGAGGACACCCTGTCCAGCGCGCACGGCTGGACGCAGAGCAACACCTTCTGGATCCTGAGCATTTGGGTCTTCTTCCAGGCCGGCATCGCCTTCCCGGCGGGCTGGATGCGGGAGAAGGGCATCCTGTCGGCCCGCAGGGCGATGTACATCGGCTCCGTGCTCTGCGTCATCGGATTCCTCGCCCTGTCCCACCTGGACAACGTATGGCTGGCGATCATCGGCTTCGGCGTGATCGGCGGTATCGGCGCCGGGTTGGTCTACGCGACCTGCATCAACATGGTCGGCAAGTGGTTCCCCGAACGGCGGGGCGCCCGCACCGGGTTCGTCAACGGCGGCTTCGCCTACGGTTCGCTGCCGTTCATCTTCATCTTCAACTACGCCTTCGACACCGGGAATTACCACCGGGTCCTGGATCTGATCGGCTGTTACATCCTGATCGTGGTGTTCGGGTGCGCGTTCTTCTTCAAGGACCCGCCGAAGAACTGGTGGCCCGCCGACATCGACCCGCTGACCTACGGCGGCAGCGGCAAGAGCGCGACGAGCCTCGCCAAGAACCCGCCCGCCGTAAAGCAGTTCACCCCGAAGGAGGCCATCCGTACCGGCATGCTGCCCCTGATGTGGCTGTCCATCGTGCTGACCGCCGGGGTGTCGATCTTCGGGATCTCCTTCCAGGTCGACTTCGCGAAGGACGTCGGTTTCGGCCCGCTGGTGGCGGCCTCCTCGATGGGCATCATGGCCGTCATCAACGGCATCGGCCGCGCGGTCGTCGGCTGGCTGTCCGACCTGTGGGGCCGCAAACTCACCCTGGTCTTCGTCATCCTGGTCCTGGGCCTCGCCCAGTTCGGCGTGATCTGGGCCGGCCATCTGCGCAGCGAGTGGCTGTTCCTGCTCTTCGCCTTCCTCTCCGGCTTCGGCGGCGGCGCGTTCTACCCGATGTTCGCCGCGCTGACCCCGGACTACTTCGGCGAGAACTTCAACGCCACCAACTACGGCCTGGTGTACAGCGGAAAGCTCGTCAGCGGCCTCTTCGGCGGTGGCCTCGGCTCGATGGTGGTGGCGGCCTGGGGCTACAACGGCGCGTACGCGCTGGCCGGCGGAGTCTCGATGGTGGCGGCGGCGATCGCACTGCTGCTGCGCCAACCGGGGCGCGGTGACAGGGAGTTGACCCAGGTTCCCCAACCACAGCCCGCGACCTGACGGTTCGTCCGACCTCGTCGCAGACCTGACCTGCCTGATGGCCCTCCCCGGGACGGGAGGGCCATCGCCTTCGCGTCTGTCGGCGCGTCAGGAGCCTTGTGGGGCTCAGGACTTGGCGCGCTCGTGGTACGACCGCCGGGTGTGCTCGGTGTGTTCGCGCATCAGCAGGCCTGCGCGCAGCTCGTCGCGGGCGGTGATCGCGTCGATCAGGGTGCGGTGCTCGATCCAGGACGTCAGGCCGCGCTGACGGGCCACCGGCGTGTAGTACCAGCGGACCCTGCGGTCGACCTGTGCGGCGAGTTCGGCGAGGACGGCGTTGCCGGCCAGCTCCATGACCTTCGCGTGGAAGCGGGCGTTCATGGCGACGGCGGCGTCCACGTCGTCGGCGTCGACGGCGCGCTCGCCCTCCGCGCACAGCTCCTCCAGGACGGCGATCCCGGTGCTGCCCGCGTTGACGGCGGCGAGGCGGGCGGCCTCGGCCTCCAACAGCGTCCGTACGGTGAGGAGTTGGTCGGCCTCCTCCTCCGTCGGCTCGTGCACGAACGCGCCCTGGGCCGGCCGTAGATCGACCCAGCCCTCGGTGTTGAGCCGCTGCAACGCCTCCCGCACCGGCTGCCGGGACACCCCGAGGTGTCCGGCGAGTTCGCTCTCGACGAGATGCTGACCGGGCCGGAGGGCGCGGGTGGTGATGAGTTCGAGCAGTGCCTCGTAGACGCGGTCGCGCAGCGGACCCGGACGTTCGAGTTTGGGCACCGCCCCCTGCGGCAGTCCTTGCGACAACATCGCGGTCCCCCTCCTGGGCAACATCGGCATTTTGCAGACAGTAGCCAGCAGACAGTGGCCGTACGCGTACGCGGCACGGCACGGCCGTACGACCCAGTATCGATTGTCTATCGTCTACAGTCTACGGCGCACAGTGGCCAGAGGGTGCGGGAGTCGGCCTCGTCACATCCAAGGTCACACCTGAGCGGGTGCGCAGGTCACGGGCACCGGACGACCTGGCCGGCGTACGACAGGTTTCCGCCGAAGCCGAACAGCAGGACGGGGTCGCCGGTGCGGACGGCACCCTGTTCGACGAGCTTCGAGAACGCGAGCGGGATGCTGGCGGCCGAGGTGTTGCCCGATTGGACGACGTCGCGGGCGACGACGGCGTTGACGGCGCCGATCTTCTCGGCGAGGGGCTCGATGATGCGCAGGTTCGCCTGGTGGAGGACGACGCCGGCGAGGTCGGCAGGGGTCAGGCCCGCCTTCTCGCAGGCCTTGCGGGCGATGGGTGGGAGCTGGGTGGTGGCCCAGCGGTAGACGCTCTGGCCCTCCTGCGCGAACCGCGGGGGCGTGCCCTCGATCCGTACCGCGTGCCCCATCTCGGGCACGGAACCCCACAGGACCGGTCCAATGCCGGGTTCGTCGGCGGCCTCGACGACGGCGGCCCCCGCTCCGTCGCCGACGAGGACACAGGTCGTACGGTCGGTCCAGTCGGTGACCTCGGACATCTTGTCGGCGCCGATGACCAGGGCCCGGGTGGCCGCTCCCGCGCGGACCGTGTGGTCGGCGGTGGCCAGGGCGTGGGTGAAGCCGGCGCACACAACGTTGATGTCCATGGCCGCGGGCGACGGGATGCCGAGGCGGGCGGCGACGCGCGCGGCCATGTTCGGGGAGCGGTCGATGGCCGTGGAGGTGGCGACCAGGACCAGGTCGATGTCCCCCGGCGTCAGGCCCGCGGCGGCGAGGGCCTTGGCGGCGGCGTGCGCGGCCAGCTCGTCGACGGGTTCGTCGGGCCCGGCGATGTGGCGGGTCTTGATGCCGACCCGGGAGGTGATCCACTCGTGACTCGTGTCGACCATGCCCGCCAGGTCCTCGTTGGTGAGTACCTTGGCGGGCTGGTAGTGGCCGACGGCGGCGATCCGCGTGCCGTTCATGGGTGGTCCCCCTCGTTGCCTTGGGTAGCGGGATCCACCAGTCTTGCCAGTGACTCGCGGGTACGACGGCAGGTGATGCCACAGGAAACAACGGTCCGGGTTGTCGGCTTCTGTCATCCATCCTGTGATTGACGGTGTCGCCCGAACATTCAGCCGGTGAACAGCTGCTTCGCCTTGAGGACGAGTTCGTACAGGCCGTACACAAGGGGCGCGCCCACCCAGAGCCAGGCGAAGGCGATGAGCGGCCGTCGGTCAGGCGGACTCTGACTGCTGTCGTTCGACATCGGCGGCCTCCCTCTGGGCGGGAATGTGGTGGCGGGCGTCGACGGGCCGGACGAGTTCGTTGGCGACGAAGCCGATGACGAGCAGCCCGATCATGATGATGAAGGAGGTGTTGTAGAGGGAGGCGCCGTGTTTTCCGGCGTCCTTCTGGTGGTCGGCGATCCAGTTGACGATCAGCGGGCCGAGGACACCGGCCAGGGACCAGGCGGTGAGCAGCCGGCCGTGGATCGCACCGACCTGGTAGGTCCCGAAGAGGTCCTTCAGGTACGCGGGTACGGTCGCGAAGCCGCCGCCGTAGAAGGACAGGATCACCAGCGCGCACAGGATGAACAGCGGCTTCGAGGAGTCGCCGAACAGTGCGATGAGCGCGTACATGACCGCTCCGACGCCGAGATAGACGCGGTAGATGTTCTTGCGGCCGATCAAGTCGGAGGTCGAGGACCACCCGATGCGGCCCGCCATGTTGGCGGCGGAGAGCAGCGCGACGAAGCCGGCGGCGGCCGACACCGTGACGGGGGTGGAGGTGTCCGCGAAGAAGTCCGTGATCATCGGGGCGGCCTTCTCCAGGATGCCGATGCCCGCGGTCACGTTCATGCACAGGACGACCCACAGGCACCAGAACTGCGGGGTGCGTACGGCGCTGTTGGCCGAGACCTGTACGCCGGAGAGGACGCTGGGCGCGTTCTCCACCGGCTTCTCGGTGCGCGGCACTCGCACCAGGAGCACGCCGAGTGTCATGAATACCGCATACGAAAGACCGAGTACGAGGAACGACTGGGCGATACCGGTGTTGTCGGAGCCGAACGACTTCAGCATCTGGGCCGACCACGGGGAGGCGATGAGCGCGCCGCCGCCGAAGCCCATGATGGCGATGCCGGTGGCCATGCCGGGCCGGTCCGGGAACCACTTGATCAGGGTCGAGACCGGTGAGATGTAGCCGATGCCGAGGCCGATCCCGCCGACGAAGCCGTAGCCGAGGACGATCAGCCAGAACTGCTTAGTCTCCGCACCGAGCGCGGAGATCAGGAAGCCGGAGGAGAAGCAGATCAGGGCGACGGTCATCGCCCAGCGCGGCCCGTTGCGTTCCACCAGGGCGCCGCCGAACGCGGCCGACAGGCCGAGCATGACGATCGCGAGCTGGAAGGGCAGGGCGCTCTGGGTGCCACTGAGGTTCAGTGAGGATTCGAGCGGCGGCTTGAAGACGCTCCAGGCGTAGGCCTGGCCGATGGAGAGGTGTACGGACAGGGCGGCGGGCGGAACCAGCCAGCGGCTCCACCCCGGGGGTGCGACTGGGGGACTCATGATCCCGGACGGTAGGGAGCGGCAAAGGAGTTGAGAAGGCGGCGCGTCGACCGTATGCGATGAGCGGTATGCAGAATGCGCCGAACGGTCGGCCCGGAGTTCCGACTCCCGTTCCCCGCGCCGGTTCGTGCGCCTGAACTCGCTTCTCTCCCGCGCCGGTTCTCGTGTGGCGGGCCGGCCTCAGCCCTGGACGGACTCCGCGATCCGCTGGGCGGCCTCGGCGGGGGTGAGGTGCGTGGTGTCGACGACCTCGGCGTCACGGTGCAGCCAGGTGCGGGCCGCCTCGGCGTAGGGCTCCAGGTAGGCGAGACGGAAGGTGGAGGGGCCCATGACGGCGTCCCCGTCGATGCGCCCGCGGAGGGTGTCCTGGTCGGTGTGGAGGACGAAGTGCCGTACGGGAATGGCGTGTTGGGCGAGGCCCGCGCTGATCTCGCGCCAGTACCGCTCGACCAGGACCGTCATGGGGATCACCAGCGTGCCGCCGGTGTAGTCGAGCACGTGGCGGGCGGTCTCGACGACGAGCGGCCTCCATGGCGGCCAGTGCTGGAAGTTGTCCGTCGCGGGCAGCCCTGGCGTGATGTCCATGAGCGTCACGCCGACCTTCTCGGCGTCGAACACCCGTGAATCCGGGAGCAGTTGCTGCACGAGCGGAGCGGTCGTCGTCTTGCCCGCGCCGTGGGTGCCGTTGAGCCATACGATCATGGGCTCGACGCTAGCGCCATCCGCCCGCCCGGGCCCAGTCGGCTGTACGTGGCCCTCTGCGCACAGTCCGTCGTAGACAGTCGGTCGTGAACAGTCCGCTGTACACAGTCCGCGCCCGAGCCCTTGCCGACCCATCTTCCATACTGTAGACAATATTTCGTCGACAGTGTTCGACCAAGCTGTTCGGCCAAGACTCCGCCCGGCGCTGTCCGGGCGGCACCCTCCTCCGCGGTACTCCCTCGACCGAACGGAGAGTCTCCAGTGAGAGTCGCAGTCCTCGGCGCCGGTGCGATCGGCGCCTACGTCGGCGCCGCGCTGCACCGTGCGGGCGCCGATGTGCATCTCGTCGCCCGTGGACCGCATCTCGCGGCCATGAGGCAGCACGGCGTCCAGGTCCTCAGCCCGCGCGGCGACTTCACCGCCCGCGCCCATGCCACCGACGACCCGGCCGAGATCGGCCCGGTCGACTTCGTCCTCCTCGGCCTGAAGGCCAACTCGTACGCGGCGTGCGGGCCGCTGATCGAGCCCCTGCTGCACGACACCACGGCGGTCGTGGCCGCCCAGAACGGCATCCCCTGGTGGTACTTCCACGCGCACGGCGGCCCCTACGACGGGCAGCGCGTCGAGAGTGTGGACCCGGACGGCGCGGTCAGTGCGGTGCTCGCGCCCGAACGGGCCGTCGGCTGTGTCGTCTACGCGGCAACGGAGCTTGCGGGACCGGGAGTTGTGCGCCATCTCGAAGGCACGAGGTTCTCCATCGGCGAGCCCGACCGCAGCGTCTCGGCGCGCTGTCTGGCGCTGAGCGAGGCCATGCGGGCGGGCGGGCTGAAGTGCCCGGTCGAGCCGGATCTGCGCAACGACATCTGGCTCAAGCTGCTCGGCAACATCTCCTTCAACCCGATCAGCGCGCTGGCCCGCGCCACCATGCGGCAGATGTGTCTGCACGGCGGTACCCGCAAGGTCATCGAGATCATGATGACCGAGACGCTGTCCGTCGCCGAGGCGCTGGGCTGCGAGGTCGGTGTCTCCATCGAACGGCGGCTCGCGGGCGCGGAACGCGTCGGCGACCACCGCACCTCGACGCTCCAGGACCTGGAGCGCGGCAAGCCGCTCGAACTCGACGTACTCCTCGCGGCCGTGGTCGAGTTGGCGGAGATCACCGGCGTGGAGGTGCCCACCCTGCGCACCGTGCACGCCATCTCGGACCTGCTCGCGTTGAGGAGTGCCGCGTGAGGAGACCCGAGCGGGCCGTGAGCCCGCTCCGCACATGCAGGACAATGAGAGCGAGCAGGTCACCTCGCCGCACGACGACCCGGTGACCCGCGGCACCCTCCGCAGCAAGGGCCGTTTCGGCCACCAGCACGTACAGAACCGGGGCTGATCAGGACATGGGACGAGTCACGGAACGACGCAAGGTGACCCGGATCCGGGACGGCGTGGTCACCACCCGCCCGGACACGCTCGTCGCCGAGGAGCCCCTGGAGATCCGGCTCAACGGCAAGCCGCTCGCGATCACCATGCGCACCCCCGGCGACGACTTCGCGCTCGCCGCCGGTTTCCTGGTCAGCGAAGGTGTACTGGCCAACGCATACGATCTGCAGAACATCGTGTACTGCGCGGGGGCGACCGGTGGGGGCCCCTCCCGCTCGAGCGGAGCCGAGAGTGGGGGAGGGTCGAACTCGTACAACGTGGTGGACGTACGGACCTCTCCCGACGTCGTCATGCCTGACATCACGCTGGAGCGGAACGTGTATACGACGTCCTCCTGCGGTCTGTGCGGCAAGGCGAGCCTGGACGCGGTCCGTACGACGGCTCGCTGGCCCATCGCCGACACTCCCCCGGTCCGTGTCGAGCCCTCGCTGCTCGCGGGCCTCCCCGACCGGCTGCGCGCGGCCCAGCGGGTCTTCGACCGGACCGGGGGTCTGCACGCGGCGGCCCTGTTCAGCGAGGAGGGCGAGCTGCTGGACGTACGGGAGGACGTGGGCCGGCACAACGCGGTCGACAAGCTGGTCGGCCGTGCCCTGCAGAACGGGGACCTGCCGCTGTCCCGGGTGATCCTGCTGGTCTCGGGCCGGGCCTCCTTCGAGCTGGCGCAGAAGGCCGTGATGGCCGGGATTCCGATGCTGGCGGCGGTGTCAGCGCCCTCGTCTCTCGCCGTGGACCTGGCGGCGGAGACGGGTCTGACCCTGGTGGGCTTCCTGCGGGGCAGCAACATGAACGTGTACGCGGGCGAGGACCGCATCGCCCTGCGGGCCGCGGCCGCCCAGGGCTGAGATCCGCGCCCCGCGTCACGGCGGCGGGGCTCCGACCGGCGGGGAGCGCCCCCTGCGCCGCAGGGGCCCCGCCTCAGCCTCACCCCTACCCGGCATCGCGGAGGTCGCGCCCCGGCTCGGCCTCACCCCGCCGGTACCGCGGGGGCCGTGCCGCTCCTCAGCCTCGACCGACTGGCACCGCGGGAGCCGTGCCCCGCCCCGCCCTGCCGACGGCTGCCGTGAAGGCCGTGCCCGCCTCAGTCCTGCCGACGGCCACCACGCAGAACGTGCCCCACGTGAACCCCGTACGGCGCCACGGCAAAGGTCATGCCCGGCCTCCGCCTTGGTCGCGGCCGCCGCATATATCGCATACGGCGGCCCCAACCTTGCGGACCCGCGAAGCCCACGCCCCCCTCTCAGCCCAGCGCGGTCTGCGCTCCCTGCGCGGTCTCCACGAACGCCGCGATCAGCGGTGACCGGCGAGCCGCCTCCCAGGCCAGGATCACCTCGTCCGGTTCGGCGTCGGTCACGGGGACGAAGGTGATGTCGGGGCGGGAGTACTGCTCTGCGACGGAGACGGGGACGAGGGTGATGCCCGCGCCGGAGGCCACGGCCTCGAACTTCTCCTCGATGCTGCGGATCGGCACGTCGTCCGGGCCGGGGTCGGCGTACCGCAGCCAGGTCTCGCCGTCGAGGTCGGCCCGCACGAGGTCCTGCTTGCCGGCGAGGCGGTGGTCGGCGGGCAGCATCGCCACCCGGGACTCGGTGAACAGCGGCAGCAGCGTGAGGCCCTGCTCGCGGATCGGGCGGCGCAGATAGGCCAGGTCGACGGTGCCGTCGAGGATCAGCTGCTCCTGGTCGTCCCACTCGACCCGGCGGGCCTTGATCTCGATGCCGGGGTGGGCGGCGCCGTAGGCACGCAGCGTGTGGGTGATCACGACACCCGCGCGGAAGCCGACGACGAGCCGGTGCGGACCGCGCGCGGACCGCTGCACCCTACGACGCGTCGCGTTCGCGGAGGCGAGCAACGCCCGCCCGTCGTCCAGGAGTTGGCGCCCAGCTGGCGTCAACGTCACCCCGTGGCTGTCGCGTTCGAAGAGCGTGGCGTCCAAGTCCTTCTCCAGGGCCCGGATCTGACGGCTCAACACCGGCTGCGCGATGTGCAACTGCTCGGCCGCGCGCCCGAAGTGCAGCAGCTCGGCCACCGCCACGAAGTAGCGGACCTTCCGCAGGTCGAGGTCCATGGGTGCCGCTCCTCCCGTACCGCCGTCGGCGATGCCTTCAGGGTATCGCCACCGCCGAAAGAGGTCTTGGACGCCGAGGCGACCACGACCGCAGGCTGGATGACGTCACAACAACGCGCACAACCCGAAAGGTGCAGGACATGGGACTGCGAGGACAGCGGATCGTCGTCATCGGCGGTACGGCGGGCATCGGGTTCGCGGTCGCGGAGGCGGCCGCGCGGGAGGGCGCCCGGGTGGTCGTCGCCTCGCGCCGACAGGAGAGCGTGGACGCGGCGCTGAAACGGCTCCCGGAGGACGCCGAGGGCCAGGTGCTCGACGCGAGCGACGAGGACGCGGTGCGGGCCTTCTTCGCGGGGCTCGGCGGCTACGACCACCTGGTCTACACGGCCGGTGAGGCGTTACTGATGGGGAGCCTCGCCGAGTCCGACCTCGGGCGGGCCCGCGCCTTCCTGGACACCCGGCTGTGGGGCGCCTATACGGCGGTGAAGTACGGCGCCCCGTCGATCCGCGAGGGCGGTTCCGTGGTCCTGACCACGGGTACCGCCGGACGCAGGCCGCTGCCGGGCACGACCGTCGCCGCCGCGCTGTGCGGGGCGATGGAGTCGCTGACCCGCGCACTGGCCCTGGAACTGGCCCCGCTGCGGGTCAACGTGGTCGCGCCCGGCGTGGTCCGCACCGAACTGTGGCGGGAGTTGGACGACGAGATCCGGGACGGACTGTTCGAGTCCGCCGCCGGGTCGCTGCCGGTCGGCCGGATCGGCGAGCCGGAGGACATCGCCGAGGCGTATCTGTATCTGATGCGCGGCGGCTATACGACCGGTTCGACGGTGGTCGTGGACGGCGGCACGGTCCTCGTCTGACCGTCCACCGCCCGCCTCCGAAAACCATCCCGCGTGAGGCGAACCTGAGCGCCGCCCGACAGGAGGCGCACCTCAGTCGCCCACCCCGAAGCGCACCTCCGCCGCCGTCACCACCGACCCCAGCCGCGGGAAGTCAAGCCTGACCGACGCCTGGTGCTCGGCCGCGGTGAGCGCACTCATCGCGTCCTCGACGAAGACGAGTTGGTGACCGAGGTCGCCGGCGGCACGCGCGGTGGACTCCACGCCGAGGTTGGTGGCGATCCCGCCGAACACCAGGGTGTCGACGCCCCGTTCACGCAGCCGTTCCTCAAGTCCCGTGCCCTGGAAGCCCCCGATCGTCCGCTTCACGATCTCCAGGTCCCCTTCCCTCAGCAGCCCGTCGGCGAGTCCACTGCCGGCGGGCTGCTCGGCGATGCCGGGACGTTCGACCCGGATCAGCACGACGAGCGCACCGGCGGAGCGGAACACGGATGTCAACTCCTCGGCCACCGCGATGACTTCGGTGCCCTTGTACGGTTCGAGCGGCAGCGCGACGATGCGGTCCATCAGGTCGACGAGGACCAGGGCGGTGCGCTCGGGGTCGAGGGCGAGCCGGGGTTCGGGAGTCTGCGGTGGGGTCATGACGGAACGTTAGCCCCCGTCAGCCGTCCGTACCGGAGATCCGGATCAACAGGCCCATGAACTGGTCGCGTTCGGCCTCCGACAGCGGGGCGAGAAGCTGCTCGTTGGCGGCACGGGCCGCCTTCTCGCACCGCTTCAGCACCCGCGCGCCCTCGGTCGTCAGCGAGACCGCGTTCTTACGGCGGTCCATCGGGTCCGGCTCCCGTACGACCAGGCCGGCGGACTGGAGGTCGTTCAGCACGCCGACCAGATCCTTGAGGTCGAGCCCGACACCGCGACCGAGGTCGGCCTGGGCGACGGGCGCGAGGTCGCGCACGGCGGAGAGCACCACGTGGTGCCACATCTTCAGCCCCTCGGCCGCCAGCGCGTCGGCGACGAGGGCCCGGCCCCGGGCAGCGGCTCGGCCAAGGAGCCAGCTGGGGAGGGAGCGGATCGCGGGGAGGGGTGCTTCGACCATGCGGGCAGTCTAGCGAAAAGTCGTTGGACATCCCAATGAAATCGTGAATACCATGGGGACTCCCAACGATTTCCACCTATCACCACCGCTCCCTGGAGGTGCGATGCGTCGCGTCCGGTACGAGTCCACCGGCGGCCCGCTGTTCCTGGAGGACACCCCCGTCCCCGTACCGGGCCCCGGCGAACTCCTCGTCCGTACCGAGGCGATCGGGGTCACCCTGCCCGTCGTCCGCAAGGTGACCGAGGCCGCCGAGCCGATCCCGCTCGGCGGCGAGATCGCCGGCGAGGTGGTCGCCGTAGGGCAGGACGTGACCCGTTTCCGGGCGGGCGAGCGGGTGACCGGGCTCTGCTTCGGGCACGGGTACGCCGACTTCGCCGTCCTCCACGAGGCCATGGCCTCCCCGATCCCCGACTCCGCCTCCGCCGTCGACGCGGTCGCGCTGGTCCGCAGCGGACTGGTGGCTCTGGGCGCGCTGGACGCGGCCCGTCCCGGACCCGGTGAGGCCGTGCTGGTCACGGCCGCGGCGAGCGGAGTCGGCCATCTGGCAGTGCAGTTGGCGAGGGCGCGGGGTGCCGGGCGGGTCGTGGCCGCGGTGTCCGATGCGGCGAAGGGGGACTTCGTGCGCGCGCTGGGTGCCGACGAGGTGATCACCTA
The DNA here is from genome assembly GCF_035982055.1 of Streptomyces sp. NBC_01288. Taxonomy (NCBI): domain Bacteria; kingdom Bacillati; phylum Actinomycetota; class Actinomycetes; order Kitasatosporales; family Streptomycetaceae; genus Streptomyces; species Streptomyces sp. NBC_01288. Next base: position 1,773,616 of record NZ_CP108427.1, read on the forward strand.
CGACCGTCTGGACCGGCCCGGCTGGGGCGAGCCCGTCGACTACGTACTCGACGCGGTGGGCGGCGAGTTGCTCAGCCCGGCCGTCGCGGCGCTCGTCCCGGGCGGGCGGCTCGTGGCGTACAGCTCGGGTGGCGGGACGGTCCAGGCGTACGACCTTCTCGTGGGCGCCAAGTCCGTGATCGGGTTCCAGATGGCACGGATCGCGCGCGGGAAGCCGGAGTTGTACGAGCGGTGGCGGCGGGAGCTGTGGCGGCTGTTCGCGGAGGGCGCCCTGAAACCGTCCGTGCACGGGGAGTTCGCGCTGGCGGAGGCGGCCGAGGCGCACAAGGTGATCGAGTCGCGGAGCAACCTCGGCAAGGTCGTCCTGCGCCCCTGAGACGCACCGCCCCGGCTGACGATCACTCACCAGCCGTCCGGCGTTGCGAAGTTATGGGGCGACGGGCACTGCACGCTTCTTGTGAGCCACCGGAGGCCCCAACTAACGTCTGTGACGCGCCCGTTGGACGTGGGATGTCCGGATGTCCAGACGAATGAAGGGCAGGTCGCACCACCATGCCGTCGAGTCTTCGCGCACGTCTGAGATCCACCCTCACCGCCGCACTCACCCTGGCCGCGCTGCTCGTGCTCCCGGGCCCCGCGCACGCCGTCACCGCCCAATCCGCCGCCCCCGCCCCCGAGTTCGACCAGCAGGTCCTCTTCAAGGCTCCTCAGGACGCGGGCTACGCCTGCTTCCGGATCCCGGCCGTCGTGAAGACCAAGGACGGCACGCTGCTCGCGTTCGCCGAGGGCCGGGTCCTCAACTGCGGTGACGCCGCCGACATCGACATCGTCGTCAAGCGCTCCACGGACGACGGCCTCACCTGGAGCCCGTTGCGGGTCGTCAGCCACGGCGGCGGCGACACACATGGCAACCCGGCACCCATCGTGGACCGCAGGACGGGCCGCGTCCTGCTCGCCGAGACGTACAACACGGGCCGTACGGACAGCGCCAGTTGCTCGGTTCCCTGCGACCGCACCCCGCACCTCCAGTACAGCGACGACGACGGTCTCACCTGGTCGCAGCCGCGTGACCTGAGCGACGAGATCCTGCCTCCGAACTGGAACTCCTGGTACGCCACAGGACCCGTGCACGGCATCCAGCTCACCCGCGGCCGGCACCGGGGCCGGCTCGTGTTCGGTGTCAACACCGAGACCTGGGACGGGAGTCGGGTCACCGCGAACAACGCGGCGCTGATCGTGAGCGACGACGGCGGCGACCACTGGAGGATCGGCGCGACCGACTCGTATCCGATCGCGGCCGACGGGACGTGGCGGCAGAAGCCGTCCGAGGTGACGCTGACCGAGCGCACCGACGGTTCGATCCTGGTGAGCGGCCGTGAGCAGGACGGCACCGACCTCGGGCAGCGCACCCAGGCGGTCAGCCGCGACGGCGGCGACAGCTTCACCGCGCCCTTCCGCGCCCTGCCCGACCTGTACGCGCCGCAGGTCCAGTGCTCGACGCTCGGTGTCGGCTCGCGCATCCTGCTGGCCTGCGACGCCGATCCTGACCGCCGTCGCACGATGATGATCCGCTCCTCCTACGACGGCGGCCGCACCTGGGACAGCGTGGACCGGGGCACGGTCGTGACGAAGGACTGGTCGGGCTACTCCGACATGGCGCGCATCGACGGCGACACGGTGGGCCTGCTCTACGAGGGCGGCGCCGTGACCGCGACCGACGAGATCCGCTTCGCCCGCTTCAACGATGCCTGGCTGCAACCGCGTCGGGGCCCGGACCCCACGACCGCCGACCTCGCCCCTTACGCCAAGCGGGCGTTGGTGCTCGGCGGCGCCCAGGAGACGGACGGCGTGTCCGGTGGCGCCCTGTCCTTCGACGGCGTCGACGACGCCGTGCGCCTGCCGTACAGCGACCGACTCCCGCTGGGGACAGCGGACTTCACGGTGTCCCTCTGGTTCCGCTACACCGCCACGACCGGTGATCAGCCGTTCCTGTGGATGGGTGGGGTCGGCACCACCGAGCCGCAGGTCTGGCTGCGCGGCGAGCCCGCGGGCAACCACGTCCGGGCGCTGATCACCACCCGGGTCGGCGCGACGACCGTCCACACCGCCTCCGTGGTGACCACCGGCGCCTACAACGACGGCCAGTGGCACCGGGCCGTCCTGCGGCGCGGCGGCGGGCAGTTGACGCTGTCCGTCGACGGGACGACGGTGAGCACGGCGGACATCGTGGGCTCGGTCAGCCGCAACTCGCCGTTCGGTGTGCATATCGGCCAACGCATGGACAGCATGCAGTACTTCACCGGGTCGATCGACGAAGTCCACGTCTGGGACCGGCTGTTGACGGACGACGAACTGGCCGCGCAACACCCGTCCACCGCCGGGACCGTGCTGTGGCTGCCCATGGACCATGTGAGCGGCAGCCACTAACGTCCCGGGCGTGCCCGACGACCGACGAGCACGACAGCGTTGGGGAGCCGGGGTCGGCCTGCTGCTGACCCTGGTTCTCGCCGCCGTGCTGCTCACCGCCCTCCCCAGGCACCACGACCGGGAGGGCGGCGCCGCGTGCACGGCCCGTACGGTGCGCTCCTGGTCGCCGGACACGAGGCTCACCAACTCCTTTGCCGCGTACGGCGACGACGAGTCCCGTGCCGACGACTGGACCGGCGGCGACGGCACCCACTCGGTGCGGCTGCCGGACGGCCGGGTGCTGTGGCTGTTCTCCGACACCTACCTCGGCCAGGTGTACGCCCCGCCCAACCCGGTCGGCGAGTCGTACGCCTGGCGGGACACCAGCGCACCCCTGGTCCGCAACTCGGCGGTGGTGATGCGCGACGGCCGACCCCAACTCACGCTCCCCGCCCCGCTGTTCCCCGACCCGGCCCCGAACGAGTGGCGTTGGCCGGTGGCGGCCCGCGTCGAGCCCCGCTCCCCCGGCTCGCCCGAGTCGGTCGTACGCGTGCTGCTGTGGACGCGGACAGCGGGGTCGTACCCGTGGATCTACGGCGTTCCGATGGCGACCGAGGTCGCCACGCTGTCGCTACCGGATCTGCGGGTGGAGTCGATCGTGAAGGTCTTCGGCCAGGAGTTGGTCCAAGACCCGTCCCGGCGTGTGCAGTTCGGGACGACATCGGTCGCGGTGGGCGGGTGGACGTACGTCTTCGGCGGGAACGACGCCCAGGCCGCGGCCCGGCCGACCTCCTCGGCGTATGTGGCACGGGTGCCGGAGGGACGGCTCGGGGAGCCGGGTGCCTGGGAGTACTGGGACGGGTCGGCGTGGACGGCCCGAGCGGGGCCGCGGTCGGTGCTCGGGGACGGTCGACACACGGGTGTGGGCAGCGCGTTCTCGGTGGTGCGGGACGGCGGGACGTACGTCCTGTTCACGATGGCCGCGGGCACCCGGGGGCTCACCACCGTCACCTCGTACTGGGCCTGTTCGCCCGCCGGACCGTGGCACGGGCCGACACGGGGTTTCAGTCCGCCGCTGCCGCCGGGCCAGGTCGCCGCGTACAACCCGCAGGTGCACACGGAGTTGGGCGACGACGACCGGCTCGTCCTCAGCTACGACGTCAACTGGCTGGACGCGACGGCCACTTCGGCCGCCCTGAACCTCAGCCGGAACGTGTCGCTGTACCGACCGCGGTTCGTGACCCTGCGGTTGGGGCCGCCGACCCGGTGACCTCGGGCAGCGGATCGCGGGCGCGGCGTTTGGCGATGACCGCGCACACCATCAGCTGCATCTGGTGGAAGAGCATCAGCGGCAGCACGGCCAGCGAGGCGTGGGCGCCGAACAGGACGCTGGCCATGGGCAGTCCGGCGGCGAGGGACTTCTTCGAGCCGGCGAACTGGATGGCGATCCGGTCCTCCCGGTCGAAGCGCAGCGCCTTGCCGCCGTACCAGGTCAGGGCGAGCATCACGGCGAGCACGACGGCCTCGACGGCGAGCAGTCCGGCGAGGCGGACCGCGCTGACCTGGTGCCAGATGCCCTGGACCATGCCCTCGCTGAACGCCGTGTAGACGACGAGGAGGATCGAGCCGCGGTCGACGTAGCCGAGGATCTTCTTGTGCCGGGTGATGAACCCGCCGATCCAGCGCCGCAGCAACTGGCCCGCCAGGAACGGCACCAGGAGTTGCAGCACGATCTTGAGAAGTGAATCGGCGGAGAAACCACCGGCGTTGCTTCCGAGCAGCGCCGCCGCGAGCAGCGGGGTGACGACGATGCCGGCGAGTGAGGAGAAAGAGCCCGCGCAGATCGCGGCGGGTACGTTGCCGCGCGCGATCGAGGTGAACGCGATCGACGACTGGACGGTCGACGGGACGAGGGTGAGGAACAGCAGCCCTTGGTAGAGGGGTTGGGTCAGGATCACCGGGACGAGACCGCGGGCGGCCAGGCCGAGCAGCGGGAAGACGACGAAGGTGCAGGCCAGGACCGTGGTGTGCAGCCGCCAGTGCTTGAGCCCGTCCAGTGCCTCACGCGTCGACAGCCGGGCGCCGTAGAGGAAGAAGAGGAAGGCGATCGCGGCCGTGGAGGCGCCCGAGGCGACGTCGGCGCCGGTGCCTCTCGCGGGGAGGAGTGCGGCGAGGCCCACCGTCCCGAGGATCAGCAGGATGTAGGGGTCGACCGGCATCCGACTCGGCCATCGCAGGCGTTTCACTGTGCTCCACTGTCTCGCGCGTCTCGCTGTACGTCCGCTCCGTCGTCCGGCGCGGCCTTGTGCCCTCCCCATCCTCCTCTCCGGACTCTTGATCGGGAATCCGTCATACCGCTCTGACTGCCATCACGTTTCGCGATAACCGGTTACGGTGTATGCCATGTACGACCTCTCCCACCTGCGGACCTTCCTCGCGGTGTCCCAGACCCTGAGCTTCACGCAGGCCGCCCGTCGGCTCGGGCTGCGCCAGTCCACGGTGAGCCAGCACGTGCGGCGGCTGGAGGACGCGACGGGACGGCAGCTGTTCACCCGGGACACGCACTCCGTGGAGCTGACGGAGGACGGCGAGGCGATGCTCGGCTTCGCCCGCCGCATCCTGGAGGTGCAGGAACAGGCGTCGGCGTTCTTCACCGGCACGCGGTTGCGCGGCCGCCTGCGTTTCGGCGCGTCCGAGGACTTCGTCCTCACCCGGCTGCCCGAGATCCTGGAGGGCTTCCGCTACGACCATCCCGAGGTGGACCTGGAGCTGACGGTCGAGCTGTCCGGCACGCTGCACGAACAACTGGCCGCAGGGAAGCTGGACCTGGTGCTCGCCAAGCGCCGCGCCGAGGATCCGCGGGGCGAACTGGTCTGGCACGACAAGCTCGTGTGGATCGGCGCGGAGCGGCTCCGCCTGGACGCGGATCGGCCGGTGCCGCTGATCGTCTATCCGCCGCCGGGCATCACGCGGGCGCTCGCGCTGGAGGCGCTGGAGCGGCAGGGGCGGGCGTGGCGCATCGCCTGCACGAGCGGGAGCCTGAACGGGCTGATCGCCGCGGCCCGGGCGGGGCTGGGGGTGATGGCCCATTCGCGGGGGCTGGTGCCGCCGGGGTTGGTGCGGATGCCGGAACGGGCGGGGTTGCCGGAGCTGGGCGAGGTCGATTTCGTGCTGGTGCACGGGCGGCGGCGGATGTCGGCCCAGGGGGCGGCGGATGCGTTGGCCGCGGCGATTCTGGCGGGTGGGGATCGATTGCACCGGCGCGGTCCATAGTCCCGGTTTTTCACTACGGAAAATGCAAGCCAGCTTCTACAAGAATTCCGACGTCCATGAATTCCTCGGCCGGCCGTGCGGGAATTCGCGACAGCGGGCGGCGCTGCCGGAAGCAGCGCCGCCCATTGTGTCGCCGGCGGGCGGTCTAGGAGAACGAGAACTCTCCTCCGTAATCGGTGTCGTGATCGCGGTACACGGAGCTGTAGTTGAGCTGACTGGTGTCGACCACGCCGTCCTTGACCGAGAACTCGATCCAGACGCCGGGTCCGTCGATGCGGACGTAGTCGCCCGCGGTGTCCAGTGCGGTGCTGCCGGAGTACGAGATGTAGGTGTCGTCGAGCTCGGACTTGTAGGTGCTCAGGGTGGACGCGGCGGTCGTGTCGTCCGCGGCCTCGACCCACGGCGTGATGGCGTCGAGCACCGACTGCTGCTGGTCGTCGGTCAGTTCGCTGACCGCGAGGCCCTCCTTGGTGTCGGGGAAGTCGCCGTCCTCGTCCGGGCCGAGCACCACGTCGGTGGTGGAGTCGGAGAGCTTCGCCTCCGACAGCTCGTCGTCGCTCAGGCCTTCGAGCATCGACTCCATGCCGTCGTGCATCCCGGACAGGGGTGCGTAGGTGGTGTCGTCGTCGGTCCAGGTCGCGGGTTCCACCCCGACGAAGTACGGGGTGGTGCCCACGACCTCCCCGTCCTTGTAGGTGAGGTTGACGGCCAACTGGTCGCCGCCGAAGTGCAGTTGCCAGGTGCCGGTCGTGCTCGGGGTGCCCAGGAAGGCGAGGTAGTAGTTGCCGCTGCCGTAGCTGCTGTCGGTCTCGCCGAGGACGTCGTCGGCCGCCAGGATCTGGCTGATCTGGTCGTAGCCGGTGTCGGTCCCGGTACCCGTGGCCGCCTCGACCACCGCCTGGGCGGCGGCGAGTTGGGTGTCGCTGAGCGTGCTCAGCTCGATGCCGACCCGGCAGTCCGCACCGCACGCCTCGTTCGACCAGGCGACGGCGTTCGCCTGCGTGAAGTCGAGGAGTACGTCGGCCTGTTGGTCGTCGTCCAGGGTCTTCAGGAACGCGTTGGCGGCGTCGACCACGTCCGAGACGGACGAGCCCGTGCCGGCCGTGCCCGTGGGTTCGGGGGCGGACGCGGAGGCCGGCGTGGACGGGGAGGTGGATCCGGGGCTCGTCGGGGACGTCGATCCGGGAGTGGTCGGGGACGCGGATCCGGGGGTGGTCGGGGACGCGCTGGTGGACGGGTCGGGGGTGACGGACGCGGCGTTCGCGTTGGCGTACATCGCGCCGCCGAGGAGGGTCGTCGCCGCCGCTAAGGCCATGACCACCTTCCTGCGGCGACCCAGCGACCTGCGGTGAGCGTTTTGGGTCTTCAATTCGATATTCCCTTCACGGGGCTCACCGGAAGGACTTCCGAAGACTATTTCCAAAAGATCTTTCGGGAAATCCCTGCGGCATCGGTTTGGACGAGCCACAGTCGATCGCCGAACACTGTGATTCCCATCTCCGGGTGCTTGGTTTCTCGCATGATTTATCTTGAACTTACTTTGAGGGAGGGCGAGTTGAGGGGGAGCGTCCGATACGTCAGCTGTTTGACCCTGCGCAGGAACGGGCTCGCCTCCACATGCCGGATCCCGTCGAGCTGTCCCAGAGGCCCACTGAGGTAGTCGTACAGTCCCGCCGTGTCCTTCACGACCGCGGTCACGACGATGTTGGACGGGCCGGCCGTCGCGGAGGCGTAGGCGACCTCGTCGTGGGTGGCCAGCGCCTCGCCGACCGAGTGCAGCGCGGCCGGGGTCGCCGTGATCCACAGAACCGCCGCACGCGCGTACCCGAACACCTCCGAGTCGTATTCGACGTCGATGTACACCGCCCCCGAGCCGATCAGCGAGGCGAGCCGGCGTTTGACGGCGGACTCGGAGCGGCCGGTGGCGCGCTGGAGTTCGGGGTAGCCGGCGCGGCCGTCGCGTTCGAGGACGGCGATCAGGGCCTCGTCCTCGGGCTCGATGCGGGCGGGGCCCGGTGCGGGCGCCGGTTCGGGGAGCAGGGCGGCGATCTGGTCGTCGGCGAGCACCTTGAAGCGGCGCAGCCAGCCCGTGGGGCCGCCGTAGAAGCGGTGGAGGAGTTGGTGGGCGCGGATGTCCAGGACGCTGGGGGTGCGCGGGAGTTTGCCGAGCAGGAGGTCGTCGTGGTCGCCGGGGCTGCGGGGGCGGGTCAGGCAGACGATCTCGGTGCCGCCCGAGGCGAGGCCGATCCAGGCGGTGTCGGGGCGCTTGGCGAGGGCGTCGGCGATGTTGAGGGCGTTGTCGGGGGCGCTGCGCAGACGGAGCATCCACTGGTCCTGGCCCAGGCGTTCGGCGTCCCGGATCGCGACGACCCGCAGGCCGGCCTCGGCGGTGAGTCTGCGGAAGCGGCGGGCGATGGTCTGGTCGGAGACGCCGAGGACGGTGCCGAGGCGGCTGAAGGAGGCCCGGCCGTTGAGCTCCAGGGCGGTCAGCAGGTGCAGGTCGAGACGGTCGAAGGTGTCGGATTCCATCTCCAGCATGGCTGCTCCTGTCGGATTCCGGCGGTGAGGTGTCCGACTCCGTGTTGATCGTCCGGGTAGAGCCCATCGTACGGAGAACTGCACAACCCGGACAGGGGAGTTGAGGACATGCGTACATGGGGGCCGCTCACGGCGGTGTGCCTGGGCACGTTCATGTTGTTGCTGGACGTGACGATCGTGGTCGTCGCGCTGCCGGACGTGGCGCGGTCGTTGCACGCGTCGTTGAGTGATCTGCAGTGGGTGGTCGACGGGTACGCGCTGGCATTGGCCGCGCTGTTGTTGGGAGTTGGGGCCGCCGCCGACATTCTGGGGCGGCGGCGGGTGCATGTGGTGGGGGTCGTGCTGTTCGCGGTGGCGTCGTTGTTGTGCGGTCTCGCGGGCGGGCCCGGTGCGCTCGTGGCCGCGCGGGCCGTTCAGGGGGTGGGGGCGGCCGCGATGCTGGCGACGACGTTGCCGTTGCTCGGCTCCGTCTACCAGGGGCGGCAGCGGTCGGTGGCGCTCGGGGTGTGGGGTGCGGTCAGCGGTGGGGCCGCGGCGGTCGGGCCGGTGCTGGGCGGGGTGCTCACCGAAGGGCCGGGGTGGCGGTGGATCTTCTTCGTGAACCTGCCGGTGAGCGTGGTCGCGGTGTGGCTGACGCTGCGGGTGGTGCCGGAGTCGAAGGGGCCGCGCGGGATGCGGATCGACTGGCTCGGCACGGTCACGTTCGCGGGGTTCGCGGGCGGAGTGACGTATGCCGTGGTGCGGGCCGGTGAGGACGGCTGGGGTGCGTCGGTGACGCTCGGGTCGTTCGCGGTCGCGGTCCTCGCGCTGGTCTGCTTCGTGCTGGTGGAGCGGCGGGTGGCCCATCCGCTGCTCGATCTGTCGCTGCTGCGCAAGCCCGCCTTCGTGGGGGTGATGGCGGGGGCGCTCGCCTTCAACGGGGTGGCGTTCGGCGGGATGCCGTATCTGTCGATCTGGTTACAGACGCTGCTGGGGATGAGCCCGGTGCGCGGCGGGCTGACGCTGCTGCCGCTGACGGGTGCGGCGGTCGTGGTGTCGGTCCTCGCCGGGAAGCTGCTGCACGGGGTACCGGCCCGGCTGACCATCGGCGGCGGGCTGCTGCTGATCGGCACGGGCTGCTTCTGCCAGGCCGTCCTCGGCGCCGGTTCGGACTGGACGACGCTGGTGCCGGGGCTCGTCCTGGTGGGCGTCGGCACGGGTCTGGTGGCGCCGGGGATCGCGGGGGCGGCTCTCGCGGCGGTGCCGGCCGAGCGCGCGGGCATGGCGGGCGGCGCCGTGAATACCGTACGCCAGTTGGGGTATGCACTCGGCGTCGCTGTGTCGGGGACCGTACTCACCTCGCGGATGCGGGACACGCTCCCGCACGACGCGGCGCACACGCTGGCGGGCGGCGGGGCCGGGGCACTGCGCGGGACGTTCTCCGAACACGCGCTGCGGGCCGCGTTCGCGACGGGGCTCGACTCGGCGCTCGTGACGGCCGGCTTCGTCGGGACGGCGGCGGGCGCGCTGGTGCTCGCCCTGGTCAGGGCGGGTCGCGCGGAGCGGACCGGCGGGACCGCGGGCACGGCGGCGGGAGTGCCGGGGACCGCCGCGCGGACGTCGGCCGGGGAGGACACGGCGTCGCCCCGGTGACGTCGTGTGACCGGACGCCAGGGGTAAGCGGGTCGTACAGATTCAGTGGAGATTACGGGCCCGAAACCTACGGAACCGTAAGGATTTCTGTCCGACCCTTCCCCTTGTGAGGGCATTTTCCGTCGCTGACCAGTGCGGACGTGAACACCGCTCGATTTCCCACCCCCTCCCGCCCTTCCGCCCGGTGGGGTAGCTTTCACGGCGCTGTAGGGGAGTGCCAACAGGAGCGGGGAGCGGGGTTTGCGCGAGTACAACAACCCTCCGTTGGCGTTGGCACCGCCGGTGGGCGGTCTGGCCGACGCCGTCTTCGAGCGTGCCCAGAACGACCCCCTCCATGTCTCCCTCGGCCGCAAGGACGAGCAGGACGAGTGGCGGGACGTGACCGCCGCCGAGTTCCGCGACGAGGTCCTCGCCCTCGCCAAGGGCCTGCTCGCCCAGGGCATCCGCTTCGGCGACCGGGTCGCGATCATGTCCCGCACCCGCTACGAGTGGACGCTGTTCGACTTCGCGCTGTGGACGATCGGCGCCCAGGTGGTGCCGATCTACCCCACGTCGTCGGCCGAGCAGTGCTTCTGGATGCTGCACGACGCGCAGGTCTCGGCGGCGATGGTCGAGCACGAGGACCACGCGATGACCATCGCCACCGTCATCGACCGGCTCCCCACGCTGCACCAGCTGTGGCAGCTCGACACGGGCGCCGTGCAGGCGCTGTACGACGCCGGCGCGCACATCGAGGACGAGGTGGTGCACCGGCACCGCCAGGCCGTCACCCCGGACTCGACCGCGACGATCATCTACACCTCGGGCACCACGGGCAGACCCAAGGGCTGTGTCATCTCGCACGGCAACTTCATGTACGAGGCGGACACGGTCATCGACACCTGGGAGTCCGTCTTCCACTCGAAGCGGGGCGAGGAGGTGGCGACCCTGCTGTTCCTGCCGCTCGCGCACGTCTTCGGGCGGATGGTGGAGGTCGCGGCGATCCGCGGCGGGGTCCGTTTCGGCCACCAGCCGCAGCTGAACGCGGCCGCCCTGCTGCCCGACCTGGTCGCGTTCAAGCCGACGTTCATCCTCGCCGTGCCGTACATCTTCGAGAAGGTCTTCAACGCGGCCCGCCGCAAGGCGGAGAAGGACGGCAAGGCCGGGCCGTTCGAGAAGGCCGTCGAGATCGCGGTGAAGTACGCGGACGCGATCGAGGCGAAGGCCTGGGGCATCGGCCCCGGCCCCTCCGCGGGCCTGCGCATGCAGCACCAGCTCTTCGACAAACTCGTCTACTCCAAGGTGCGGGCCGCCATGGGCGGCCGGATCCGCAACGCCATGTCCGGCGGGTCGGCCATGGACCGGCGCCTCGGACTGTTCTTCGCGGGCGCGGGCGTCCAGATCTACGAGGGCTACGGCCTCACCGAGTCGACGGCCGCCGCGACCGCCAACCCGCCCGACCGCACCCGCTACGGCACGGTCGGCCAGGCCATCCCCGGTGTCACCGTGCACATCGCGGACGACGGCGAGATCTGGCTCAACGGCCCCAACGTCTTCCAGGGCTACCTCAACAACCAGAAGGCCACCGACGAGACCCTGCACGACGGCTGGCTCGCCACCGGTGACCTGGGCTCCCTCGACGAGGACGGCTATCTCACCATCACCGGGCGCAAGAAGGAGATCCTGGTGACCTCCGGCGGCAAGAGCGTCGCGCCCGGGCTCCTTGAGGAGCGGGTGCGGGACCATCCGCTGGTCTCGCAGTGCATCGTCGTCGGCAACGACCGCCCCTACATCGCCGCGCTGGTCACCCTCGACCACGAGGCGGTCGAGCACTGGCTCACCATGCGCGGCAAGCCGCAGATGACCCCGGCGCAGCTGGTGCGGGACGCCGACCTGGAGACCGAGGTGCGGCGCGCGGTCGTCGCCGCGAACACCCTGGTCTCGCAGGCCGAGTCGATCCGCACCTTCCGGATACTGGCCCAGCCGTTCACCGAGGAACACGGTCTGCTGACCCCGTCCCTGAAGCTGAAGCGCAAGGCCATCGAGAACACGTACGCGAACGAGGTCGAGGCGCTGTACCGGGCCTGAGCGGGTAGACCCTCCGGGAGCGGGCACGGTTCAAGCCGGATCTCGCGGTCAGGAATGCGGCACGGCCCGTGATCGTTGACGATGTGAGTACCACCCGACGACTGAAGGATCGAGAGCTCGTGAGCAGCAAGGTCCCCCCGATCATCCTCAACAACGGTGTCGAGATGCCCCAGCTGGGCTTCGGCGTCTGGCAGGTGCCGGACGACGAGGCGGAGCGGGCGGTGGCCACGGCGCTGGAGGCCGGGTACCGCAGCATCGACACCGCTGCGATCTACGGCAACGAAGAGGGCACCGGAAAGGCCATCGCCGCGTCCGGCGTCCCGCGCGAGGACCTCTTCGTCACCACCAAGCTCTGGAACGCCGACCAGGGGTACGACGCCACCCTGCGCGCGTTCGACGTGTCGCTGGAGAAGCTCGGCCTGGAGTACCTGGATCTGTATCTGATCCACTGGCCGACCCCGGCCCGGGACAAGTACCTCGACAGCTACAAGGCGTTCGAGAAGCTGTACGCGGACGGCCGCGTGCGGGCCATCGGCGTCTCCAACTTCGAACCCGACCACCTGGCCCGGCTGATCGAGGGCACCTCGGTCATTCCGGCGGTCGACCAGATCGAACTGCACCCGCAGTTCCAGCAGCGCGCCGGGCGCGAGTACCAGGCGGAGCAGGGCATCGCGACCGAAGCGTGGTCGCCGCTCGGTTCGGGCAAGGGCCTCCTGGAGGTCCCGGCGATCGTCGCCATCGCCCAGAAGCACGGGCGCACCCCGGCCCAGGTCGTGCTGCGCTGGCACATCCAGCTCGGCAACGTGGTGATCCCCAAGTCCGTGACGCCGTCGCGGATCAAGGAGAACATCGAGGTCTTCGACTTCAGCCTGGACACCGAGGACCTCGCGGCCATCAGCGCGCTGAACGAGGACCGGCGGCTGGGTCCCGACCCGTCGACGTTCAACGCGGCCTGAAATCCGGGCACATGGCCTGAACCGCAGGTAGTGCGAGCGCCCCGGAGCCTTCTGGCTCCGGGGCGCATCGTTTTCCCGTGCCGCTTCCCGTGCCGCCGACCCACTTGGTTCGTACCAGGGTCTTGACGCGGGCATGATGACGGGGCACCTTGTTGCGCACCCGGTAAGGAAACTTTCCTAACAGAAGGGTCCCCCACAGTGCGCATGCGAACACTGACCCTCGCCGCGGCCTCGGCTGCCGCCCTGCTCGCCGCCGGAGTGCTCCCCGCGAGCGCCTCCGGCGCCACCCCCAAGTCGGCTCAAGAGGGCTCGGTCAGCGCGGCCGACCTGCTCTCCAAGGTGACGTCCTGCTCGCAGATATCGAGCGGCAAGTACCGCACGGACGACGAGACTTCGGCCACCATCCCGGTCTGCGGCAAGAACGGCGCCGTGTTCTGGAAGGCCGACATGGACATCGACTGCGACGGCCAGCGCACCACGAAGTGCAACGAGAACGCCGACCCCTGGTACCAGGACGACACGGCGTTCCACCAGTCCAACGGCCAGCCTCTGAAGGCGGATTCACTGCCGTACATCGTGGTGCCCAGCTCCAGCAGCATCTGGAAGTACTCCAGCTACGGCATCAAGGGCGGCGGCGTGGTCGCCGTCGTCTACAACAACAAGGTCGAGTACGCGGTCGTCGGCGACACCGGCCCCACCAACATCATCGGCGAGGCCTCGTACGCCACGGCCAGCGCCCTCGGCATCGACCCCGACCCGGCGACCGGCGGCGCCGACTCCGGCGTGACGTACATCCTGTTCAAGAACTCGACGGTCTCCCCCATCGAGAGCCACAGCGCGGCGGTCTCCCTGGGCGACCAGCTGGCGAAGCAGTTCCTGGCGAGCAACTGACGTACGAATGGGGCCCGTTGCCGCTTTCCCCAGCGGCAACGGGCCCCATATGCCTGTCAGTTGGGCTGCCCGATCGGTCGTACGACGACGGTGTTGATGTCGACGCCGGCTGGCTGGCGGATCGCCCAGAGGATCGTGTCGGCGATCTGGTCGGCGGTGAGGAGATGGCCGGGCGGCAGGCTGCCGTTGCCGTCCCAGAACGGGGTCTCCACCCGGCCCGGGGCGACCAGCGTCACGCCGATGCCGAACTCCGTGACCTCGCGCCGGGTGTTCTCGGCGAGACCGGTCATCGCCCACTTGGTCGCGCCGTAGATGTTGCCGGGAGTGTGCACGAACCCGGCGACGCTGCCGATCAGCACGATCCGGCCGTGCGTCTGCTTCAACGCATCGACGGACGCCCGGATCAGCAGGGCCGGACCGAGAACGTTGGTCAGCACCATCTCGGTCCACCCGGTCGGGTCACCCTCGGCGACCGAATCGTGCGTGGCCACACCGGCGTTGGCGACGACCGCGTCGAGCCGCCCGAACTGTTTGAGCGTCGTCTCGACGGCAGCCTGTACCTCGGAGTACTCGGCGGCACTCCCGGGGATCGTCAACAGGCCCTCGGGGTTACCCAGTTGGGCGGCGAAATCATACAGGCGCTGCTCGCTGCGGCCGGTGACGGCCACCCGGCCCCCGGCGCTGAGGAGTTGACGGGCGACGGCAGCGCCGATCCCGCTGCCGCCGCCGGTTATGAGCGCGACGTGAGAGTTGTCGTTCATGGTGGTGGTCCCCCCGTGGGTCGGTGAACTCCGCGCAGTCGGAGGGGCAGTTCATCACCTTGAGCAGGCTCGAAGTCAAGCCGCCGAGATCACGGGCCCGTTCAGTCGGTCCGCACCGCCCTGTGCACCGTGTGCGCGGCGAGCACGAACACGTCGGCGCGCTGATGCACGCTCGCCGGGTCCTCCGGGTCGACGAGCCGGCCGAGGGCGACCCGGTCCTCGGCGTCCATCGCCTCGCCGTAGGTGTCACGCACCCGGGTCAGCCAGGTCGCGACGTAGGCGCGGACGCGATCCGGGGCCGGGGCGGGCAGATCGAGGAGGAAGCTGCGGCTGCCGGTGTGCTTCAGGCCGACCGAGGCCAGGAGGGCGGGCCAGTCCTCGGTCTCGGTGACGGCGCCCGGAAGGTCGGCACGCATCTGCGCGAACCACTCGGCCTCGATCGCGTCGATCCGCGCCTCCAGTCCCGGGCGGCCGATACCGAAGTCGCGGGGCAGGAACCGCGAGGGCAGGCCACCCTCCATGATCGCGAGGGTGCCGCCGGGCGCGAGCCGCTCCGCGAACGCGGCGAGACCGGCCCGCTGGTCACCGAGGTGATGCAGACTGCGGCTGGCCCAAAGGAGGTCGGCCGGGTACTCCAACTGCCCCAGGACCTCGGGCAGTTCACCGGTCAGCGTGCTGAAACGATCGCCGAAGCCCTGCCGGTCGGCACGGGCACGGGCCCGTTCCAGGAGCGGCTCGGAACCGTCCACCGCGACGACCCGGGCCCCCGGAAACGTCTCCGCGAACAGACACGCGACCACACCGGGCCCACTGCCCACGTCGACGATCAGCCCCGGATCGGTCCGCTCCTTCGCGAGCCACGCCATCGCCCGCTCGTACAAAGGCGAGAACAGCTCCGCCTGGGTCTCCAGCAGGGGGCCCATGACGGCCCAGTCGAGGTCGGTGTGGTCGTGGTGATGACGATCCTTGCCGGGCTTGTGGTCGTGCTCCTCGCCCTGCCTGTGGACGTGCTTGTGCTCATGATCGTGCTCGTGCGCCATGGTGGTCACCCTCTCGTCCGCGTGCCGCCAGCCTGCGCCGACGCACCGTTCGACGGCCAGTCGCGTTGCCGAAGCGGCAAAAATGAGGTGCGGAACAGGTCGTCCGTCGCCGAGCATGCCCGTATGGACGACACGGCCGACGTGATGGTGGAACGCTTCCTCGAAGACGGGTTCGTGAAGATCGAGGGGGCCTTCCCGCCGCGGGTCGCCGAGCACTGCGCTCGGCTGCTCTGGCGGGAGACGGGCTACGACCCGGAGGACCCCGGCACGTGGCAGGACCCCGTGGTGTGGGTGAGCGACATGGCCCAGGGACCGTTCGCCGCCTCGGTCAACTCCCCTGCCCTGCATGAGGCGTTCGACCTGCTGGTGGGCGCCGGCCGCTGGCAGTCCCGGTACTCGGTGGGCAGTTTCCCGCTGCGCTTCCCGCACCCGACGGAACCGGACGACGCCGGCTGGCACATCGAGGGCAGCTATGTCGCGGAGGGCGCGGAGAACGAGTGGCCGTACGCGAATCTGGCCTCGCGCGGCCGGGCTCTACTCATGCTGATGCTCTACACCGAAGTCACCGAGGAGAACGCGCCGACCCGCATCCGGGTCGGCTCCCACCTCGACGTCCCGCGCGTCCTCGAACCGTACGGCGAGAAGGGCGCCTCCTCACTGGCCCTCGGCCCGAAGGTGGCCGAGGCATCCGCCGGGCGCCCCATCGCCTACGCCACCGGTCACCCCGGTGACGTCTACCTCTGCCACCCCTTCCTGGTCCACGCGGCCCAGCCCCACCACGGCGACCGCCCCCGCTTCATGGGGCAGCCGCCGCTGATGCCGGCGGCGCCCTACGAGCTGGACCGGTCCAACGGCAACTATTCAGCGGTGGAGTCCGCGATCCGCCGAGGCCTGTCGAACGAGGGCTGACCCCCACGCCCCTCTTCAGGGGCGCGGGGCCGTATCGATTTGCGGCTCCGCCGCGTGGGCGCGACCAGCCCCCACCGGCCGTCAGCCAAAAGCAGACCTACAGAGGCGGGTACGCGTTCGCCATCAGCTGCTGGAACTGAGCCGAGAACCAGTGCCCGGACAACGGCGCATTCGCCAGCGCACCCGACAGGTTGTTCCCGTTACGCGCGTTCCCCGTGTACGTCGGATCGCACATCCGGTCAAACCCCTTGCCCTCGTCGTTGGCGATCGCCGTACTGGACCCGTCCGACTCCCCCGGCGGCTTCATCCACACATACGCGTCGATCCCGGTGGCGGGAGCAGCCTGCGGCCGCTCCCCCAGACCCGCACCGGACTGGTTGCACCAGTTCCCGACCTGGATCCGCCGGTCGTAGCGCCCACCGTCAACGTACGTGTCCACACTGGTGGTTGCCCCCGGACCGGTGGGCCGAGCAGAGCCACCCCACCCGTTCCGCGACGTGTCGATCAGCATGCCGATACCGGAGTTGAAGCCCACCGACACCAACTCACTGCGGAACGCCTGGGCGTACGACTGCTCGTCCACGTACCGGTTCCAGTCGACCCACTTGGACTGGCGCACGGAGACACCGTTGACGCTGTCGTTGATGGTGAAGTTGTTCTCCTTCAGGGCACTGTAGTTGGCCGTGTTGGTGATGAAGCCGGCCACGTCGTTCACGGTCGCGCCCTCGGCGTTCGCGGCCTGGTAGAAGAGGTTCGCGGAGGGGGCGAAGTTGTCGTCCCAGCCGAGCCAGCCGTGGTGTCCGGCGTCGATGTAGTTGTAGACGTTGGGGATCGCGCCGAGCTTGTTCAGCGCGTAGCCGACGCCCTTCACGTAGTTGCCGTTGGCGAGCATCGTGTCGCACTGCGGGGTGGCGGTGGCCTTGCTGCCGGTGTTGGTCACGAGGTTGGGCAGCGAGTCGATCTCGATCGTGGTGACGATCCGCAGCGCGGCGTACTTGCTGTCGGCGAGGATCGCGGCGATCGGGTCGATGAACTCGCTTTCGTAGCGCCCGATTTCGGTCGGGCCGAGTTCGCCGTTGGAGGCGAGGGCCGCGCAGTCGCGCCCGGGCAGGTCGTAGACGACGAGCTGGACGACCTCTTCGCCGGTGCCCTTCTGGGCGAGCGCCGCGTCGAGGTGGGCGCGCAGGCCCATCCCGCCGTTGACACCGGCGATGGCGGCGATGCGGTCGAGCCAGACGCCGGTGGGCTGGCTGGAGACCCGGCTGCCACCGGTCTCGGCGGCGGCCTTCGCGGACCACTCCGGGTTCACGTACACCTTGGCGCCCGCGTACGGGTTGTCGACCCGTGTGCCGGGATCGGTGCCGCCGCCCCCTCCCCCACCGCTGCCGTCGTCGACGTTGCAGGTCACGCCGTCGAGAGTGAAGGTCGTCGGGAGCGCGTTGGTGCCGCTGTAGGAGGCGTTGAAGCCGAAGCTGACCGAACTCCCGGTCCCCAGGCTCCCGTTGTAGGTCTCGTTGGCCGCCGTGACGGCGGTCCCGCTCTGGCTGATCTTCGCGTTCCAGCCGCTGGTGATCTGCTGGTTACCGGCGTACGACCACTTCGCGGCCCAACTCGACTTGGCGGCGCCGTTGTTGGTGATCGTGACGGCGGCGGTGAAGCCGGTGTCCCACTGGTTCTGCACCTTGTAGTCGACGCTGCACGGGATCGCGGCGATGCCGGTGTCCGCCGAGGGAGCGGCGGCGACCGCCGTCCCCGAGGCCCCGGCGACGAGCACCAAGGCAGCGAGCAACGCTGTTCTGGTACGGCTCATGAGTGCGGGTTTCCTTGTCTGTGAAGGAAGTTGGTTGCGGGTGCTGTCGGTTTGGTTGCGGGTGCTGTCGGGTTTGGCTGGGGGCGCCTATCCGTTGAGGGCGCGCAGATGGTCGCGCAGCCCGATGCCGTACGCGGTGGGCGTACCGTCGTAGTCGGAGATCAGTGACGGACCCGCGGAACAGTCCCAGGTGTTCCAGGTCCAGCCGAGATACGAGAGCCCGCGGTCGTCGAACCACTTCATGACCTGGTCGACGAAGGCGTGCGAGCAGGTGTTCTCGCCGATCTCCCCTGCCACCAGCGGCACTTGGGCCGCGACGGGGGCGAGTGTGGAGTTCCAGCAGCTCTCGGTCGCGCAGGTGTTGAAGTTGTACACGTGGTACGCGGCGACGAGATTGCCCGTCGGATCGCTGGGCTTGTAGGCCAGCCACTGGCTCAGGTCGTTCGAGTACGCGAGCCCGCCGGCCATGATCACATTCGTGGCGCCGGTGGACCGTACGGCGTCGACGAGATCCTGCATACCGGCGACTTCATACCCGATACCGGGGCAGGTGCCGCCGTCCCGCCAACACTCCCACGCCTGGGTGGTCGTGGAGGTGGCGCGGTCCGGGTAGGGCTCGTTGAACAGGTCGAACGCGACGGCCTGGTCGCCCTTGAAGGTGCTGGCGACCGAGGACCAGAACGACGGTGTGTACTGCGCGTCCGGCATCGGCTTCTGGCAGGTGGCGTGCACGTCGGAGCAGCCCGCCGAGTTGCCGGTGTACTGGCCGTAGGTCCAGTGCAGTTCGACGATCGGTGTCATGCCGTGCGCCTCGACCTTCGCCACCAGGTCCTTGACGGCGGCGATGTAGTTGGCGCCCGCGTACTCGGGCTTGATGTTCGAAAGGCCCAGCCAGCACTCCTCGTTGAGCGGAATGCGGACCGTGTTCGCCTTCCAGTCGGCGATCGCCGCGACGGCCGCGTCGTCCACCGGTCCGTCCCAGATGCCGTAGCCCTGCACGCACATGAACTCGCCGCCGGACCGGTTGACGCCGAGCAGACGGCGGTCGGTGCCGTCGGCGTCCACGAGCTTGTTCCCGGAGACGTGCAGTGCGGGTGCGGTGCCGTCGGTCGGTGGTGAGGTCGGAGGCGGCGACGTGGGTGGTGTCGGCTCCGCATCGACGTTGCAGGTCGTGCCGTTGAGCTTGAACGCGGACGGTACGGCGTTGCTCCCGGCCCAGTTGGCGAGGAACCCGGCGCTGACGCTCGCGCCGGTGCCGAGCGAGCCGTTCCAGCTCTCGTTGGCCGCGGTGACCGTCGTGCCGGACTGGGACCACTTGGCGTTCCAGCCCTGGGTGACCTTCTGGCCGCCGGCGAAGTCGAAGCTCAGGCTCCAACTGCTCACCGGTGCCATGTTGTTGGTGATCCGCACTGCACCTTGGAAGCCGGTGTCCCACTGGCCGGTGACCGAGTACTCCACCGTGCACGCGGGAGTGGCGCCGGACGCCGTGACCACCGGAACGACCAATGCCCCGACAAGGGCGGTCGCGCCGGCGACGGCTAAAAGCATTGAACGCGGGGGGTGTCGCATGAGCGAGTCCTTGCAGCTCGGACGCGTCGCACGGACGCGTCGACTGACGGATTCGCTCCCACTGGTGTCCAGGAAGGTAGCGCCAAGTGACGGTAAAGGACAGGGGAGTCACAGACTTTCGCTGACTTTCCCCCAACCCGCGCTCGTCGAATTTTTTCGACTCCGTAAGCACCTTGACGGCTCACACCCCCGTCCGCACGATGGGAGCGCTCCCACTGGTTCAAGGCTTGTTGCTGCTCCGCCCCCACTTCTCCGAGCCGCAAGGAGGAACCAGCACATGCACCCCAGAAGGAGACGCCGCGTGACGCGGAGACTCTGGACCGCTGTCGTGGCGGCCCTCGCTCTTCCGGTCTCGATGCTCGCGACCGGTACAACTCCCGCTCAGGCGGCGACAGTTCAGTGCAGCGTGGACTACAAGACCAACGACTGGGGCTCCGGCTTCACCGCGGATCTGACCCTCACCAACCGCGGTACGGACGCGATCAACGGCTGGACCCTGACGTACGGCTACGCCGGCAACCAGAAGCTCAGCAACGGCTGGAACGGCACCTGGTCCCAGTCCGGCAGCACGGTCTCGGTGACGAACGCGTCGTACAACGGGACGATCGCCGCGGGCGCGGCCGTCTCGACCGGCGCGCAGTTCGGCTACAGCGGCACCAACACCGCGCCCACCTCGTTCGCGGTCAACGGCACCGCCTGTACCGGGGCGCACCAGCCGCCGATCACCGTGCTGACCAGCCCGAGCGCGGGCGCGATCTACACACAGGGGGCGGCGATCCCGCTCGCGGCGACCGCGGCGGCGGCCGACAACGCGACGATCAGCAAGGTGGAGTTCTACGACGACACCACGCTGCTCGGCACGGACACGAGCTCGCCGTACTCTCTTTCGCCCTCCGGGTTGACCGTGGGCAGTCACTCGTTGGTGGCGAAGGCCTACGACAGCCTGGGCGCGTCCGGGGAGTCGACGCCGGTCGGTATCACGGTCGCCTCGGGACCCGCGGTGGTGGCATCACCCGCCCAACTGGGCGTCCAGCAGGGCAAGTCGGGCACGTACGCGGTGTCGCTGTCCACGCAGCCGTCGTCGAACGTGACCGTCACGACGGCCCGCGCGAGCGGCAACACGGGGCTGTCGGTCACCGGCGGCGCGTCGCTCACCTTCACGCCGTCGAACTGGAACACCGCGCAGACGGTGACTCTCACGGCCGACGCGTCGGGCACCGGTTCGGCGTCCTTCGAGTCGACGGCGACGGGTTTCACCAAGGCGACGGTCACGGTGACGGAGCTGGCGGCGGCGAACGCGTACGACGCCCGCTTCCTGGACCTCTACGGCAAGATCACCAACCCGGCGAACGGCTACTTCTCGCCCCAGGGCATCCCCTACCACTCGGTGGAGACCCTGATCGTCGAGGCGCCGGACCAGGGGCACGAGACCACGTCGGAGGCGTACAGCTATCTGCTGTGGCTCCAGGCGATGTACGGCAAGGTGACGGGCGACTGGTCCAAGTTCAACGGTGCCTGGGATCTCATGGAGAAGTACATGATCCCGACCCACGCCGACCAGCCGACCAACTCGTTCTACAACGCCTCGAAGCCGGCGACGTACGCTCCCGAACTGGACACCCCGAACGAGTATCCGGCGAAGCTCGACACCTCGGTGCCGGTGGGATCGGATCCGATCGCCGGTGAACTGAAGACCGCATACGGTACGGACGATGTCTACGGTATGCACTGGCTGGAGGACGTCGACAACACCTACGGCTACGGCGACACGCCGGGCGGCGGGTGCGAGGCCGGGCCGACGGCGAGCGGGCCGTCGTACATCAACACCTTCCAGCGCGGAGCGCAGGAATCGGTGTGGGAGACCGTGCCGCAACCGACCTGCGACGCCTTCAAGTACGGCGGTACGAACGGGTACTTGGACCTCTTCACCGGTGACTCCTCGTACGCCAAGCAGTGGAAGTACACCGACGCGCCGGACGCCGACGCGCGGGCCGTGCAGGCCGCGTACTGGGCCGACGTGTGGGCCAAGGAGCAGGGCAAGGGCACCGACGTCTCCACGACCGTCGGCAAGGCGGCGAAGATGGGCGACTATCTGCGCTACGCCATGTACGACAAGTACTTCAAGAAAATCGGCAACTGCGTCGGACCGTCCACCTGCCCGGCCGGTACCGGCAAGGACGCCTCGGACTATCTGCTGTCCTGGTACTACGCGTGGGGCGGTGCGAACGACACCAGCGCGGGTTGGGCGTGGCGCATCGGGTCGAGTCATGTGCACGGGGGTTATCAAAACCCGTTGGCCGCTTACGCGTTGAGTTCGTATGCCGATCTGAAGCCCAAGTCCACTACGGGCGCGGCGGATTGGGGTACCTCGCTGTCGCGGCAGCTGGAGTTCTACCGCTGGCTCCAGTCGAGCGAGGGTGCCATCGCCGGTGGGGCGACGAACAGTTGGCAGGGGCGGTACGCGAGTCCGCCGGCCGGGACGTCGACGTTCTACGGCATGTACTACGACCAGCAGCCCGTCTATCACGACCCGCCGTCCAACCAGTGGTTCGGGTTCCAGGCGTGGTCGATGGAGCGGGTCGCCGAGTACTACCAGCAGACGGGGAACGCGAGCGCGAAGGCGGTCCTCGACAAGTGGGTGGCGTGGGCGTTGTCCAAGACCACGATCAATCCGGACGGTACGTATCTGATTCCCTCGACGTTGCAGTGGTCGGGGCAGCCGGACACGTGGAGCGCGTCAAGTCCCGGTGCCAACACGGGACTTCATGTCACCGTGGCCGACTACACCAATGACGTGGGTGTGGCCGCCGCGTATGCCAAGACGCTGACGTACTACGCCGCGAAGTCCGGTTCCACGGCGGCGAGGACGACCGCGAAGGCGCTGCTCGACGGGATGTGGGGCAACTACCAGGACAGCCTGGGTGTCGCCGTTCCGGAGACTCGCGCGGACTACAACCGGTTCGACGACAGTGTGTATGTGCCGAGTGGGTGGAGCGGGACGATGCCGAACGGGGACGCGGTCAACTCCGCTTCTACGTTCGCCTCGTTGCGGTCCTTCTACAAGAACGATCCGGCGTGGTCGAAGATCCAGAGCTATCTGGCGGGTGGGGCTGCGCCTGTCTTCACGTATCACCGGTTCTGGGCTCAGGCGGATGTCGCCTTGGCCATGGGGGCGTATGCGGAGCTTCTTGAATAGGCCCCTGGGCGGGCGCTCCGCGGGTTGGGTGGTCGTTTGGCTGCCGGTCCGTTGTGGCTGGTCGCGCAGTTCCCCGCGCCCCTAAAAGCAAAAGCCGGGGCGTTGGACAGCGCCGTTTCTCGGAGAGTGCCCGAAGTTCCGCGTGCGTGGTCCCGTCACCTGACGGCGGGGCCTACCGGCCGGGCGGCCCCCACCCGCACTGGGGGTCGCCCGGCGCTCGTGTCTTGAACCCCTCCTCACGAGAGGACCCCTCGTGCGAAGAACCCGAATCCTCACGGCCGTACTTACCCTCGCCGCAGGCCTGTTGGTGGGCAGTCCGTCCGCCCTCGCCGCGAACGCGCCCAGAGCGACGCTCGCGGCCGACACCTACACATGGCACAACGCCCGGATCGACGGTGGCGGGTTCGTGCCCGGTGTCGTCTTCAACCGGAGCGAGAAGAACCTCGCCTACGCCCGTACGGACATCGGCGGGGCCTATCGGTGGCAGGAGTCGACGAAGATCTGGACGCCGTTGCTCGACTCGGTCGGGTGGGACGCGTGGGGGCACACCGGGGTGGTGAGTCTCGCGTCCGACTCCGTCGATCCGGACAAGGTGTACGCGGCTGTCGGTACGTACACGAACAGTTGGGATCCGACGAACGGGGCCGTGCTCAGGTCGCGTGACCGGGGCGGGAGTTGGCAGGAGACCGATCTGCCGTTCAAGCTCGGCGGGAACATGCCGGGGCGCGGTATGGGTGAGCGGCTGGCCGTCGATCCCAACAAGGACAGCGTGCTGTATCTGGGTGCGCCGAGTGGGAAGGGGCTGTGGCGGTCCACCGACTCCGGGGTCACCTGGTCGCAGGTGACGAACTTCCCGAACGTCGGGAACTACGTGCAGGATCCGACCGACACGAGCGGCTACGCCAACGACAACCAGGGCATCGTGTGGGTCACCTTCGACGAGTCGACGGGGACGGCCGGCAGCGCGACGAAGACGATCTATGTCGGGGTCGCCGACCAGGCCAACGCCGTGTACCGGTCGACGGACGCGGGGGCCACGTGGTCGCGGGTGGCCGGGCAGCCCACCGGCTATCTGGCACACAAGGGTGTACTGGATGCGGTCAACGGTTATCTGTACATCGCATACAGCGACAAGGGCGGGCCCTACGACGGGGGCAAAGGGCGGTTGTGGCGGTACGCGACCGCTACCGGCACGTGGACGGACATCAGCCCGGTCGCGGAGGCCGACACCTACTACGGCTTCAGTGGTCTGACCGTCGACCGGCAGCATCCCGGGACCGTGATGGCGACGGCGTACAGCTCCTGGTGGCCGGACACGCAGATCTTCCGCTCCACGGACAGCGGCGGCACCTGGACGAAGGCCTGGGACTACACGTCGTATCCCAACCGTGCGAACCGCTACACCATGGACGTGTCGTCCTCGCCCTGGCTGACCTTCGGCGCTAACCCGTCGCCGCCCGAACAGGCCCCGAAACTCGGGTGGATGACCGAGTCGCTGGAGATCGACCCGTTCGACTCGAACCGCATGATGTACGGCACGGGTGCGACGCTCTACGGCACGGAGAACCTGACGAACTGGGACAGCGGCGGCCAGTTCACCGTGAAGCCGATGGTGCGGGGGCTGGAGGAGACGGCCGTGAACGACCTCGCCGCTCCCCCGTCCGGCGGGGCCCAACTCCTCAGCGCGCTGGGCGACATCGGCGGGTTCCGGCACACGGATCCGACCAAGGTCCCCTCGATGATGTTCACTTCGCCGACCTTCACGACGACCACGAGCCTCGACTTCGCGGAGACCGACCCCAACACCGTTGTGCGCGTGGGCAATGTGGACACGGGGGCGCACATCGCGTTCTCGACGGACAACGGCGCCAACTGGTTCGCGGGGACCGACCCTTCGGGTGTCAGCGGGGGCGGGACCGTCGCCGCTGCGTCTGACGGCAGTCGGTTCGTGTGGAGTCCGGCGGGTGCGGGCGTGCAGTACACGACGGGCTTCGGCTCGTCCTGGGCCGCGTCGAGCGGTATCCCGGCGGGTGCGATCGTCGAGTCGGACCGGGTGGACGCGAAGACCTTCTACGGCTTCAAGTCCGGTCATTTCTACGTCAGTTCGGACGGCGGGGCGACCTTCACCACGTCGACCGCGGCCGGCCTCCCCACCGGTGACAGCGTGCGCTTCAAGGCGCTGCCCGGCACGAAGGGGGACGTCTGGCTGGCGGGCGGGGCGAGCGACGGGGCGTACGGGCTGTGGCACTCCACGGACGCCGGCGCCACCTTCGCCAAGCTCGCGAACGTCGACCAGGCCGACACCATCGGCTTCGGCAAGGCGGCGACCGGTGCGTCGTACCAGACGCTCTACACCAGCGCGAGGATCGGTGGCGTACGCGGCATCTTCCGTTCGACGGACAAGGGCGCGACCTGGACGCGGATCAACGACGATGCGCATCAATGGGGTTGGACGGGTGCGGCGATCACCGGTGACCCCAGGGTCTACGGCCGCGTGTATGTGTCGACGAACGGCCGCGGGGTCGTCTACGGCGACTCCTCCGACGCCGGCGACGGAGGGAGCGGGGGCGGGGGCGGTACTGATCCGACGCCGACCGGCGCCTGCGTGGTGACGTACAGGATCACCAATCAGTGGACGGGCGGCTTCCAGGCCGATGTGCAGCTGACGAACTCCGGCTCAACCGCCTGGAGCGGCTGGGCACTTGGCTGGTCCTTCGCCGACGGGCAGCAGATCGGCCAGCTGTGGAACGCCGACTACACCCAGTCGGGCGCGGCGGTGACGGCGAGGAACGTGAGCTGGAACGGGACGGTGGCGGCGGGGTCTTCGGTGGGCTTCGGGTTCACGGGGAGTTGGACGGGGGCGAACACGAAGCCGGGCGCGTTCAAGATGGGCGATCAGAGCTGCGCGGTGGGCTGAACGCGGAGGGCGGCTGCGCGCACCTCGGCGCGCGCAGCCGCCTGTCTCACGGTGTGTATACGGTCGGCCGAGGCGCCGTCGTCTTCCCGTCGCCGATGAAGAAGCTCGGGTGGGGCGGTTGGTTGTATGCAGTATTTTGCCAGGCCAGGGCTGTGCGGTACTGGGTGTCGTGGAGGAGGGTCGTGATCCTGGTGGTCGTCTCGTACGGGGTCGAGTAGATCCGTAGGGCCGTGTTGTCCGTGGTGGGCCAGACGGCCTCCTCGCGCCAGTCGCCGAGGATGTCTCCGGACAGGGACGGGGTCGCCTTGGTGCCGTTGTCGGAGTGGACGTCGGCGGCGGTCAGGAGGCGGGTGTCGGCGGTCGGGCCGTACTTGTCGATGTGGGTGGCGTCGAGGAGTTCGCGCACCGGGTCGCCGTCCCACCAGGCAAGGAAGTTGGTGCTGGAGGGCTTGCGGCTCGACACCACCGTGCCCTTCGGGTCGCGGACGCCGCTCTCCGACGCCGACCAGGACTCGGCGCCCGCGCTGCCCGCCCAGATGTCCCCGGAGACACCGCGGCCGTTGTCGCCGTTGGCCGGTGTGGACCAGATGACCGTGCCGGTCTTCGCGTCCGCCATCCACGAGGACGGTTTCGAGGAGTCCTCGTCGACCTTGAACTCCTCCAGGCCCGGGCGGGAGGGGTCCAAGTCGCCTACGTGCAGGGCGTCTCCGTGGCCGTTCTTCGTGGTCCACAGGCCGGAGCCGTTGTCGTCGACGGCCATCGAGCCGTAGACGATCTCGTCCTTGCCGTCCCCGTCGACGTCCGCGATCGCCAACTGGT
Source organism: Streptomyces sp. NBC_01288 (assembly GCF_035982055.1). Lineage (NCBI taxonomy): Bacteria > Bacillati > Actinomycetota > Actinomycetes > Kitasatosporales > Streptomycetaceae > Streptomyces > Streptomyces sp. NBC_01288. The sequence goes on from NZ_CP108427.1 coordinate 1,800,400, forward strand.
GGTTGCCCTGGGCGTCGTAGCCCTTGCCGGTGTTGGTCGAGGAGTTGGTGTCGAAGGTCCAGCGGCGGGTGAAGGCGCCGTTCCGCCAGTCCCAGGCGGCGATCACCGTGCGCGTGTAGTAGCCGCGCGCCATGATCAGGGAGGGGCGGCTGCCGTCCAAGTAGGCGGTACCGGCGAGGAATCGGTCGACCCGGTTGCCGTACGAGTCGCCCCAGGAGGAGACCGTGCCGCGTGCCGGGACGTAGTCGACGGTGCTCATCGCCTTGCCGGTCTGGCCGTTGAACATCGTCAGGTACTCGGGTCCTGACAACACGTAGCCGCTCGAATTGCGGTAGTCCGCCGCCGAGTCGCCGATGACCGTGCCTGCCCCGTCGACCGTGGCGTCGGCCGTCTTCATGGCGACCTCGGCCTTGCCGTCACCGTCGTAGTCGTACACCTGGAACTGTGTGTAGTGCGCGCCGGAGCGGATGTTGCGGCCCAGGTCGACGCGCCACAGGCGGGTGCCGTCGAGGGTGATCCCGTCGAGGATCGTGTTCCCGGTGTAGCCGGACTGGGAGTTGTCCTTGGCGTTCGTGGGCTGCCACTTGAGGACGAAGTCGAGCCGGCCGTCACCGTCGAGGTCGCCGACGGAGGCGTCGTTGGCCTCGTAGGTGTACGCGACGCCGTCGGGGGTCGTACCACCGGCGGGCGGGCTGATCGGGACGTCCTTGTAGCCGGTGCGGAACTGGATCGCGTGGACCGAGTCGGGCTGTTCCACGCCGCCGACGATCGCGCGGACCGTGTAGTCGGCCTGAGCGGGTGCGCCGGCGTGGAAGTAGTTCGTGGAGCCGGTGATCGGGGACGGGTTGACCTTCGTACCGGCGCGGTAGACGTTGAAGGAGACGTCGTCGGGGTCGGTGCCCAGCCAGCGCCAGCCGACCAGGTTGCCGCTGTCCGTGTGGACGCTGACGACGCCCCGGTCGAGGGCCTCGACCTGGCGGGCGGTGGCGGCCTCGGCGATGCCGCCCGTGGTGACTGTGGTGAGTGCGGCGGCGATCAGGGCCGCGACGGCGGTCAGCGCGGAGAGTAAGGCCCTTCGTCTGCGGGGGTGTTGGGGCGGGTGTGCGTGTACTCGCGGGTGCGGATGCGGGTGGCTCACGTGACGTACCTCCTCGGAGGACGGACGGGTTGCGTACCCTCAGTCGCCGCCGCCCGTGAGCAAGTTGCCGTATCTCTCGGTCAGTTCGGCCACCGTGTGGGCGATGCGGTCGCGCAGTTCGGGCGGGGCCAGGACCTCGATGTCGGTGCCCAGCCGTAGGAACTCGCCGTGTGCGTGGTCCACGGACTCGATCGGGACCGACATCAGGGTCCAACCGTCCTGCTCCGTCCGGCCGTTGACGGGGACCGCCCGGGCGAGCGTCGCTCCCGGTGCCAGTCGGACCACCGCCTCGCTGCGGTACAGGCGGTCGTGGAAGTCCTGTTGGTGGGCCGTCCAGTAGGCGGCCAGGTCGAAGTCCTCCGGGCGGGTGAACTCCTCGCCGGAGGCGGAAGGGGTGAGTTCCAGGATCTGGTCGACACGGAAGGTGCGCGGTCCGGGACCGGCGACGACGTACCAGCGGCCCGCCTTCAGTACGAGCCCGTACGGCTCCAGCCCTGCGCTCCACGTCGGTCGGCTCACGCCAGCGACGGTAGATCGCATACAGAACGCGGTTGTTCCATACGGCGTCGGCGACTGTATGCAGGAACGGTGTCTCGTCGGCGTCCGCGTACCAGCCCGGCGCGTCCAGGTGGAACCGGCCGCTGATCCGGTCGACGTGCTCGCGCAGTTCGGCCGGCAGGGCCGCGCGCACCTTCAGCTGGGCGGCGGCCAGGACCGGGCCGAGGCCCAGTTCGGCGGCCGGTCCCGGTGCGCCCGCGAGGAACAGGGCCTCGGCCTCGTCCGTGGTGAGGCCGGTCAGGCGGGTGCGGTAGCCGTCGAGGAGGCGGTAGCCGCCGGCGTGGCCCGCGTCGCCGTACAGCGGGACGCCCGCCGTGTTCAGGGCCTCGACGTCCCGGTAGACCGTGCGGACCGAGACCTCCAGGGCCCCGGCGAGCTGGGCGGCGGTCATCCGGCCCCGGGTCTGGAGCAGCAGGAGGATCGAGACGAGTCGGCTGGACTTCACTGACACATGGTGGCAGTGAAGTCGTCCTAGCGTCCTGCCATGCCCTTCACGGAGAAGCTGCTGACCGTGCCACCGCCGATCGAGGTGGCCGGGCGGTACATCAAGCGCTACCACGTCACCGCCGACCCCGCGGGGATCGCACCCGAGGTGGAGAAGGCGGCGTACGCGATCCTGCCGGAGCTGCTGCCCGAGCCGGACGGCACTCCCCCGGCGACGTTCGTCGTGCTGCATCGGGGCGGTGACGACGGTGCCTATCTGAACGCGTACAGCTGGGTGTGGGACAACGTCCTGTACTTCCGGGGCGCGTCTGCGGGCCAGCCGGTGCTCGGCTGTCCGGACCTCGACCCGACCCGCTTCGTCACTCCCGACCTGCCGTGGATCGGCTGTGTCTGGGAGCTGCCGCCGATCCTGCACGAACGGGACGCCTGGGTACGGCACCTGCTCGCGCCCGAAGTCCCGGACCTCGACGCCTACTTGACCGACTCCCTGCCCGCCGGAACCACTGGAGACCGCACATGAGCAGCCCGCACGACTTCGACTTCCTCCACGGCGAGTGGGAGGTCGCGAACCGTCGGCTCACCGACTTCCTCCAACCCGGCAGCGGCTGGGAGGAGTTCGCGGGCGCGAGCCACTGCCTGCCGTTCTTCGACGGCGCCGCGAACGTCGACGAGATCGACATGCCGTACCTGGGGTCGAAGGGCCTGACCCTGCGCCTCTTCGACCAAGACACCCGACTGTGGTCCCTCAACTGGTCGTCGAGCGGCACCGGAAAGCTGTTCCCGCCGGTGACCGGGCGGTTCGAGGACGGCCGGGGCGAGTTCTACGGCGTCGACACGCACGACGGGAAGGACGTGCGGGTGCGGTTCGTGTGGTCGGGGGTCTTCGCGAGCGGCGCGCGCTGGGAGCAGGCGTTCTCGGTGGACGACGGGGCGAGCTGGGTGACCAACTGGACGATGGACTTCACTCGGCCGAAGGCTTCCTGAAGGCCAGGATCGTGAACTCGGGGTCCGCGCGGGGCCGTTCCTGGTCCGGGAGTGACTCCAGCTCGGCGGCGAACCGTTCGGTGAGTGGTTCGCCGGGCGGCAGCATGGTGAACCAACCGCGTCGCAGGTCCGCCGTGGTGCTGCGGGGGCTGCGGCCCTGACCGTGGCCCCGGAAGCGGGCGGTGCCGACCGGACGGAGGCCGAACTCTCCTGCGTACGCGGCGACTTGGTCGGGGCGGTCCTGGGCGGGGCGGCGTGGACGCGGCGCGAGGACGGCGTCGAGGTCGCTGCCGACGTCGTGGGCGGCGGCCTTGTCGACCGTGGTGATGTACACGCCGCCGGGTCGCAGGACCCGCGCACACTCCGCGATGATCGCCCTGGCGTCCTCCGGACCGTCCACCAGGTGCAGCAGCCATACGGTCGTGACCGCGTCGAACACCCCGTCCGGGAACGGGAGTTGGCGGCTGTCCGCGAGGAGTACGGCGCCCGGTAACCTCGCCGACGCTCTGCGGGCCATGGCCGGTGCGGCGTCGAGGCCCGTCACCCGGAGGCCGGGGCGGGCCGCGGCCAGGCGGCGGGTGACGATGCCCGTGCCGCAGGCCACGTCCAGCAGGCCTCGGGCGTCCTGCGGGACGAAGCCGAGCACCGCTTCGGCAGCGGCGGCGGCCCGGGGCTCACCGCCGCGCGTCGCGTCGTACGCGTCGGCTTCCTTGTCGTAGTCGAGCACGCGCCTCTGCCCCCGTCTCTCCCCGCCTCTCCTCTTCGGTCTCCGCTCAGGTCGCGCCGTGTCCCGGGGCCAAGTCCTCGACCCTGCGGGCGAGTTGGAAGTCCAGCTCGGTGATCGCGCCGCCGACGCTGTGGGTGTTCACGGTGAGGGTGACGGTGTTGTAGCCGAGGGTCAGGTCGGAGTGGTGGTCGAGTTCCTCCTGGACCTGGGCGATGTGGACGACCATCGCCGTGGCCGCGAAGTGCGAGGCGAGGCGGTAGGCACGGGTGAGGCGGTCGGTGTCGACGGACCAGCCGGGGAGGTCCGCGAGGCGGTCCTCGATCTCCTTCTGCGACAGCGGTACGACGGGCATCGCCTCGCTCCTTCCTCGGGGTCGGGATTCAGATCGGGCTTCGGTGGGGCTTCCGGTCAGGCTGCTCTTCAGCGTGCCACAGGCCGCGCGCCCCAGGCAGGTGGTCGCGCCCCTGGTCAGACGGGTGCCCGGAGGTCAGTCCGCTACGCATTCCGCCGCGAGATCGTCGGCGAGGGCGGCGATCGTGGCGCGGCCCTCGACCTGCTGGACCCAGCTGTGCGGCAGGCCGTGGTCGCCGTACCGCGCGCCGAGGAGGTTGCCGCAGATGGAACCGGTGGAGTCACTGTCGCCGGAGTGGTTGACGGCGAGGAGCAGGGCGGCCTTCACGTCGCTCGCCACCAGCGCGCTGTAGACGCCGATCGCGAGGGCCTCCTCCGCGACCCAGCCCGCGCCGAGCGACTCGACCTTCTCGGCGGTGGGCGAGCCCTCGGCGGCCAGGTCGAGAGCCTCGCGGAGGGCGGCCGAGGTCTCCTCGTGGGCCGGGTGGCGCTCCAGGAGTCGTAGCGCGCGCAGGACCGAACCCTCCAGGGACTCCCCCGCGACCAGGTGCGCGACGATCGCGGCGAGGGCGCCCGCCGCGTAGTAGCCGGTGGGGTGGCCGTGGGTGATCTGGGCGCCGCGGGCCGCCATGGCGAAGGCTCCGTCGGCGGTGTTGACCAGGCCGAAGGGGGCCGAGCGCATCACCGTGCCGCAGCCCTTGGAGTCGGGGTTGACGCGGCCGGGCGTGCCGTCGAGGGGGAGCCACGGGTCGGGCGCGTACATCTGGGCGACCCCGGACAGGCAGGCGTTGCCGGGGGCGCGGCGGGCGTACAGCCAGCGCTCGGCGAGCAGGCCGGACGTGGCGTTGTCGCCCGGCTCCGGCTTGGACTGGGTCTCCAGCCAGCGCTCGTAGGCCTCGCGCAGCAGCGTGGACCAGGCGCCGCCGATCCCCTTCTCCCGCTCCCGCGCGTGGGCCGTGATGAGCGCCTCGACGGTGAACAGGGTCATCTGGGTGTCGTCGCTGATCAGGCCCAGGGCGCCGTGGGCGCCGGGCGTGTATCCCGTCACCCCGTGCCGTCCGTGGGTCGCGCGGATGCGGTCGAGGGAGGTGAACTCGATCGCGTACCCGAGGGCGTCGCCGACCGCGCCGCCGAGGAGGCAGCCGCGGACTCGGGCCCGGTACATCGCCGTGGCCTCCCCCAGGGAGTTCCCGGCGGCCTGCCCGGACGGGATCGTCGACTCGTTCACGTGCGCGCTCCTTCGACTACGGTCGTGTGTATGACCATTGTCCCGACCGGCACCGACAGCGCTGCCGCCGCCCCGGCCGGCAAGGGCGTCGGCCCCTTGCTGCGCGCCTGGCGGGAGCGGCGGCGGGTCAGTCAGCTGGAGCTGGCGTTGCGGGCCGACTCCTCGGCGCGGCACATCAGCTTCGTCGAGACGGGACGGTCCCGGCCGAGCGAGGAGATGGTCCTGCGGCTCGCCGAGCACCTGGACGTGCCCGTGCGGGAGCGCAACTCCCTTCTCCTGGCGGCCGGTTACGCCCCGTACTATCCGGAAACACCGCTGGACGACCCGGCGTTGGACGCGTTGCGCGAGGGGCTTGAGCGGCTGATTCAGGGCTACGAGCCGTACCCGGCGCTGGTGGTCGACGCCGTCTACGACGTGGTCGCGGCGAACCGGGGCATCACCATGCTCCTGGACGGCGTACCGGAGTCCCTCCTCCAACCCCCGCTCAACGCCATGCGGTTGACGCTCCACCCGCAGGGGATGGCCCCGCGCATCCGCAATCTGGGTGAGTGGCGCGGGCATCTCCTCGCGCAGATGGAACGGCAGATCGCCCTGCACCGCTCCGAGCCGCTGCGGGCGCTGTACGAGGAGGTCGCAGCGTACCCGGCACCCGAGACGGCCGACAGGGAGGACGAACAACCCGCGCCCGTCCCGCACTTCGCGCTGCCGATGCGGATCGAGCACGACGGCCGGGTGCTGTCCTTCGTCTCCTCGATCGCCACGTTCAACACACCGATGGACGTGACGGTCTCGGAGCTGGCGATCGAGACGTTCCTCCCGGCCGACCCGGCGACCGCCAAGTACCTGCACGCGCTGGGAGACTGACGAATGATCACCTCCGAACCGCTGAGAGAGTGGCCGGAACATGGCACACTGCCCCCAGACTTCGGCGCGTATGGGGAGGCGTGGCTGTGAGTGAACGACGGCCCGCGCCCACGGTGGGTCAAGTGGTGCTGGGCAGAAGGTTGCAGGAGCTGCGTGAGGCGGCCGGCATCAAGCGCGAGGAGGCCGCGCAGGTCCTGCGGGTGGCCCCGGCGACCGTACGGCGCATGGAGATGGCCGAGGTCGCGCTGAAAGTGCCGTACGTCCAGGTGCTGTTGACGACGTACGGGGTGCCCGAGGAGGAGACGGACGCGTTCGTCGCGCTCACCGAGGAGGCGAACCAGCCGGGTTGGTGGCAGCGGTTCCACGACGTGCTGCCGGAGTGGTTCAGCCTGTACGTGAGCCTGGAGGGCGCCGCCGGGCTGATCCGTTCGTACGAACCGCACTTCGTGCCGGGCCTGTTGCAGACCGAGGACTACGCGCGCGCCGTGCTGGAGGCCGGGACGATCGGGCAGACCGGGCCGGAGACCATCGAGCGGCACGTGTCGCTGCGGATGGCCCGGCAGGGGCTGTTGGAACGGGACAATCCGCCGCACCTGTGGGTCATCATGGACGAGACCGTGCTGCGCCGGCCGGTGAGCATGCGCGGCGAGGTGATGCGCGAACAGCTCGACAGACTCCTGGAGTTCGGCGAGCGCGACCGGGTCACGCTCCAGGTCGCCGAGTTCGACAACGGCCCGCACCCGGGGACGTACGCGCCCTTCTCGCTGTTCCGTTTCACCGAACCGGAGCTGCCCGACATGGTGTTCACCGAGTACCTGACCGGCGCCCTGTACCTGGACTCCCGTACGGAGGTCTCCGCGCATCTGGAGGTCCTCGACCACATGACGGCGCACGCCGCGTCCGCACAGCGCACCAAGAAGATCCTGCGGGACTACCGCGAGACCTTCTGAGCAAGCACGGCCCGGGCACCACCACGCGAACTCCCGAGGAGACGACACCGCATGACCGGATCCGACGCCGCGCCCGCCCGTATCGACACCAGCCGGCCGCATCCGGCGCGGGTGTACGACTGGTGGCTCGGCGGCAAGGACAACTACCCGGTGGACGAGGAGCTGGCGCGCAGGATCCTCGCCACGGACAGCGCCGCGGTGCGCGGGGCGCGGGCCAACCGCCGGTTCATGCACCGGGCGACCCGGACCGCCGCCGAGGCCGGGATACGCCAGTTCCTGGACATCGGCACCGGCATCCCCACCGAGCCGAACCTCCACCAGGTGGCGCAGAGCGTCGCCCCGGACGCCAAGGTCGTGTACGCGGACAACGACCCGATCGTGCTGCGGCACGCGGAGGCGCTGCTGCACGGTGAGGCCGAGGGCAGCACCGAGTACGTGCACGCCGACGTCCGCGACCCGGACACGATCCTGCGGCTGGCCGGCGAGACCCTGGACTTCACCCAGCCGGTCGCGCTGTCGCTGGTCGCGCTCACCCACTACCTGAGCGCGGATCCGGACGGCGACGACGTGTACGGCCTGATCGAGCGGTACGTCGACGTGCTCGTCCCGGGCAGCTATCTGGTGATGTCGCAGGTCACCCCCGACCTCAGCCCCGCCGCCATCGCGAAGGCCGCCGAACACTTCCAGCGCAGCGGCACCCCCTTCTTCCCGCGCACCCTGGCCGAGTTCTCCCGCTTCTTCGACGGCCTCGACCTGCTCGGCCCGGGCGTCATCCCGGTGTACGGCTGGCGTCCGGCCCCGGAGGATGTGGCCGCTCAGGCGGAGGGCATCGTCCCGGTCTACGGCGGTGTCGCCCGCAAGCCCTGACCCGTACGGCTGCGGTGAACGGGTGCGCTCCCCCGCCCCGCCCTAGGTTCGACACCACGGGCGAGCGAGGGAGCGCAGGTGACGGAGACGAGAACGCCAGGAGAGGCACTGGGCCGGGGTGTTCCGGCGCCCCACGGCGCGAGGGACGCCTGATGCCCTCCGACGCCGTGCTGTACCAGGCGGCCGCGCTCTGCCTGACCTACCCCGACGACGACTTCCGCGCCCGGCTCCCCTTGCTGCGCGAAGCCGCCCCGCAGCTACGGGAGTTCGTCGACCACGCGGCCCTCACCCCGGCGCGGGACCTGGCCGCGCACTATGTCGAGGTCTTCGACTCCGAGAACCGGCACAGCCTGTATCTGAGCCGCCGGCACGACGACGACACCCGGCGGCGCGGTAGGTCCCTGGCCCACTTCAAGGATCTCTACCGCGCCCACGGCCTGGAGTTCACCGGCGAGGAACTGCCCGACTTCCTCCCCGCGGTCCTGGAGTTCACGTCCCGCACCGGCGACCTCGATCTCCTGGCCGAGCACCGCACAGCCCTGGCCCAACTCCGCTCCCGCCTGGCCGAGTTCGGCACCCCGTACGCCTCCGTCCTGGACGCGGTCTGCGCCACCCTGCCGACCGGGAGTTAGGCGGCGCCGCCCTTCATGTCACGTTCGTCGTCGACGATCTCCGCGTCGACGACGCCTTCCTCCTCGTCGTGCTGCCGCGCGGAGTCGGGCTCCTCGGTGTTCTCCGCCTGCTCCGTGGGTGCCTGCTGCGCCGCCTGCGCGTACATCGCCTGCCCCATCCGCTGGCTGACGGTGGCGAGTTTCTCCACGCCGGTGCGCAACTCGGCCGTATCGGCGTTCTGTTCCAGCAGGGACTTCACCTCCGCTGCCGTCGCCTCGACCTCGGATCGGATGTCGCCCGGGACGCGTTCCTCGTTCTCGTGGATGAACTTCTCGGTCTGGTAGACGAGTTGCTCGGCCTGGTTGCGGGTCTCGGCCGCCTCGCGGCGCTTGCGGTCCTCGTCCGCGTACTGCTCGGCCTCCCGCATCATCCGGTCGATGTCGTCCTTGGCCAGCGCCGAGCCGCCGGTGACGGTCATCTTCTGTTCGCGGCCGGTCGCCAGGTCCTTCGCCGAGACATGCATGATGCCGTTCGCGTCGATGTCGAAGGCGACCTCGATCTGCGGCACCCCGCGCGGGGACGGCGGCAGCCCGGTGAGGTCGAAGACGCCCAACTTCTTGTTGTACGCGGCGATTTCACGCTCACCTTGGTAGACCTGGATGCCGACCGAGGGCTGGTTGTCCGTGGCGGTGGTGAAGATCTCCGAACGCCGGGTCGGGATGGTCGTGTTGCGTTCGATGAGCGTCGTCATGATGCCGCCCTTGGTCTCGATGCCCAGGGACAGCGGGGTGACGTCGAGGAGGAGGACGTCCTTGACGTCGCCGCGGATGACCCCGGCCTGGAGGGCGGCGCCGAGCGCCACGACCTCGTCGGGGTTGACGCCCTTGTGCGGGTCCTTGCCGGTGAGTTCCTTGACGAGGTCGGTGACGGCGGGCATCCGGGTCGAGCCGCCGACGAGGATGACGTGGTCGACCGCGGAGAGCTTGATGCCCGCGTCCTTGACCGCCTGGTGGAAGGGGTTCTTGCAGCGGTCCAAGAGGTCGGCGGTGAGTTCCTGGAACCCGGCACGGGTCAGCTTCTCGTCGAGGTGCAGCGGGCCTTCGGCGGAGGCGGTGATGTAGGGCAGGTTGATCGTCGTCTCGGAGGACGAGGACAGCTCGATCTTCGCCTTCTCCGCGCCCTCGCGCAGGCGTTGGAGCGCCATCTTGTCCTTGCCGAGGTCGATGCCGTACTGCCCCTGGAACTTCTTGACGAGATGGTCGACGACCCGCTGGTCCCAGTCGTCGCCGCCGAGATGGGTGTCGCCGTTGGTGGCCTTGACCTCGATGACGCCGTCGCCGATCTCCAGCAGCGACACGTCGAAGGTGCCGCCGCCGAGGTCGAAGACCAGCACGGTCTGCTCCTCGCCCCGGTCCAGGCCGTAGGCGAGCGCGGCGGCGGTCGGTTCGTTGATGATCCGCAGCACCTTGAGGCCCGCGATCTCGCCGGCCTCCTTGGTGGCCTGGCGCTGGGAGTCGTCGAAGTAGGCGGGGACGGTGATCACGGCGTCGGTGACGTCCTCGCCGAGGTAGGCCTCCGCGTCCCGTTTCAGTTTCTGGAGCACGCGCGCGGACAACTCCTGGGCGCTGTACCGCTTTCCGTCGATGGCGCCCGTGTCCGGGAAACGCCAACTCGTGTCGCCCATATGCCGTTTGACCGAGCGCGCGGTGCGCTCGATGTTCGTCACGGCCTGCCGTTTGGCGACCTCGCCGACGAGCACCTCGCCGTTCTTGGCGAAGGCCACGACCGAGGGTGTGGTCCTCGCCCCCTCGGCGTTGGCCACCACCGTGGCCTCGCCGCCCTCCAGCACCGCGACCACCGAGTTCGTGGTCCCCAGATCGATCCCGACCGCACGTCCCATCGCCGTCCCCTTCCGCCAGGCGCTGCCCGATCTCCAGCTGAGAACTTGAGTGCGGGAATGTCAATGCCGCACCCGTTTTTCCGGGCGCGGCATCGAGACGGGAGGGGAAGCGGGGGTCAGGCGGATTCCACCGTCAGCGTGATCGTCGTACCCGCGAGGGCCTGGCTGACCGGGCAGTTCTTCTTGGCGTCCTCGGCGGCGGCGGCGAAACCGGCCTCGTCCAGGCCGGGGACCTCGCCGCGGACGGTGAGGTGGATGCCGGTGATGCCCTCGCCGGGCTGGAAGGTGACGTCGGCCTTGGTCTCCAGGCGGGTGGGCGGGGTGCCCGCGCCGGTCAGGCCGTGCGACAGCGCCATGGAGAAGCAGCTGGAGTGGGCGGCGGCGATCAGTTCCTCGGGGCTGGTCTTGCCGTTGGCCTGCTCGGCGCGCGACGCCCACGTCACCGGCTGCACACCGATGCCTGACGAGTCGAAGGTGACCTCGCCGCTGCCCTTGATGAGTTCGCCTTCCCAGACGGTGTGTGCGGTGCGCGTGGTTGCCACGGTGTTTCCTTTCGACGCGGATGTCTTTCGAACCCATCCGATCACATTCCGCTTCAGCTCACCCGGAAGACCGGCCCACGGGCGGTGAACGGCAGGCGAGCGTTCGGCGGGATCAGATAGGCGTGTTCGCGCCGCACGCGCAGGGTGTCGCACATGCCGTCCGTGATGACGAGGATCGGCGCGCCCGGCGGGAAGTCGTCCGCGCGGTGCAGCAGATCGATCCCGGGTTGCAGGACCGTACCGCCGCGCCCGTGCACCCGGACCCGGCCGGCGATGTCGGTGACCGACACATAGCCCGCGTCGTGCGGGGCCGCGTCGCAGAACACGACCCGGGCGGCCGGTACGTCACGGGCCTCGGCGTACGACGCGATCGCGCCCAGCGCCTTGCCGAGGAGGGCGCGGTCCATGGAGCCGGAGGTGTCGAGGACGACGCCGAAGGTGCAGCGGGCGATCTCTTCGGGCGGGAACCAGTGGCCCGCGCGCGGGATGTCGGGTGTGGAGGACTGGCGGCGCGAGGGGCGGGCGTACGACCGTACGGGCTCGGGGCGTGGCACGAACTCGTCGAACCAGCGGGCGAGTTGCGCGTCCCACGGCAGCGGCGGATGACTCAGGGCGCGGATCTCCTCGACCAACCCGCCCGGCAGGAAGCCGCGTTGGTGCTGCTGGTGCAGGTCGAGGCCGTGGGCGAGGCCGCGCCGGTAGAACTCGTCGAGGTCCACGTAGTCGCGCGGGCTGCCGAGCGGGCCGCCGAGAATGTCGCCGACGCCCTTGCCGCGCAGGGTGGCCAGGCGGCGCATCCGGCGCAGGTCGCCGGCGATCCGGTCGTAGACCTCCTCGGCGGAGAGGTCCTTCAACTCCGGGTCGTACAGCAGGCCTTCGGGCATCCGGCCGACGTCCATCTCGCACAGCCAGCCGTTGATGACGTAGTCGGCGGCGATGTTGAAGAGGAACGGGTCGCGGACGCCGCGGCGGTCGCCGTGGCGCAGGGCGGCGTGCAGCATCTCGTGGGCGAGGACGAACCGCCATTCCTCGTCGTCCAGTCGGCGCAGCGGGTTGACGTAGATCTCGGCGGCGCCGGTGTCGACGGCGGCGACGGAGATGCCGTGGGCGCGGGCGAGTTCGGCGTCGGCGACGAGGGTGATGCCGGCCGCGATGCCGCCGAGGAGCGGGTAGGAGGAGACGAACCAGCTCAACGCCCGTTCCCAGGGCTGGAGTCGGGTGGGTCCGCCGCGCATCGAGGCACGCCGGCCGCCCGCCACGTCCATCGCCATGGCCACGGTGCGGGTGAGGGCGTTCGCGAAGTTGAGCTGCCAGTCGGGGGCCTTGCCGCCCCGCCAGGTGTCCCACGGCACCAGCAGCTGGTCCGGCTCGCCGCCCGCCGTACCGCAGCGCTCGTACAGAGGCGGGATGCCGTCGCGGCGCCAGCGGGCGGCGAGTTGGTCCTCGTCGCCGCCCGGGTAGGCGGCGGGCAGGTCCGCGGGGGTGACACCGATGGGGAAGCCGAGCAGGAAGCGGTTGACCACGGCGCAGTTGGCCGCGAGGGCGGGGCCGTCGGGCTGGACGCGGAGCTTCGGCGCGGCCGGGACATGGCCGAAGCCCAGGTGGATGATGCAGTGCGCGATGGCCCAGGCCCACTCGGCGGGCTCGGCCCGGCGGGTGGGGTGGACGTGCAGCACGCCGTCGGAATCGACGCGTACCAGGCCGGAGTCGGGCGTGTGGGGGCAGTCGTCCCGGCGGCAGGTGCTGAAGCCGATGGCGGCGAGCGCGCGGTTGGCCCGCACCAGCCGCAGCCCCTCCTCGAAGGCCTCGGCGGCGAGATCCTTCTTCTTCGGCTTCCCCTTGCCCTGGGGGCGGCTCACTGCCGGGCCTCGACCAACCGGGGCATGTCACGGGCCGCCTCGACCAGGAACCAGGCGGGCAGCAGCGGATTGCCGTCGGTGTCCGGGGCGATGACGCTCTGCGCGACCTCCACGGAGATCTCGGCGAGCTGTACGAGCAACGACTTGGCGCGGTACGCGGTCTGCAACCCGTTCGCCGACAAGTGCTCCTTGCTGACCGGGAGTTCCTTCACCAGTCGGCCCCGGAAGGACTCGGCGAGGTAGTACAACAGGTCGCGGTCCTCGGGGCGGTGCGGCCAGCGGGCGTCCCCCTTGATGATCGCCTCGATGCCGAACCGGCTGCGCACGATCTTGACGTACCCGCAGAACGCGACCGCGTGGGCCGGGGTCAGCGTGCCGTGCGCGATGACCTTCAGGGTGTCCTCGTCGAGGTCGGGCCCGAAGGAGCCCAGCGCGTCGGAGAGCATGTGCCAGGACCGGGGCGTGGAGAAGGCCTCCTCGGTCTTCGGCGGCTTGGACCACAGGTGGTCGGGCCGGTCGGTGAGGTGGTCCAGGATCCACGGGTGAATCCCGTTGACGGCGGCCCAGTTGAGCCAGTCCTTGGTCGACGCCTCCAGGTGGACGTGCGTGAGCCGGTTGATCAGCGCGGACGAGATCGGCCGGGCCAGCGCGTTGTCGGTCGCCCGGTTCCCCGCGCCGATGACGATCGACCCCTTGGGGAGTTCGTAGGTGCCGATACGGCGGTCCAGGATCAGCGAGTAGAACGCCTTCTGCACATCCGGTGTGGCCGCGTTGAGTTCGTCGAGGAACAGGCAGTACGGCTCGTCCCGCGCGATCGCCTCCGGCGGACAGAACACCGACCGCCCGTCCCGGATCTGCGGCACCCCGATCAGGTCCTCGGGCGCGAGCTGCGTACCGAGCAGACTCACGCACTCAAGCCCCAGCGACTCGGCGAACTCCCTTACCAGGGACGACTTTCCGATGCCGGGCGCACCCCAGATGAACACGGGCCGCACGGTCGCGAGCCCGAGCAGCAACTCCGGTATGCGAGCGGGGGTGACAGTGACGGCAGCCTGCAAAGCAGCAGCTCCTGAAGGAGGTTCGAGGCGGGGAGACTCCAACAGTGTGTGCCTACGGCCGACCCACCGCAGCCGATTTTCAGGCGGCCCGCTCCGACTGCTCGTCCGTCAGCGGCACTTGGGGTCCGTCGCACTCGCGCAGCCACCGCCGCAGAACCCGGTGCACATGCTCGGCGCCGACGAGGTCCTCGCCGTCGTCGACCGGTGCGGAGAAGGTGTGCGGGGAGAGCAGGAACGGCTCGGCCTGGGCGCCGCCGAGGCCGCCGTGCGAGCCGATCTGCTCCTCGAAGGCGAGGACTTCGCCCTCGGCGGGGTCGTACCAGGAGTTGACCATGATGTCGGCGGTGTGCGGGAAGGAGTGGGTGCGCCGGACCGCGTCCGCGACACCGGGGCCGAAGTCCGCCAACGGGCCCTGCTTGTCGTCGAGTTCGGCCACCGGGAGTTCGGCACCGTGCGCTCCCAGGACGACCCCGCCGTGCTCCTCGCTGCGGACGAGGACGAAGCCGACGCCGGGGTGGTTGGCGAGGGTCGTGAGCAGCGCCGGATGCCGGGCGTCGATCTCCTCCTTGGTCATGCGGTGCGGCACGTCCGGGAAGGAGACCAGGCCGAGGTTGCCGGAGGCGAGCACGACCGGCTCGGAGTGGCGGCCGGGGTGGCGGTGCTGCCCGTCCTTCTCCTCGACCGGCCGACGCAGCGCGGCGCGGACGGCGGCGCGGGCCTCGGCACCGCTGTGGGTGCGCCGGGCCCGGCGCGGCACGGGCAGCCCGCAGCCCGCGCGGACCAGGTCGCCGAGGGTGAGACCGTAGCGGCCCTGGAAGGTCTCGCCGGGGCTCTGGCCGTGGTCGGAGAGGACGACGATGCGGTACGGGCGCGGGGCGTGCTCGGCGACGTTCTCGATCAACGCGATGGAACGGTCCAAGCGTTGGAGGACCTTGGCGGCGTCGCGGCTGCGCGGTCCGGAGTGGTGGGCGACCTCGTCGTAGGCCACGAGGTCGGCGTAGATGGCGGTGCGGCCCGCGAGCATGTCGCCCATGACGGCCGCGACGACGACGTCCCGTTCGACGACGGTCGCGAAGGCGCGGACGAGGGGGTAGAGGCCGCCGCGCTTGATCCGGGGGCGCTGCTTGGTGAGGCGGCTGCGGGTCGACTGGCCGATCTCGCGGCCGACCTCGGCGACGAAGGACATGGCGGTGCGGACGGCGTTGGCCGGGTCGGAGAAGTAGGCGAAGTAGCCGGCGCGGGAACGGTTCTCGCGGCCCCGGCGGCGAATGGCGATGGACAGGACGAGGGCCTGTTCGTCGGCGCCGCCGCTGAACAGGTTGCCGCGGCTGGCGCCGTCGAGCGTGAGGAGACCGCCGTCGCCGGTGAACTCGACGGCGCGGCGCTGGAGTTCGGCGGCACTGGTCGGGCGGTTGCAGACCATCACCTCGCCGGTGTCCTTCTCGTACCAGCGGAACGCGGGGATGTCGTGGTTGGAGCCGTGCAGGATGCCGAGCTGGCTGGCGCCGGTCTGGCTGGACCAGTCGGTGCGCCAGGAGGTGAGGCGGTGGGTGGGGCGGTCGCCGCCGAGGAGCTTCGCGACGGTCGGCATCAGGCCCTTGGCCACCGCGCCGAGCAGGACGTCGTGGCCGACGCCGTCGAGCTGGAGGAAGACGGTGCCGGGCGAGGACGGGCCGGGCGGCATGGCTCTTCGGCGGCGGTCGGCGAGGCGGTAGAGGCGGCGGCGGTAGGCGTCGTCGTCGCGCACGGCGAGGGCACCGCCGGTGGCGGAGGCGACGGCGGACATCACGGCGGCCACGACGACGGCGGTCTCGGGGGCGACCTGGCCGCGCAGCCCGCCGTCCGGATTGATCCGCAGGGCGATCAGCAGCAGCGACCCGTTGAGCACGAACACGAGGAGCCCGAGGACGAGCGCGGGCACCAGCAGCAACAGCCGTACCAGCAGCGGCCAGACGAGTGCCGACAGCAGACCGAAGGCACCGGCGCCGAACGCGGCCGTGACCCCGATCCGGGTGGCGCTGTCGCCGTCCGCCGACTGGAGCTTGAAGTCCGGCAGGATCCCGGCGAGCACCAGCATGGTGACCGTGGAGACCGCCCACACCGCGACACTGCGCCCGACCTGACTGGCGAGCCGCCGCCAACGCGCTCCACCCACGCCCCGTACACCTCACGTCCCTGGCCCGACGACCTGGCGGGCCTGTGCCCAGCCTGTCATACGGGACGCGGGGACCCCGGAGCGAGAAGCGGGGCCCCGGAGCTAGCGGCCGTCGTAGCCCGCCGTCGGCATGGACAGCCGTCGGTGCACGCTGGCCTTCATCTGGGCGTCGTAGCAGGGTTCCGCGCGGCCGACCGTCTCGATGCGCACCCCGCGTCGCGCGCACTCGTCGGTGAACTCCTCGACGGAGGACAGCGCGCTCTCCAGGACCCGGCGGCTGGGGGCGACGAACAGGTCGAGGCCCGGGCGGACGCCGTCCCACAGGGCGGTGTGGTCGGGGCGCAGCCCGCGCACCAGGAGCTCGCGGGCGATCACATAGCCGTGGTCGGCGGCCCAGCGGGCGCACATCGCGTGCTGGCTGCGGGAGTCGACCAGGAAGGGGTCGTCGTCCAGCTCCTCCAGCGGCGTCAGGCTGGCGATCGCCGTGACCCGCAGCCGCGAGCGCATACCCGAGGCACCGCGTACCTGTCCCATGGCGTCCCCCTCACCTCCGGGTTTCGCCGCCGACCCTACTCCTGCCCGTAGGCTTCGGGGGAGTCGCGCGAAGGAGGCAAAGAAGGTGCCGGTGGAGATCACCTGGTGGGGTCACGCCACCTGCACGATCGAGGACTCGGACACGCGCGTCCTCACCGACCCCCTGTTCGCGCGCCGCCTCGCGCACCTACGACGCCGTCGGGGCGCGGTGCCGCCGCCCGAGGCCCATCGCGCGGACCTGGCGCTCGTCTCCCACCTCCACGCCGACCACCTGCACCTTCCCTCGCTCGCCGCCCTCGCCCCGGGCACGCGCCTGCTCGTGCCCCGGGGCGCACTCCGCGCGGTGCCCGGACTGCGCCGGCTCCGGCGGCTGCGGATCGACGAGGTGTCCCCCGGCGACCAGACGATGGTCGGTGACCTGGTCGTACGGGCCGTGCCCGCGAGGCACGACGGACGCCGGCTGCCGGTCGGACCGCACCGCTCCCCCGCACTGGGCTACGTCGTCGAGGGCGAGGCGCGCACCTACTTCGCCGGGGACACCGGGCTCTTCGACGACATGGCCAAGGAGGTCGGGCCGGTCGACGTGGCCCTGCTGCCGGTGGGCGGCTGGGGCCCGTATCTCGGCGAGGGGCATCTCGACGCGGGCCGCGCGGCCCAGGCCCTCGCCCGGCTCGCGCCGCGCAGTGCGGTGCCGGTGCACTACGGCACGTACTGGCCGATCGGGATGGACGCGGTGCGCCCGCACGAATTCCACACGCCGGGCGACGAGTTCGTGCGGATCGCCGCCCAACTCGCGCCCTCCGTCGCGGTGCACCGGCTCGGGCACGGGGAGAGCGTGCGGCCGGAGGTCGCCCGGTGAGCTGGATCGCGGCCGCTACGGCCACGACATCGCCCGAATCCGCTCAACAGGCCATCGGTTACCCGACGTTGTTCCTGCTGGTGCTGTTCGGAGCGCTGGTGCCGGTGATTCCGACGGGGGCGCTGGTGAGTTCGGCGGCCGTGGTCGCGTTTCACCAGACGGCGCCGTTCGCGATGGCGCTGGTGTTTGTTACGGCTTCGCTCGCCGCGTTTCTCGGGGACGTCGCGCTGTACTGGCTGGGGCGGCGGGGGATGGGGTCGAAGAACGGGTCGCGGTGGCTGGAGGCGATCCGGCGGCGGGCGCCGGAGGAGCGGCTCGCGCAGGCGCAGGCGAAGTTGGCCGACCATGGGGTGGCCGTGCTGGTGTTGTCCCGGCTGGTGCCGGCCGGGCGTATTCCGGTGATGTTGGCCTGCCTCATGGCGGAGTGGCCGATCCGCCGGTTCGCCCGGGGGAATGCGCCCGCGTGTCTGGCGTGGGCGGTGACGTACCAGCTGATCGGCATCCTTGGTGGCTCACTGTTCCCCGAGCCTTGGGAGGGTGTGGTGGCGGCGGTTGTGTTGACTGTGGTGATCAGTGTGGCGCCTAGTTTGTGGCGGCGGGTTCGGGCTGCCAGTTGATGTGTCGTTGCGGGGTGCGCGCTCGTTGTGGCTGGGCGCGCCCCGCGGCGGAGCCGCACATCGACACAGCCCCGCGCCCCTAAGGCATCTGGTCCAGCACTCTTGAAGCTCCCACCGGCAAGTCCCACAGGTCTTCGCGGGCCAGCTCGGCCTTCTCCCAGGCCGCCCTGACCCGCGTCAGGGGTTCCAGGACCGGTTCCGCCGACAGGACGAAGGTGCCCCAGTGCATGGGGGCCATCCGTTGCGCCCCCAGATCCTGCACCGCCCGCACCGCCTCCTCGGGGTCGCAGTGGACGTCGCTGAGCCACCAGCGGGGGTCGTAGGCGCCGATGGGGAGGAGGGCCAGGTCGATTCCCGGGTAGCGGTGGCCGATTCGGGAGAACCAGTGGCCGTAGCCCGTGTCGCCGGCGAAGTAGACGCGTTGGCCGTCGGGTGCTGTCAGGACCCAACCGCCCCACAGGGAACGGCAGGTGTCGGTGAGGCTGCGCTTGGACCAGTGGTGGGCGGGGACGAAGTCGAGGCGGACGCCGTCGAGTTGGGCCGCTTCCCACCAGTCGAGCTCGGTGACGTGCGTGAATCTGCGGCGTCTGAACCAGCTGCCGAGGCCCGCCGGTGCGAACACCGGGGTGTGGCGCGGGAGTCGGCGCAGGGTGGGGGCGTCGAGGTGGTCGTAGTGGTTGTGGCTGATGACGACGGCGTCGATGGGCGGGAGTGCTTCCCAGGCGACGCCTACGGGGGTGATCCGGGCCGGGGTGCCGAGGATGCGGCGGGACCAGACCGGGTCGGTGAGGATGGTCAGGCCGCCGATCTGTACCACCCAACTGGCGTGCCCCGCCCAGGTGACGGCGACGGTCAGGGCGTCCACCTGGGGCAACGGCTCGGGGGCGAACGGGAGTTGGGGGATGTCGGCGAGGCCCTCCGGGCGGGGTCGCACCGAACCCTCGCGGGCGAAGCGGGCGTAGGCGTTGAGGCCGGGGAGCGGGGCGGTGAGCCGGTCGTGGAAGGTGCGGGGCCATACGCGTCGCTCACCGAGGGGGCGGGGCTCGGCGAGGGGCGGGGACGAGGGGGTGAACGGGGACGTCGGAGCGGCCGCTTCGCGCATGGCCGTACTGCTGTCGGTGGTCGACTCGGACTGCTGCGTCATCGAGGAGGCTCCCATCGCTGAGCGTCGTCGCGGAGATCGTCGAAGATCGACCTCAAGGACATCAACGCGCGTTGCACGTGTGGCAGTTCCAACGGCAAGGGTGACGTGAGACATTCCGCGCGTTCCGCGTCGGTTCGGCCCAGCAGTGGCCCGGTGGACAGCCGTACCCGCAGCGCGCCCAGGTCGTCGCCGAACCGGTGGCCGCCCGGCGCGGGCATGCCGAGCCGGGCGGTGAGGAACTCCTCCAGGTCCTGCGCGTCGCCCACTCCCTGCGGGGTCAGCGCATGGCGCAACGGCCCGAGGTCGACGTACAGATGACGTCCCGCCTGCGGCGGCCTGGAGAAGGCGCCCGCCCCGGTGACGCCGGCGTGGACGGCGGCGGCCACGCGCGCGTGCAGGCGTACGGCGCTGTCGCGGCGGGCGAGGACGGGCGGGGGTTCGCCGAGGGCGTGGCCGGCCGCGGCGGCGACCGGCGCTGCGACGCGGGCGCCGAGTGCGGTGAGGACGTCGAGCACGCGCGCGCGTAGCGCCTGCCCGGCACGACCTTCGGGGAAGCGGGCGACGGCGGCGGGCCAGCCGGACGGGAGGAGCGCGCCGGCCAGGTCGGTGACGACGGTGACCTTGTCGGGCAGCATCTCGGCGGGGCTGAGCAACATGGTGTCGCGCGGTGTGTGCAGGGTGTCGCGCCAGGTCTCGTCGCTGACCAGGTGCAGCCCCTCGGCCGCGGCGGCCTCGACGGTCTCGTGCATGACCTCGGGCGGCGCCACGGTCGCGGTCGGGTCGTCGGCCACCGAGAGGACGAGCAGCCGCGGG
This sequence comes from Streptomyces sp. NBC_01288, assembly GCF_035982055.1. Lineage (NCBI taxonomy): Bacteria > Bacillati > Actinomycetota > Actinomycetes > Kitasatosporales > Streptomycetaceae > Streptomyces > Streptomyces sp. NBC_01288. Next base: position 1,820,604 of record NZ_CP108427.1, read on the forward strand.
TCACCGCCCTCGTCCCGGACCCGGCGCACGGTCTCCAGCAGCGCGTACGGATCGGGCACCCCGCCGCACTCGGCCGGGGTGCCCACATGGAACACGGATCTGCCCAACAGCCGCGCGTACGGCGCCCACCAGGCGGCGCAGGGTCTGGGGACGAGTACGTCACCGCCGAGCGCGGCGGTCAGCGCGACCAGCAGCGCGGGGGCACCCGGGGCGGCGGCCACGCGGGCGGGGTCGGCGGGCAGGCCACGGCGTTCGAAGTAACCGCAAGCGGCGTCCAGCAGTACGGGAGCTCCGCCCACCGGCTGTTCCTCGGTACGGGACGCGGCGGCGGCGAGCACGGCGGCCAGTTCCGGCAATACCGGGAGCCCGTCATCGGGAAACACCGGACCGTAACGCACAGGCCCCTGGCCTACCGCGTCCGCCTGCCGCATGGTGCCTCCGCGCAGTCCCTCGTGCAGTGCCGTGCCGTGTCCCGCTCGCGCGCTCAGTGCCTCGGCGTCCGCCGGCGCAGCCGGTACACGGCACCGCCGAAGGCACCGGCGATCAGTACACCACCGGCGACCAGAGCCGGAACGGAGTCGGTGAAGGTACCGCCCTCCCCCGCCTGCACCCCGCGCTGAATCGCGGCGGGCACACCACCGCAGGCATCACCCCGGGGCTCCTGACACGGCGGCTGCCCACCCCCGCGCTCGATGCTGAAGGTCGCGCTCCAGGGCCTGCCCTGTCCCCCGGGCGGCGCGGGACAGGTCCCGTCGACGGTCCACGCGGAGTCCCGCTCGCCCCCTTCGCCGTCGGAGATCCGCGCGGTCCCCCGATATGCGGCTCCGGCGGCCCGGTCGTCGTTGCCGGGCACCCGTTGCAGCTGGACGGTCCCGTCGTCGAACCCCTGGGACGTGGCGTCGATGGTCTCGGCCACGGTCCCCCCGATCGCCTCGCAGGTGACGGAGACGGTGACGTTCCCACCCGCCCGCACGGTGCTCGGACTGACCTCGGCACCCGGATCGGCGGCCAGAGCGGGCCCGGCGGCGCCGACAAGGGCGACGACGGACAGAGCAAGGGCGGTGCGACGCATGAGCGGGTCTCCTTAGACCGAGGACGACGGCAACACCATCGAAGCCCGGTCCATTCGGAGACGCGCGCGGCCAGACCCCATTGGGGTTAAGGAGAGAGCCCGAGCGAGTGAACACAGCCCGGCCGGAGCTTTTAGCGGCGCGGGGAACTGCGCGACCAGCCCCCACGGACCCGCACCCGAAACACGACCTCTAAGCGGCCGCATCCTCCAGAACCTGCTGCCGGATCCGAAGACAACACCGACTGATCAACCGGGACACATGCATCTGCGAAATCCCGAACCGCTCAGCGATCCGGCTCTGCGTCATGTCCCCGAAGAACCGCAGGTACAAGATCTCCCGATCCCGCTGGGGCAACGCGGCAAGCCGAGGCTTCACGGCCTCCCTATCTACGACGACGTCCAGCGCCGGATCAGCGGCCCCGAGAACGTCGCTCAGCGAATACCCGTCCGAACCGCCGGAGGCAACCGCGTCGAGGGACAACACACTGAAACTCTCCAACGCCTCAAGCCCCACCCGCACCTCCTCCTCGGAGAGACCCGCATGCGCGGCGATCTCCGCCACGGTAGGCCGCCGCCCCTGCATGGTCTGGGCAAGCTCCTGCCCGGCAACCCGCACCCGGTTCCGAAGATCCTGCACCCGCCGAGGCACATGCAAGGTCCACATGTGATCCCGGAAGTGCCGTTTGATCTCCCCGGTGATCGTCGGCACGGCATAGCTCTCGAACGCGTTCCCGCGCTCGGGGTCGTACCGGTCGACGGCCTTCACCAGCCCGAGGGCAGCGACCTGGCGTAAGTCCTCCGCGCTCTCACCCCGGTTGCGGAACCGCCCCGCGAGCCGGTCGGCCATGGGCAGCCACGCCTCGACGATGTGTTCGCGGACGGTGTCGTGCCGCGGGCCGGGCGGCAGCGCGGCCAGCGTGCGGAACGCCTCGGCGGTGTCGGGGGCGTCGTGATGGGAATGGCGTTTCGTGCGCGTGCTCGTGCGGGCAGGCCGATTGGTCCGAGTAGGCATGGTGCGTCACAACTCCCTTGAGCATGCTCCGGGTTGGACGGTCACCGTCGGTGGGAACGCGTTCGCGATCCAGCGCTGGGAGTTCGCCTGCCCCGGGCCTCAAGGCACAAACACACACCATCTCAAGGCGCGAACACATCCCGCTCACTCCCGCTCGCGTGCCCCCTGCCGGGTACGGCCGGGGGCCACGAGGCGACGCGGATGGCGGCGCAGATACTCGCCCTCCAGTCCGGCCATACGGTCGTTGTGGGCGCGCAGCGCGTCGTTCGAGCCGTACAGCAGGGTGTCGTGGCGCGTGCGGTGGATGGTCTCCAGCTCCTTCATGAGCTGAGCATCGTCCAGGCGCGCAGGGTCGACTCCGGTCATGGTGTGCCCCGCTCGTCGAGTCTCACGGTCCTTGAGGCCACTCTACGAACATTCCGGCATTCCGGCCCCGCGGCCTCCGCACCAAAGCAAGCGGTCACACCCCGCACGACCTACCGCGCGCGCTCCACCCGCCGCTCGTCCCACACCGGCTCGGTCGTCTCGCGAACCTTGCCGTCGCTGCCGAAGACCAGATACCGGTCGAAGGACCGGGCGAACCACCGGTCGTGCGTGACGGAGAGCACCGTCCCGTCGAACGCTTCAAGCCCCTCCTGAAGAGCCTCAGCGGACTCCAGGTCGAGGTTGTCGGTCGGCTCGTCGAGAAGCAGGGCCGTCACGCCCTGGAGTTCCAGCAACAGGATCTGGAAACGCGCCTGCTGCCCCCCGGACAGCCGGTCGAAGCTCTGCTCGGCCTGGCCGGTCAGCTCGTAGCGGCGCAGTCGGGACATCGCGGGGCCCTGGGCCTGCGCGTGCTCCTTCCACAGGATGTCGAGGAGGGTGCGGCCCTGGAGTTCGGGGTGGGCGTGGGTCTGCGCGAAGTGCCCGGGAACGACACGCGCGCCGAGCTTCCACTCCCCCGTGTGCTTCACCTCCTCGCCGGCGAGGAGCCGCAGGAAGTGGGACTTGCCCGAGCCGTTGGAGCCGAGGACGGCGACGCGTTCGCCGTAGAAGACCTCAAGGTCGAAGGGCTTCATCAGGCCCGTCAGTTCAAGTCCCTTGCAGGTGACGGCCCTTACGCCCGTGCGGCCGCCCTTGATGCGCATGCTGATGTCCTGCTCGCGCGGCGGCTCGGGGGGCGGGCCCGCCTCCTCGAACTTGCGCAGGCGGGTCTGGGCGGCGGCGTAGCGGGACGCCAACTCGTGGCTGATGGAGGCCGCCTGACGGAGGTTCAGGACGAGCTTCTTCAACTGGGCGTGCTTCTCGTCCCAGCGGCGGCGCAACTCCTCGAAACGGGCGAAGCGTTCGCGCCGGGCCTCGTGGTAGGTGGCGAAGCCGGCGCCGTGCACCCAGGCGTCGGCGCCGGTCGGCGAGGGCTCCACGGAGACGATCTTCTCGGCGGCACGGGCGAGGAGTTCACGGTCGTGGGAGACGAACAGGACCGTCTTGCGGGTCTCCTTGAGCCGCTCCTCAAGCCACCGCTTTCCGGGCACGTCAAGGTAGTTGTCCGGCTCGTCGAGCAGCAGCACCTCTTCGCTGCCGCGCAGCAGCGCCTCCAGCACGAGCCGCTTCTGCTCACCCCCGGAGAGCGTGCCGACCTGCCGGAACTGCGCCTTGTCGTACGGCACTCCGAGCGCGGCCATGGTGCACATGTCCCACAGGGTCTCGAACTCGTAGCCGTGCACCTCGGCCCAGTCGGACAGGGCCTGCGCGTAGGCGAGTTGGGCCGCCTCGTCGTCGACGGTCATGATGCCGTGCTCGGCCTTGTCGACCTCGGCGGCGACCTCGCGGATACGGGGCGGGGCGACCGACACGAGCAGGTCCCGTACGGTCGTCTCGTCGCGTACGGAGCCCACGAACTGGCGCATCACGCCCAGGCCGCCGCTCACGGTGACGGTGCCGCCGTGCGGTTTCAGCTCGCCGGAGATCAGCCGCAGCAGGGTCGTCTTGCCGGCGCCGTTGGGCCCGACCAGGGCGACCACGGCGCCTTCGCCGACCCGGAAGGACACATCGCCGAGCAGCGGCCTCCCGTCGGGGAGGTAGTACTCAAGGTGTGCGGCTTCCAGATGTCCCATGACCACGCATTCTGTGGGGCGGCCTCGCGGACCGGCAAACCCTTATTGTGCCCGCCAAAACCGCACCAAGGTTTCGCTAGGGCTTCTGGTCCTCGTCGAGCGGCTGTCCGGTCGGGCCGCCGTCCGTGTCCGGTGCGGCCGCCCCGACCAGGGCGCCTTCCCAGGACAGGGCCTTCCAGCCGTCGGCCGGGGAGCCGTCCAGGATCACGATGCCGGTGTTGTCGAGGGGGCGGGCGGCGGCGAAGTCCACGTCGATGTTGTCGGCGCGGGCGGACGTCCACATCCGGATCGCGGCGCCGTGGCTGATCATGGCGACGGTGCGGGCGCCGCTGTCGGCGGCCTCCGCGATCACGCCGTCGTAGCGGGCGAGGGCCTCGGTGCCGCTCTCGCCGCCCGGCATCCGCAGCTCCGTGTCACCGGCCGCCCACGCGAACACGATCCGCATGTACTCGTGGCCGGGCTCGGTGTCTCCGGGCAGCATCTCCAGGTCACCGGCGGTCAGCTCCCGGATGCCGTCGCGGACGCGTACGTCGAGGCCGCGGGCGGCGGCCAGCGGGGCCGCGGTGTGCTGGGTGCGGATCAGGGTGGAGGCGTAGAGGGCCTCGATGTCCTCGTCGGCGAGGGCCTCGGGGAGGGCTGCGGCCTGGCGGCGGCCCAGGTCGGTCAGGTCCGCGCCGGGTATGGCCGTGTCGAGGCGGTAGTCCACGTTGGCCGTGGTCTGGCCGTGGCGGATGAGGATCAGGCGCATGCGGGGGTCCTCCGATGAAACGGTCCGCCGACGGTCGGAACGAAGCGGTCCGCCGACGGTGGAGGACGGTGGAAACGGTCCTCCGACGGTCCGCCGGGCAGCAAACGGCCATTTCAGGGTACCCGGCACGGCATGAGCCCTGACGTCGACCTCACGGTCCCCCTCCCCGGCCGCCACGCCCTGCGCGAATGGCTGCTTTCGCTCGACTCGCGCCTCTTCGAGGTGGCCGCCGACCGGAACTGGCCCGCGGGTGAGCCCGTGCTGCCGCGGCTGAGCCGGAGTGCCAATCACGGCGTGCTGTGGTTCGCCACGGCCGCCGCGGTGGCCGCCAGCCGTACGCCGCGCGCCCGCCGGGCCGCCGCTCGGGGCATCGCCTCCCTGTCCCTGGCCTCCCTCGCGATCAACACGATCGGCAAGCGGAGCGTGCGCCGCCCCCGGCCCGTCCTGGACCCCGTCCCGCTGGGCCGGCAGCTGAAGCGGCAGCCGATCACCACCTCGTTCCCGTCGGGTCACGCGGCGTCGGCGGCTGCCTTCGCCACCGGCGTCGCCCTGGAGTCCCCGGCCTGGGGCGCGGTCGTGGCGCCGATCGCGTTCTCGGTCGCCATGTCCCGCGTGTACACCGGCGTCCACTTCCCGAGCGATGTCGTGGCGGGTGCCGCCCTGGGCGCGTGCGCGGCGTTCGCGGTGCGCGGCATGGTGCCGACCCGCGGGCAGTTCGTGCCGCCGGCCCGTGTCCGCGCCGAGGTCCCGGCGCTGGAGGACGGCGAGGGCCTGGTCATGGTGGTCAACTCGGCCTCGGGCAGCGCGGACCGGGCGGACGCGCTGACGGACTTCCTGCCCGGCGCGGAGGTCATCGCCTGCCAACCCGCGGACATACACGCCGAGTTGGAGAAGGCGGCGACCCGCGCCCGGGTCCTCGGGGTGTGCGGCGGCGACGGCACGGTCAACGCGGCGGCGCGGGTCGCGCTGCGCCACGACCTGCCCCTCGCCGTCCTCCCTGGGGGCACCCTCAACCACTTCGCCTACGACCTCGGCGTGGAGGGCCCGCGCGACCTGAGCAAGGCGATCAGGCAGGGCGACGCCGTCCGCGTGGACGTCGGCCGGTTCAGGTCCGGCGCCACCCGGGGCATCTTCCTCAACACCCTGAGCCTGGGCGTCTATCCGGAGCTGGTGCGCGAGCGGGAGCGCTGGGCGCCCCGGATCGGCGGCTGGCCCGCGGGCGTGCTCGCGGCGCTGTGGGTGCTGCGCGCGGACCGGCACCCGCTGGAGGCCGAAGTCGGCGGCCGTACCCGCCCGTTGTGGATGCTGTTCGCCGGCAACGGCACCTACCACCGCAAGGGGGTCGCCTCCGGCCGCCGCGTCGACCTGGCGGACGGGCGTCTCGACATCCGGATCGTGCACGGCGGCCGCAGGCCGGCCCTGCGCCTGCTCGCGGCGGCGCTGGCGGGCCCGTTCACCCGCTCCCCCGCCCACGCGGCGTCCCAGGTGCACCGCCTGCGCCTGAGCGGTCTGGCCCCCGGAACGCTGCTCGCGTACGACGGTGAAGTCACCGATGTCAAGGGAGAGTTGACGCTGGAGGAGCAGCCCGAGGCACTGACGGTGTACCGCCCCCTGACGGAGTCTCTGATCACCCGTCAGTCCACATCGTAAAACGCAGGTCTCATCATCCGACATGCGCGCGTACCGTTCCTCCTACGCCGAAGAAGACGCGAAGGGGTAGGTAGAGCCATGCCGAAGCCGCAGGAGACCGCCGTCTACACGCACGGGCACCACGAGTCCGTGCTGCGTTCGCACACCCAGCGGACCGCCGCCAACTCCGCGGCCTACCTGCTCGGTTCGCTCAAGCCCCACATGAAGATCCTGGACATCGGCTGCGGCCCCGGCACCATCACCGCCGACCTGGCGGCGCTGGTCCCGGACGGCCATGTCACCGGCGTCGACCACGCGCCGGGCATCCTGGACCAGGCCCGTGCCACAGCCGCCCAACGCGGCCTGACGAACGTCGACTTCGCGGTCGCCGACGTGCACGCGCTGGACTATCCGGACGACACGTTCTGTGTGGTCCACGCCCATCAGGTGCTCCAGCACGTGGGCGACCCGGTGCAGGCGCTGCGGGAGATGGTCCGGGTGACCAAGCCGGGCGGGTTCATCGCCGCCCGCGACGCGGACTACGCGGTGATGACCTGGTACCCGGAAGTAGCAGGGCTGGACGACTGGCTGGACCTGTACCGCCGGGTGGCCCGCGCCAACGGCGGTGAGCCGGATGCCGGACGCCGTCTCAAATCATGGGCACTGCGGGCGGGGCTGACGGACGTCACGGCCACCTCCAGCACCTGGACGTTCCACACTCCGGACGAGCGGGCCTGGTGGAGCGGCCTGTGGGCGGACCGTACCGTCGCGTCCTCGTACGCGGGGGTCGCCACCGAGGGCGGCCATGCGACCACCGAGCAGCTGGCCGCCGTGGCGGAGGCGTGGCGGGAGTGGGGGAAGCAGGAGGACGGCTGGTTCGCCGTGCTGCACGGGGAGATCCTCGGCCGCAAGGAGGTCTGATCCGCGTGATCGGGGGAACTCGGAGGCCGGGAGGTTACACACTATGGTTCCGATCCTGATCGTCCTACTGCTGGCGCTGGTCCTGTTCGGTGCCGGATTCGCTGTGAAGATCCTCTGGTGGGTGGCGCTGATCGTGCTCGCCGTATGGCTGCTCGGCTTCCTGGTGCGCGGCACCTCGGCGGGCGGCGGCCGGGGACGCTGGTACCGCTGGTAGCGGACGCGTCCGCAGAACCACACAGACGTCGAGCCCGCGTCACCCCGAGGAATCGGGGTGACGCGGGCTCCTGGCGTTCGGCCCACGACCGGCGTTCAGCGCACGATCGCCGTCTCCACCAGCAGCCGCCCGGCCGCCGCGATCGACTCCGCGTCGATGCCGGCCGCGTGCAGCTGCTCGGCCGGGCTCGCGGAGCCGGGCATGTCGCGTACGGCGAGACGGACCAGGCGCGGCACCGGCCGCCCGTCGAGGAAGGCGTCCAGGACCGCGTCCCCGATACCGCCCTCGGGGTGGTGGTCCTCGACGGTGAGCAGACAGCCGGTGTCCTCGGCGGCCTGGCGCAGGGTCTCGACATCGACGGGCTTGACCGAGTACAGGTCGATCACCCGCACCTGGATGCCCTCGCGGTCCAGCGCGTCGGCGGCGGCCAGTGCCTCGTGCACGGTCACCCCGGCGGCCACGACCGTCAGCCGGTCCCGGCTGGAGAAGCGCAGCACCTTGCTGCCGCCGACCGGGAACTCCTCGTCGGGGCCATAGACGACCGGCCCGGCGCCCCGCGAGGTCCGCAGATAGCGCACGCCGTCCAGGCCGGCCATCGTGGCGACGAGCCGGGCGGTCTGGTTGGCGTCGCACGGGTACAGCACGGTCGAACCGTGCACCGCGCGCATCATCGCCAGGTCCTCCAGCCCCATCTGCGAGGGCCCGTCCTGCCCGATCGACACACCCGCGTGCGAGCCGACCAGGTTGATCCCCGCACCGCTGACCGCGGCCATCCGGATGAAGTCGTACGCGCGCGTGAAGAACGCCGCGAACGTGGAGGCGTACGGCACCCAGCCGCGCGCCGCCAACCCGACGGCGGCACCGACCAGTTGCTGCTCGGCGATGTAGCACTCGAAGTACCGGTCGGGGTGTTCCTTGGCGAAGAACTCCGCGCGCGTGGAGTCCCCGACCTCGCCGTCGAGCGCTACGACATCCCCGCGCGCGGAACCGAGGGCGGCGAGGGCCTGGCCGAAGGCGTCGCGGGTGGGGACGTCGTCGCCCCGGTCGTAGCGCGGGAGTTCCAGGTGGTCGGCGCGTACGGAGTGCAGCGCGCGGGCGTCGACGGGTTCCCGCATCTGGACGCGGAGGTCGCGCCGGCCGCCGAGTTCGGCGATCGCCGCCTCCGCGTCGGGCAGCGGTTTGCCGTGCAGGCCCTCGCGGTCCTGGACGGAGGCGACGCCCTTGCCCTTGAGGGTGCGGGCGAGGATCGCGGTGGGCTGACCGCTGGTGGACACGGCCTCGCTGTAGGCGCGGTCCACGGCGTCCACGTCATGCCCGTCGACCTCGATCGTGTGCCAGCCGAAGGCCCGGAACCGGCGGGCGTACGCGTCGAGATCATGGCCGTGCCGGGTCGGGCCGCGCTGCCCGAGCCGGTTGACGTCGACGATCAGGGTGAGGTTGTCGAGGTGTTCGTAGGCCGCGTGCTCGGCGGCCTCCCACACCGAGCCCTCGGCCAGCTCGCTGTCCCCGCACAGCACCCACACGCGGTACCCGGTGCGCTCCAGCCGCTTGCCGGACAGGGCGATGCCGACGCCGACCGGCAGCCCCTGCCCGAGCGAGCCGGTGGCGGTCTCGACCCACGGGAGCCGCTGCGGGGTGGGATGCCCTTCGAGACGGCTGTCCAGCATGCGGAACGTGAGCAGTTCGGCGTCGTCGATCGCGCCGGCGGCCTTGTAAGCGGAGTAGAGCAGGGGCGAGGCATGTCCCTTGGAGAGGACGAAGCGGTCGTTGCCGGGGTGGTCGGGGCGGTCGAAGTCGTAGTGGAGGTGGTGGGCGAGGAGGACGGCCATCAGGTCCGCGGCGGACATGGAGGACGTCGGGTGTCCGGATCCCGCCGCGTCGGCGGCCCGCACACTGTCCACGCGCAGTTGCTGTCCGAGTTCGACGAGTTCACCGGTGTCCATGAGGCTCCTTCGGGGGTGGTCCTGCGAGGCATTCCGCGTCCCCCCGAGCAAGCCGCCCAAACACCCGCCGGATCGTCGGGATGGATCACCACGGCCCGTCTTCCCAACTAGGGGCTGTTCGGGGTTCGGATCTCTTGGTCGCGTGGGCTGCTGGTAGAACTCGGGTGTGGCGCGTTTTGATGTGACGGATGCCGAGTGGGCTCTGATCGAGCCGCTTTTGCCGGTGGCGGCCACGGGGCCGTTGCCCCGGCGGGTGCGGGACCGGTTCAACGGGGTGATCTGGCGTTTTCGTACCGGGTCGGGCTGGCGTGATGTCCCTGAGCGGTATGGCCCCTGGTCCACGGTGTACTCGCGGTTCAGCAGTTGGGCCGGGGCCGGGGTGTTCCAGGGGCTGTTGGATGCGTTGATCGCGGAGGCGGCCGGGCGTGGGCTGGTCGGCCTGGAGTTGGTGAGCGTGGACTCCACGGTGGTGCGCGCGCACCAGGACTCTGCAGGGCTGGCCGTCGCCGGGGAGACCCTGGACGCCCTGGAGCAGGCGCTGACCGAGGAAAAGGGGGTTCCGCTGGCGTACCAGCCGCCGGTGTGGCGGGTGGTGCAGCACAAGCCGGGGCGGACGCGGCCGGTGCACACCGGGCGGGTGCGGATCGTGCCACGGAGCGGCGGCGTCGCAAGGCCCGTGCGAAGGCCGCCGGACTCGGTAGGTCCCGGGGTGGCCTGAGCAGCAAGGTCCATGCCGCGGTCGACTCGGCCGGGCTGCCGCTGGCCTTCGTCCTGACACCTGGTCAGGCAGCGGACTGTCCGCAGTTCAAGGCCGTGCTGGAGAAGATCAGGGTCCCGGGGCCGGTCGGCCGCCCGCGCACCCGCCCGGACGCGGTCGCCGCCGACAAGGCCTACTCCTCCAAGGGCAACCGGGCGTACCTGCGCAAGCGTGGCATCAAGGCCGTCATCCCGGAGAAGAGGGACCAGGCCGCCAACCGCAGGAGGAAGGGCAGTAAGGGCGGCCGGCCCGTCAGCCACGACACCGACCTCTACAAGCAGAGAAACACCGTCGAACGCTGCTTCCAGAAGGTCAAGACCTGGCGCGGGGTGGCCACCCGCTACGACAAGAGCCCGGAGAGCTTCGAGGCCGGACTCCACCTCCGAGGCTCGATCATGTGGCTGAAGCACCTCACGTCGACCACATGATCCGAACCCCGAACAGCTCCTAGGCTCTTCCGTATGGACATTCTGGGAGCCACGCTGCGTATCTGCGTCGACGACCTGGAGACCGCCGTCCCCTTCTACGAACGCCTCACGGGCGCCTCGGCACTCCGTTTCGAGCGCGGCGGGGTGTCGGTGGCCGCGGTCGGTTTCTTCCTGCTGATGAGCGGGCCCGAGGCGGAGTTGGAGGTGTTGCGCAAGGTCGCGGCGACGATCGCCGTCAAGGACGTCGACGAAGCGCACACGCTCCTCACGGAACTCGGTGCCCGGGTCATCGCGGGCCCGCAGGCGACACCGGTGGGACGCAATCTGATCGCGGTACATCCGGACGGGACGGTGTACGAGTACGTGGACCGGCGGGGCTGACCGGCCGGTCCACAGTTCGTCTCAGGGCGTGTCCGGCCGCATCCTGAAGTCGTAGCGCGTCGGCAGTGGTTCGTCGGTGAGCCGCGACCAGAGCCGGCCGATCGACTCGGCGCCCTCGCGCAGATCGGCGACCTCGAAGCCGTCGGCGAACACCGCCCACGCGTCGTCGCGCCGCCCTTCCGCGAGCAGCAACTCGGCCTGGAGCAGCAGGAATCGGCCGCGTTCCCGGGTCACGGGGTGCAGCATCTCCCACACGGCACGGGCATCGGCGGTCCGCCGCACCCGCAGCAACGCCTCGACGGCCTCCCGCCCGAGCGCGGCCGTCGCGGCGGTCCACCGCTCCCCCGCGTCCCGCCGCTCGTGACACAGATCGGCGAAGGCCTCGTTGTACCGGTCCGCGGCCCGCTCATGGTTCCCCGCCTCCTGGTCCGCTACGGCGAGACAGCGCAGCAACGGCCAGAGGGACGGGGCGAGTTCGAGGGCCCGCTCCCAACTCCGCACCGCCTGCGCCCGATCGCCGGCGTGCCACTGCGCGACGCCGAGGTGGTACTCGGTGAGCGGGGTCGCGGGCGCGGTCTCCAGCATGTCCCGCCAGTGCGAGGCGACCAGCGTCTCCCCGGGCGGCCGGACCCGGCGCGGCTCGGGCAGGACTCCGCTCCGCAGGAGTTCTGCCCACGGTGCTTGTGCCTCGCCGAGCGTGGACTCCTCGAAGGGCGTACCGGGCAACTTCCAGTCCGTGCGCAGGACTTCGAGCGCGCCCCACCCGGAGCCGGTGGCGAGTATCTCGTCAGGTTCGGTGTCGGCGTGCGGCTTCCAGGCGGCGTAGGCCGCGTCCAAGTCGGCGCGGGGCAGGGCGGTTTCGAGCCGCGCCTCGGCACCGTCCACGACGGCGGACCACTCCCCCGCCGCCTCGGCATCGAGCGGACCGTACGCCTCCAGCCAGGACACCTCGCTCTCCGGTTTGAGCCGCACATGCTCTAGCTGGGTGCGGGCCAGGCCCGCTTGGATCTCGCAGTAGCCACGGGTACCCGGCTCGGTGAGCCACTCCTGCCAGCGCCGGCCACCGCTGCCGCTGCCCCACACGAACAACTTGCGCCCCCGCAGCACATCGGTCGACGTCTGCACCAGCCCGTGCCCGTCCGCGTCGAGGGCGGCGATCCAGCGGCGCCGCCCGTCGGGCATCTCGTAGAAGTAGTCGGCGGCGTAAGGGCTGTTGAGGGGATAGGACCGGTCCACTCCGTCGTACGACGGCACGGGCACCCGGCGCAGCCGCCGCTCGTACCCGAAGTGCCAGGCTTCCAACGCCGGTGCGAGGACCCGGCGTTCCTCCGGTACCGCGATGTTGGACCACCAGTAGGTGGGCGCGGGCCGCTCGTGCGGGTTGCGGATGCGGACGCCGACGTAGAGGAAGTCGGAGCCGTCCGGAAGCCAGAGGTCCACCTGGAAGGGGAGGTCGCGGAGGCGTTCCCACTCCCAGAGGCGGAGCATCTCGCCGCCGTCGGGGGCGGGGACACGGGCGGCGTGCAGGGGTGCGCAGGAGAGGGTGGTGTGGCCGGTGGCGCCGATGTTCCACTCGATACCGCCGGAGAACCAGGCGCCGTTGAGGGCGAAGTTGGCGGGCTGCAACACCGGGTTGCGGTACAGGAGTTCACGGTCGGTGGGCTTGTGGACGAGGGAGGCGATGCGGCCGCCGAGGGCGGGGAGCACGGTGGCGCGGAGCCGGTCGTTCTCGATCACGAGGGCGTCGATGCGGCGGGGTGTGCGGTCTCTGTCGTAGCCGTCCCGGACGCGGGTCGGCAGCAGGCTGCGGAGGGGTTCGTAGCCGACCTGGCGGGCCATGTCGCGCGGCAGGTCCTCGCGGTCGCGGTCGTCTATGCCATGTGCCTCGTCGAGCGGACGCAGTGGGGGCAGCGGGTTGTCGGGACCCAACTCCGCGGCGGGCAGCGTCAGTACCTCACGTCGGATCGTCGTCACGATCACCATGGAACCCGGCAACGGGTGCGGTGGCCAGGGGCGCTACCGGTCAGGATTCCGCAAAGGCGGGAGCACCGGGCGCCACGAAATTCCGCGTGCGCCGCGCCCTCGGCGACGTACAGTCGGGCCGTTCGACGACATGGACCGAGGGATGGAACGGCTGATGGGCGAGCAGCACACGTACCGGGTGATCGTCCGGGGCACCTGGGACGCGCTGACGGACGAGGCGCGGGAGCGGCTGCTGGGCGAGGCGGCGGAGCACGGGATGCCGAGCATGCGGTTCACCGAGGAGGGCTCGCTCAGTTACGAACCTGCGCCGCTCAAGCACTTCTCGTGGCGGTATGTGGTGGTGTCGGACGCGGCCGACGGTGCCGAGATGGCGGCGGCGCTCGCGGAGGACCGCGCCGAGACCGCGCTGAAGGGCCTCGGCTACGGCTTCCGTGACCTGAAGTCGACGGTCACGGACCTGGACACGATGAAGGTCAACCGGAAGTCCGCATCTCGGCGGTGATCGCCCAGCGCTCGTGGTCCCGCCACGCGCCGTCGATGTAGATCATGTCCGGCGAGAAGCCTTCGAGCCGGAACCCGCAGCTGCGGGCCAGGGCGATCGAGGGAAGGTTGGTGGGCTGCACGTTGATTTCGAGCCGGTGCAGCCGCATCGGCCCGAAGGCGTGTCCCACCACGAGGTTCATCCCCTCGCGCATCAGCCCGCGCCCGGCCGCGTGCGCGAAGGCGCCGTAGCCCAGCGCTCCGCACTGGAAGCCGCCCTCGACGATGTTGTTGATGTTGATGAACCCGGCGATGCCCCCGCCGTCCACCTCGCACACGAGGAACCCGGCCTTGGACGGATCCTGGATCAGCCGCCGGGCATAGGCGGTGTACGCGTCCCCGCTCGCCGGCGGGAACAGCCAGGGCTGGTGCAGGTCCTTGCTCTCCCTGGCCCGCGCGGTGAACTCGGCACCGTCGTCGTACGTGAAGTGACGGATGCCCACACGGGGGCTCTCGGCGAGATAACGGGACGCGGTGTGCGGCATCCCGTCACCCTAATCCGGGCTAGCGGCGCCGTCGCATGAAATACCACCCGCACAGGGCGCCGATGATCGCCGTGCCCAGCAGCGCCATCCACAGAGGCATGGTGACCTCGGGGATCAGCAGGCGGATCTTCGTGGCGCGGGTGTTCTCGAAGATGAAGATCAGGGCCAGGACGGCGAGCAGCAGAACCGTGATCCGGGCGGGCGTCAGCACGCGTTCCCGCCGGCCGGTCCCACCGCCGCTCTCGGTGGTCTTCGGGCTCATGCCTCCAGGGTGAGCCCGAATCGCCCATCACGCACGGTGAGACTCAGTCCGCAACGACCGGCAGCTCCAGCACCCCGGTGTCCTGCGGCGAGCTGACCACCGTGACCGGCTTGATCCCCCGGTTCCCGGTGTACGCGTCGTCGCTCGCCGCGATCACGAACTGGAGCCGGTGCCCCTTCGCGTACCGGTGCACGATCCCCGGCAGGGTCACCGTGAAGCCCTTCGTGACGTCCGGTACGCGGACAGGAGCGACCAACCGGTGGACAAGCGTCTTGGTGCCGTCGGGAGCGAGGTCATAGAGCTTGGCGAAGAGGACGAGGTTGTCGGCGGCGTCGCCGGAGTTCTGGACGCGCCGCGCCTTCGGGGAGACGACCTTGAGCGTGGCCTTCGGGGCACCTACGACATCCGTGGTGCGGGTCAGGGGTTCGCTGGTCCACCCGAGGTACGTGCCCGCCGTGTCGTACGGCGCCGGGTCCGGCAGGCCGATCGTCCCGCTCAGCGAGTTCTCCGAATGGCTCGTGGGGACAAGCCGGTTGGAGTAGTCCCGGCTGCCGCGCGCCACCTTCGCCCGGTTGTCGACGAGCTTGCCGTCGCCGGAGAGGTAGAACTTCTCGTCGAGCGCGGGGAGTTGGCCGGCCGTGGCGTAGGTGTCGGCCGGGTCCGTGATCCAGTCGCGGTAGTAGGCGAAGGCCGGTCCCGTGTCCGTGTTCTTTCGCTGGAGCAGGTACCGGTCGAACCAGGCCAGGATGCGCCGGCCGACGTAGCTCGACTCCAAGTCGCCCTGGCTCAGGTCGAGTTCACCGGCGGCCGGGTCGGTCATGCCGCCGCTGTGACCCCACGACTGCCAGATCATCTTGGCGGTCGTGCCCTGCGCCTTCAGCGTCTTGTACGTCGCCGTCGCCTCGTCGAGGTTGAAGAGGGTGTCGGCCTGGCCCTGGACGAGGAGCGTCGGGGCCTTCACCCGGTTCAGGTACGACACCGGGGAGACGCTGCGCAGGTACGCGAGCAGGCCGGCCGTCGCCCTGGCCGGGTAGCTCCCGGAGTTCAGGGTGCGGAACATGGCGCAGGCCGGGGTGACGAAGTGCAGGCAGGTGAGGGAGTTGATCCGGGTCGGGTCGAGGCTCGGCACGGTCAGGGGCTGGGTCTCACCGGCGAGGTAGAAGCTGTTGGCCCACTGCCACTTGAAGGCGCCGGGCACGGCCCGACCGCCTTTGCCCACCGCGTTGTTGGGGTCGAGGGAGTACGCCAGGTCGTTCCAGGTGATCAGGGGGACGAGGGCGTCGACCCGGTGGTCCACGGCCGCCGTCGCCAGCTGGATCGCGCCGCCGTACGATCCGCCGATCATCCCGACGCGGGGATCCCCCTTCGCGTCGAGGGTCACGAAGTCGGCCCTGGTCCCGTCGTCGGCGGCCCGGGTGCCGGCCAGGAAGTCGATCAGCCCCGACGCGGCCCTCCCGTCGATGTCCGGGTCGTCGAGCGAGATGAGACAGCCCGACCTGCCGAAGCCGAGCCCGGAGTAGACGAGTCCGACATAGCCGCGCCGCGCGAAGTCCTTGCCGATGGCGTCGGTGGAGCCGTCCGACTTGCTGCCGCCGAAGCCGTTGGTCGTGAGCACGGCGGGCGCCGGGTGGGCGCGGTCCACGCCCGCGGGCCGGTACAGATCGGCGTCGACCGTGCAGTCACGGCCGCCCGCGAGGACGGTGAACTTCAGTGCGGTGACGGTGTACTGGGCGGCGGCCGCGGCGGGGCGGCCCAGGACGAGCGGTGCGGTGAGGGTGAGCGGGGCGGTGAGAGTGAGAGCCAGCGCGGCGCGGATTCCGGGCGCACGACGGGACACAGGGACCTCCACACTGAGGGCAACCCGACTGAGACAACAGCGACTTACCGACCGGTAAGTACCGGTTCACGCCCATGGTGTGACACGCGTCAGGCCAGGTCAATCACCGCAAAGGGTGTTTCTTGACAGCGATTCAACAAGCGATCGGACAAGGCCGCGGCTAGCGCAGCGCAGGCTCGTCCAGCGTCAACGTGCCCGCGTCCGCGTCCAGTTCGGCCGCCACCCCGAGCGGTATCGTCAGCGCCCCGTCGCCGTGCCCGAAGCCGAACTCCTCGACGACGGGTACGCCGAGTCCGCCGAGCCGGTCGACGAGCACCGGGCGGAGTTTCTCGTACGGTCCGCAGTCGGCCCACGAGCCGAGCGCGATCCCGGCGACGCCGTCGAGCCAGCCGCCGCGCAGGAGTTGGGTCAGCATCCGGTCGATGCGGTACGCCAGTTCGCCGACGTCCTCGATCATCAACAGCCCGCCGCGCGCACCGGCGGGCGCGTGCGGGGTGCCGAGGTCGGAGGCGAGCAGGCTCAGACAGCCGCCGAGGGTGACGCCCCGGGCCCGCCCCGGCACCAGTGCGCCGCCGGTCGGGGCGGCGTGGATGGTCCGTACGGACTCCGGGTCGAAGAGCGTCGCCCTCAAGTGCTCCTGTGTGCGGGCGTTCTTGATGAAGTCGACGCCGGCCGCGGCGGGCCCGTACAGGGTGACGAGGCCCAGCCGGGCGGCGAACGCCTGGTGCAGCACGGTGGGGTCGCTGAAGCCGACGAACACCTTCGGACCGGCGGCCCGCATCGCCTCCCAGTCGAGGAGATCGACGATGCGCTGCACGCCGTAGCCGCCGCGGGCGCAGAGCACGGCGGCCACGGACGGGTCGCACCAGGCGCTCTGCAGGTCGGCCGCGCGGTCGGCGTCCGCACCCGCCAGATAGCCCAACTCGCCGTGCCGGTCGTGGACATGGGGTGCCACGACCGGGTCGAGGTCCCAGCCGCGCAGGATGTCGAGGCCGGCCTCCAGCCGTTCCTCGGACACCGGCCCGCTGGGTGCGACGACGGCCACGCGGGCGCCGGGGGCGAGTCGGAACGGCCGTACGAGCGGGGTCACTTGGTGAGCTCCAGGGTGGGGACGCCGGGTGGGTCGATGCCGAAGACCTGGGCGTACAGGGAGAGTTCGGCCTCCAGGGCGCGGATCATGGTGTCGGCGCGGCGGAAGCCGTGGCCCTCGCCCTCGAACGCGAGGTAGGCGTGCGGTACTTGGCGTCCGCGCATCCGCTCCAGGAAGCGTTCGCACTGGACGGGCGGGCAGATCACGTCGGCGAGGCCCTGCATCAGCAGGAAGGGCACGGTGACGCGGTCCGCGTGCTCGACGGGTGAGCGTTCGGCGTAGCGGGCGGGTACGTCGGCGAGGGGGCCGACCAGGGTCTCCAGGTAGCGGGACTCGAAGTCGTGGGTCTCCCCCGTGGCCCAGTTGGCCAGGTCGAGGACGGGATAGATGATGGTGCCGCAGGCGTAGACGTCGGTCGTGACGAGGGACGCGACGCTGGTCCAGCCGCCCGCGCTGCCGCCCCGGACGGCGAGCCGGGCGCGGTCGGCGGTGCCCTCGTCGGCGAGGGCCAGCGCGACGGCGGCGCAGTCCTCGACGTCGACGACCCCCCACTGTTCGCGCAGCCGGTTGCGGTACTCCCGGCCGTGCCCGGTCGAGCCGCCGTAGTTGACCTCGGCGACACCGATGCCGCGTGAGGTGAAGTAGGCGATCTCCAGGTCGAGGACGAGCGGTGCCCGGCTGGTGGGTCCGCCGTGCGCCCAGATGACGTACGGCGGCAGTTCGTCGCCCCGCGCGGCCCGACTCGGGCTGTGCGGTGGGTAGATGTGGGCGTGGATGTCGCGTCCGGCGGGTCCGGTGAAGGTGCGGATCTGCGGTTCGGGGTAGTGGGCGGGGTCCACGGGGTCGTCGTGGGCGGCGCCGATCACCCGGGCTCTGCCGGTGCGGGTGTCGAGTTCGACGACCTCGTAGGCGCTGCGCGGGCTGGCCCCGACGCCGACGATCCGCTCGCCGTTCACCGCGAGGGTGGAGGCGAACTCGGTCCAGGGTCCGGCCGCGTCGACGACCTCGCCGGTCTCCGGGTCCAGGAGGCCGAGCAGGGTGGCGCCCCGGCCGTGCACGACGGCGATCGGGCCGCTCTCCAGGGGTGCGAACCAGCGCTGGCCGAGCTTCCACAGCGGCCCGCCGAACTCCTCCTCGCGGGCGCACAGCGGCCGGTGGTCGCGGTAGAGGTTCCACCAGCCGGTGCGGTCACTGGCGTAGAGCAGCGAGCCATCGAAGCCCCAGTCGACCTGCGCGATCGACTCCTCGGGACCCCCGGCGACGGTCCGGGGCGCCCCGAACGTGCCGTCGTCCGCGACCTCGGCGAGCAGCAGTTCCGTGCCGTCCCACGGCATCCGGGGATGGTCCCAGCCGAGCCAGGCCGCCCGCCGCCCGTCGGGCGAGACGCGGGGCCCGGACACGAACCGGTGCCGGTCGTCGGTGAGTTCGCGTACGGCGCCCCGGTCCTCGGCGGCGGATCCGTCCAGCGGTACGGCGGCCAGCACGCGTCGCACGTCACCGGGTCCGTCGCCGGTGAACTCCTCCAGGACGCACCACACTTCACCCAGGTCCAGGCGCACCTGCGGTTCGGCCCAGCGGAGTCCGTCACCCACCGAGGACACGGGGGTGAGCGGGCTCGACTCGCTTCCGGGGTCGTAGCGGTAGAGGCGCTGGTCGGCGAAGTTCACGAAGACCACGAGGGGTTGACCGTCCTGGACCGTTCCAGCCCAGGGCTGTCCGCCGTACTCGATGACCCTGCTGCGGACGTTCCACGGGGCGGGCAGCACCGACTCCTCGGAACCGTCCGCACGGCGGCGGACCAGGGTGCGGCGGCCACCCTCGGTGGGCCTTGGTTCGGTCCACCAGGCCTCGTCGCCGACGAAACCGACGTACTCGGGATGCCCGTCGTGCGCGGCGGCGAGCGCCGCGTCGATGGGCGAGGGCCACGAGCCGTACGCCGAAGTCCGCATGTTCTCCCCCACTTGCTAGGCCGTCCTCAGGAAGCGGTCCAGGACACGGACGCCGAAGTGCAGTGCCTCGACGGGGACGCGTTCGTCGACTCCGTGGAACAGTGCCTGGTAGTCGAAGCCCTCGGGGAGCTTCAGCGGTGCGAAGCCGTAGCCGGTGATGCCGAGGCGCGAGAACTGTTTGGCGTCCGTGCCGCCCGACATGCAGTACGGGACCACATGCCCTTCGGGCGCGAACTCCTCGACGGCGGCCCGCATCCGAGCGTAGGTCAGGGAGTCGACCGGTGCCTGGAGGGCCACTTCGCGGTGGTGGAACTCCCAGTCGACGTCGGGTCCGGTGAGCCGATCCAGGGTGGTGCGGAACTCGTCCTCGCCACCCGGGAGATAGCGTCCGTCGACATGGGCCACGGCCTCGCCGGGGATCACGTTGACCTTGTAACCGGCGTCCAGCATGGTCGGGTTGGCGCTGTTGCGGACCGTGGGCTCGACGAGTTTCGCCGCCGGGCCGAGCTTGGCGAGAAGGCCGTCGACGTCGTCGAGGTCGGCCTCGATGCCGTACAGGCCGGCGAGTTCGGTGAGGGCCGCGCGGACGGTCGGGGTGAGCCGTAGCGGCCATTCGTGTTCGCCGATGCGGGTGATCGCGGCGGCGAGACGCGTGACGGCGTTCTCGTGGTTGACCTTGGAGCCGTGACCCGCGCGACCGTGCGCGGTCAACTTCAGCCAGCCGGTGCCGCGTTCGCCGGCGGCGATGGGGTAGATCTCCCGGCCGGTGCCGTCGTGGAAGGTGAACGCGCCTGATTCGCTGATGCCTTCGGTGCAGCCCTCGAAGAGCCCGGCGTGCCGGTCTGCGAGGAAGCCGGAGCCGTCCTCGGCGCTCGCCTCCTCGTCGGCGGTGAACGCGATCACGAGGTCGCGCCGGGGCCGTACGCCCAGTCGGGCCCAGGCGCGGACGACGGCGAGGATCATCGCGTCCATGTTCTTCATGTCGACCGCGCCGCGCCCCCAGACGACGCCGTCGCGGATCTCGCCGGAGAAGGGGTGCACGCTCCACTCGTCGGCCTGCGCGGGCACGACGTCCAGGTGACCGTGGACGAGCAGGGCGTCCGCGGAGGGGTCGGTGCCCTCGATGCGGGCGACGACGTTGGTGCGGCCCTTGGAGCGTTCCAAGAGGGTGGGTTCGAGCCCCGCACCTGCCAGTTGCCCGGCCGCGTACTCGGCCGCGGGTCTCTCCTGGCAGTCGCCGCCGCCCCGGTTGGTCGTGTCGATGCGGATCAGGTCCGAGGTGAACGTCACGACCTCGTCCAGAGCCCGCTGGTCGATGTCAGCCATACTGCTCCTCCACCGCGGCCGAGACGATCGTGGTGACCGCCTTGAAGGTCCGGATGCCCTCGTACATGGTGTCGTGGGTGTACGCCACCTTCCGCTCCCCGACCCGTGCGACTCCGGGGACCACGGTGGCGGCCATCGCGAGGTGTTCGGCGTCGAATTCGAGGGCGACGGTGAACGGGCCACCCCGCACCGGTTCCTGACGGACCGCCAGTTTCGCCGCCTCCTTCGCCGCCTCGCGGATGTCGGCGGCCGTCCTGGCCGGCGTGCGGCACACGGCCGCGTACCGCGACACATGGTCCTTGACGGCCACCTTCAGCGCCTCGGGCGCGTACCCGAGGGCGTCCTCGCAGGCCACGTCGTCACCCGTGACCAGGACCACCGGTACCCCGTACTCGGCGACGACATGCGCGTTGAGGAGTCCCTCGCTCGCGCGCACGTCGTTCAGCCACACGCCGGTGATCGAGTTCGCGAGGTAGGTGTGGGCGAGGACGCCCTCCATGCCGGCGCCCGCGTGGTAGCCGACGAACGCGATGCCGTCGACATCGCCATGCTGCACGCCCTCCACCATGGAGAGGGACTTGTGGCGCCCGGTGAGCATCTCGGTGCGCTCGTCGAGTTGTTCGAGCAGCAGGTTGCGCATCGTCCAGTGGGCCTCGTTGACGAGCACCTCGTCGGCGCCGCCGTCGTAGAAGCCGAGGACGGCCGCGTTCACGTCCGAGGTGAACATCGAGCGGCACCGCTCCCACTGCGGTGTCCCCGGCAACACGTCGGCCGGCCAGGTGACGCCGGTCGCACCCTCCATGTCGGCGCTGATGAGGATCTTCATGGGGCATCACGTTACGCGTCGACGAGGAATCCGCCAGGAAGAAGCGGTGCGGAATTGAACGACATTAGATCGCGCAAGATTTTGCGCGACTTGCGTTCACTTTCGTTCAGTAGACGCAAGCGCACGCAAGCCAACTCCCGCGTAACTCCAGGGCGGTGAGTGCTTCTGGTGAATATTGTGCTGTTCCAGCTGTAGACCCGCTCACCTTGCTCTGCAATATTTCGATGAAACAACGCAAAAACCTGCCTCTCAGAGGCAGCATGCACCTCGTCACCTCGCACCTTTCTGCTCCTGCACCACTCCCTCCGCCAGGAACGAGCCGCCCTCGCCGCCCCCACCGGCGCGCGAGCCTCCGCAGGAAGTGACCCGTATGACTCGACCGACTCGACACAAGCAGAGATCCCCCAGACGGCGCGCGGCCGTCGCCGTGCTCGCCTCCGCCGTGATGGTGCTGGGCCTGCCCGCCGTAGGCGCGCACGCGGCCGGCGGTCCCAACGTCGCCGCGGACGCGAAGACGACCGCGGGCAGCACCCGCGGCGCGCACAAGGCCACCGCCATCACCGACGGCGACACCGACACCTACTGGCAGGCCGGGAAGAAGTCGGCCCAGTGGGTGCAGACCGACCTCGGGAAGAGTGAGCGCGTCCGGCAGGTCGTGCTGCGGCTGCCCGAGGGCTGGCAGACCCGTAAGCAGACGCTGGCGCTCCAGGGCAGCGACGACGGCAAGAGCTTCGCGACGCTCAAGTCGTCGGCGCAGTACGTCTTCAGCCCGGGTGACGACAACACCGTGAAGATCTCGGTGCCTTCGACCCTGGCCCGGTACGTGCGGGCCGACTTCAGCGCCAACTCGGTCGCCGGTACGGCCCAGTTGGCCGAGATGCAGGTCCTCACGGCCACCGCCGAGACCGCCAACCTCGCCCAGGGCAAGCCCTTCAGCGAGAGCGGGCACGCCGATGTCTACGGCGCGGCCAACGCCGGTGACGGCAACCGGAACACCTACTGGGAGAGCACGAACAACGCGTTCCCGCAGTGGCTCCAGGTCGACCTCGGCTCGTCGGTCAAGGTCAACCAGGTGACGTTGCGGCTGCCCAGTAGCTGGCCGAGCCGTAACCAGACGCTCAAGATCCAGGGGTCGACCGACAACCAGAACTTCACCGACCTGACGGCCTCGAAGGCGTACACCTTCGACAGTTCCACCGACCAGTCGACGACCATCGCCTTCGACGCGACGACCACGCGGTACGTGCGGGTGCTGATCACGGCGAACACCGGCTGGCCCGCCGGGCAGGTGTCCGAGCTGGAGGTCTACGGACCGGCGACCGGTGACACGCAGGCGCCCACCGCGCCGACGAACCTGAGTTACACCGAACCGGCCACCGGGCAGATCGAGTTGAACTGGGCCGCGGCCACCGACGACACGGCGGTGACCGGCTACGACATCTACGCCAACGGGCAGTTGAGGTCGAGCGTCGCCGGGAACGTCCTGACGTACACGGACACGCAGCCGGCCGGCAGCGACATCACGTACTTCGTGCGGGCCAAGGACGCGGCGGGCAACGTCTCCGCCAACAGCAACAGTGTGACCCGCAAGGGCTCGACCGGCGACACCCAGGCCCCGACCGCGCCGGGCAACCTCGCCTACACGCAGTCGGGCAGCGACGTGAAGCTGACCTGGCAGGCGTCGAGCGACAACGTGCAGGTCACCGGGTACGACATCTACGCGAACGACCAGGTGGTCAAGTCCGTTGCAGGGGACGTGACTTCGTACACCGACACCCCTTCGGCGACTGCCACCGTCACCTACTACGTGAAGGCGAAGGACGCCGCCGGGAACGTGTCGGTGGCGAGCAACAGCGTCACCCGGGCCGGTAACGGTGCGGGCTCCGACCTCGCGCAGGGCAAGCCCATCGAGGCCTCCTCGTACACCTTCACCTATGTCGCCGCGAACGCCAACGACGGCCAGATCGCGACCTATTGGGAGGGCGGGGGCGGTGCCTACCCGGCCACCCTCACCACCAAGCTGGGTGCCAACGCCGACCTCAGCCAGGTCGTCGTCAAGCTGAACCCCGACCCCGCGTGGTCGACGCGTACGCAGAACATCCAGGTGCTGGGCCGGGACCAGGACGCGACCGCGTTCACGAGTCTCGTCGCGGCGAAGGACTACGTCTTCAACCCGGCCAGCGGCAACACGGTGACCATCCCGGTCTCCGGCGCCGCCGCCGACATCCAGCTCAAGTTCGCCTCCAACACCGGTGCCCCGGGCGGTCAGGTCGCCGAGTTCCAGGTGATCGGCACCCCGGCCGCCAACCCGGACCTCAAGGTCACCGGCATCACCCACACGCCCGCGGCCCCGGTCGAGTCGGACGCCATCAGCCTGACGGCGACGGTCACCAACAGCGGCAGCAAGGCGTCCAAGGCCACCGACCTCAACTTCACGCTCGGCGGCACGAAGGCCGCCACGGCGGACGTACCGGCCCTCGCGGCGGGCGCGTCGACGACGGTCACGGCGAGCATCGGCACCCGGGACGCGGGGAGTTACCCGCTCGGCGCCGAGGTGGACCCGTCCAACAAGGTCATCGAGCAGAACGAGGGCAACAACGTCTACACCGCCCCCGACGCCCTCGTCGTCAAGCCGGTCTCCAGCTCCGACCTGGTCGCCGCGCCGGTCGCCTGGACCCCGTCGAGCCCCTCGGCGGGCGACAACGTCACGTTCACCGTGGCGATCAAGAACCAGGGTTCGATCGACTCGGCCGCCGGCTCCCACGGCGTCACGCTGACGCTCCTGGACGCCAACGGCGCCACCGTCAAGACACTCACCGGCTCCTACAGCGGCACGATCGCCGCCGGCCAGACGACCGCACCGGTCAGCCTCGGCTCCTGGACGGCCGTCAACGGCAAGTTCACCGTCAAGACGGTCATCGCCGACGACACCAACGAACTCCCGGTCAAGCGGACCAACAACACCACCACGCAGAACCTGTTCGTCGGCCGCGGCGCCGACATGCCCTACGACATGTACGAAGCCGAGGACGGCACAGTGGGCGGCGGCGCCCAGGTCGTCGGACCGAACCGCACCATCGGCGACATCGCCGGGGAGGCGAGCGGCCGCAAGGCGGTGACCCTCAACTCGACCGGCCAGTACGTCGAATGGACCACCCGCGCGGCGACCAACACCCTGGTCACCCGCTTCTCCATCCCCGACGGCACCGACACCACCCTCGACGTCTACGTCGACGGCCAGTTCCTCAAGGCCATCGACCTCACCTCCAAGTACGCCTGGCTGTACGGCGCCGAGACCGCGCCCGGCAACTCGCCGAGCTCCGGTGCCCAGCGCCACATCTACGACGAGGCGAATCTCCTGCTGGGCAAGACAGTTCCGGCCGGTTCCAAGATCCGGCTCCAGAAGGACGCGGCCAACACGTCGCCCACGTACGCGATCGACTTCATCAACACCGAGCAGGCGACGGCGACTCCGAACCCCGACCCGGCCGCCTACGTGGTCCCGGCCGGCTTCGCGCAGCAGGACGTGCAGAACGCGCTCGACACGGTCCGCATGGACACCACGGGCAAGCTCGTCGGCGTCTATCTGCCCGCCGGCGACTACGAGACCTCCAGCAAGTTGCAGGTCTACGGCAAGGCGGTCAAGGTTGTCGGAGCCGGGTCGTGGTTCACCCGCTTCCACGCTCCCGCCTCGCAGGAGAACACCGATGTCGGCATCCGGGCCGAGGCCACCGCGAACGGTTCGTCGTTCACCGGCTTCGCCTACTTCGGGAACTACACGTCCCGAATCGACGGTCCAGGAAAGGTCTTCGACTTCTCCAACGTCTCCAACATCACCATCGACGACATCTGGGTCGAGCACATGGTGTGCATGTACTGGGGCGCCAACACCGACAGCATGACCATCAAGAACTCCCGCATCCGTGACACGTTCGCCGACGGCATCAACATGACGAACGGCTCCACGGACAACCACGTCGTCAACAACGACGCCCGGGCCACGGGTGACGACAGCTTCGCGCTCTTCTCCGCGATCGACGCGGGCGGTTCCGACGAGAAGAACAACCTCTACGAGAACCTGACGTCGACACTCACCTGGCGTGCGGCCGGTATCGCGGTCTACGGCGGCTTCGACAACACCTTCCGCAACATCAGGGTCGCCGACACCCTGGTCTACTCCGGCATCACGATCTCCTCGCTGGACTTCGGCTACCCGATGAACGGCTTCGGGACCGATCCGACGACCATCGAGAACGTCTCCCTGGACAGAACGGGCGGCCACTTCTGGGGCTCCCAGGTCTTCCCGGCCATCTGAGCGTTCTCGGCCTCGAAGGTCTTCCAGGGCATCCGGGTCAACGACGTGGACATCGACAACTCCACGTACGGCGGAGTGATGTTCCAGACCAACTACGTAGGCGGACAAGCACAGTTCCCGGTGAAGGACACGATCTTCACCGACATCTCCATCACCAACTCCAAGAAGAGCGGAGACGCGTTCGACGCCAAGTCCGGGTGGGGCATCTGGGCCAACGAACTGCCCGAACCCGGTCAGGGACCCGCCGTCGGGTCGGCGACCTTCGTCAACCTGCGGATGAGCGGCAACGCCCAGGACATCCGCAACACCACGTCCACCTTCACGATCAACGTCCAGTAACTCCCTCCAGGAGAAGCTGAAGCGGGGCCGCCCTTCCTGACGAGGGCGGCCCCGTTTCGCGATGTGTCCGTCGTACCTACCAGCCGACGGCGACCAGGAGCCACTGCGGGTTGGCGTGCGAGATGAACGAGGACTGGCCCGCGACGTCGTCGTAAGGGAAGCCGTAGGCAAGCTGGTTGATGGCGTTGTCGTGCCAGAACTTGGCGTAGTAGTTCGCGGGCGCCGCCTTGTAGAACTGCGCCGGGTCGGACTGCTGCGAAGCCGGCAGCGTCGCCACATGCCGGTTGAGTCCGGCACACATGTCAGGGTTGGCGGCCAACGAGCCCGCGCAGCCGAAGATGTCGGAGGTGGCCGCGTTCACGCCGACCGACTGGGCGTACGACGTGAAGTAGTTGGCGTTGGCGCCGCCCGCGCGGAAGCTCGGGTCGCTGCCGGGCGCGATGATCCGGTACGGCGCCTGGGTCTGGGCCAGCACCTTGAACTGGGCCGGCACCGCGTCCGTGAACCGCTGGAAGGTGGTCGCGCGGTCCTCGGCGAAGGTCGCCCGGTTCTCGCCGACCTCCGTGTCGTAACCGTCCTTGCTGTGCAGGCGCATGGCGAGCTTGAGGCCGAAGGCGTCGACGCGGGTGGTGTTGCCGTTGAAGACGTTGCCGCCGACCGTGAACTCGATGAAGTCGTAGTAGGAGCTGGTGGGCGAGCCCAGGTAGAAGTACATGCGGCCCGCGGAGTTGGCGGGCATGTCGAGGTAGGGCTGCTCGGCGATGGAGTGCGTCTGCCCGTTGAAGCTCCAGTACACCTGGCTGTCCGGGTACTTGCCGTTGGTGCGGTTGAGGATCTTCACCTCCACGGCGTTGTTGGCCGCCGGGATGTCACTGGTGCTGCCCCAGAAGTCGTCGGGCGGGGTGGTGCTGCCGGGGCCGTAGACCTGGAACTCCCAGAGGGAGTAGCCCCATTGGGTGGCGCGGGCGGTGCCGTACAGGCGGACGTAGCGGCCGCTGCCGGTGACGGTGAGGTTCTGGGTGCCGCCGGTGGCGGTCGTGGTGGAGTAGACCGTGGTCCAGGTGGTCGCGTCGGTGGAGGTCTGGATCTGGTAGCCGGTGGCGTACGCGGCCTCCCAGTTGAGCGAGACGCGGGTGATCTGCTGGACCGTTCCAAGGTCCACCTGAAGCCACTGCGGGTCGGCGAAGGCGGACGACCAGCGGGTGCCGGTGTTGCCGTCGACGGCCGCGCTCGCGGGGAAGGACGCGCTCTCGGTCGAGGACGCGGTGGCGGGCCGTCCCTGGGACAGCAACTGGTCGGCGGCGCGGGCGGGTGAGGGGCTCAGGGCGGCGAAGAAGGCGACGATCAGGACGACGGCCAGACCGAGAGCCGTACGGGAGCGCACGGCTCCGGTCGGCGGTCTGGCGGATGTACCGGCGGGCATCTGCACGGGGGGTCTCCTCAGCGGGGTTGGGAGCGCTCTCCCCGGGTTGTAGTCCCGCCCTCGCCCGTCGTCAACAACTGAAGCCGAATGAACGGCAGTTCGTCGATGCGGGCGCCCAGGGCCGGGCATCCGTTCAGGACCCGACCACGGATCCTGCTCCGATCGGCCCTCTTCCTCCATCACTTGACGCGTCCGGTACGGACCTTTCCGCAGGTGGCAGAGTGGTCACCGGAACATCGCACGCACGGCGAGAACAGTCTTGGGAGAGAAGTCCGTTGAACTCCGGCACCACGGTCCCCGACAGCTACTACGAGCGCATCGACGAGCACCGCTACAAGCCCACCGCCCACGCGGGCGGCGCCTGGGACCCGGACGAGCTGCACTTCAGCCCGCTCGGCGGGCTCGTCGTCCACGCCATCGAGCGCCGGCTGGCGCAGCGGCCGGGCGGCGACGGGCTCGTGATGGCGCGGATCAGTTACGACATCCTGGGCCGGCTCGCCCTAGACGAGTGCGAGATCCAGGTGGAGGTGGTCCGCCCCGGCCGCACGATCGAACTGGTCGAAGCCGTGGTGCTGGTCGCCGACCGGCCGGTGGTGCGGGCCCGGGCCTGGTTCCTCGCCGCGATCGACACCTCCGGCGTCGCGGGCGGCTCCGACGAACGCCTCACCCCTCCCGAGGAGTTGGCCCCCTGGGAGATGAGCGCGCTGTGGCCCGGCGGATACATCGCCTCCGTGGACGTACGACCGCTCGCGCCACCCCGGCCGGGCCGTACGACCGCCTGGATCTCCACCCGGCACGCCCTCGTCGCCGGTGAGCCCAGCAGCCCGCTGGCGTCCTATCTCGCGCTCGTCGACACCGCGAACGGCATCGCCGTACGACAGCCGCCGACCGCCTGGATCTACCCGAACGTCGACCTGACCGTCCACCTGCACCGCCAACCCGTGGGCGACTGGACCGGGTTGGACACGACGGTCACCTTCGGGCCCACCGGTCAGGGTCTGACGAGCACGGTCCTGCACGACGTCGACGGCCCCGTGGGGCACGCGCTACAGATGCTCACCGTGCGGCCCGCGCCCGAGCGGTGAGCGCGGTTCGTTTGCCGTGCGGAAGCGGGAGGCGTCTCAACTCGCCGCGGAGACCGCTTCCCAGGTCGCCTCGGGGTCGAGGTGCAGTGCCGGCCGGGCCCGCTTGAACTCGGCGGCCAGCGCCTCGACGTCCGGGAGTCCGTCGACGGACGCGGCGAAACCGCGGAACAGGGTCGAGCAGTACTCGGCGGACAGGAACGCGGCGTCCCACCGGCCCTCCGGCCGCACCCACTGGTAGGTGTGGTGGTGGAGGTTGACGAACTGCCGGGTGGCCAGGTCGAGTTCGACCGCGCGGAAGGTCCCCTCCTCGACGGCCTCCGTGAGCAGGCCGGTGATCAGCCGCTCGAAGTCGGCGCGTTGGCGCAGCACCGTCTCCAACTCCGCGCCGCCGAGGCTGCGGTAGTCGTGCTCGTAGACCCAGATGTGGTCGAGCCGGCGGAAGATGATCGTCAGCAACGACTCGGACAGCAGCCGCAGTCGCAGCAGGGGCGTCTCGTCGAGGGCCGCGATCTCCTGGGCGCGGGCCAGCAGCGGTCCGAGGACCCGGGACTGGATCTCGATGAGCAGGTTCTCCTTGGAGCCGATGTAGTAGTACAGGGCGCCTTTGGCGAGTCCGACCGCGCGGCCCAGGTCGTTGATGGAGGTCGCCGCGTAGCCCTGCCGCGCGAACAGGGAGGCGGCGGTGTCGATGATCTTCTGGCGTCTGATCTCGAAGCCCGGCCCGTGACCCGGCGGTCCTGGCATGTCTGCTCTCCCCTGTGTGACGACGTGCGGACCGTCCCGGGCCCGCACGGGCGCCGGATCGTGGCACGCCCAGGGCATCGCACCACACCGGCACCGGCTCCGCGCAAGGGGACCAACAACAGGAGACGTACCGCTTTCAGGCGGTGCGGCTCGCGATCACCCACTTCGACGGCAGTTCGATACGCGCGCCGTCCGCGGTGAACTCGGTGGTGATCAGCGGCAGTTCGCCGCTCGCGATGACGGTGAGGCCGGCCGCGCGCAGGAGTTCCGGCACCTCGTCGTCGGGCACCTCGCCGGGGGCGATGCCGTGGCGGAGGACCGGGGCGAGTTTCGCCGGCGGGCCCGCCGGGTCCTGGGCCAGTTCGCCGAGGATCGGGCGGGCGGCCTCGGAGAGTTCGACGAGGAAGGCGTGGCCGCGCTCGCCGATGAGCGTGGCGATTCCTTCCACCAGCGGCTGCCGGTCGTCGGGCTCGACCTGGTGCAGTACGCCCCTCATGTAGACGTTGGCGTCGCCGAGTTCGGCGTGCAGGGTCTCGACCTCGGTCTTGTCGGCGGCGTCCAGCAGTCGGTAGGCCGCCTGCCCCGCCGGGTCGTCGTGCCGGGCGTGGTCGAGGGCCGCGGCGGACAGGTCGGCGCCGACGACATGGCTGAACCGGTCGGCGAGGAACCGGGTCTGCGTGCCGTTGCCGCAGCCGAGGTCCACCATCTGAAGGCCGGGGTCGCGCAACTTAGGCTCGAACAGGGCGAGATGGAGCCCCACTGTCTGCGCCGCGGCCGCGTCCCAGAAGACGGCTCCCTGTCCGTCGGGCGCCTCGCGCCAGAAACCTTCCCAGGCCTCCCGGTACCGACTGGTCACGCTCATGCCCAACTCCCCAGGATGCGAGGCCGTTCCGCCATAAGTGACGGGCCAGTACGGTCTATCGCGCCCCGGTCCTGCTCACAAGCACACGGCGCATTCCTTCACCGCTCTTTCGACCGGTGTACGCCGTTGTGCGCCCCTTGTGCCCCGCCTGTCGCGCCCGCTTCAGCGGCGGGGCAGGGTGAGTTCGAACCAGACGGTCTTGCCCGTGGTCGTACGGCTGGCGCCCCACTCGCGGGCGAGCACGCCGACCAGGTGCAGTCCGCGGCCGAACTCGTCGTCGGGGCCCGCGCCGAGCAGGGACGGCAGGGTGGGGTCGTCGTCGTCCACCTCGCACATCAGCGTGTCGCCGCGCACCAGGCGCAGTGCGATGCGGCGGCGGTGGGAGTGCCGTACGGCGTTGGTGACCAGTTCGCCGGCCAACAGGGCGGCGGTGTCGGCGAGTTTGGGCAGGCCCCACTCGTGGAGCTGTTCGCGGACCACCGCGCGGGCCCGGCCGGCCTCGACCGGGTCGACGGTGAGCCGCCACTCGGTGACGTCGTCCGGCTCGATGCCGTTGAGGCGGGCCATCAGGAGCGCGACGTCGTCCTTGCGGCCGCCGCGGGTGTTGAGGGTGCGGATGATGGTGTCGCAGGCGTCGTCCATGGACGCGGCCGGATGCGCGGCCGACTCGCTCAGGGCCGCGAGTCCTACGCCGATGTCCTCGCCGCGCACCTCGACGAGACCATCGGTGCACATCACGAGCCGGTCGCCGGGCTCCACGCGCACGCGTACCGCCTCGAAGGGCACCCCGCCGACGCCGATGGGCGCGCCGGTGGGCAGGTCGAGCAGTTCGCTGCGGCCGTCCACGGCACGCACGATCACCGGCGGGATGTGGCCCGCGTTGCCTATGTGGAGTTCGCTCGCGATCGGGTCGTAGACGACGTACAGGCAGGTCGCGAGGTACGAGTCGCCGAGGCGCTGCGCCAGGTCGTCGAGGTTGCGCAGGAGTTGGGCGGGCGGGAGGTCCATGGCGGCCATGGTCTGCACGGCGGTGCGCAACTGGCCCATCATGGCGGCCGAGTTGAGGCCGTGGCCCATGACGTCGCCGACGACGAGCGCGGTGCGGGCGCCGGGCAGTTTCACCGAGTCGAACCAGTCGCCGCCGACCCGTCCGAGCAGCGTGCCGGGCAGATAGCGGGTGGCGATGTCGCAGCCCGCCATGCGCGGCGGGATGTGCGGCAGCATGCTGTCCTGGAGGGTCTCGGCGACGCTCTCCTGGTAGGTGTACATGCGCGCGTTGTCGAGCACGAGGCCCGCGCGGGCGGCGAGTTCGGCGCCGGTGACGCGGTCCATGTCGTTGAACTCGACGCGCTCCGGGTGGCGCAACAGGATCATGAAGCCGAGGACGACGTTGCGGGCCTTGAGCGGGACGACCAGCATGGAGCGGCCGGTGATCAGCGGCCTGATGTCGCGCTTCTCGAACTGCGAGGCGATCATGTGCCCCATCTGCTCGCTGATGCGCGGCACGAGGACGGGTTCGCCGGTGGTCATGCACTGGAAGAACGGGGTGTGGGCCGGGAACGGCATGGCCTCGCCGACCGGTACGACGTCGTCCCAGCGGCCGGGTTCGTCGGTGTGCTCCAGGGCGACCCGGTGCCACATGGTGGTGGTGTCGGGCACGCCGTCCGGGAACCCCTCGCCGGCGACGACCTGTTCGCGGAGGTACGTGCCCGCGACGTCCGTGAACTTGGGGACGACGGCCTTGCTGACCTCGACGATGGTCTGCGCGAGGTCGAGCGAGGTGCCGATGCGGCCGCTGACCTCGTTGAGGAACTCCAACCGCTCGCGTACGGCGACGTATTCGAGGTCCTCGCCCTCGTCCGCGATCTCCTGCGGCACGGGCAGGCCTTCGGCGACCGCGAGGGCGGCGCGCTCGCGGCGGGCCTTGCGCTCGGCGCGGCGGGCGACGCCCCAGTCGGGGGTCACCGGCACCCGCTCGTTCTGGCTGAACTCCAGGACGGGATAGCCCAGTTCGAGGACCTGGGCGACGATACGGGCGCTCTCGTCGACGCTCATGCTGGGCAGGATCTCGGGGAGCCTGCGGGCGAGTTCGTCGGCCCCGGGGAAGTCGGTGTGCAGGGCGAAGCCCGGTGCTATGCGCTCGAAGGCGCGGTCCCCTTCGGGGAGGTCCTGGCGCAGGCCGCCCGCGTCGGCGGCGAGCACCAACAGCCGTTCCTGTCCGGGGCCGACGAGCGGATACGCCCACCACAGGACGTCCACGCGGTCGCTCCCCCAGCCTTCGGCCGCGGGCACCCCCGTCTCGCCTCGCTCGGGGACGGTGAGGCGGGCGCGTCCGGCGGCCGGGTAGGACAGGCGGCCGTCGAGGGAGGACTCCAGGTCGGGGCCGAGTCCGTCGTAGGCGGTGAACCCGCCGTAGGGGCTGATCTCCTCGTCGTCGGGCAGGGCGCCGGAGACGGGGAGCAGGTCGAGGGCCGTCTGGCCGATCGCCTCTTCCTTCGTGGCGCCGAACAGACGTCGGGCACCGCGGCTCCAGTGCGAGACGAGGCCGTCGCGGTCGATGAGGATCACGGCGAGGGGGACACGGCCCGTCGCCGTGTGTTCGAGCACCACGTCGTCCCCGGCCCCGCGGCCGGGAGGTGTCTCCCGCTCGGTGCCACGGTCCATGGCCCAGGCCCTCTCTCCCCACGGCTCCGCAAGATCTGTACCGCCACCGACCACGCTACGGGGGCGGCCGGTGGCGATGTGTGGCATTCCTGGAATTGGTTCCACTCCATCGCACCGGCGTGCGCCTCCGCGCTCTGTGGGGCGGGAGTTCAGTCCTCGTGCCCGAGTTGGAGGTCGCGCTCGGTGCGTCCCCCGCCCGCCACTTGGAGCACGGTGGCCACGGGCGGGTACCCGGCGGCGATCACCGTGTACTCGCCGGAGGACAGGTCGATGAACCGGAACGTTCCGTCGGGTCCCGTGGTGAGGGTGTCCACGACATTGCCGGCCGCGTCGAGGAGCGTCACGCGCGCGTCCTCGACGGGCCGTCCGCCGCTCGCCCTGACGGTGCCGCGCAGGACGGCGCCGCCGGCGAGTTCGACGTCCTGGCGGGTCTCGCGGGACGCCTGGACGCTGACGGGGAGCGCGGCCGGGCGGAACGCGGGCGCGCTGGCCGCGAGGGTGTACTCGCCGGCCACCAACTCGCTGATCACGTAGGTGCCTTCGCGCCCGCTGCGGGTACTGGCCACGACCTCGCCGTGCACGTTGGTGAGTGTCACGGCGGCCTCCCGCACCGGGGTGCCGTCCGCGGTGAGCACGCTCCCGGCGAGGCGTCCGGCGCCGCCGAGGACGACGTCCAGCTCCACGGGCCGCTCGCCGACGGTCACGGACACCGCCTGCGGCTGGTGCCCGCCGGCCGCCGCGATCAGGACGTACGACCCGGAGCCGGGCGTCGACAGCGCGTACCGCCCGTCCGCGCCGCTGGCACCTCGCCCGATCTGCTGTCCGGAGACGTCGATGAGGGTGAGCGCGGCCCGGGGCACGACGGTCCCGTCGGGGTGCTGCACCGTGCCGCAGACCGGGATTCCGGCCGCGTACGACGAGCGAAGCGAGATGGGGGTCCCCCCGGCCGAAGGCTGGGGGAGGGCCTGCGGGATGGGGGAGTTGAGGGGCGCGACCTCGGACATCTCGGCGGGGGCGTTGTGGGACACCAGCGGTTTCTCCTTGAGGAAGAAGGCGATGAGCAGGCCGAGGGCGAGCACCGGCACCAGGTAGAGGAAGATCCGCGGCATGGCGTCGGCGTACGCCTGGATGTAGCCGTCGCGCAGGGCCGGGGGCAGCGTGTGGACGAGCTGCGGGGTGATGGACTCGGGGTCGGGCAGACCGGCACCCGCGCGCGGGGGGATGCGGTCGCGCAGGGCGTCGGTGAGCCGGTTCGCGAACAGGGTGCCGAAGACGGCGGCGCCGACGCTGCCGCCGATCTGCCGGAAGTAGTTGTTGGCGCTGGTGGCGGTGCCGAGGTCGGCGGGCCGTACGGAGTTCTGCACGGCGAGGACGAGGACGGGCATCACCATGCCGATGCCGGCGCCGAGGACGGCCATCCAGACGCTGTACTGGAGCCGGGAGGTGTCGACTTCGAGGCGGGACAGCAGCCACATGCCCAGGGTCGCGAGGGCGCTGCCGAGGAGGGGGTAGATCTTGTAGCGGCCGGTGTGGCTGATGAGTTGCCCGGAGACGATGGACGCGCCGACGATGCCGCCCATCATGGGCAGCATCAGCAGCCCGGACTCGGTGGCGCTGGCCCCGTCGACCATCTGGAGGAAAGTCGGCAGATAACTGGCCGCCCCGAACAGTGCGACCCCGATCACCAGGCCCACGAGGGCGGTGACGTTGAAGACGGCGTCCTTGAACAGCCGTAGCGGGATGAGGGGTTCGGGCGCGAGCCGCTCGGCGACGAGGAACAGGACCGCGGCGGCCACGGCTCCGGCGCCGAGCCCGAGGATGACGTGCGAGCCCCAGGCGTACTCGGTGCCGCCCCAACTGGTCAGCAGGACCAGGCAGGTCGAGGCAGCGGCGAGCAGCAGCGCGCCAACGATGTCGAGGCGCGCCTTGACGGTCGGCTTCGGCAATTTCAGTACGGCGGTGACGACGGCGAACGTCACCACGCCGAACGGCACGTTGATGTAGAAGCACCACCTCCAGGAGAGGTGGTCGGTGAAGTACCCGCCGAGCAACGGCCCTGCCACGGAGGCGAGTCCGAAGGTGGCGCCGATCAGGCCCATGAACCGACCGCGCTCCCGAGGCGGCACGATGTCCGCGATGATCGCCTGCACGCCGATCATGAGCCCGCCCGCGCCGATGCCCTGCACCGCGCGGAACGCGATGAGTTGGTCCATGGACTGGGCGCGGCCCGAGAGCGCGGAGCCGATGACGAAGACGCCGATCGCGAACTGGAACACGCTCTTGCGGCCCAGGAGGTCGCCGAGTTTGCCGTAGACCGGCAGGCCGACCGTGGAGGTGAGGAGGTAGGCGGTGATCGCCCAGGACATCTTGTCCAGGCCGTGCAGTTCGCCGACGATCTTCGGGAGCGCGGTGGCGACGATCATCTGGTCGAGGGCCGCCAGCAGCAGCGCGAGCATCAGGCCGAGGAACACCAACCGCACGCGGCGCGGGCTCAGTTCGGCCTTCTCGACGGGTGCGGGGACGGGTGTCTCCGGGGGTGCCGGGGCCTGTTCGTCCTGCACCAGAGTCGTCCCGCCCACGTACCGCTCCCCTCGTCGCGCCTGCCGCACAATTCCCGCTTTAGGCGACAACTGCGAGCAAGCGTGACGAGTTACGGCGTACGCCCGGCTCGAACGGAGATCCACTCGAACCGGTGAGGAACGCGGCCGGAGCGCCAACGCGCCCTGGCGGCTTGGCCCTTGAGGCCTACTTCTCGACCTCGGCGGCGAGCCGGTCGAGGACCAGGTCGTAGATGCGGCCGAGGCCCTTGGGGGCGAAGGTGCGCTCGAAGAAGCCGCCGATGCCGGTGGCACCGTCCCACGTGCTGGTCACGACGACGCGGGACTTGCCCTCGCCGGCCGGGGTGACCCGCCAGGTGGTGACCATGGTGGAGTTGCGGTCCTTCTCGACCAGTTCGCCGTCGGTGGGCTCGCTGACCTCCAGGAGGCAGTCGCGGACGCGCTTGCTGGTGGCCTGGAGCTTCCAGTGGACGAGGGTGCCCTCGCCGTCGCCGCCCTCGCGCACCTCGTACTCGCTGAACTGCTCGGGCAGCACCTTCGCGCGCGTGCCGCTGTAGTCGGCGAGGGCGTCGAAGACAGCCTCCGCGTCGGCTGCGACGACCCGCTCGGTAGTCGCCTCGACCTGCGCCATCGGTTTCCTCCAGGACATGAGTCAGGACATCGGTTCTCGGGGTCGGGGCAAGCCAACCACCCCCGCCTACGGCCACCCAAATCGGGGTGCCTCAAGGCGCCGGAAGCGATCGGGAACGGCTCGGGAATGACACTTGCACAGTAATTCGAACAAGTGTTTCACTCGGAGGGCAGGCCTACTTAGGAGGCGTCATGCGCTGGGAGAACCTCACCGTCGATTCCGGCGGCCACAGCCGGACGGCCGACGCCGCGCTGTTCGGCGCGGACGCCGTGGTCAGCCGTACCTTCGACACACCCGAGTTCCGCGGGATCACCTTCCACGAGGTGCGGGCCCGCTCGATCATCAACCGGGTGCCGGGGGCGTCCCGCATGCCCTTCGAGTGGACGGTCAACCCGTACCGGGGCTGCTCGCACGCGTGCGTGTACTGCTTCGCCCGCAAGTCGCACAGCTACCTGGACCTCGACACCGGCCTCGGCTTCGACTCGCAGATCGTGGTCAAGGTGAACGCGCCGGACCTGCTGCGCCGCCAGCTCGGCTCCCGGCGCTGGCTGGGCGAGCACATAGCGATGGGCACGAACGTCGACTGCTACCAGCGCGCGGAGGGCCGCTACCGGCTGATGCCGGGCATCCTCGGCGCCCTGCGCGACCACGCGAACCCCTTCTCGATCCTGACGAAGGGCACGCTGATCCTGCGCGACCTGGACCTCCTGGTGCAGGCCTCCGAAGTCACCGACGTCGGCATCTCCGTCTCCGTAGGCTTCACCGACCCGGCACTGTGGCGCACGGTGGAGCCCGGCACGCCCTCCCCGGAGCGGCGCCTGGACGCCGTACGGACCCTGACCGGGCACGGCATCGACGTCGGGGTCCTGATGGCCCCGGTGATCCCCTTCCTGAGCGACGACCCGGCCCAACTGCGCGCCACGGTAAGGGCGATAGCGGCCTCCGGGGCGAGCTCGGTGACTCCCCTGGTGCTGCATCTGCGGCCCGGCGCCCGCGAGTGGTTCATGGCCTGGCTCGGGCAGCACCACCCGCACCTGGTGCGCCGTTACGAGCGGCTGTACGCGGAGGGCGCGTACGCCCCGAAGTGGTACCAGCGCCGGATCACCCGTCAGGTCCACGACCTGGCGCAGGAGTACGGCATCGGTCCCGCGCGCGCGGGGATGCCGCGCCGGATCCCCGAGTCGCCGGACCCGGCGGATCAGCCGGTGTCCGAGCCGACGCAGCTCACGCTGATCTGAGGGTGTTCGTCCCTGATCTGATCCGGGAGCGCTTCTCACCGAACCGAGGGCGTTCGAGCGCATCCGGCGGCCCAATTGGGTCAAGTATCGGCTGAACAGGTTCTTCCGCCCCGAGATTTCGGGACTATGCGGCGAGGACGGACCGCGAAACCCGCTGTCCGCCGCCTCTCCGTCCTGGGAGGACGTATGAGAAAACGCGCAGCCGTACTGTGCGGTGCCGCCGTCGTCGTGGCCGGGACGGTCACCGCTCTCCCTGCCGACGCGAGCACCGCGCACCCCACGACCACCGTCCAGGCGGCGAAGCTCAGCTGGAAGAGCTGTGCCACCACGGACTATCCGACGCTCCAGTGCTCAAGCGTCAAGGTGCCGCTCGATCACGCGAACCCGCACGGCCAGCAGATCTCGCTCGCCCTGTCCCGCGTCCCGCACACCGCGAAGACGTACCAGGGCCCACTGCTGGTCAACCCCGGCGGCCCCGGCGGCAGCGGACTGACCCTCGCGGGCTTCGTCGCGTCCTCGCTGCCCAAGGCGGTGGCGTCCCAGTACGACGTCATCGGCTTCGACCCGCGCGGCGTCGGCAAGAGCACCCCCGCCCTGGACTGCGAGCCGGGCTACTTCAACCCGGTGCGCCCCGACTCGGTGCCCAGCACCCCGGCGCTGGAAAAGGCCAACCTCACGCGCGTGAAGGCGTTCGCGGCCGCCTGCGGCAAGAAGTACGCGAGCGTCCTGCCGTACATCGACACGATCAGCGCCGTGCGGGACATGGACTCGATCCGGGCGGCACTCGGCGCGAAGAAGATCAACTACTTCGGTTACTCGTACGGCACCTACCTGGGCGCCGTGTACGCGAAGCTCTACCCGCAGCGCGTGCGCCGCCTGGTCCTCGACTCCATCGTCGATCCCACCGGCGTCTGGTACGACGACAACCTCGGGCAGGACTACGCCTTCAACGACCGCCAGCAGGCGCTCATGGCGTGGATCGCGAAGTACAACACCACGTACAAGCTCGGCACCGACCCGGCCAAGATCGAGGCCAAGTGGTACGCGATGCGGAAGGCGCTCGCGAAGAAGCCGGCGGGCGGGAAGGTGGGGGCCTCCGAACTGGAGGACACCTTCGTCCCGGGCGGCTACTACAACGGCTACTGGCCTTATCTGGCCGAGGCGTTCGCGGCGTACGTGAACGACAAGAACGCCGATCCCCTGGTCGAGACGTACGAGAACTTCGCCGCGATCGACGCCTCCGGGGACAACGGGTACAGCGTCTACACCTCGGTGCAGTGCCGTGACGCGTCCTGGCCGCGCGACTGGAACCAGTGGCGCAAGGACAACTGGGCGGCCTACGACAAGGCGCCGTTCATGGTGTGGAACAACGCCTGGTACAACGCGCCGTGCGCGTTCTGGCCGACGCAGACGAAGCAGCCGATCAACATCGCCAACGGCAAGCTGCCGCCGGTGCTGCTGTTCCAGGCGACGAACGACGCGGCCACTCCGTACGAGGGCGGCGCCACGGTCCACCAGATGCTGGCCGGTTCGAGTTTCGTGGTCGAGCAGGGCGGCGGGAACCACGGCATCACGCTGAGCGGCAACGCCTGCCTGGACAAGTACCTGGCGACGTATCTGACCGACGGCAAGGTGCCGCGCAGTGGCGGCGAGATCGACGCGGTGTGCCAGAAGACGCCGGACCCGAAGCCACTGACCACGGCGAAGGCGGCGACGAGCACGGCACACGGTTCGACGCTGCACGGCTTGTTGGGCTTCCGCGGCTGAGCACGGCTTGACTGTCCCCCGGGGGCGGGAATCCTCGTTGTCAGACCCATGGTCCACCATGGACGCATGAGTGAGCTGACGAGGATTCCCGCCCCCGACGGCGTCGCCCCCGCGACGGCCTACACGCACGTCGTCATGGGCACCGGCCGCTTCGTCGCGATCTCCGGCCAACTCGCCCTGGACGAGGACGGCAAGCTCGTCGGCGAGGGCGATCCGGCGGCCCAGGCCCGCCAGGTCTTCGAGAACCTCCGCCGCTGCCTGGCCTCCGCGGGTGCCACCTTCGACGACGTGGTCAAACTGACCTACTTCGTCACGGACATGGCCCACATGCCGGCCATCCGCACGGCCCGCGCGGCACACATACCCGACGACCGGCTGCCTGCCGCCTCGGCCGTCCAGGTCGCCGCGCTGGTGCGACCGGAGTTCCTGTTGGAGATCGAGGCGTTCGCGGTGATCGCCGAACAAGGCGAACAAGCCGAGCAGGCCGAGTAGTTCGGAGGCAGGCGCGGCTAATTCGGAGGCGGGCGCGGTCGCCACCTCCCTAGGGTGCCGCCATGGACGACGCCGAGCCCCTCCGCATCCGCCCCATGACCCTCGCCGACTGCGACCGTGTCTCCGAGATCCGCGTCCTGGGCTGGCAGTTCGCGTACCGGGGCCTCATGCCGCAGCCATTCCTCGACACCCTCAGCGCGAAGGCCGACGCCGAACGCCGCCGGGCCCGCTTCGAGCAAGGGGACGGCAGCGTGCTGAACCTGGTCGCGACCCGGGGTGCCGAACTCGTCGGCTGGGCAGCGATCGGACCGTACCGCGACGGTGAACTCCGCACCGGAGAGGCGGAGTTGTACGCGATCTATCTCGACCCCCGGTACGTGGGCATCGGCGCCGGCCGGGCCCTCGTGCAGGAGTCCCTACGGCAGTGCGCGGACCGCGGTCACCACCGCGTCTACCTCTGGGTCGTCCGAGGCAACGCCCGCGCCCGCCGCTTCTACGAGCGCGCGGGCTTCCGGGCGGACGGCACGGAGGAGCCGTACGAGGTGGAAGGGGTCGCGGTGCCCGAGCTGCGGTACGTCAAGGAACTGAGGGGCTGAGCGCCGCACCGGGCCGACAACTCACCGCTGCCGCGGAATCCGCCCCAGCGCGTGCACCGCCGCCTCCGCCAGTGCCGGGTGGGCGAGCGCGTCGTTCAGTACCGGTCTGGCGCGCGGGTCGGCCAGTGCGCCGAGGCCCTCCACGCAGGCCAGCGCCACGCGGCGGTACGGGTCGTGGGGGCGCAGGCGGCGCTGGAGGGTGGTGATGAGCGCGGGGACGGACTCGGGGGCGTGGAGGTCGGCCAGGAGGCGGACGGGGTGCAGGGCGTAGGCGACGCGGAGTTCGTTGGTGGCGAGGGCGGCGGCCGCGCGGGCGGTGCGGGGGTCGTCGAGGCGGGCCAGGGCGTACGCGGCGGAGGCGCAGCGCTGCGGGTCACGGTGGTTGAGGAGGAGGACGAGAGACTCGAAGGCACGTCGGTCGCCGGCGAGGCCCAGGCGGAACGCGGCCAACTCCCTTGCCCACAGCGGATGGCCGGGGGCGGTGAGGACCTCCGCCAGTTCGTCGAGGTCGCCGGTCGCCACGAGTCGCTCGTACGGCACCGCTCCTCCCGACTCCTGCCGTAAGCGCTCCGTGAGTGATCGCAACTCTTCGTCCATGAAACCGAGCCTATGGGTGTCACAGGAAGCCCGGGACCTACATCACAAACTCGGGGGCTGGCGCGCTCGTTACTCACCGGTTAAGCTCAGGTGAGCGAGTTACCCACTCGCGTATCTCCTTACGGCGGCCTGGTGACGCAGCCGCCGTGAGTGCAGTCGGTTCGGTGCCTCGTGTACCGCGGTACGACCAGGCCTGGGACAGGGCCGGTCGGAACTCCCTCTTCTCGCCGGGCGTGTGCGCTCGTTGCCCGGTATCACCCGCACTCCTTCTCGCACTCCGTGCGCCCCTCGGCGTACGGAGTGCGCTCCCAGTCGTCACCCTCATTCCAGGAGTCCCACGATGGCAGCTCCCCTGTCCGACGCTCCCCTGTCCCCGTTCAAGACCATTGCCGTCGTCGGTCTCGGCACGATGGGCACCGGTATCACCGAGGTCCTCGCCCGGGCCGGCCGCGAGGTCGTCGGCATCGACGTCAGCGAGGCCGCGACCGCGCACGCCGTCGCCGCCCTGGAGACCGCGACCGCCCACGCCGTGCGACGCGGCCGGCTGACCGAGCAGGAGCGCACCGACGCCCTGGCCCGCGTCCGCACCTCCACCGACCTGAGCGCCGCGGCCGACGCCGACCTGGTGATCGAGGTGGCCCCGGAGTCGTACGAGATCAAGCACCAGATCTTCCGCGAGCTGGACGGGGTCGTGCGCCCCGACACCATCCTCGCGACCGGCACGAACGCCCTCTCCGTGACCCGGCTGGCGGCCGACTCGGCACGCCCCGAGCGGGTGTTGGGGCTGCACTTCTTCAACCCGGCGCCCGCGATGAAGCTGGTCGAGGTCGTCTCCTCGGTGCTGACCGCGCCCGCCGCCGTCGCCGCCGTCACCGAGCTGGCCATCGAGCTGGGCAAGGAACCCGTCGCGGTCGGCGACCGGCCCGGGTTCGTCGCGGACGGCCTGCTGTTCGGCTACCTCAACCAGGCGGCCGCGATGTACGAGGCGAAGTACGCCTCCCGCGAGGACATCGACGCCGCGATGCGGCTCGGCTGCGGGCTGCCCATGGGCCCGCTCGCGCTCCTCGACCTCATCGGCATCGACACCGCGCGCACGGTCCTGGAGGCCATGTACGCCGAGTCCCACGACCGCCTGCACGCCCCCGCGCCGATCCTGAAACAACTCAGCGAGGCGGGCCTGACCGGCCGTAAGACGGGTCGCGGCTTCTACTCCTACGAGACTCCCGGCAGCGCGACCCTCGTGCGGGACGCGCTGACCCCGGTCGAGGGCGCGCGGCTCACCCCCGGCCGCACCGTGCGCTCCGTCGGTGTCGCCGGTTCCGGGACCATGGCGTCCGGTATCGCCGAGGTCTTCGCCAAGGCCGGGTACGAGGTCGTGCTCGCCGCGCGCAGCGAGGAGAAGGCGCAGGTCGCCAAGTCCCGTATCGGCAAGTCGCTTTCGCGCTCCGTCGACAAGGGCCGGATGACCGCCGAGGCCGCCGCGCAGACCCTGGAGCGGATCACTCCGGCGGGCTCCTACGACTCCTTCGCCGACGTCGATCTGGCCGTCGAGGCGGTCGCCGAGGACCTGGAGATCAAGCAGCAGCTGTTCGCGACGCTGGACAAGGTCTGCAAGCCGGGCGCGGTCCTGGCCACCACGACCTCGTCGCTCCCGGTCGTCGCGTGCGCCCGCGCCACCTCGCGCCCGCAGGACGTGATCGGCATGCACTTCTTCAACCCCGCACCGGCCATGAAGCTGGTCGAGGTCGTCCGTACGGTGCTGACGGATGCCGACGTCCAATCAACAGTTCACGAGGTGTGCGTCAAGATCAAGAAGCATGCCGTCGACTGTGGTGACCGGGCCGGATTCATCGTCAACGCACTGCTTTTCCCGTACCTCAACAACGCGATCAAGATGGTGCAGGAGCACTACGCGTCGCTTGACGACATCGACGCCGCGATGAAGCTGGGCGGCGGCTACCCGATGGGCCCCTTCGAGCTGTTGGACGTCGTCGGACTGGACGTCTCCTTGGCGATCGAGAAGGTCCTGCACCGCGAGTTCCGCGACCCGGGCCTCGCTCCGGCACCGCTCCTGGAGCACCTGGTGGCCGCGGGCTGCCTCGGCCGCAAGACGGGCCGCGGCTTCCGCGAATATGCCCGCCGCTGAGCGTCCGGAGGACCGGTTCGACGTCGACGGCGACTGGGGCGGGCTGCTCGATCCCACCGGAGAACCCCTGCCCACAGCGGGCGGGGGAAACCCCGGACGTGCGCGCCAAGCTGCGCACATGCAGTACGTTCGGGTCATGCCCCAGCCCGCCAAGCCCTCCCGTACACCTGCCACGCCCGACGCACCGGAGAGTGCCGCGGGCAGTCGTGCCGCCGCCCAGCGCCTCAAGATGCGGCGCGAGTTGGCGGCGGCCGCGATGGAGCTGTTCGCGACCAAGGGGTACGAGGCGACCACCGTCGACGAGATCGCGGCCGCGGCCGGGGTCGCGCGCCGGACGTTCTTCCGCCACTTCCGTTCCAAGGAAGAGGCGATCTTCCCGGATCACGACGACACGTTGATCCGGGCCGAGGCGGTACTCAATGCCGCCCCCGCGCACGAGCACCCGCTCGACACGGTGTGCCGGGGCATCAAGGAAGTCATGCGCATGTACGCGGCCCAGCCGGAGATCTCGGTCGCCCGCTACAAGCTGACGCGCGAGGTGCCCACCCTGCGCGAGGCCGAGATCGCGTCGGTGGCCCGCTACGAGCGGCTGTTCACGCGCTATCTTCTGGGCCACTTCGACGAGCACGCGCACGACGACGACGCCAACGACGACCCGCTGCTCGCCGAGGTCGCCGCCTCGGCCGTGGTCACCGCCCACAACCACGTGCTGCGGCGCTGGCTGCGGGCCGGCGGCCAGGGCGACGTCGAGGCGCAGCTCGACCACGCCTTCGGGATCGTACGGAAGACGTTCGGCAGCGGCATCGGCGCCGGCCGCACCACGACCCCCAAGCCGGCCACGGCGATGGTGCACCAGCAGGGCGAGGTCCTGGTGACCGTCGCCCGCACCGACGCCCCGCTGGACGAGGTCATGCGGACCATCGAAGAGGCACTGAGAGACCGCTGACCTCCCCACCCCTCCGTGATGACGGCCACCCCACGGGGTGGCCGTTTTGGCATGCCAGAGCCCCTTTTCACGCACCTTTCAGGCCTCGTTCGATCGATCATCGCTCATTTGTTACGTAAAGATTTCACCTGAGAGCGATTCATGGCACTCGGTGCCTTGCGGGGTGACACGCAGTGTCATACGTTGAAGAGGTCCGGGCGGCCGGCGTACAGAGACCTCTCGTACGTCGGCTGTCCCCGCAACCCACCACTGGGCTGCGCGCCCGGACGCCTGCGTCACAGGCAACCTCCGCGCCACAAAGCGCTGCCGAAGCACCACCCCGCCGAACCGACGGCACCTCAGCACCCACCCTCAGCAGCAGCACCGACGTAACCATCGGCGCCCCTCCCTCAGGGCGCACTTCGCCGGAGGCAACACCGTGACCGTCAAGGACATCCTCGAAGCGATCCAGTCGCCGGACTCGACTCCGGCCGATTTCGCCGCCCTGCCGCTCCCCGAGTCGTACCGCGCGATCACC
This sequence comes from Streptomyces sp. NBC_01288, assembly GCF_035982055.1. Classification (NCBI taxonomy): domain Bacteria; kingdom Bacillati; phylum Actinomycetota; class Actinomycetes; order Kitasatosporales; family Streptomycetaceae; genus Streptomyces; species Streptomyces sp. NBC_01288. The sequence continues at coordinate 1,865,023 of NZ_CP108427.1, forward strand.
GTGCACAAGGACGAGACGGACATGTTCGCGGGTCTCACCACCCGCGACAAGGACCCCCGCAAGTCGATCCACCTGGACGACGTCCCGGTGCCCGAACTCGGCCCGGGCGAGGCCCTGGTGGCCGTGATGGCCTCCTCGGTCAACTACAACTCCGTGTGGACGTCGATCTTCGAGCCGATGGCGACCTTCGGCTTCCTGGAGCGCTACGGCAAGCTCAGCGAGCTCACCAAGCGGCACGACCTGCCGTACCACATCATCGGCTCCGACCTCGCGGGCGTCGTCCTGCGCACCGGCCCCGGCGTGAACGCCTGGAAGCCCGGTGACGAGGTCGTCGCGCACTGCCTGAGCGTGGAGCTGGAGTCGAGCGACGGGCACAACGACACGATGCTCGACCCCGAGCAGCGGATCTGGGGCTTCGAGACCAACTTCGGCGGGCTCGCCGAGATCGCGCTCGTCAAGTCCAACCAACTGATGCCCAAGCCGGGGCACTTGTCGTGGGAGGAGGCCGCCGCCCCGGGCCTGGTGAACTCCACCGCCTACCGGCAGCTGGTCTCCCGCAACGGCGCCGGCATGAAGCAGGGCGACAACGTCCTCATCTGGGGCGCGAGCGGCGGACTCGGCTCGTACGCCACGCAGTTCGCGCTCGCGGGCGGCGCCAACCCCATCTGCGTCGTCTCCTCGCCGCAGAAGGCGGACATCTGCCGCGCGATGGGAGCCGAGGCGATCATCGACCGCACCGCCGAGGACTACAAGTTCTGGGCCGACGAGCACAACCAGGACCCGCGCGAGTGGAAGCGCTTCGGCAAGCGGATCCGTGAACTCACCGGCGGCGAGGACGTGGACATCGTCTTCGAGCACCCGGGCCGCGAGACCTTCGGCGCAAGCGTTTACGTCACCCGCAAGGGCGGCACGATCGTCACGTGCGCGTCGACCTCCGGGTTCAACCACGAGTACGACAACCGCTACCTGTGGATGTCCCTGAAGAAGATCGTGGGCTCGCACTTCGCCAACTACCGCGAGGCGTGGGAGGCCAACCGGCTGGTCGCGAAGGGCAAGATCCACCCGACGCTCTCCCGCGTGTACTCCCTGGAGGAGACCGGTCAGGCCGCCTACGACGTCCACCGCAACCTCCACCAGGGCAAGGTCGGCGTCCTGTGCCTCGCCCCCGAGGAGGGCCTCGGTGTGCGCGACGAGGAGAAGCGCGCCCAGCACATCGACGCCATCAACCGCTTCCGGAACATCTGAGGTCACGTAGATGACTGAGCGTCAGAAAGACCGGCCGTGGCTCATGCGCACGTATGCCGGTCACTCCACGGCAGAAGCGTCCAACGAGCTGTACCGGCGCAACCTCGCCAAGGGCCAGACCGGTCTGTCGGTCGCGTTCGACCTGCCGACGCAGACCGGCTACGACTCCGACCACATCCTCGCCCGCGGCGAGGTCGGCCGGGTCGGCGTGCCGATCGCGCACCTCGGGGACATGCGCCGGCTGTTCCAGGACATCCCCCTGGACCAGATGAACACCTCGATGACGATCAACGCCACCGCCATGTGGATGCTGGCGCTCTATCAGGTCGTCGCGGAGGAGCAGGGCGTCGACATCACCCTGCTCCAGGGGACGACCCAGAACGACATCGTCAAGGAGTACCTGTCGCGGGGCACGCACGTGTTCCCGCCGGTGCCCTCGCTCCGGCTGACGACCGACATGATCTGCTACACGGTCAACCACATCCCCAAGTGGAACCCGATCAACATCTGCAGCTACCACCTCCAGGAGGCCGGGGCCACCCCGGTCCAGGAGATCGCGTACGCCATGTCCACCGCGATCGCCGTCCTGGACGCGGTGTTCGCGTCCGGCCAGATCCCCGAGGACCGCAGGGGCGATGTCGTCGCCCGCATCTCCTTCTTCGTGAACGCGGGTGTCCGCTTCATCGAGGAGATGTGCAAGATGCGCGCCTTCGGCCGCATCTGGGACGAGGTCACCCGCGAGCGCTACGGCATCGAGAACCCGAAGCAGCGCCGCTTCCGCTACGGCGTCCAGGTCAACTCCCTGGGCCTGACGGAGGCGCAGCCGGAGAACAACGTCCAGCGGATCGTGCTGGAGATGCTGGCCGTGACGCTGTCGAAGGACGCACGCGCGCGCGCCGTGCAACTCCCGGCGTGGAACGAGGCGTTGGGGCTGCCCCGGCCCTGGGACCAGCAGTGGTCGCTGCGCATGCAACAGGTGCTGGCCTACGAGAGCGACCTGCTGGAGTACGCGGACATCTTCGACGGCTCGCACGTCATCGAGGCGAAGGTGGCCTCCCTGGTCGAGGAGTCCCTCGCCGAGATGGACCGGATCGAGGAGATGGGCGGCGCGATGGCCGCCGTCGAGTCCGGCTACCTGAAGTCGCAGCTCGTCTCCTCGCACGCCGAGCGCCGGGCCCGTATCGAGTCCGGTCAGGAGAAGATCGTCGGCGTCAACATCTTCAACACGACCGAGCCCAATCCGCTCACCGCGGACCTCGACACGGCGATCCAGACGGTCGACCCGGCCGTCGAGGCCCGGGTCATCGAGTCGTTGCGGCACTGGCGGGACACGCGCTACCAGCCGCCGTTCAACCACCCGCGCCCGTGCAAGGCGCTGGAGCGGCTGAAGGAGGCCGCCAAGGGCACCGGCAACCTCATGGAGGCCACCCTGGAGTGCGCCCGCGCCGGTGTCACGACCGGCGAGTGGGCCGGGGCCCTGCGCGAGGTGTTCGGCGAGTTCCGGGCGCCCACGGGCGTCTCGTCGGCGCCGGTCGCGGTGCCCGCCGAGGAGGGCTCGGCGATGGCCGAGGTCCGCCGCAAGGTGGATGTGACGGCCCGCGAGATGGGTGCCGGGAAGCTGCGCTTCCTGGTCGGCAAGCCGGGCCTGGACGGGCACTCCAACGGCGCCGAGCAGATCGCCGTACGCGCGCGTGACGCCGGCTTCGAGGTGGTCTACCAGGGCATCCGACTCACCCCCGAGCAGATCGTGGACGCGGCCCTCGCCGAGGACGTGCACGCGGTCGGCCTGTCCATCCTGTCCGGCTCGCACGCCCAGTTGGTGCCGGACGTGCTGGACCGGCTGCGCGAGGCCGGCGCGGCCGACATCCCGGTGATCGCGGGCGGGATCATCCCGAACGCCGACGCCGAGCTGCTCAGGGCCGCGGGAGTGGCCGCGGTCTTCACCCCGAAGGACTTCGACATCACGGGAATCATCGGCCGTATCGTCGACGAGATCCGGAAAGCGAACAAGCTCGACCCCCTGCTCGACCCCTTGGAGGTCCCCGCATGACCACGCCCGCCCCCGTCAACCGGCTTCGCCCGCGGCGCTCCTGTCTCGCGGTCCCGGGAAGCAACCCGCGCTTCCTGGAGAAGGCGCAGGGCCTCCCGGCCGACCAGGTCTTCCTCGACCTGGAGGACGCGTGCGCGCCGCTCGCCAAGCCCGAGGCGCGGCACACCATCGTCAAGTTCCTCAACGAGGGCGACTGGACGGGCAAGACGCGGGTCGTGCGCGTCAACGACTGGACGACCGAGTGGACGTACCGCGATGTCGTCACGGTCGTCGAGGGCGCGGGCCAGAACCTCGACTGCATCATGCTGCCGAAGGTGCAGGACGCCCAACAGGTCGTAGCGCTCGATCTGTTGCTCACGCAGATCGAGAAGACGATGGGCTTCGAGGTCGGCAAGATCGGCATCGAGGCGCAGATCGAGAACGCCCAGGGTCTGAACAACGTCAACGAGATCGCCACGGCCTCGCAGCGCGTCGAGACGATCATCTTCGGCCCGGCCGACTTCATGGCGTCGATCAACATGAAGTCGCTGGTCGTGGGCGAGCAGCCGCCCGGCTACCCGGCGGACGCCTACCACTACATCCTGATGAAGATCCTGATGGCCGCCCGCGCCAACAACCTCCAGGCGATCGACGGCCCTTACCTCCAGATCCGCAACCTCGACGGCTACCGCGCGGTCGCCCAGCGGGCCGCCGCGCTCGGCTTCGACGGCAAGTGGGTGCTGCACCCGGGCCAGGTCGAGGCGTCCAACGAGATCTTCTCGCCCTCTCAAGAGGACTTCGACCACGCCGAGTTGATCCTGGACGCGTACGACTACTACACGTCCGAGGCGGGCGGCAGGAAGGGCTCCGCGATGCTCGGCGACGAGATGATCGACGAGGCCAGCCGCAAGATGGCGCTCGTCATCTCGGGCAAGGGCCGGGCCGCCGGTATGGAGCGCACGTCCAAGTTCGAAGCCCCGGAGGCCTGAGCACCATGCAGTTCGGACGCACCTACGAGGAGTTCGAGGTCGGCGCGATCTACAAGCACTGGCCCGGGAAGACGGTCACGGAGTACGACGACCACCTCTTCTGCCTCCTGACGATGAACCACCACCCGCTCCACATGGACGCCAACTACGCCGAGAACACAACGGACTTCGGCAAGAACGTGGTCGTCGGGAACTACGTCTACTCGCTGCTCCTCGGCATGTCGGTGCCGGACGTATCGGGCAAGGCGATCGCCAACCTGGAGGTCGAGTCGTTGAAGCACGTGGCGCCGACGTTCCACGGGGACACGATCTACGGCGAGACGACGGTCCTCGACAAGACGCCCTCGAAGTCGAAGAACGACCGCGGGATCGTGTACGTCGAGACCAAGGGCTACAAGCAGGACGGCACGCTGGTCTGCGTGTTCCGCCGCAAGGTGATGGTGCCGACCGAGACGTACATCAAGGAGCGCGGCGGCGAGCAGCCCGGCCGCCCCCAGCTCAAGGAGCAGGAGAAGTAGCCATGGCGCGACTCGCCCAGACCGCCGGTCTCACCGACATCCAGCGGGAAATCCTGTCCACCGTCCGCGGCTTCGTGGACAAGGAGATCCTCCCGGTCGCCACCGAGCTGGAGCACCGCGACGAATACCCGCAGCAGATCGTCGACGGGCTCAAGGAGTTGGGCCTCTTCGGCCTGATGATCCCGGAGGAGTACGGCGGCCTGGGCGAGTCCCTGTTGACGTACGCCCTGTGTGTGGAGGAGATCGCGCGCGGGTGGATGTCCGTGTCCGGGATCATCAACACCCACTTCATCGTGGCCTACATGCTCAAGCAGCACGGCACGCAGGAGCAGAAGGACCACTTCCTGCCGCGCATGGCGGCCGGCGACATCCGGGGCGCGTTCTCGATGTCGGAGCCCGCGCTCGGTTCGGACGTCTCGGCGATCACGTCGAAGGCGGTGAAGGACGGTGACGAGTACGTCCTGACCGGCCAGAAGATGTGGCTGACGAACGGCGGTACGTCGTCACTCGTCGCCGTCCTCGTGCGAAGTGACGAAGGACACCCGGAGGGCACCGCGCCCCACAAGTCGATGACGACCTTCCTGATCGAGAAGGAGCCCGGTTTCGGTGAGGTCCGGCCCGGTCTCACCATCCCCGGGAAGATCGACAAGATGGGCTACAAGGGCGTCGACACCACCGAGTTGATCATGGACGGCCTGCGGATTCCGGCCGATCGGGTCCTCGGCGGAGACACCGGCCGAGGTTTTTACCAAATGATGGACGGAGTCGAGGTGGGCCGCGTCAATGTGGCGGCGCGTGGCTGCGGTGTCGCTCAGCGTGCCTTCGAACTGGGCGTCTCGTACGCACAGCAGCGTCACACCTTCGGGAAGCCCATCGCCCAGCACCAGGCGATCCAGTTCAAGCTCGCGGAGATGGCTACCAAGGTCGAGGCCGCCCATGCGATGATGGTCAATGCGGCACGCAAAAAGGACTCCGGGGAACGAAACGACCTTGAGGCAGGGATGGCGAAGTACCTCGCCTCCGAGTACTGCAAGGAGGTCGTCGAGGACGCCTTCCGGATCCACGGCGGGTACGGCTTCTCCAAGGAGTACGAGATCGAACGCCTTTACCGCGAGGCGCCGATGCTGTTGATCGGCGAAGGTACCGCCGAAATCCAGAAAATGATCATCGGGCGCAGGTTGCTCGAAGAGTATCGATTCCAGGGCTGATTGTCCGTTTCGGGGTGTTTTCTTCGAGAAGAAGATCACACCCCGTCAACGCTCCTCAGCCGCCGACTCGGCTTCCTGGCTTGCCCAGTTGTGGCCCGCGACCGGTACGATCCCGGGAAAGCCGCCGTCCCCCGTTTACTGCGCGGCATCATCCGCTACGAAGGTCATCCATGCCCCACAGCCAAACCTCTGCACCACGCGACAGCCTGGCAGGCGTACGCCTCGCGCGCGGAGCATCGCCGTGGCTCCTGCCGACCGTCGCCACCGCAGCCCTCAGCCTGGTACGTGCGCGCAAGTCCGGCGCCGCCAAGGTCGTGGCCGTACCCGCCACCGCGCTCGCGGCGGGCATGCTGTGGTTCTTCCGCGACCCCGAGCGCGAGATCACCCAGGGCCGGGTCATCTCTCCCGCCGACGGTGTGGTGCAGAGCATCATGCCGTGGAAGGACGGTCGCACCCGCGTCGCCATCTTCATGAGCCCGCTGAACGTCCACGTCAACCGCGCGCCGCTCTCCGGCACGGTGACGTCGGTCGAGCACATCCCGGGTGGTTTCGTTCCCGCGTTCAACAAGGAGAGCGAGAACAACGAGCGGGTCGTCTGGCACTTCGACACCGAACTCGGTGACATCGAGATGATCCAGATCGCCGGCGCCGTCGCCCGCCGCATCGTCCCCTACGTTCCGCAGGGCACGAAGGTCGAGCAGGGCGAGCGCATCGGACTGATCCGCTTCGGTTCGCGTGTCGACATCTACCTCCCCGAGGGTGTCGAGGTGGACGTGGAGGTCGGCCAGAAGACCGTGGCTGGGGTGACTCGCATTGACCGTGGTTGATCCGGAGACACAGGCGGGCTGGGTGCCCGAGGCCGATGAGGTGGACGACGAGGAGGAGATGCCTCTTTCTCTCCGCCTCTCAATAGCGGACACCCTCACCCTCGGCAACGCCACCTGCGGCTTCATGGCGGTGTACTTCACCACCACCGGCATCCTGATCCCGCACCTGACGGGCAACGACGAGTCGACCGGCATGGCCCGCCACAGCGCGGCCACCGCGGTCATCCTGATGCTGTGCGCGGCGGTCTTCGACCTCTTCGACGGCCTCGTCGCCCGCAAGCTGCGCTCCTCCCCCATGGGCGCGGAGCTGGACAACCTGTCGGACCTGATCAGCTTCGGCCTCGCGCCGGCGTACTTCGTCCTCGTCTACGGCATGGTCGCCGACGACGCGCACCAGAGAGTGGCCGCGGTCGGGGCGATCGTGGTGCTGCTGGCGGTGGTGCTGAGACTGGCCCGCTTCTCGTGCGTGACACCACCGAACGGCATGTTCCAGGGCATGCCCTCCCCGTTCGGCGCGCTGACGGTGGTCTCGATCGTGCTGCTCGAACTGCCCTTCGTGGCAACGCTGCTCGCGATCCTGGGCACCGCCTGGCTGATGGTGAGCCGGGTCGAGTACCCGAAGCCGCGCGGTCGCCTCGCGGTCGCGATGCTCGCCTGGATCGTCCTGTCGATGGGCCTGCTGGCATCCTGGGCGTTCGACGCCCCGGGCGGTCAGCTGCTCCTCCAGACGGGCTGCGCGCTCCAGCTGGTCATGGGCGCGGTGATCCCGCTGTTCGCGACGGCCCGCCGCGTGAACAACTTCCGCGGCAACCGGCGTGAGGCGCGGGCGGCACAGCTGCCGTAGCGGTCGTAGGAGACATGGCGAAGGGCCCGAGCCACCTGGCTCGGGCCCTTCCGCGTTCCTTGGGCGGGACTCAGACCAGAAAGTCCCGTGCGATGTTCTCCGCCACCCGCTCCAGGATCGGTCCCGCCTCCGCGATGCACTTCACGACGTCCGGTTCCAGGGCCGTGAGCGGGTAGGCGCGGCGGATGCCGGCGTGGCCCAGGGACTGCGGGGGCAGGGCGAGGCGGCCGCAGACCGCGACGACCTCCTTGCCCTCGGCGCGGGCCGCCGCGGCGACGCCTGCCGGGGCCTTGCCGTGGAGGGTCTGTTCGTCGAGGGAGCCCTCGCCGGTGATGACGAGGGTGGCGCCCTCCAGGGCGGCGGCGAAGCCGAGGACGTCGAGCATGACCTCGATGCCGGGGCGGAAGCGGGCACCGAGGAGGAGGGCGCCGTAGCCGATGCCGCCGGCAGCACCCGCTCCGGGTGCGGCGGCGTACTCGGCGGCCTTGGTGCCGATCGCTTCCTCAAGGACCTTCGCGTAGTGGCCGAGGGCCGCGTCGAGGGCGTCCACGTCGTCCGGCGCCGCACCCTTCTGGGGGCCGTAGACCGAGGGGGCGCCCTTGGGGCCGGTGAGGGGGTTGTCGACGTCGCTCGCGAGGATGAGGTCGACGGTGGTGAGGCGCGGGTCGAGGCCCGTGAGGTCCGCCGAGGCCAGGTCGGTCAGGCCACCGCCGCCCGGGGACACCGGTTCACCCTCCGCGTCCAGGAAGCGGGCGCCGAGCGCGGAGAGCATGCCCGCGCCGCCGTCCGTCGTGGCGCTGCCGCCGACGCCGAACACGATCGTGCGGGCGCCCGCGTCGAGCGCGGCCCGCAGCAGTTCGCCGGAGCCGTACGTCGAGGAGGTCAACGGGGCGAAGACGCCCTTGGGCAGGCGTTGCAGCCCGCTCGCCTCGGCCATCTCCACGACGGCCGTGTCGCCGCGTACCGCGAAGGCCGCGGTGACCTCGTCGCCGAGGGGTCCGGCGACCCGTATCTCCCGTCGCTCGAAGCCCGCCGCGACGGCCGCGTCCACCGTGCCGTCGCCGCCGTCGGCGACCGGCATCGCCGTCACGTCCAGATCGGGTACGACCCGGCGCAGCCCGGCCGTCACCCGCTCGGCGACCTGCACGGCCGTCAGCGACCCCTTGAACTTGTCCGCGGCGATGAGCACCCTGTGGGTGCCCCTCTGTGCAGCGTCCGCCACCTTGCGATCCCCTTGCTCTACGGGCCCCCGCGCGTTCAGGGGCCAGTCGCGCCGCTGCGACCTTAACCGGCGGACGCCCCCGACGTCATGCCCCGACCGAACGCTGGGACCGGGCTGAGCAGACCCTGTGCCGCAGCCGGGCCCGGAATCGGGTACACCGGAGGTATGACCCCTGTAGGCACTGAGCCGGCGCTCGCGGACCGCATCCTCGGGGGCTGGCTGGGCCGCATCGCGGGCAACATGCTCGGCAAGCCGGTCGAGCAGGGCGACCTGTGGACACGCGACCGCATCGACCGCTATCTCCGGCAGGCCGCCGCCCTGCCGCTGACCGACTACCTCCCCGAGCCGCCGAGCGAGCACGACGGCTTCGAGTTGCGCCCCGAGTGGCAGCGGTGCGTACGCGGTCGGATCCACGGCAGCTGCCGTGACGACGACGTCGACTACGCGATCCTCGGCCTCGACCTCCTGGAGACCCACGGCTTCGGCTTCAGCACCGAGCAGGTCGGCGAACTGTGGCTGCGGAGACTGCCGTACCTACAGACCTTCACGGCCGAACGCGCCGCCTACCGCAACCTCGCCAACGGCCTCAAGCCACCGCTGACGGCGACGCACGACAACCCGTACCAGGAGTGGATCGGCGCCCTGATCCGCGCCGACATCTACGGTTGGACCGGTCCAGGCGCCCCGCGCCGCGCTGCCCAACTCGCGCGCAGGGACGCGGTGTTGTCCCACTCCGGGAACGGTGTCTACGGCGCGATGTGGGCCGCCGCTCTCGTCTCGGCGGCGTTCACCGCGCCGACCGTGCGGCACGCCCTGGATACGGCGTTGACGGTGATCCCGCCGGGCTGCCGGCTCGCGCGGACCGTGCGCCGGGTGCTCACCCTGCACGAGACCCGGATGACCTGGGAGGACACGCTCACCACACTGTCCGAGGAGACCGCCGGGCTCGGCTGGATCCACACGATCCCGAACGCGGCCGTCCTCACCGCCGGACTCCTGTACGGCGACGGCGACTTCACCCGCACCATCACGCTGACCGTCCGCGGCGGCCTGGACACCGACTCGAACGGCGCGACGGCGGGTTCGGTCGCCGGGGTCCTCACCGGCGCGGACGCGATCCCGAACCAACGGAAGGACCCGCTGGAGGACACCGTGCGCAGTGCGGTGTTCGGCTTCGACGGGGTGCGGATCAGTGAACTGGCGGCGCGGACCGTGCAGTTGGCGGAGGCCGTCGACGCCTAGACGGCGCCCTGCGCGATGAGGCTCCGGGCGCAGTCGAGGACAGCCTCGCGCGCGGGGCGCGGTTCCCAGCCGAGGACGCGGCGGGCCTTCTCCGTGCTGTGCCGGTTGCGGCGGCCGAGCGCGGGGGTGATCTCGCGCAGGGACGGGTCCCGGAAGCGGGCCGCGAGGCGGACGGCGAAGTCCGGGAGGCGGCGCGTGGAGACGGTACGGCCGTGCTCGCCGAGGCCCTCGCGCAGGGTGCGGGCGATGTCCTCCATCCACACGAACTCCCCGGTGGCCAGGAAGCGTTGACCGGCGGCCCGCGGTGATTCCATCGCCCGGATGTGGACGTCGACCAGGTCCCGGACGTCCACGACTTCGAGACCGATGCGGGGCACGCCGGGCATCTTCCCGCTCACCATGCGCGCGATGATGCCGACGGAGCCCATGTTCGCCGTGGTGAGGACCGGTCCAAAGACCGCGCCGGGGAGGACGGTGGTCAGCTCGGTCGGGCCGTCGTAGTCACGCATGAAGTCCCAGGCGGCGCGCTCGGCGAGGGTCTTGGAGCGGCGGTACGGGATCAGGGTGAGGTCCTCTGGATCGGTCCAAAGCGACTCGTCGGTGACGCCTTCGGAGGCGTACGACGAGGGGCTCGCGGCGTTCGCGGCCGAGGTCATCACCACGCGTCGTACGCCCGCCTCGGTGGCCGCGCGCAGAACGCGCAACGCTCCGCCACGGGCCGCGACGATGAGCTCGTCGGGGTCGTCAGAGGCGGCGCCGAGCGGAGAGGCGACGTGCAGGACGAAGTCGACGCCCTTGAGCGCGGCCTCCCAGCCCTCGTCGGCGGTGAGGTCGGCGACGGCGAAGCTCAGCCGGCCCGCGGGGTCGACGACGGCCGCGACGGCGTCGGTGACCGCGCGTTCCTTGCCCGGGGCGCGGACGGTCGTACGGACGTCGTAGCCGCGGCGGAGCAGTTCGGCGACGCACCAGCCTGCGATGTAGCCGCTGCCTCCGGTGACGAGGACGAGTTCGGGCATGACGGTGCTCCCTGCGGTGTCGGATGGGGGTGTGCCAGAATGGAGAGCGAAACGGAGGCCCCTCCGGTACATCTCTCAACGTACCGGAGGGCCCTCCGCTTAGCAATCCGACACCGGACGGACGCCCCAGACCCGTGAACCCGAAACCGACCCGCCGTGACGCCCTCGACAACCGGGAGCGCATCCTGACCGTCGCCCGCGAGGCGATCGCCGCGTCAAGCAGCGCGTCCCTCACCGCGATCGCCAAGGAGGCGGGCGTCGGCATCGGGACGCTCTACCGCCACTTCCCCACCCGGGAGGCGCTGATCCTGGAGCTGTACCGCCACGACATACAGCACCTGATCGACCGCGCGCCGGTGCTTCTCGCAGACCATCCCCCGCTCGTAGCCCTACGCCTCTGGTTGGACGAGGTCGCCCACTACGGGAGGCTCAAGTACGGCGTCGCCGAGGTCATCCACGCGGCGACGGACGGGGGTGCCGACGACGAGTACTTCGCGCCCTTCGTGGCCGCAATTGCCGTACTCCTGAAGGCGGGCGCCGCCGACGGGTCGCTCAAGTCCGGGCTCGATCCGGAGGACGTGCTGCTTCAGTTGAGCGTGTTGTGGCGGCTCGATCCGGCGCGGGGCGGGGAGGCGCGGGCCGGGCGGATTCTGGACCTCATTGTGGATGGGTTGCGGACGCCGTCGCCGTAGGTTCTGTGGCCTCGAACGCCTCCGCTGTCACGCCGAACGCGCGCAGCATCAGCCGGTCGCGCAGGCCGTCCGGCAGGAAGCGCAGCAGGGCGAGGGCGCGGCCGTCCTTGCCCGTGGTGGTGAGGGTCGCGGGGCGGCGGGCGGTCAGCGCGCGTACGACGGCGTCGACGGCCGGGGTGACCGGGCCGAGCGGCTGGCGGGCGGCTGTCGTTCGTACGGCGTCCAGGGCGCGGGCATAGTGGCGCCGGGTCTCCGGTGAACCGGCCCAGCCCATCTCCGAGTTCGCCTTGTCCGCCGTGGCGAAGATGGGGGTGTCCATGGCGCCGGGTTCGACGAGGGTGACCTTGACGCCCTGGTGGCGAAGTTCCGCGCGCAGGGAGTGGGTGAGGGCGGCGAGGGCGGCCTTGGAGGCGGCGATCGGGCCGAAGAACGGCGGCGGGACGCGGGCCGAGACGGCGCCGACGTTCACGATCCGGCCGCCGGACGCCCGTAGCGCGGGCAGGAAGGCGCGGATCACGGTCGCCTGACCGATCACGTTGATCTCGAACTGGCGGCGCCACGCCTCGGTGGGGGTCAGCTCGACAGGACCCTGACCCATGATCGCGGCGCTGTTCACCAGCCCGTCCAGACGGGGGCCGACCTGTTCCGCCGCTGCGGTGACGGAGTCCTCGTCGGTCAGTTCGAAGCGTACGGGGGTGAAGCCGGCGTCCCGGAGCGCTTCCGCGTCCGCCGGTTCGCGGTGGGCGGCGTACACGGTCCAGCCGTCGGCGTGCAGACGGCGGGCGACAGCGGAACCCACACCGCCGGTGGCGCCGGTGACCAGGACGGTGCGGGGAGTGGACAGGGACAGCTCAGCCACAAGGGCCGCCTTTCGGCAGGGAGTTGGGATCACCTCGGACCTGCGGGTCCGGTGTCCCTCCCACCCTGCGCCGAGTGGCGGCCCAGTTGAAGAGTGCAGAATTTACTGGTGCCCCCGACACCACCAACAGAAGCCAGGGAATCACCGGAAGCCACGGATCACGGCCGCAAGGCCCTCGCCGCCTTCCTGCGTTCCCGCCGCGAGCGTGCCGACCCGGCGGAGACGGGGCTGCCACCGGGTGGCCGCCGCCGCACCCCGGGCCTGCGACGCGAGGAGGTCTCGCTGCTCTCCGGCGTGAGCCTGACCTGGTACACCTGGCTGGAACAGGGCCGGGACATCAACGTCTCCCCGCAGATCCTGCTGGCCCTGGCCCGCGCGTTGCAGTTGGACGACGTGGAACGGGCGCACCTGTTCCGGCTGGCGGGCCGCACCGCGCCCGAGCCGGCCGAGCGGTCCCTCCAAGTCCCGGACGTCGTAAGGGCGTTCCTGGACACACTCATGCCGAACCCCGCCTTCGTCATCGACCGCTGCTTCGACGTCCTGGCCTGGAACCGGGCCCAGGAGGCGATCCTCGGCCCCGCCCTCCTCGACCGGCCGCGCCGCGAACTCAACAGCGCCTGGCTGCTGTTCAGGGAACCGGGCATCCGTGCCCTGATGCCCGAGTGGGAGGCGGAGACCGAGTGGATGGCGGGTCTGCTGCGGCAACAGGCGGCGTACGAGCTGGACAACCCGCGGTTCGCGGAGCTGATCGACGAACTGGTCACCACCAGCCCGCACTTCGCACGCCTGTGGGAGGCACACGAGGTGGTGGAGTTCCGGTCCTCGCTGCGCCGTTACCACCACCCCCGCGCGGGTGACATCGAGGTGTCGTTCGTACGGCTCGCGGTGCAGGAGGCGCCCTGGTTGAGCCTGGTCTGTCACTTCCCGGTGCCGGGCAGCGAGTCGGAGAGGCGGCTGCGCGGGCTGGTTACCCTTCCCTAATGACCACCACGACAGACTTCGCCACGTACCTCGCGGGCCTCCCCCGCATCCTCGCCGGGGCCGCCGCCCTGTTCCGTGACACCGAGGGCCAGGTCCTCCTCGTCGAGCCCAACTACCGTGAGGGCTGGGCCCTTCCGGGCGGCACGATCGAGTCCGACGACGGTGAGACACCCCGCCAGGGCGCGCGCCGCGAGACCCTGGAGGAGATCGGCCTCGACGTCGAACTCGGCCAACTGCTCGCCGTCGACTGGGTCTACCACGGCCCGGAATACCCGCCGTTGGTGGCCTACCTGTACGACGGCGGAGTCCTCACCGCGAACGACCTCAAGTCGATCCAACTCCAGGAGGAGGAGTTGTTGTCGTGGCGGCTCGTCCCGCGCGAGGAAGTCACCGAGTACCTGCCGGGTTCACTTGGGCTGCGGGTTCTGGTCGCGCTGGATGTGCTGGAAGAGGGGTCGGGGACTGCGGAGTTGGAGAACGGGCGGCGGGTCGGCTGACGGGGTGGCGGGGCGCCGAGCACGGATCGGCTGACGCGAGGCGGAGGGCCCAGGGGGGCTCACGCCGGGCGGAGTGGCCAGGGGGCACGTCGGCCGACGCCGGGGCGAGCGCGGGGCGCGACGGGTGACGCTGGGCGGCTGGCTGACACCGGGCGCCAAGCTGAGCGCCCCGGCAGGGTGGCTTACGCCGCCGGCGGGGCGGGCACAGCACATGACGGCTGACGGCTGACGGCTGAGCCAGCGAGCGGGCGACGTGGACAACGCCGTTGGCGGCCGGGCGAGTTGACCGGTGTCAGCCACCCAGGATGCATCGGCTCACGCCAGGCGGAAGCCGTAGGGCGGACGCGCTGGACGATGCTGGGACAGGTGACTAACACCGGGCCGGAGGGCTGGGCGGCCGGCCACGACGGCTGACGCCGAGCGGAAGGCCGGAGCTCGGCGACGTCGACAACACCCGGCACGGCCAGGCAAGTCGACCGGCATCAGCCACCCCGAGCGCGCCGGCTCACGCCAGGCAGAAGCCGTAGGGCTGGCGCGCCGGACGGCACTGGGACGAATGACCGACACTGGGCCGGAAGACTGGGCAGCCAGCCACGACGGCTCACACCGAACGCAAGGCCGGAGCACGGCGACGTCGACAACACCCGGCACGGCCAGGCAAGTTGACCGGCATCAGCCACCCCGGGGACGCCTCGGCTCACGCCGGACGGGAGGCCAGGGCGGGCGCAGTGGGCGGCGCAGGGCGACTGGGCCGTGGGGTGGGTGAGGTCGATAACGCCGGTGGCAGCCAGGCAAGTTGGCCCGCATCCGCCGCCCCGGTCCCGCAGGGCTCAGCCCTCGACCTCCCGGGGTTTCACGTCCGCCTCGCGCAGCGCGTCGTCGCGGGTCTCGGCCCTGGCCTCCGTACGGTGGCCGCGTTCGATGTAGTCGCGGACGACGAGTTCGACGGCGTCCTGCGGGTTGCCCACGCCTGCGAGCACCATGACTTCCACGACGAGAGCCGCGTCGAGCGAGACGGTCACCTTGGCCATGTGCGGACGGTAACATCCGCCGCCGCGCCCCGAACATCGGGACGAGACCGGGACCGGGACCGAGGAACAACTCCCCGTTGATGACGAGCACTTCCCCCTCGGACAATGACCGCGGCTGCCTGCGCATCGTCCTCGCCGTTCCCCTCGTGCTGCTCACCCTTGTCGCCGTGTCCTGTTGCTGGACGGCGCTGACCATCCGTCCGTCCGGCTCCGGGGACGACGACGCGCACGCCGGCATCGTTCTCGCGTGTGTGCTCGCCATCGGGGGCGCCGGTGCGGTGGTGGGGGTGTGGCTGCTGCCGTCCGTGCGGCGGGTCATGGGGTGGTGGTGGGTGGGGCCGACCGTCGTGTCGGGCGTGGTCTCGGTGATCCGGTACGTGGGAGCCGGCTGACGACGCGATATCCGCCGTCCCGTCGTCCCACGCACCCGTGAATCCGTTGCCGCCGTGGATCCTGTGTGCCGTGGATGCGACACAGCCCCGGCTCGCATCGCTCAGCCGTAGGCCTCAAGAACCTTGGAGTTCGTCCGGTCGTCCGGTCGTGGGGCCTCGGCCTTGGCGACACCGATCGGCCAGGACACACCGGTCCTGGCGAGTCCGTGCTGCCATGTGACACACCTCGGCAACGACGGTCGGCGTTCGGGCGGTCGCCTGCGATCCGGATCCCAGGCCCCCCTCGGAAAGCCGCTCGCCGGTCCCGGTGCCACGTCCCGGTCCCGGTCCCCGCTCTCCGAATGTGCGGCAGAACATGATCACCGACGTTGACCGCGCACACCCGACCTGCGCACAATCTGCGGGCCCGCGACGGCCGTCGGCGAACAGGGAGGCCCACCGTGTGTGGAGATTGCGGTCACCGTGAGACGATTGCTTCGATCGCGCGCAACGCCTCGGCGCCGGCCGACGTCCTGACCAGGCTGCTGTGCGAGGAAGCCAAGGCGGCATGGAACACGCTCGCCTGGCGCGCCCTGCCGGACGAGGTGGTCGACGCCATCGTCGCGCACCCCGACCGCAAACTGCGGGCCCTGCTCACCGAGAACATCTCGATACCGGCGGAACAGCGCGCCAGGCTCGTGGACGATCCCGATCCACACGTCCGCCTCGGTCTGGCCATCGGACCCGACTGGTTCCGCGTCCCCACGCCGCCGCTGCCCCTGTCCGCTCAGCGGCGCCTGCTCGACGATCCGGAACCGAAGGTCCGCCGAAGCGCGGCCCAGTGCCACGACACCGCTCCGAGCCTGGTCGCCGGGCTTGCCGACCACCAGGAGGCGGAGCTTCGACAGGCGGCCTGCCGCGAGTGGGCCTCGCTGTCCGAGGACACCCGAAGCCGTCTGCTCCACGACGCCGATGACGGAGTCCGCCGGGCGGCCCTGATCCAGGCCTCCCGCGAGGACGCGGCCTGCACGGACCTCCTTCTCGGCCTTCCCGACGATCCCGACGCGGGAATCGGCAGCCTCGCCAGGTGGGAAGTGATCCGCTACGGCGCCATGAGCACAGCGACCGCCGAACGGCTCGCGGCAAGCACCGAATCGACGGACCGGCGGGAGTTGGCGGCCAACCTCAACGTTCCCATCGACATCGTCCGGACGCTGGCGGACGACGAGGCGCACAGCGTACGGCTGGCGGTATCGGTACGCCCCGAACTGACCGAGACGGAACGCAACTCCATCGACGTCACCATCAGCCCGTCCGACCGGCTCGACCCCGTCGAATGGGTTCTTCTCTGCGCCGATCCCGACGTCCTGCGCCAATGCGCCACGTCGGCCAACACGCTGCTACGGCGCAGCGCCGCCTACAGCTCGCACCTGCCCGCCGACGCCGTCGACCTGCTCTCGGAGGACGAGGACCACCCCGTACGACTCCTGCTGTGCGAGAACCAGCCGACCGTCGACGGCGAGGTGGTGCTGGAGACGTATCTGGAATGCCGGGTCATCACCAGAGGTGCTCTGCAGGCCCACCCGAACTTCCCGCGCGCGGGCAACGGGCAACGCTTCGCCGACGACCCCGATCCGGCGAAGCGCCGGCTGGCGCTGCTGGACCCTGATGTGCCCGTCGCCACTCTGGTCCGGCTGCTTGCCGACCCCGACGATCTCGTACGTGCCAGGGCAACCGCACACCCCGCGCTGCCGGTCGATCTCATCCTCGAATATTGCGAACATCCGGAGACCTCCGCCGACGCTCTCAGCAACCCGAGCCTTCCCGTGGAAACCATGCACCGACACCTCGACGCAGCGGGGATCCCCAACTGACGCGGGCGGCAGGGGCGCTACGAACACTGCTCGCCGGGGCAGCGGCCCTCGCGGGCGGCGGAAGGCGAGAAGCGCACCCCGATATCCGTTCGCTCCGCGTGGGCAGGCGTCCTACTCTCGGCCCATGGACAGGCCTCTCGTAGCGATCCTCAGTGGCGCGGGTATCTCCACCGATTCGGGGATCCCCGACTACCGCGGCCCCAACGGCCTGTGGCGCAAGGACCCCGAGGCCGAGAAGCTCGTCACCTACGAGTACTACATGGGTGACCCGGAGATCCGGCGCCGGTCCTGGCAGATGCGGCGCAAGAACCGCGCCCTCCAGGCCGAGCCCAACGCCGCGCACCGGGCCGTCGTAGAACTGGAGAAGTCCGGCGTACCCGTGCGGGTCATCACGCAGAACATCGACGGCCTGCATCAGCTCGCCGGGCTGCCCGCCCGCAAGGTGGTCGAACTGCACGGCACCGCGCGGGAGTTCGTGTGCACGGTGTGCCATGTGCGCGGGCCGATGCAGGACGCCGTCGCCCGGGTCGAGGCCGGGGAGGACGATCCCGGGTGTCTGGAGTGCGGCGGGATCCTGAAGTCCGCGACCGTCTTCTTCGGCGAGCGGCTCGACCCCGTCGTCCTCGGCGAGGCCGTCGCCATCACCAAGGCCTGCCAGGTGTTCATCGCCGTCGGGAGCAGCCTCCAGGTGCAGCCCGCCGCCGGGCTCGCCGGTGTCGCCGCCGATCACGGGGCACGGCTCGTCATCGTCAACGCCGAGGCGACGCCGTACGACGAACTCGCCGACGAGGTCGTACGGGAGCCGATCGGGACGGCGCTGCCCCGGCTGCTCCGCGGACTCAGCGGGTGACGCGGAGCTTCGACTGGCCGTGCGGGAGTTGTTCCCAGTCCTCCAAGAAGTGGGCCTTCAGGCCGTGTTGGGCCGCCAGCGCGACCAACGTCTCGGTGCGGTAGTAGAAGTCCTCGCGCAGGACGTGGTGTTCCTCGCCCTCCGTGCGGTCGAAGGTGAAGTCGAACCAGCCGCCCGGCGCCAGCACGCGGCCGACGTTGGCCAGGCACTCCTCGATGACCGGGAGCGGGGAGTGCGAGAACACGCTGTGCGCGTGGACGACGTCGAAGTGCGCGTCGGGCAGGAAGCGCAGGGTCAGGTCGTGTACGGGGGTGAGGGTGGGGAGGCGTTTCTGGAGGCCCATTTCCACGACCGTGCCCTGCGCCGCCGCCAGGATGTCGGGCGAGATGTCGATGCCGTAGTAGTGCCCGGGGTCGAGGTGGCGGATGAAGCGCCAGCCGCCGCGCAGGTTTCCGCAGCCGATCTCCAGCATGCGGTGCTCGGGGCGCAGACCGTGGCCGAGGAGGTAGTCGAACTGCAACGCGCCCAGCGCCAGCCAGCGTTCACGGCTCGCGCTGCCGACCGCCGCGTCCGGGTCGGCCCGGGTGTCGGAGCGCATCACGGCGCGGTAGTAGGAGACGTGGTCCGGGTGGCGATGGCGCAGCCAGGCGTCCCGGGTGGCACGGGCCAGGTGGCGGGGGACGCGGTCGGGGTGGCGCAGGGCGTAGGCGATGCGGTGGCCGAGGGCGGCGCGGTTGGCGGTGAGGTTCTTGGTGGGCACGGGATCGTCGCCTTTCCGAATTCCGAGGTGGGTGGCGGGTGTTGATGCCAGCCTCGGTGCGGTGGCCGGGTGTCCGGCTCGGTCAAGGGGCGGTGATCCGCGGGCGGTTCGGGTGATCCGGATGTCAGCCGATCGGTTGATGCGCCGTCCCGTCGATCGCGTTAGACACAGAGGATGGGACACACGGGACAACCGAGGACGGGGCGCGTCGGGCCGGAAGAGCGCCTGTTGCCGGCGGTCGTGCACGCCGCGTTCTTCCTGCTGCTCGGCTCCTCGTTCGTGCGCTTCCTGACCCGCGACCAGGGCGGGGCCCGCACCGGCTGGGTGCTCGCGCTGTACGCGGTCTTCTGTCTGCTGTACGTCCTCGGGCAGTTCCTGGCTCCGGCGCCCCGCCCGGGTTCCGCGCCCGGCACGCGGCATCTGGCCTGGCTGGGCTCGGTGTCCGCCGTCTGGACCGTGCTGCTCGCCCTCGCGCCGAGTGCCACCTGGTGCGCGATGCCCCTGCTGTTCGCCGGCCTGTACGCGCTGCCGCCACGGTTCGCGGTGCCGCTGGCCGCCGTACTCACCGCGCTCGTCGTGGCCTCCGAGATACGGGTGGCGGACGGCACCCTCAACCCCAACATGGTCGTCGCCCCGCCGGCCCTCGCGGCGGTCGCCACCGCCGTGCTGGTCCAGTTGCAGCGGCAGGCGGCCCGGCAGCGCGTCCTGATCGACGACCTGGTCCGCACCCGCCGCGACCTCGCGGCCACCGAGCGGCGGGCCGGTGTCCTGGCGGAGCGGCAGCGGCTGGCCACGGAGATCCACGACACCGTCGCGCAGGGCCTGTCCAGTCAGCAGATGCTGTTGCAGGCCGCCGAACGGCTGTGGCGGACGGACCCGGAAGCGGCCCACGCGCACGTGCTCAAGGCCACCGAGATCACCTCCCGCGGTCTCGCCGAGGCACGCAGGTTCGTCCATGACCTGGCACCGGCCGACCTCGTCGAGCACTCCCTGCCCGTGGCGCTGCGCGCGCTCGCCGAGCGGGAGAGCGGTCCGGGCCTGATGGTGGAGTTCCGGCTCGACGGCGATCCGGGCCCGCTGCCCGAGCGGTCCGCTGCGGCGCTGTTGCGCATCGCCCAGGGCGCGTTGGCCAACGTACGCGAGCACGCGGCCGCGACCCGGGCCGCGCTCACCCTGACCTGCCTCGACGACCAGATCTCCCTGGACGTCGCCGACAACGGCCGTGGTTTCGACGCCGGTTCACCCCCGGTGTCCGCGCCGGGCCGGGTGCGTGGCCACGGGCTGCCCGCCATGCGGATCCGGGCCCGGCAGTCCGGTGGCACGCTGAGCGTGGAGTCGGCCCCCGGCGAGGGCACGGTCGTGTCGGTCGCCGTCCCTGTCGTCCCTGGCGAGCCTGGTGTCCGTGATTCCCGTGAGGAGCTCGTCCCGTGAACACACCCGTAGCACCCGTACCCGTACGTCTGCTGCTGTGCGACGACCACGCCGTCGTGCGGGCCGGACTGCGCGCGCTGCTGTCCAGCGCCGAGGGCATCGAGGTGGTCGGTGAGGCGGGCAGCGGCGAGGAGGCCCTCGCCCTGGCCGCCCGGGTCCGTCCCGACGTGGTGCTGATGGACCTTCAACTCGGCGACGGCATGGACGGAGTGACGGCCACCAGGAAACTGACCGCCGGTGACGGCCCCCGTGTCCTCGTCCTCACCATGTTCGACACCGACGCCGACATCACCCGCGCCGTCGAGGCGGGCGCCACGGGCTACCTCCTCAAGGCCGAACGCCCCGAGGAACTGTTCACCGCGATCCACAGCGCGGCGTCCGGCCGTACGGCGCTCTCGGCCCCGGTCGCCGACCGGCTCTTGGCGCGGATGCGCAGCCCGCACCCCACCCTGTCCGAGCGCGAGCGCGAGATCCTCGGCCAGCTGGCCCGCGGCCTGGGCAACCGGGAGATCGCCCGGGCCCTCTTCATCAGCGAGGCGACGGTCAAGACCCATCTCGGGCGG
The DNA here is from genome assembly GCF_035982055.1 of Streptomyces sp. NBC_01288. Taxonomy (NCBI): domain Bacteria; kingdom Bacillati; phylum Actinomycetota; class Actinomycetes; order Kitasatosporales; family Streptomycetaceae; genus Streptomyces; species Streptomyces sp. NBC_01288. The sequence goes on from NZ_CP108427.1 coordinate 1,886,072, forward strand.
ATCTACGGCAAGTTGGGAGTGGAGACGCGGTCCGGGGCGGTGGCCGCCGCCAAGGAGCGACGGCTGCTGTCATGACACCCCGCCGGCACCGGAACCGCCGGAGGCACTAGAAAAGCGCCGCCCCGCTCTCGAAGTCCAGCAGCCGCTGCTTGCGGTCCAGACCGCCGCCGTAGCCCGTGAGGCTGCCGTTCGCGCCTACGACCCGGTGGCAGGGGACGATGATCCCGACGGGGTTCTTGCCGTTGGCGAGGCCCACCGCGCGGGAGGCGCCCGGGTTGCCGAGGGCGTCGGCGAGGTCGCCGTAGGAGCGGGTCTCGCCGTAGGGGATGCGGCGGAGTTGGTCCCAGACCGTCTGCTGGAACGGGGTGCCGTGCAGGCGGAGTTGGAGGGTGAACTCCTTCAACTCGCCTGCGAAGTACGCCTGTAGTTGGGCGGTTGTCTCGGCGAAGGGGGTGTCGTCGGGGATGCCGAAGTTCTCCTCCGGGGGGCGGTGGCGTTGGTCGACCATGTAGAGGCCGCAGAGGGCGCCGTCGTCGTCGGCGACGAGGGTCAGCGGGCCGTACGGGCTGTCGATCACCGTGTGGTGCTTCATGGCTGCTGCAATCCCCTTACACGGGAAGGAAGTTGATCGGGTGGCTGTCCGTCGCCCACAGGTACTGGACCGCGTACGCCCGCCACGGCCGCCAGGCCGCCGCGCGTGCGGTGAGGGCGGCCGGGGTCGACGGGAGGCCCAACTCCTGGGCGGCGCGCCGGATTCCGAGGTCGGTGGGGAGGAAGGCGTCGGGGTCGCCGAGGGCGCGCATGGCGATGACGTCGGCCGTCCAGGGGCCGAAGCCGGGGAGGGAGAGGAGCTGGGCGCGGATCTCCGTCCAGTCGCTCTCGACTCCCAAGTGGAGTGTGCCGTCCGCCAGTTGGCCCACCAGCGTGGTGAACGTCGTGCGGCGGGCGCGGGGCATCGCCAGTGACTCCGGGTCCACCGCGGCCAAGGCCTCGGGGGACGGGAAGAGGTGGGTCAGGCCGCCCTCGGGGTCGTCGACCGGTTCGCCGTGCGCGGTGACCAGGCGGGCCGCGTGGGTGCGGGCCGCCGCCGTGGAGACCTGCTGGCCGAGGACGGCCCGTACGGCGAACTCCGCCTCGTCGACCGTGCGCGGGACGCGGCGGCCCGGCGCCTTGTCCACCAGCGGTGCCAGGACCGGGTCGGTCCTCAACTGGTCGTCCACCGCGACCGGATCGGCGTCCAGGTCGAGCATGCGGCGGCAGCGGCTGATCGCCACCGGCAGATCGCGCAGGTCGCTGAGCGTGAGACGGCAGGCGATGTGGTCGGACTTGGGAGTCAGGGACGCGATGCCGTGGCCGTAGGGGAGGCGGAGAGTGCGGCGGTACGCGCCGGCGCGCCACTCCTCCACGCCCGGTACGGCGGTCGCCGCCAGGTGGCCGAAGAGGTTGTCGGGGTTGAGGGGCGCGCGGAACGGCAGGCGGAGCGTGAGGGTGCCGGGGGTCAACACCGTTGTCTTCGGGCGCCTGTTGCGCAGCTCGCTCGGGGAGAGGGCGAAGACGTCGCGCACGGTGTCGTTGAAGGCGCGGATCGAGGAGAAGCCGGCGGCGAAGGCGATCTCCGCCATCGGAAGGGCGGTCGTCTCGATCAACAGCCTTGCCGTCTGGGCGCGTTGGGCGCGGGCCAACGCGAGGGGGCCGGCGCCGAGTTCGGCGAGGAGCTGGCGTTCGATCTGGCGGGTGCTGTAGCCGAGGCGGGCGGCGAGGCCGGGGACGCCCTCGCGATCCACCGTCCCGTCGGCGATCAGGCGCATCGCGCGGGCCACCAGGTCGGCCCGCTGGTTCCACTCCGGGGAGCCGGGACTGGTGTCCGGGCGGCAGCGCTTGCAGGCCCGGAAACCCGCCTGCTGGCAGGCCGCCGCGCTCGGGTAGAACGTCATGTTCTCCGGCTTGGGCGGGACGACCGGGCAGCTGGGCCGGCAGTAGATGCGGGTGGTCAGCACGGCCGTGAAGAACCAGCCGTCGAAGCGCGCGTCCTTGGACTGGACCGCGCGCACACAGCGCTCCGTGTCGGTGTGCATCCCGTTCTGCATACGTCCAGCATCCGATACGGGGCGGACCGGGGCTGGCGGGAATCCGACATCAACCTTGTGTGGCCTGGTCAGGCACGGATCACCGTACATCCGGCGCAGGCGTCCTGGGTGCGGGCGGGTTATGCGTTTGTGGTGTGACCTCCGGCTTTGTAGCGTCGGCTCCCGTGACGCCTCCTCCCCCGTCTGCGCACTCCGCAGACTCCCTCCCGGCCCTGCTCGACGCGGCCCGGAGCGACTACGAAGCCCTTCTCGCGAAGGGGCTCAAGCTCGACCTGACCCGCGGCAAGCCCTCCGCCCGCCAGCTCGACCTGTCCGCCGAACTGCTCTCGCTGCCCGGCGACCGCTACACCTCCGCCGACGGCACGGACTGCCGCAACTACGGTGGCGCGGACGGGCTGCTGGAACTCCGGGAGATCTTCTCCGGGTTCCTCCAGGTCCCGGCCGACCAGCTGCTCGCCGTAGGGAACTCCAGCCTGGAGCTGATGCACGACTGCCTCGTGCACGCGCTGCTCGGCACGCTTCCCGGGGCCGCGCGCCGGTGGGCGGACGAGGAGCGGGTCGCGTTCCTGTGTCCGGTCCCCGGCTACGACCGGCACTTCGCGCTGTGCGAGCGGTTCGGCATCGAGATGATCCCCGTGCCGATGACCGCCGAGGGTCCCGACATGGACGTGGTGGAGCGGCTGGTCGCCGAGGACCCCGCGGTGAAGGGCATCTGGTGCGTGCCCAAGTACAGCAATCCGGACGGGACTTGCTACAGCGACGAGACCGTACGGCGGCTCGCCGCCATGCCGACGGCCGCGCCCGACTTCCGGGTCTTCTGGGACAACGCCTACGCCGTGCACCACCTCACCGACGAGGAGGTGGAGATCGCCGACATGCTCGCCGCCTGTGCCGCGAGCGGGCATCCCGACCGGGTCTTCGTCTTCGGGTCCACCTCGAAGATCACCCTGGGCGGTGCGGGCGTGGCGTTCTTCGGCTCGTCCCCGGCCAACGTGGCCTGGCTGCGCGGCTACAGCGCCAAGCGTTCCATCGGCCCCGACAAGGTCAACCAGCTGCGGCACGCGATGTTCCTGCGCGATGCGGACGGGGTGCGTGCCCATATGCGCAAGCACCGTGAGCTGCTCCGGCCGAAGTTCGACACCGTGCAGCGCATCCTCGCCGAACGGCTGGGCGACACCGGTCTCGCATCCTGGTCCACGCCCCGGGGCGGCTACTTCATCACCCTCGACGTGCCCGACGGCTGCGCCCGCGAGGTGGTGCGGCGCGCGGCGGACGCCGGTCTCGCCCTGACTCCGGCGGGCGCCACGCACCCGTACCGGGACGACCCGAGGGACCGGACGATCCGTATCGCCCCTTCCTTCCCCGACCTCTCGGAGATCGAGGAGATCATCGAGGGGGTGGCCACCTGCGTACGGCTGGTGGGCTACGAAAGGCTTGCGGCCGAGGCGAGTTGACCTGCCGGACGACTTTCCGGCCCGGCCGGGCCCGGCCCAACTCGGTCCCGGTCGGGGCCGCAGCCGTGCTACGGCCGGGGCAGGACGGCCAAGGCGGTTTCGGCGATCGCGCGCAACGAGTCGGGGCTGCCTCCGCCTTTGCCCAGCGCCTCGATCCCGCGCAGCACCGCGAGCAGGAGCCCGGCCAGCCGAGCGGGGTCCTCGTCCTGCCTGATGTCACCCGCCCGCTGCGCTCCGGCGACGCAGGACGTGAGCAGTTCCCCGATGGCGGCGAACGTCCGGCGGGCGGTCTCCTCGACGGCCGGGTCCTGCCCTGAGAGCTCGGCGGTGCCCTTGGCCAGCAGGCAGCCGCGCCGAGACGCGTCCGAGGCGGTGGCGTCCGCCACCTCCAGTACATGCGCGCGCAGCCGTTCGAGGGCGCCGGCGTCCGGACCGTCGAGCGCCTGCCGTACGGCGTCGACCAGTTCGGCACAGTGGTCGTCGAAGGTTCGCAGGAACAGTTGGCGCTTGTCGCCGAAGGCACCGTAGAGGCTGCCCTTTCCCAGACCGGTGGCCGCGGCGATGTCGTCCACTCTCGCGGCTGCGTAACCGATCGACCAGAACTGGTCCCTGGCGGCGCGCAGCACCTCGCCTTCGTCGAAGCTTCGGGGTCTTGCCATGGCTCCACGATATCCGTTCTTGACCGCCTCGTCCAGAATCAGCTACGTTCTGGACGAGGCGGTCAAGAATGACTGGCCGCCCGTCACGTCGTGCCACGGCCACGAGCAGCGTGCACGGCACAGTGCTCTCGAAAGGACGGGTGCCATGCGCCCCATGGACGGAAAGACAGCTCTGGTCACCGGCGCCTCCAGCGGCATCGGACGAGCGATCGCGAAGCGCTTCGCAGAGGACGGCGCCCGCGTCTACCTGACCGGCCGGCGCAAGGACGAACTCGAAGCCGCGGCCGAGGAGATCGGCCCCGACGCGGTCGCCGTTCCGTGCGACGTCTCGCGGGCGGCCGACCTCGACCGCGTCATGGACGTCGTCCGCGGCGACGGACGGCGGCTCGACGCCGTCGTGGCCAACGCCGGCCTGGGCGACGGGGCTCTGCTCACGGACGTCACGGAGGAACAGTTCGACCACGTCTTCGGCGTGAACACCAAGGGCAGCCTGCTCACCGTGCAGAAGTCACTGCCCCTGCTCGCGCGCCCCGCGTCGGTGATCCTTCTCGGGTCCACCACCATCCACCAAGGCGTCGACAGAATGGGCGTCTACGCCGCGTCGAAGGCGGCCGTACGCAGCCTGGGCCGGACCTGGGCCGCGGAACTCGCCCCGCGCGGTGTGCGCGTCAACGTCATCACGCCCGGCCCCATCGCCACACCCGCGCTCGACGGCCTGGCCGACAAGTTCGGTCAGAGCACCGAGGACCTCCACCGCGCGCTGGCCTCGCAACTGCCGTTGCAGCGCATGGGGCGCCCCGAGGAGGTCGCGGCGCTGGCCGCTTTCCTCGCCGGGCCGGAGAGTTCGTTCATCACCGGTGCCGAGCACTTCGTCGACGGCGGGCAGGTCCAGGTCTGACCGAACGTCCGATACCCACGCACACCGGCCTCCCTCCCTGTGTGCGGCACCTCACGCCCCGGTTACAAATCGCTCAACCCCTGGTTGCGAAGCGATGAGCAGTACACGATGGGCACATGACCCTGGCCGAGCGAGCCATGCAGCGACTGGAAGGCTGGCGCGACCTCAGCGCGGTCCCGGCCAGTTGCGGTACGGGGCGGGCGCTGCGGTCCGCCCACAGCGAGATCGTGCACTTCCACTCGGACCACGATGTGGACCTGCATCTCACCGTCGGGGCCATCCTCCGGTTCCATCACGACCTCAGTGAGTCGACCGCGATCCGGATCATCCCCGGTTCCCGCTGGGTGACGGTCCACCTGGACTGCGAGACGGACGTCGACCTGCTGCTCAGCCTGGTCAGCGTCGCCCTGAAGGCACACGCGGGCGGGCCCCCGTCCGGGAGCCCGCCCGCGACCGGCTGCAACTTCCACCGGGTGACGCTCGTGCCACGAGACGGCGACTAGGAACAGCCCGAAGGGGCCCGGTCCCTAGAACACCGCCGCCGTGTCGTCCTCCCCCTCCTCCAGCAGGGTCGCCGCCGCGCCGACGATGCGGGGGTCGGGGCTGCCGACCACCTCCTCGTCCTTGTCGGCGTAGTCGAAGCGGGCCAGCACGCTGCGCATGGCCTCGACCCGGGCCCGCTTCTTGTCGTTGCTCTTCACCACGGTCCAGGGCGCGTGCTCCGTGTCGGTCTCCCGGAACATCGCGACCTTGGCGGCCGTGTAGTCGTCCCAGCGGTCCAGGGACTCCAGGTCCATCGCGCTGAGCTTCCACTGCCGTACGGGATCCACCTGGCGGATCGTGAAACGGGTGCGCTGTTCACCCTGTGAGACGGAGAACCAGAACTTGATCAGGTCGATGCCGTCGTCCGCCAGCATCCGCTCGAACAGCGGGGCCTGGCGCATGAAACGGCGGTACTCGTCGTCCGAGCAGAACCCCATCACGCGCTCCACGCCCGCCCGGTTGTACCAGGACCGGTCGAACAGCACGATCTCGCCGGCGGTCGGCAGATGCTGGACGTAGCGCTGGAAGTACCACTGACCGCTCTCGCGCTCGCTCGGCTTCTCCAGCGCCACCACGCGGGCGCCACGCGGGTTCAGGTGCTCGGTGAACCGTTTGATCGTGCCGCCCTTGCCGGCCGCGTCGCGTCCCTCGCAGACGATGACGAGACGACGGCCGGTCTCCTTGACCCAGCGTTGCAGCTTCAGCAGTTCTATCTGCTGGAGCCGCTTGTGCCAGTCGTACTCCTTGCGCTCCATGCGCTGTTCGTACGGGTAGTTCTCCCGCCAGGTGTCCACCGTGCTGCCGTCGGGCCGCACCAGCACCGGGTCGTCGGCGTCGGTGTAGTCGACCCGCAGCCCGGCCAGCAGTTCGGTCATCCCGGCCTCCTCTCAAGGGGGTTCAGTGACTCAGAGGTGATCGGTGGTGATCCGCCGTACTCAGTGGAACTGCGGCACGATCAGATAGATGCCGTACGCCACGACAGCCGCACACGCGAGAAAGCACAACCCCGCCTGCGTCAGACCGAGGGCGTGTGTGCCGCCGTCCACTTCGCGCGCGGCCTCGACCCGGGCGAGGCCGAGGATGCCCAGCGCGAAGACGACGACCACGCCGACGGTCACGCCGACACTCACCGCGAAGACCTCGCCGAGGGAGTTCCAGTCCACACTCATTGCTCAACTCCCTTGGTTCAGGCGGCCGTACGGACGTCCGAGGACGCCTCGCTGCGGATGGTGACCTCGTGGGTCTCGTTGACGTTGTCCGCGTGGACGGGGTTGCGACGCGAGGCGATGACGATGAACAGGGCCACGGCGGCGGCGATCAGCGCGATCAGGGCCGTACCGAGGTTGCCGCCGTGCTTGACGACGGTCGCGGACAGACCGCCGACCGCGGCGGCGGCCGGGAGGGTGACCAGCCAGGCGATGACCATACGGCCGGCGGTGCCCCAGCGCACCTCGGCCAGGCGTCGGCCGAGGCCCGCGCCCAGGATGCCGCCGGAGCAGACCTGCGTGGTGGACAGCGCGAAGCCCAGGTGGGCGGAGGTGAGGATGACGGTCGTGGAGGCGGCCTCGGCCGCGAAGCCCTGCGGGGACTGGATGTCGGTGAGGCCCTTGCCCATCGTGCGGATGATGCGCCAGCCGCCGATGTAGGTGCCCAGGCCGATCGCGAGTCCCGCCGCGGTGATGACCCACACCGGCGGACCGGCGTCGTGGCCGAGCGCGCCCACGGAGATCAGGGTCAGGGTGATGACGCCCATCGTCTTCTGGGCGTCGTTCGTGCCGTGCGCGAGGGAGACCAGGGAGGCCGAGGCGATCTGGCCGAGCCGGAAGCCCTTGGTGACCGAGTCCTTGCGGGCCCGGGCGGTGATCTTGTAGGCGAGGTAGGTGGCGAGGAGAGCGGCGATCCCTGCCACGAGCGGGGAGGCCACCGCGGGGATCAGGATCTTCTCCACGACCTTGTCGAAGTGGACGCCGTTGGCACCCGCACCGACCCAGACGGCGCCGATCAGGCCGCCGAACAGGGCGTGCGAGGAACTGGACGGCAGTCCCAGCAGCCAGGTCAGGAGATTCCAGAGGATCGCCCCGACGAGCCCCGCGAAGATCATCCCTGGTGTGACCAGGGTGTCGTCGACGATGCCGCCGGAGATCGTCTTGGCGACCTCCGTGGACAGGAAGGCACCGACGAGGTTGAGGGCCCCACTGATCAGGACCGCCGTTTTGGGCTTCAGCGCCCCGGTGGCGATGGACGTCGCCATCGCGTTGGCGGTGTCGTGGAATCCGTTGGTGAAGTCGAAGGCCAAGGCCGTGACGATGACGACCGCCACGAGGAACGTGATGTGGTCCATCGTTCGATGGAAGCAACCGAAGGCGTACATTCGGCCAACCGCAGGCCAAATCGAGGCATGGCCCGTGCAACGCCGGTGTGCACACACCCCTCTCCGCTCCTCACGCACCCCTCCCTCCACCGCACGCACACACTTCCCTCTCCTTATGGCATGGCCCGGTCAAATCTGCGAAGCTTCCCCCGCGATCACGCAAGCGCTACGCGCGTTCCCACGGCCGCCCACCGGAACACCCAGTCCGGCCCGGCGGCCACCGAGCAGGCCGGAATCCCGGCCGCCGTATAAGGAGTTCCGTGTGAGATCGACCCCCCACAAGGCCCTGGCCGCCGGCGTCTTCGCCGTCGCCGCCGTGGCCGCCCTTGCACTCCCCGTCACCCCGGCCGCCGCCGAGCCGACGGCCGCCCCGCTCGCCGCCGCCTGCACCCCGGCGCAGGTGGTCACGGGCGGCGACTTCGAGAGCGGCACCTCGTCCTGGACCCAGTCCTCTACGACGGTCATCACCAGCCGCACCGGCCAGAGTGCCCATGCCGGCTCCAACTTCGCCTGGCTGGACGGCACCGGCGGCACGCACACCGACAGCCTGAGCCAGAGCGTCACGATCCCGTCCGGGTGCAGCAGCGCCACGCTCACCTTCTGGCTGCACATCGACACCGCCGAGACGACCTCGTCCACCGCGTACGACAAGCTCACGGCGAAGATCGGCAGCACGACGCTCGCGACGTACTCGAACCTGAACAAGGCCACCGGGTACGTCCAGAAGTCGTTCGACGTGTCGTCGTTCGCGGGCCAGACCGTGAGCCTCGCCTTCAGCGGCACCGAGGACTCCAGCCTCCAGACGAGCTTCGTCCTGGACGACATCGCGCTGAACACCTCGGGCGACACGGCCCCGCCGGCCGACTCGACGCGCACGCCGGCCGCCCCGGCGTACACCGTGAGTCTGAGCAGCAACACCGCCGGCACGGTCTGGACCGGCCACGAGAGTACGACCTTCACCAACGCCTCGGCCACCCCGCTCACCGAGGTGTACCTGCGGCTGTGGGACAACTACCACGGCACCTGCTCCGCACCGCCGATCACGGTCACCAACGTCACCGGCGGCACCGCGGGCGCCCTCTCGGTCGCCTGCACGGCCCTCCAGATCGCGCTCCCGACCCCGCTCGCGCAGGGTCAATCGACCACGATCGGCTTCGACTTGGGGATCACCGTCCCGAGCGGCGCGGACCGGTTCGGCTACGACGGCGCGTTCAGCATGATCGGCAACGCGCTGCCGGTCCTCGCGATCAAGGACGGCTCGGGCTGGCACCTGGACCCGTACACGAACAACGGCGAGTCCTTCTACTCCCTGGCCGCCGACTTCAAGGTGACCCTGGACCACCCGACCACCCTGCTGGTCCCGGCCACGGGCGCCTCGGTCGACACCCCCGGCACCAGCGGCCGCACGGTGACCACGGCCACCGCGTCCAAGGTCCGCGACTTCGCGTGGGCGGCGGGCCCGTTCACCAAGATCTCGGGTACGTCGACGGCGGGCACCCCGATCAACATCTACTCGGTCACGGGCATCAGTTCGTCCAACGCCCAGTCGATGCTGACCACCGCCAAGTCCGCGGTCGACGCCCACGCCGGGCGCTTCGGCGCCTACCCGTACGGCGAGTTGGACGCCGTCATCGACAACAACTTCTGGTTCGGCGGCATGGAGTACCCCGGCTTCGTCCTCGACCTCGTCAGCACCACGGCCCTCACCCATGAGATCGGCCACCAGTGGTTCTACGGCATCGTCGGCGACGACGAGTACAACAGCCCCTGGCTGGACGAGGCGTTCACCGACTACGCCACCGACCTCGCCCAGGGCCTGACCGGCACCAACTGCTGGAACAACGTCTCCTGGGCCTCCTCGGCGGAGAACATCACCAACTCGATGGCCTACTGGGACGCCCACTCGTCCCGCTACTCCACCGTCGTCTACGGCTACGGCAAGTGCGCCCTGCACGACCTGCGCCGCACCCTCGGCGACACCGTGATGGCCAAACTCCTGAAGGACTACGCCACTTCACACTGGTACGGCGTCTCGACCACGGCCGAGTTCAAGGCGGCCGCCCAGGCCGCGACGACCACGGACCTGACCTCGTTCTGGACGACTCACCGCATCGTCGGCTGACGGATATCTTCTCTGACGGACGGGGAGTTGGCGGTGCGGTCGGGGATCGCACCGCCAACTCCCCTTGTGGTCAGACCCGTCGTGTGGGTGCCGCCGCGGTCGGCGGTACGGCGATCCCGCCGGCCTCCGTGCGCCAGGCGTCGGCGAGTTCGGCGGGGAAGCGCCGGCCGCTGCGGGTGAGGACGACACCGGGGGCGAGTTCGACCTCGTCGCCGGGACGGAACGACCGGTCGCTCTCCGGCGGCAGCGTCTCCCACGGTCCGGGCACACCCCTGCGACCCGCTCTGCGCGTCCGTGTCCCGTACGTGCTGACGTCACGGACCAGGACCGTCCCGCCCCGCGCGGAGACCGCCACATGCCGACGGCTGACCTGCGCGGCGATCTCCGGCGAGAGCAGACTGTGCAGGGCGATGCCCGCCGGTCCCGGCAGCCGTCCGACATGCACCTCGGAACCGTCGTCGAGGGTGTAACGGGCCACGCAGGTATGGTCGATGACCACCTTGAGCTGTGCCGCGGCGGGCCTTCGCCCCTGGTCGGTCAGCGGGCTGCCGTGCACCTCGCAGGTGGGGACCCCGCGCCGCATCCGGGGCAGCAGGACGCGGTCGCCCCGATGGACGTCGTAGAGCGTGCAACGGGGTTCCGGGCAGCGCCAGTTGCGCATGATGACCTCGGTCAGCGGGGTGCGGGCCGGGCCGAGCAGGCCCTGCTTCTTGAGGGCCGCGAGTTCCATGCGGTAGGAGATCTCGGCCTCCGTGCGCACGCCCATGTCCATGGGGACGACGGCGACCGAGCCGCAGGGGCGGGGTTCCGGTCTGAGGAACTGCCAGGTGTTGCCCTGGATCCACGGGTGTTCGACGCGATGGTCGACGTACTGGTCGCCGGTGACGACCCGGGTACCGGTCATCCGGGCCAGGTCCAGGATGCGTTCGTCGGCGTCGTCGACCTCCTCGACCAGCCCGTCCGCGACCCAACGGCGCAGCCTGCGCACCTCGGCCGGATCGCCGAACTCCCGGTGCCCGCCCAGCAGACTGGTGTCGGCGACCAGGTAGACGGAGACGTCCGGGTCCCCGGTGAGTTCTGTCAACGCCCGCAGAACGAGCGCCAGTCGGTGCAGCGAGCGCGGTCCCCGGGGGCCGATGGAGGTCTGGCGTACGACGTTGGAGAGTTCCAGCAGATAGTCGGCGCCCTCCGCCGAAGGGACCAGATGATGTTCCATACGCACGCCTCACAGTCCGACGGAACCTGCCAACTGCCTTGATTCTCCTCGATCTTCGCCCATTTTCCTTGATCCCCTCGGATACTTCCCGATGACCGGCTTGCGCCGGTACGATCACACGCCTGGCGAGGGGGGCTGTACATCTTGAACAGTGCTGAAAACGGTGGCCACTTGAGACCTCTGGGCCCCGACGACCCGCGGGACGTGGCCGGTTACCGGCTGCTCGCCCGGATCGGCGAGGGCGGCATGGGGTCCGTCTACCTCTCCCGCACGCGCGGCAACCAGCCGGTCGCCCTGAAGGTGATCCGCCGGGAGTACGCCCAGGACGAGGAGTTCCGCCGCCGCTTCGAGCAGGAGGCGACCTCCGCCCGCCGCGTGCAGGGCTACCACATCGTCCCGGTCGTCGACCACGACACCACCGGCCCACAGCCCTGGCTCGCCACCGTCTACGTCCCCGGCCTCGCCCTGGACCGGGTCCTCGCCCTGCACGGGCCGCTCCCGCTGCCCACGGTGCTCCAGCTGACGGGCTGCGCGGCGGAGGCACTGCACGCCGTGCACAAGGCCGGTGTGATCCACCGGGACATGAAGCCGAGCAACATCCTCATCGGCTCCGACGGCCCCTGGATCATCGACTTCGGCATCGCGCGGGCCGCCGACGCCACCCAACTCACGCGCAGCGGCGGGCTGATCGGCACCCCGCAGTTCATGTCGCCGGAGCACGCGAACGGCCAGGAGCAGACCCCGGCCGCCGACGTCTTCTCCCTCGGCCTGATCGCCGCCGTGGCCGCTACCGGCCGCCATCCGTACGGCGACTCCGGGGCCATCACGCTGGCCACGAAGATCGCCAACACCGAGTTCCGGCCGCCGGACCTGACGTCGTATCCCGAGCCGCTGCGCGCGGCCCTGGAACGCACGCTGGCGGCCGACCCCGCCGCCCGGCCCTCTCCTTCCGAACTGGCCGCCCTGTGCGAGGAGTTGACCGAGCGGCGGTTGCGGGACTTCACCGGCTGGCTGCCGGTGCCCGTCGCGTCGGACATCGCCCGGCAGGAGCAACTCGCGCGCGAGCAGGGGGCATTGGAGGGTGGCGGGGATCTCGCGGGTGCCTCTGCCGAGGCCGAGGTGTCCGCGGGTTCGGGCGACTCCGCAGGAGCGGCGGGCGCGACGACCGTGCCGCCCGGCAGCGGGGCTCGGGGTGCCGTGCCGCCCGGCGGTGGCTCTCACGGTGCCGTGCCGCCCAACTCCCCGTCGCCCGGCGGATATACGCCCACCCACACACCGGGGTCCGACCAGCCGACACAGCACGCGCCGACGCGCCCGCCGCAGCCTGCCTCAGGACCGGCACCCTCGTTCCCGCCCGGGACACCGCCCTCCGCCACGGCACCGGCCCGCGGCCGGACCCCGCTGGCGGTCGGCGCCGCCGCGCTCGCCGTGGTAGTCGTAGCGGCGGCGGCCTGGGTCCTCACCCGTGACGACGACAAGGACACCGGCGCGAAGGGCGGCACCGGGCAGACAGCCTCGTCGGCGCCCACCGGCAGCACCGCGTCACCCTCCACGAGTTCGACGGCCGGCGGCTACACCGCGGTCTTCAAGGACAAGCCGCTCACCCTGCGCGCCCAGTTCACGACGGGCCGCAGCTCGTACACCAACGTCGACCTGGACTCGCCGCGGATCGACACCCACGCCTCCAGCTCGACGACCGGGGCCGAGCTTCAGTACGCGGAGTGGGGCACCACCCACACCCTGAACCTCGTGACGACCACGGGAAAGAGCGCGGGCCCCACTCCCGAGCAGTGCGCCGAGGGCGCGGCGGCGAACGCGCTGCCCTCTCAACTCGCGGGCACCGACCAGGGCAAGGAACTGACCAAGGGCACGCTGCTCTGCACCGTCACCGACGAGAAGAACCTGGCGATGCTCAAGATCAAGGATGTCGTCGTCCAGAAGGACGCGTCCGGCATCGAGGCCCGCGACTACGTCACCGAGCTGACCCTCTGGAAGACGGCCTGACCTTCGCGCTGGGAGACGGCCTCACCGTCGAGCCGGGAGACGGCCTCAGCGTCGCTCCGGGCGGCGGCTCACCGGGCTCACGGACGGCCCCTCCCCCTCGATTACCCTTCCGCCATGACCAGCAACGGAAGCCGCCCGCGCGATCATTCGGTGCAGTCCGTCGACCGGGCGGTGTCGATCCTCCAGGTGCTGGCCACGCGGGGGCCCAGTGGTGTGACGGAGATCGCCGAGGAGCTGGGTGTCCACAAGTCGACCGTGTTCCGGCTGCTGGCGACGCTGGAGTCACGGGGGCTGGTCGAGCAGGACACCGAGCGCGGGCGGTACCGCATCGGGTACACGATGGTCGAACTCGCCGCCGGGGCGAGCAAGGTGAACGACCTCTCCCTGCTGAGCCGCGCCGTCTGCCAGGAACTGGCCGCGGCCGTCGGTGACACCGTGAACGTGGCGATCCACGACGGGCACGACGTGATCAGCATCGACCAGGCGATCGGCGCGGCGGCGATCACGAGCATCGACTGGGTCGGCAGGCGCACCCCGATGCACGCCACCGGCGCGGGCAAGCTCTTCATGGCGCACATGTCCCCCGGACAGGTCGCGGAGATCCTCGCGCGCGGGGTGGAGAAGTACACCCCGTACACCATCGTCGACCCGGCGCCCCTCGCGGCGGCGCTGAAGGCGATCCGCGAGCGGGGCTACGCGACCACCAGCGAGGAGCACGAGATCGGGCTGGCCGTGATCGCCGCCCCGGTCCGCGCCCTGGACGGCAGTGTCATCGCGGCCGTGACCCTGTCGGGGCCGACCTTCCGCATCAACGAGGACACGGTGCCCGGTCTCGCGGAACAGGTGCTGGCCGCCGCCGCGAAGATCTCCTGGCGCCGGGGGTACGTGAAACGCGGATGAGCGCCGCGCGCACGGCGAGTTAACACGGCGGGCTCTTGACGGGTGGGGATTCCCAGCTCCACCATTTGTTTCGTATCGCGGAGCTGTTTCGCATAGCGAAACCATCCGCTCGGAGCTCTCCTGAGGAGCTGCTGTGCCCTCACCCGCTGCTGTGCCCTCACCCGCCGCTGTGCCCGCACACGTCCTGGATCCCCTGCTCCAGCCCTTCCGGCTCAAGCACCTCACCCTGCGCAACCGCGTGGTCAGCACCTCCCACGAACCGGCGTTCGGCGAGGACGGCATGCCCAAGGACCGCTACCGGGCCTACCACGTGGAGAAGGCGCGGGGCGGGGTCGGCCTCACGATGATCGGCGGCTCGGCGGTGGTCTCGCCCGACAGCCCGCCGGCGTTCGGCAACCTGCTCCTGTACCGCGACGACATCGTGCCGTGGCTGCGCCGGCTCACCGACGACGTGCACGAGGCCGGGGCCGCGGTGATGTGCCAGGTCACCCATCTGGGCCGCCGCACAAGCAACTTCACCGGCGACTGGCTCCCGGTGGTCTCCGCCTCGGCGCTCCGCGAACCCGCGCACCGCGCCTTCCCCAAGGCCGCCGAGTCCTGGGACCTGGACCGGATCGTCGCCGACTACGCGGCCGCGGCGGTCCGTTGCCAGGAGGGCGGCCTGGACGGCATCGAACTGGAGGCGTACGGCCACCTGTTGGACAGCTTCCTGTCCCCCGCGACCAACCACCGCGACGACGAGTGGGGCGGCGGCCTGGAGAACCGGATGGCGTTTCCGCGCCGGGTGATCCGGGCCGTCCGCGAGGCCGTCGGCCCGGACTTCGTGGTCGGCATCCGGATGTCGCTCGACGAGGCGCACCCCGGTGGCCTCTCCGGTCTCGCCTTCGACGAAGCGCTCACCGCCGCCGAGCGGTACGCCGCCGACGGCATCGACTTCCTCAGCGTCATCCACGGCTCCATCGAGAGCGACGCGTCCCTCGCGAAGGCCATCCCGTCCATCGGCACCCCCCTCGGCCCGTACCTGGACTTCACCGGCGAGATAAAACGGCGCCTCTCCGTCCCCGTGATGCACGCGGCCCGCATCGCCGACGTCGCCACCGCGCGGCACGCCCTGCGCGAGGGACTGCTCGACCTGGTCGGCATGACCCGCGCGCAGATCGCCGATCCGCACCTGGTCGCCAAGGTGACGGCCGGCCAGGAGGACCGCATCCGGCCCTGCGTCGGGGCGAGTTACTGCCTCGACGCGATCTACGACTCCGGCGACACCAAGTGCATCCACAACCCGGCCGTCGGCCGCGAACTCCAGGTACCGCACATCGTCGCCGCCACAATCGGCCGCCGCAGAAGGGCAGTTGTGGTCGGCGGGGGCCCGGCCGGACTGGAAGCGGCGCGTGTGCTCGGTGAACGCGGCCATGACGTCGTCCTGTTCGAGGCGGGCGACCGGCCCGGCGGGCAGATCAGGCTCGCCGCGTCGAACCCGCGCCGGGCCGACCTGATCCAGATCGTCGACTGGCGCCTCGCCGAGTGCAAACACCTCGGCGTCGACCTGCGCCTGGGCACGTACGCCGAGGCCGACGACATCCTCGCCGAACGCCCCGACCTCGTGATCGTCGCCACCGGCGGCCTGCCGAACCGCAGCTTCCTCACCGCGGGCCAGGACCTGGTCTCCGACACCTGGGACGTGATGACGGGCTCACTGCGCCGACCGCGCGGCGAGATCCTGGTCTACGACGACCACGGCGGCTACCCGGCGATGGACGCCGTGGAGGTCCTCACCGCGTCGCCCGGCGTCCGGATCGAGTACGTCACCCCGGAGCGCACCCTCGCCCCTGACGTCGGCAGCATGAACTCCCCTGCCTATCTACGGGCGTTCGCGAAGCACGACGTCACCACCACGCTCGCCCGGCGGCTGCGCTCCGTACGCCGGTCCGGGGACGGGCGGCTCACCGCGACCCTGTACAGCGAGTACACCGAGACGGAGACCGAACGGACCGTGGACCACGTGATCGTGGAGCACGGGACCCTCCCGAACGACGAGCTGTACGTCGAACTCCTCCCCGGCTCGACCAACCTCGGCGAGGTCGACCACCGCGCCCTGCTGGCGTACGAGGAGCAGTCGGTGGTCCGCAACGAGGCGGGCCGCTACCAGCTGTTCCGCATCGGCGACGCCGTGGCCGCCCGCACCGTGCACGCCGCGGTCTACGACGGACTGCGGCTGTGTCTGCCGGTCTGAGCGCCACCCCGTCCGCACGTCAACTCCCCAGTCGTACCGGAGAGATGAGATGAAGCAAGCGACCCCCGACGTCGGCGACCTCGTTGCCCGACGTCCCGCCGGTCAGAGCCTCGAAGCCCCGTTCTACGTCGGCGAGGAGTTCTTCGACCTCGACATCGAGGCCGTCTTCGCCCGGAGTTGGCTGTTCGTGGCCGCCGAGGCGGAGCTTCCCGAGCCCGGCGACTACGTGACGGTCGACATCGGGTCGTACTCGGTCATCGTCGTGCGCGACGACGACGAGGACGTCCGGGCCTTCCACAACGTCTGCCGCCATCGCGGCGCGCGCGTCCTCAACGAGGAGCGCGGCTCGGTGGGCAACATCGTCTGCGGGTACCACCGTTGGACGTACGGCGTGGACGGCAAACTGCTGCACGCCGAGTCCCAGGCGCCCGGCTTCGACCCGTCGTGCTTCGGGCTGCGCACCGTGCACGCGCGCACGGTGGCCGGGCTGGTCTTCATCTGCCTGGCCGACGAACCGCCCGCCGACTTCGACGAGGTCGCCGCCCGCATCGAGCCGTACCTCGCACCCCACAACCTGGCCAAGGCCAAGGTCGCCACGCAGATCGACCTGATCGAGAACGGCAACTGGAAGCTGACCATGGAGAACAACCGGGAGTGCTACCACTGCGTGGGCCATCCCGAGCTCCAGGCCTGCTACTTCCCCATCTACGGCTACCAGGAGCAGGACATCCCGCCCGCCCTGCGCCCCGCCTACGAGCGCTTCCTGCTGGCCGACGCCGAGGCCCGAAAAACCTACGACTCCTTGGGCCTGCCCTACGCCGAGATCGAGGAACTGGACACCCGCCCCACCGGTTTCCGCATCCAGCGCGAACCCCTCGACCTGGCCGGGGAGTCCTACACCCCGGACGGCACGGCCGCGTGCACACGCCTGCTGGCGGACTTCCCCACGGCCCGCCTGGGCCGGCTCTCCATGCACATCCAGCCCAACTCCTGGTTCCACTTCATGGCCGACCACGCGATCACGTTCTCCACGATCCCGCTCGGCCCGGACCGCACGCTCGTCCGCACCACCTGGCTCGTGCACGCCGACGCCGTGGAGGGGATCGACTACGACCTCGACACGATGACGAAGGTGTGGAAGGCCACGAACGACCAGGACGCGGTGCTGGTGGCCCGCGCCCACCAGGGCATCAGCAGCCCGGCCTATCTGCCGGGCCCGTACGGCCCGACGGAGGAGCAGGTCGAGGCGTTCGTGAACTGGTATGTGACCAGGCTCAAGGCACACCTGGAGCTCCAGCCATGAGCGAGACCGAAGAGCTGCTGGTCTGCCGTCAGGTGCACCCGCTCACGCACGACGTGTCCACGTTCGTGTTCGAGTACGCCGAGCCCCGGCTGTTCCGGCACGACCCGGGCCAGTTCCTGACGCTGACCCTCGACATCGACGGCCGGCCGGTCCAGCGCTGCTACACCATCTCCTCGTCGCCCACCCGCCCGTTCCTGCTCTCGATCACGGTGAAGCGCATCCCGGGCGGGCTCGTGTCGAACCGGCTGCACGATCGGCTGCGCCCCGGCGACACCGTGCGGGCGCACGGACCGCTCGGCGAGTTCAGCACGGCCCGGCATCCGGCGCCCAAGTACCTGTTCCTGTCCGGGGGTGTCGGGGTGACGCCGTCGATGTCGATGACCAGGACGCTGTACGACCTCGCCGACCCCGCCGACGTGGTGTTCGTGCACAGCGCGCGCACCCCGGCGGACATCGTCTTCCGCCATGAACTCGACCTCATCGCCGCGACCGCGCCCAACATCCGAGTGGTCCACATCTGCGAGGAGGACCGCCCGTACGCCCCCTGGGGCGGATACCGCGGCCGCCTCACGATCGAGACCCTTCGCCAGGTCGCGCCGGACTTCCAGGAACGGGAGGTCTTCACCTGCGGTCCCGCCCCCTACATGGCCGCCGTACGGCACATGCTGGCGGACTCGGGCCTCGACATGGACCACTACCACGAGGAGAGCTTCACCTTCGAGACACCGGCCACACAGGCCGAGGCCTCGCCGGCCACCGCCACGGATGCCGGATTCAAGGTCGAGTTCACGCGCAGCGGCCGCACCCTCGACTGCGACCCCGACACCTCGCTCCTCGCCGCCGCCTCCCGGGCCGGCCTCAGCCTGCCGGCCTCGTGCGCCCAGGGCATGTGCGGCACCTGCAAGGCGACCCTGCTCTCCGGCTCCGTCGACATGCAGCACAACGGGGGCATCCGGCCGCGCGAGATCACCCAGAACAAGATCCTGCTGTGCTGTTCAAAGCCGCTGGAGGACGTCGTGATCGACGCGTGAGGACACGAGTCGGGTGGCCGGGCCCCGGCTGGCGGTCAGCGGGTCTGCCGGCCGAACGCCTCGTACGCCGCCTCGTCGAAGAGCACGAACGTGACCTCCTCGACCGATGTCTCCGTCGCCCGAACCGTCTCTACGGCGATCCGCGCCGCGTCGTCCATCGGCCAGCCGAAGATCCCGGCCGAGACGGCGGGGAACGCGACCGTACGGGCGCCGAGTTCGTCGGCGACGCGCAGGGACTCGCGGTAGCAGGAGGTCAGCAGCTCCGAGCGGTCCTCCTCGCGGGAGTACACCGGCCCCACCGTGTGGATCACCCACCTCGCGTCCAGTTCGCCGGCCGTCGTCGCGACCGCCTTGCCCGTGGCCAGGCCCTTGCCGTAGTGCGAGGCGCGGAGCTTGCGGCAGTCCGCCAGGATCGCGGGGCCGCCTCGGCGGTGGATCGCGCCGTCGACTCCTCCGCCGCCCAGGAGTGAGGAGTTGGCCGCGTTGACGATCGCGTCGGCGCTCTGGCGGGTGATGTCACCCCGGACGAGGGTGATGGTGACGGTGGTCATGACTGCCTCAGTCGTCGCCAGACGGCCTTCGCCGCGTTGTGTCCCGACATGCCGTGCACTCCGGGGCCGGGCGGGGTCGCCGAGGAGCAGATGAAGACGGCCGGGTGCGGGGTGCCGTACGGGGAGAGGGAGAGCTTGGGGCGCAGCAGGATCTGGAGTCCGGTGACCGCGCCGGAGCCGATGTCGCCGCCCACGTAGTTGGCGTTGCGGGCGGCGAGTTCGGGCGGCCCTGCGGTCGCGCGGGCGAGGACGCGGTCGCGGAACCCCGGGGCGAAGCGCTCCAGTTGGCGTTCGAGGGCGTCTGTGAGGTCGCCGGTCCAGCCGCTGGGGACATGGCCGTAGGCCCAGAAGACCTGCTTCCCGGCCGGGGCGCGGGTGGGGTCGACGATGCTGGGCTGCACGGTGATCATGAACGGCTTGTCGGGAGCGCGGTTCTCGCGGGACGCGGCGCGCAGGGCGGTGCCGATCTCCGTGCTGTCGGCGCCGATCTGAACCGTGCCGGCGGTGCGCGCCTCCTCGGCGGTCCAGGGCACCGGGCCGTCCAGGGCGTAGTCGACCTTGAACACGCCTGCGCCGTAACGGTAGTTGGCGTAGTAGTCGCCGAAGCCCGCGATCTTCGCCAGGGCGGTGGGCGAGGTGTCGAAGACGTAGGCGCGGGCCGGCGGGAGGTCGTCGAGGCGCTTGACCTCGTAGTCGGTGTGGATCGCGCCGCCGAGGTCCTTCAGGTAGGCGGCCAGGGCGTCCGAGATGGACTGGGAGCCGCCGCGCGCCACCGGCCAGCCACGCGCGTGTGCCGCGAGGGCGAAGACCAGGCCGATCGCGCCGGTGGCGAAGCCACTGAGGGGGGCCATGACATGGCCGACGAGTCCGGCGAACAGGGTTTTGGCGCGCTCGTCCTGGAAGCGGCTGGTCAGCCAGGTCGACGGGGGCAGGCCGGTCAGTCCGAAGCGGGCGAGGGTGACCGGGTCGCGCGGCAGGGCGGTGCGCGGCAGGGACATGAAGTCGCGGACCAGGGTGTCCCACTTGGGGAGGAAGGGCTCGACCAGCCTGCGGTACGCGCCCGCGTCACGCGGCCCGAACGACGCGGCCGTCTCCGCGACCGACCGCGACAGCACGGCCGCGCTGCCGTCGGTGAAGGGATGCGCCATGGGCAGCTCGGGGTGCAGCCACTCCAGGCCGTAGCGCTCCAACGGCAGGGCGCGGAACGCGGGCGAGTTGATGCCGAGCGGGTGCGCCGCCGAACAGGGGTCGTGCCGGAAACCGGGGAGGGTCAGCTCCTCGGTGCGGGCGCCTCCGCCCACGGTGTCCCGGGCCTCGAACACGGCCACGGAGAAACCGCGCCGGGCCAGCTCCACGGCGGCCGTCAGTCCGTTCGGCCCCGCACCCACCACGACCGCATCGAGCATCGACGGCACCTTGGGACCCCTTCGTCAGCCGATGGCCACTCGACATCAGGATATGCCGCGGGACTGACACTCCCGGGGTCAGCCCACCAGGTGAGCGCAACCCGTGACCCTACGACGCCCTCAGCAGCTCCATCACGCGCTGTGCGGTCGCCGCGTCCCGGGCCGCCGTGAAGGGCAGCGCGTTTCCACCGGTGATGCGGAACGGCTCTCCCGTGAGCGTGCGGTGGGCGCCGCCCGCCTCCTCGACGAGGAGCAGGCCCGCCGCGTGGTCCCAGGCGGCCTCCCAGGAGAAGGCCGTGGCGTCCAACTCGCCCCGGGCGACGGCGAGATACTCAAGGCCGGCCGAGCCGCACGGGCGCGTGTGCACGCCGTCCGCCCACAGGCCGAGCAGGGCGCGCTTCTGGGCGTCCGTCGTGTAGTCCGGGTGGGAGGTGGCCACTTCCAGGTCCCGGGCGGGGTCCGGGGCGCCGGAGCGCAGCCGTACGCCGTCGAGGAAGGCACCGCGGCCCTTGACGGCGGTGGCCATCTGGTCGCGGGCGGCCGCGTAGGTCCAGGAGGCGAGCAGCTCTCCGTGCCGGGCGAGCGCGACCAGGGTGCAGAAGCCGGTCTCGCCGCGCACGAACTGCCGTGTCCCGTCGACCGGGTCGACGATCCAGACCGGGGCGTCGCCCTGTATCGCCTCGTACGTCTCCGGGTCGGCGTGCACCGCTTCCTCGCCGACGACGACGGAGCCGGGCAGGAGGGAGCCGAGCACCTTGGTCAGATACAGCTCGGCGTTGCGGTCGGCGTCCGTGACCAGGTCGTGCGGGCCGCTCTTCTGGTCGACCTCGTGCGCCGCGAGCTGGCGGAAGCGGGGCATGATCTCCGTGGCCGCCGCCCTGCGGATTGCTTCTTCGACGTCGGCCGTGTGCTGTACGAGAAACTCGTCGATGGTTTCGGTGTCTTCGATCATGCCTCCATGAGAGCACGCGTCACTGACAATCCCCACCCGCCCGGTGCACTCCGGGTGGAATCACCATGAACACCCGGCTCCGGAGATCACCGGGAGCCGGTCCCTCCCACGGCAGGTCAGCGCCCCACCGCGTACCCCTGCATGCCCCGCGGATTCGCCGCCGCCGACAGGATCCCGGCCTCCGGGTCCCGGGCGACCGCGCACAGCCGCCCTTCGGACCAGGCGTCGCCGACGGTCACGTCATGGCCGCGTCGCCGCAGCTCCTCCACCACCGCCTCGTCCATGCGGGACTCGACGGTGACGCTCCCGGGGCGCATGCCGCGCGGGTAGAAGGAGCCGGGGAAGCTGTCGTTGTGCCAGTTCGGGGCGTCGATCGCGCCCTGGAGGTCGAGGCCGCCGCGTGCCTTCGCGCGCGCGGCGACCGCCAGGAAGAAGTGCAGCTGCCACTGGTCCTGCTGGTCCCCGCCTGGTGTGCCGAACGCCAGGACCGGCACTCCGTCGCGCAGGGCGATCGACGGGGTGAGCGTGGTGCGCGGACGACGGCCCGGGACAAGGGAGTTGGGCAGGCCGGGCTCCAGCCAGGCCATCTGGAGCCGGGTACCGAGAGGGAAGCCCAGCTCGGGCACCACCGGGTTGGACTGCAACCAGCCGCCGCTGGGCGTGGCCGCGATCATGTTGCCCCAGCGGTCGACGACGTCGAGGTGGCAGGTGTCGCCGCGGGTACCGCCGTCGGCGCTCACCCGCGCGACGGTCGGCTCCCCCGCCCCCATCGGGTCGAAGCCGGACTCCTCGGGCGCCACCACGCGCGCGTGCCCGCACAGGCGCGGCGCGCGCCCTCCGGGACTGCCCGGCCGCAGCTCGTACGACGCCTTCGCGCCGATCAGCTCCCGCCGCGCCGCGTTGTAGTCCACCGACAGCAACTCCCCCAGCGGTACGGCGTCAGGGTCCGCGTCCCCGTACCAGGCCTCCCGGTCGGCCATCGCGAGCTTGCAGCCCTCGATCAGGAGATGGACGTAGTCGGCGGATCCGTAGGCGGGCAACTCGGGCGGGAGCAGGGCGAGTTGCTGGAGGAGGACCGGGCCCTGGCTCCAGGGGCCGGCCTTGCACAGGGTCCAGCCGTTCCAGTCGTACGTCGCCGGGGCCTCGTAGGACGCGGACCAGGAGGCCAGGTCGGCGGCCGTGAGGGTGCCGGTGTGGCGCTCGCCGCTGGTGTCCATGGTGGGCCGCGCGGACTGTCGTACAAGGGCCTCGGCGATGAATCCCGACCGCCACACCTCCCGTGCCGCCTCGATCTGGGCCTCCCGGTCCCCCGCCCCGGCCACCTCGGCGAGGAGCCGCTTCCAGGTGGCGGCGAGGGCGGGATTGCGGAACAGCTCGCCGGGCCGGGGTGCCTTCCCACCGGGCAGGTACACGTCCGCCGACGAGGTCCACTCCGTCTCGAACAGCTCCCGTACGGCCTCGACGGTCGCGCCGACGTTCTCCACGCACGCGTGGCCGTCCTCGGCGTACCCGATGGCGTACTTCAGGACGTCGGCCAGGGACTTCGTGCCGTGGTCCCTGAGGAGGAGCATCCAGGCGTCGAAGGCGCCGGGAACGGCCGCCGCGAGGGGGCCCGTACCGGGTACGAGATCCAGACCGAGTCCCCTGTAGTGGTCGATCGTCGCGCCCGCGGGGGCGACGCCCTGTCCGCACAGGACGCGCACCTCGCCGCCCGCCGGGGCGAGGAGGATGGGCACCTCGCCGGCGGGGCCGTTGAGGTGCGGTTCCACGACGTGCAGGACGAACGCCCCGGCGACGGCGGCGTCGTACGCGTTGCCGCCGTCCTCCAGGACGGCCATCGCCGACTGCGAGGCCAGCCAGTGGGTCGAGGACACCATGCCGAAGGTGCCCTGGAGCGTGGGTCGGGTGGTGAAGTGCATATCTCACCTCGGTGTTCGCGCGCGTGCGCCGGGGCTCGGCTCCGGTCGCCCTGGTCGGGCAGCAGACTATCGACCGGGCGCGTTCACGCTTCGCGGCCCTACTTCGCGGGAGCGAAGACGCGTTGGGCCGCGACGACCGCCCCGCCGCGTGCCCACTCCTCGAACGGCAGGGGGCGGACCACGAGATCGCAGTCCACCGCGGCACCGAAGGCGTGGTCCACGAAGGCCTGCCGGATGTGGTCGGCGAACAGGTCGTAGGAGGCGACGCCCTCGCCGGAGATGATGATCCGCTCCGGTCCGATGAGGTTGGCGACGCAGGCCAGGGCGAGGCCCACGGCGTGTCCGGCGCGGGCGAAGACGGTCCGGACGGCGGGGTCGCCGGTGTGCGCGAGGCGGATCGCGCCGTCCATGGTCAACTCCGCGTCGCCGGTGGCCTGTCGGGCCTGCTCGACGATCGCGTGGGTGGAGGCGACCGCCTCCACGCACCCGGTGTTGCCGCAGGTGCAGACCCGGTCGGTACCGCTCACCGGCAGGTGCCCCACTTCGCCCGCCACGCCGTGCGCTCCGGAGACCACCCGGCCGGCGACGCAGAGCCCGGCGCCGATGCCGACGCCGACGGTGACCAGGGCGAAGATCGACAGCCCGACGCCGGCGCCGAACCACTGCTCGGCCACGGTCAGGGCCCGTACGTCGTTCTCGATGACCGTCGGTGTCCCGGTGGCCGTCTCGACGAGCTGGGCGAGCGGCACCCGGCGCCAGTCGAGGAAGGGCGAGTACTGGACCGTGCCCAACTGGCTGTCCACGTCGCCGGAGATGGTGACGCCGATGCCGTGGAGGCCGGTGGTGCCCTCCAGGTTCGCCGCCGTGCGCAGTTCGTCGACCAGCCGGGCGATGGCCAGCACCACGGTGCCCACGTCGCGTGAGTCGAGGCGGACGCGCCGGGAGGCCAGTGGACGGGCCGTCAAGTCGGCCAGTACGCCGATGAGTTCCTCGCCGGTGACCTTCACACCGGCGAACAGGGCGCGTTCGGCCCGTACTTCGACCGGGGTCGCCGGGCGGCCGTTCGTCCGCTCGGTGGCGGGCCGGCCGCCCTCGGTGATCCAGCCGTCGGCCATGAGCGAGGTGGCCACTTTGGTGACGGCTCCCGGGGTCAGCCCGGTCCGCCGGCCGATCTCGGCGCGACTCAGCGGACCGTGCTGGAGCAGGGTCTGCAGGACGAGGGCGGCCGCGGGTGGCTGGTCGGCGAGGCTCATGGGGCGACGTTACCTTTCCTTTGGAAAGTAAGACAAGGCCTATACATCGGCCCTATCGGCCTGAAACCGCAGGTCATTCGACAGCAGGTGGCCGAAACCCCCCACCTGGCCTCACAAAGGTCGGAGTTTTCTACGCGTTGACTATGTTGACGCTGGAAGGAAACTAAGCCTAGATTCGCCGCACTCCTCGTCGGGGCGGACGGGACGGTCCTGCGCCGGTGAGGAGTGTGTGGCCCCCACCCACTCGCCCGTTGGTCCCAGCGAACCCTCTCGGTGATGTCCCGGGACGACCACCACCGAGAGGCTCCCCGCACCCGACACCTCAGGCGGGAACCCCGCCTGTAGCCGCGCCCTGACGGAGTACACACATGCCTCGTCCAGCTCGACCCACACGTCTGAGAACCCTCACCTGCCTCACCGCGCTCACGGCGGCCCTCATCGTGCCCGCCTCCGCACGGGCCGCGACCGGCGCGGACGCCTCGGGGGCCCAGGCGTCCGGTGCCACGAGCACGCCCCTCGTGGCCGCCAAGCCGTACATGGGCTACAGCACCTGGAGCGTCGAATCCACCAACTTCCCCGGCTACGGCGGGGACTGGCTCACCGAGGCGCACGTCCTGCAACAGGCGGACGTACTGTCCTCGAAGTTGAAGTCGCACGGCTACAACTACGTGAACGTGGACGCCGGCTGGAACGACGCCAAGGGCGACGCCTATGCCCGGCCGACCCCGAACCTGACGAAGTTCCCGCACGGGATGAAGTACCTCGCGGACCAACTCCACCGCAAGGGA
This sequence comes from Streptomyces sp. NBC_01288, assembly GCF_035982055.1. Lineage (NCBI taxonomy): Bacteria > Bacillati > Actinomycetota > Actinomycetes > Kitasatosporales > Streptomycetaceae > Streptomyces > Streptomyces sp. NBC_01288. The sequence goes on from NZ_CP108427.1 coordinate 1,911,762, forward strand.
CTGAAGTTCGGCCTCTATCTGGCCGTCGGCCTCTACCAGCAGGCGTACAACGACGGCAAGACGCCCATCTACAACGCCCCGGGCTGCACCACCAAGGACATCGTCTACCCGGACCTGCGCAAGACCAGCGGCTGGGACGACGTCTCGTACCAGCTGAACTTCGCCAGCCCCTGCACCACCAAGTACATCCAGTCCGAGGCCGACCAACTCGCCTCGTTCGGCGTCGACTTCCTCAAGATCGACGGGGTGGGCCCCGGCTCGAACCAGGGCGACGACGCGCACAACAACGTCCCCGACATCCAGGCGTGGCACACCGCCCTGAAGAACACCGGGCGGCCCATCGAGTTCACCCTGTCCTGGTCGCTCAGCCACAACCAGGCCGACGTCTGGAAGGCCAACTCCAACGGCTGGCGCGTCGACACGGACGTCGAGTGCTACTGCGACACCCTGGTGACGTGGAACAACTCCGTGAAGGCACGCTGGAACGACGTCGTGCCGTGGATCGACGACGCCGGGCCGGGCCACTGGAACAACCTCGACTCGCTCGACGTGGGTTCGGACGTCATGGACGGCGTCAACCAGACCGAGCGGCAGAGCTACATGACGCTGTGGGCCATCGAGGCCGCGCCGCTGTACATCGGTGACGACCTCACCAAACTCGACAAGTACGGCCTGAAGCTGCTCACCAACGACGAGGTCATCGCGGTCGACCAGGCGGGCACCCCCGCCAGGCCGGTCAGCCAGAAGACCCCGCAGCAGACCTGGTACACCCGCAACGCGGACGGCAGTTACACCGTGGCCCTGTTCAACCTGGGCAAGGGCTACTCGGACGTGACCGCCGACTTCAGCGACCTCGGCATCAGCGGCAAGGCCAAGGTCCGCGACCTGTGGAGCCACAAGAACCTCGGTTCGGTGAGCGGCAAGTTCACCGACAACCTGGCCCCGCACGGCTCGCGTCTGCTGCGCATCACGCCTCCGGGCACCGGCAGCCACCCGGGTGTGCCGCTCAACGTGCACGGCACCGCGTCGACCGGCGACAGTGTCTCGCTCGCCTGGAGCGCGGTGAACTCCGGTACGAAGAGCACCGGTTACGACGTGTACGCCAACGGCACCAAGAAGGCCACCGTCACCGGCACCTCCGCCACCGTGAGCGGTCTGAAGGCCGGTACCGCCTACTCCCTCACCGTGGTCGCCCACGACGCGAAGGGCCGAAAGTCCAGCCCCAGCAAGGGCGTTGACGTCACCACCCCGGCGGCCGGCGGGCCTGTCTCCTACGAGGCCGAGGCCTCCGGGAACACGCTCAGCGGCAACGCCTCCGTGGGCGACTGCTCCGCGTGCTCGGGCGGCAAGAAGGTCGGCAACCTCGGCGGCACCGGAACCCTGGCGGTCAACCACGTCACCGCGCCCCGTGACGGCACCTACCTGATGAAGGTCGACTACCTCGACGGCGACACCGGCCGCACGATGATCATCAGCACGGGTGGCAGCTCCTTCCAGCAGTTCCTGCCGGGCAGCAACGACAACAACTGGGGCCGACCCAGTTCGATCACCGTGCCCGTCCAGCTGAAGGCCGGCGACAACACCATCGCCTTCGGCAACGCCTCGGACTACGCCTCCGACGTGGACCGCATCACCCTCTGACCGTCGTCCGTCCGACCTGACCAGCCTCCAACCGACCGACATCCGAGGAGAGTTCCGTGGTGGTCACATCACAGGGCGAGCCCAAGACGCCGACCACACCGCCGTCCGCCGCGGTGACCACCACGGCCACCGCCCCCGGCTCGACCCCCCACGTCCGCAAGACCCGTTCGGCCCGCAGGGCGAGCCGTTACGCGCCGACCAGGTCCGCGGCGGCCCGCCGCCGCGACCTGCCGGTCGCCCTCCTGCTGATCATTCCCTCCGTCGTCGGATTCGCCGTCTTCTACGCCTATCCGACCCTGCGCGGCATCTACCTCAGCTTCACCGACTTCCACGTCCTCACCCCGCCGAACTGGGTGGGACTGTCCAACTTCCACCAGATGTTCGGCGACGACGTCTTCTGGCACTCGCTCCTCGTCACCGTCTACTTCGTGATCCTGGCCGTCGTCTTCGGCACGTTGGCCTCCCTGGTGACGGCCGTGGTGCTGCACCGGGTCACCAAGTCGTCGGCACTGCGCGGCGTCATCCTGCTGCCGTTCCTGATCTCCAACGTGATCGCCGCGCTGGTGTGGCAGTGGATGCTCGACCCGTCCCTCGGTGTCGTCAGCCTCGTCCTTCAGCATCTGACGGGCCACTCCATCCTCTTCTTCGGCAGCAGCGGCTGGGCCATCCCGTCCCTCGCCGCGATCAGCATCTGGAAGTGGATGGGGTACTACTCCCTGCTGATCTTCGCCGGACTACAGACCATCCCGACCACCATCTACGAGGCGGGTCGGGTGGACGGCGCCAGTGAGGTGCAGATGTTCCGGCGCCTCACGGTGCCCCTGCTGCGGCCGATCCTCGTCATGGTGGTCGTCCTGACGGTGATCAACTCCTTCCAGGTGTTCGACATCGTGCAGGTCACCACCCAGGGCGGCCCGGCGAACGCCTCGAACGTGCTGCAGATGTACATCTACAGCAAGGCGTTCAGGCAGTTCGACTTCGGCTACGCCGCCACCCTCTCGCTGGCCCTGTTCGCCCTGCTCATCACGGTCACCTTCACCCAGCTGCGGCTCGCCCGCGCCAACGAATCCGACCTGAGCTGAAGGAGCCCGTCATGGCAGTCACCCTCGCCCCCGGCCGGGCGGCCACCGCCCGGCCCCGGAAGAACCGCCGGAGCCTCTCCCCCGGCAGGATCGTCGCCTGGATCTATCTGGGCATCGTCGTCCTCATCACGCTCTTCCCCTTCTACTGGATCCTGCGCACCTCGCTGTCCAACAACTACAAGCTGTCGACGCACCCGTCGTCGCCCCTGCCGGTGGGCTTCACCTGGGGCGCCTTCGAACGCGTCCTCGGGATCGCCTCCACCGCCGAGGCACAGGCCCAGGGCGGCTCGGGCGCGGCCATCAACATCGCGCTCTATCTGCGCAACTCGCTGATCTACGCGTCCGTGCAGACGGTGCTGATCGTCCTGTTCGCCTCGGCCGGCGCCTACGCGTTCTCCCGGCTGCACTGGCGTGGCCGCAACCTGGTGTTCAACATCCTGATCACCGCGCTGATGGTGCCCAGCGTGTTCACGCTGCTGCCCAACTTCGTCCTCGTCAAAGACCTCGGACTGACCAACACGTTCGCCGGACTGATCCTGCCCGGGGCGCTCTTCCAGGCCTTCACGCTGTTCTTCCTGCGGCAGTTCATGCTCGGCCTGAGCACCGAGGTCGAGGAAGCCGCCATCATCGACGGCGCGGGCCCGCTGCGGATCTTCTTCCGGATCATCCTGCCGATGTCGACCGCGCCGATCGCGACCGTGTCGTTGCTGATGTTCGTCAACGCCTGGAACGACTACTTCTGGCCGCTGTTGATCACCAACAGCCAGGACGTGCAACCGCTGACCCTCGCGCTCGGCGTCTTCAAGCAGTCCTCGCCCCAAGCGGCCCCCGACTGGGCGGGGTTGATGGCCGCCGCCCTGGTCGCGGCGCTGCCGATGCTGCTGCTGTTCGTCGCCTTCGGCAAGCGCATCGTCAACTCCATCGGCTTCTCCGGCCTCAAGTGACCGGCCGTACCCCGCGATTGGACGACACAGCCATGCACTCCAGCGACCTGGTGCTGAGCTGGCCCGCGCCCGCCGCCACCTGGGCGGAGGCCGCCCCGGTCGGCAACGGCAGGATCGGCGCGATGGTCTTCGGCGGCACCGGCCGGGCCCGTATCCAGATCAACGACTCCACCGTCTGGTCCGGCACCCCTACCGGCCCGGCCACCGCCCTCGCCGCACTCCGTGCGCAGGGGGCCGGACCGGAGCGGCTCGAAGAGGTCCGCGCCGCGCTGCGCGCCGGCGACCAGGACCGCGCCGAGTCCCTGCTCATGACCTTCGAGGGGCCCTACACCCAGGAGTACCTGCCGTACGCCGACCTCTACTTGACGGTGGCAGGCGGCGAGCGCGCCGAGTACCGCGGCAGGACGCTCGACCTCGACACCGCGGTCGCCGAGGACGGCTTCGACCTCGACGGGACTTCGGTACGGCGCCGGGTCTGGGCCGACGCCGTCAGCGGCGCGCTGTGCGTGACGCTGGACGCGGACGGCGGCACCGTGGACCTGGCCGTCGAACTCTCCACCCCACTGCGGGAGATACTGCGCTCGGCCGCCCCCGACGGCATCACACTGGGCATCGCGATACCGGTGGACGGCGCCCCCGACCACGAACCCGGGGTCGCGGAACCGCTGCGCTACGCGGACGGTCCCGTCGACGGCTACGACCCCTTCGGCGCCCTCGCGCTCGCCGTGCACACCGACGGCACGCCGACCGTGGACGACGAGGGAGGACTGCGCGTCACCGGCGCCTCCCGCGTCCTGCTCACCCTCGCCAGTTCCACCGCGGCCGACCGCGACTGGAGCGGGGCTCCGGCCCTGGACCGCGCCGCTCATCTGGCCGAGGCCGGCGAGCTCGCGGCGCGGGCCCTCGCACAGGGCGCCGACCGTCTCCTCAAGGACCACGAGGCCGACGTACGGGCCCTGTCGGGCGGCACCTCCCTGCGTGTCGGGCCGCGCCGCTCCGGCACCTACGACGTCGCCCGCGACATCCTCGGCGGCGACGACGAACTCCTCACCGCCACCGTGCTGTTCCAGCTCGGCCGCCATCTCCTGGCCACCGCCTCCCGCCCGCACACCGGCCCGCCGGCCAACCTCCAGGGCATCTGGAACGCCGACCCGCGCCCCGCCTGGTCGTCCAACTACACGATCAACATCAACACGCAGATGAACTACTGGGGCGCGGAGGCGGTCGGGCTCAGCGCCTGCCACGAGCCCCTGTTCGACCTGCTCGACCGCCTGGCCGTACAAGGCGCGCACGTGGCAAGGGAGTTGTACGGTGCGCGCGGCTGGGTGGCGCATCACAACACCGATCCCTGGGGGTGGGCGCTGCCGGTCGGCATGGGGCACGGCAACACCTCGTGGGCACTGTGGATGATGGGCGGCGCCTGGCTGTCCCAACACCTGTGGGACCACTACGACTTCACCCGCGACCTCGGCTTCCTGCGGGAGCGCGCCTGGCCGTTGCTCAGCGGCTGCGCGGAGTTCCTGCTCGACTGGCTCGTCGACGACGGCACGGGGCATCTCGACACCCTGCCGTCTACCTCCCCGGAGAACCTGTTCCTGGCCGACGGCGTCCCGAGGTCACTGACCCGCTCCGCCGCCATGGACCTGGCGCTGATCCGGGCCACCTTCCAACGGACCCTGGCGGCAGCCGAGTTGCTGGGTCTGGACACACCGCTGACCGGCGAGATACGTGCGGCGCTGCCCCGGCTGCGCCCGCTGCCTCTCTCGCCGGAGGGACGGCTCCAGGAGTGGGCCGAGGACCTGACCGAGGCCGACCCGCACCACCGTCACCTCTCGCACCTGATCGCCGTACACCCGCTCGGTCTGATCGATCCCGACTCGGCCCCCGAACTGGCCGCCGCCGCACGGAAGTCGATGGATCTGCGCGGGCCCGGGGCGATGGGCTGGTCGTGGTCCTGGAAGATCGTTCTGCGGGCGTGGCTGCGTGACGCCCCGACCGCGCGCTCGCTGTTCCTTGAGGCGATCCGGCCGCTCGACGGTGACGCGGGGGTGGACGCCCCTGTGGACGGCTCCCGTTGGGGCGGGCTGCTGCCCAACCTGTTCTCCACGCATCCGCCGTTCCAGATCGACGGCAACTACGGGCTGATGGCCGCCGTGGCCGAGATGGTGGTGCAGAGCCACACCGGCGTCCTCGACCTGCTGCCCGCGCTGCCCGCCGAGTGGACCGAGGGTGAGGCCCGGGACCTGCGCTGCCGTGGCGGCCTGGCCGTCGACTTCGCCTGGAACGAGGGCGAGTTGACCGGCGCGACCGTGCGCAGGCTCACCGGTGACTCCGCCGAGACCGTGCGGATCCGGTGTCTCGGCCGCACCGCCGAGCTGCTGCTTCCGGCCGGTCACCAGGTGGAGCTGGACGCTCTGCTGCGGCCCCGGGGGGAGCCGGTGCCGTGCTGAGCGAACAGGACGTCCCCGAGCTGTTCGCCTACCGCAGCGCCTATCGCGAACCCGCCGACTTCGACACCTTCTGGAAGGGCACCCTCGCCGAGACCCGCGCCGGACAGGAAGCCGAACTGCGGCTGACGGAGGTCGCCACCGGCCTGGAGACGGTCGACGTCTTCGACGCCGTCCTCCCGGGCTTCGGCGGCCACCCGGTCCACGCCTGGCTCCGGATGCCCCGGCACCGCGGCGGCCCGCTGCCCGCCGTGGTCCAGTTCCACGGCTACGGCAGCGGGCGCGGCGCCCCGATCGACGACTTGCTGTGGCCGTCCGCCGGGTACGCGCATCTGCTGGTGGACGCGCGCGGCCAGGGCGGCGCCTGGGCGGGCGGGGGCGCGACCCCCGACCCGGTCGGCAGCGGCCCGGCGCATCCCGGTTTCCTCACCCGGGGCATCGAGGACAAGGACACCTACGTCTACCGGCGGGTGTTCACCGACGCCGTCCGCGCGGTCGACGCGCTGCGCGCCCGCACCGACCTCGTCGACCCGGACCGGGTCGCCCTGGTCGGCCCCAGCCAGGGCGGCGGCATCGCCCTCGCGGTCGCCGGACTGGTGCCCGGTCTGGCGGCGGCCCACTTCCAGTCGCCGTTCCTCTGCGACATCCGGCAGGCCACCCGGCTCACCTCCGCCGAACCGTACGCCGAGATCATCGGCTATCTGGCGGCCCGCCGGGACCGGGTGGAGCAAACCTTCGACACCCTCGGCTACTTCGACGGACTCGCCTTCGCCCGCCGCGCGACCGCCCCGGCCCGGTTCTCCGCCGGGCTGCGCGACGAGGTGTGCCCGCCGGTCACCGCGATCGCCGCCTACCACGCCTACGCCGGCCCCAAGGAGCTGCGGCTGTGGGAGTTCAACGGCCACGACGCCGGCGGGTCCGAGGACCTGGCCGTCGCCCTGGGCGCGTTCGGCGCCCTCCTCAAGACGTCGTCCCATCCGGCGGTGCTGCCGTCCCCCGCACCCACCGCGTCATCCCGAAAGAAGGAACAATGAGAAGAATCAAGGGAGTTCGAAAGACGGTCGCGCTGGGCGCCACGCTCACGCTGGCCGCCCTGCTCTCCGCGTGCTCCAACGGCTCCTCCTCCGCCGGCGGTTCCAAGACCGTCAACTGGTGGACCTGGGACGACAAGCAGGCCGCCGCGTACAAGGTGTGCGCCACGGACTTCGAGAAGGCCAACCCCGGCACCACGGTAAAGATCACGCAGTACAACGTGAACGACTACTTCACCAAGCTGACCGCCGGATTCGTGGCCGGCAGCGCGCCCGACGCCTTCCAGAACAGCGTCCAGTTCTTCCAGGCGTACGCCTCCCAGCACCAACTGCTGGCGATGGACGACTACATCAAGAAGGACGACTTCGACCTGTCCCGGTTCTCGGTCGGTGTGGACGCCTGGAAGTTCACCGACGGCAAGCAGTACGCCCTGCCCCTGGACTGGGCGGCGGCCGGCCTCTACTTCAACGACGACGCCGTCAAGAAGGCCGGGTACACCGAGAAGGACGTCGACTCGCTCAACTGGAACCCCGACAACGGCGGCACGCTGGGCAAGATGATCGCCCACCTGACGATCGACACCAAGGGGCGCCGGGGCGACGAGAAGGGCTTCGACAAGTCCCACATCAAGACCTACGGCTACGGGGAGATCGCGGCCAAGGACTTCATCGGCCAGACCACCTGGAGCCCGCTGGTCAGCACCACGGGCTGGCGGCTGGGCGACAAGGCCAGCTGGCCGACGGTGTTCAACTACTCCGACCCGCGGTTCGTGAAGACCATGAACTGGATCCGCTCGCTGACCGACAAGGGCTACGCGCCCAAGATCGGGCAGTTCACCGACAGCGTCAGCGACGTCGACCTGCTCTCCTCCGGCAAGGTCGCGATGGAGACCGGCGGTTCGTGGGAGGCCTCGACCTTCGTGAAGATCCCCGGCCTCAAGGTCGGCATCGCACCCACTCCCTACGGCCCCGACGGCAAGACCCGGGCCGTGCTGAGCAACTCCAACGGGAACAACATCTGGGCCGGCACCAAGAACCCCGACCTGGCCTGGAAGTGGGTCTCCTACATGGGCAGCGAGGCCTGCCAGTCCAAGGCCTCCCTGACCGGCACCTTCTTCCCGTCGATCCCCGCCTCCATGGACGCCTCGGCCAAGGCACTGGCCAAGACGGGCGTGGACCTGTCCGTCTTCACGGACATGATCAAGGACAAGGTTCTCTACCCGTCCCCGGTCTACGGCAACGGCGCGGCCCTCCAGGACGCCCTGCAGCCGCTGTTCCAGGGCTACTTCGCCGGACAGAAGAGCGACTCGGTCTTCACGGACATGCAGAAGCAGAGCAAGCAGCTGCTCGCCAAGAAGTGACCCCACCACCCCTCCGCACTCCCTGTCCGACCGCCGGACGGGCCCACTGAGCCGGGCCTGTCCGGTGGAGCCGGACGACCGGAAAGGAACTCCGCATGTCTGACCCCACGGCGCGGATCCACATCCTGCGCGCGGCGGGCACCGCCCTCGTCGTGGAGCTCACCGAGCCGGTGCCCAGAGTGCTGCACTGGGGGGCCGACCTGGGTGACCTCTCGCAGGACGCCCTGGCCGCGCTCGCCCTGACCGGCGAACCCGCCGTGCTCAACAACTCCGTCGACATCCCGCGCCGGTTCACCGTCTGGCCCACCGAGGCCGACGCCTGGTCGGGCACCCCGGCCCAGGAGGGCCATCTCGCCGGCGCGTTCGCCGCGCCCCGGCTGACCCTGGCCGACAGTTCCTGCCGACCACGGGCGGCGGGCGGGGAGTTGACCCTTTACCTCACCGACCCCGGAACCGGACTCGACGTCACCCTCTCCTACCGTCTGGAACCCTCCGGAGTACTGGGCGTACGGACCACGCTCACCCGTCGGCCGGACGCCGACCCGGCACCGTACGACCTGGCGCACATCACCACGCTGCTGCCGCTGCCGCGCCGCGCCTGTGAGGTCCTCGACTTCACCGGCAAGTGGAGCCGGGAGCGCTCACCCCAGCGGCAGCCGCTGGGCTTCGGCACCCATGCCCGTGAGGTGCGGCGGGGCAAGCCGGGACTGGACTCGCCGTACGTCATGGCGGTGGGCGTGCCCGGATTCGGCTTCCGCGCCGGGGAGATCTGGGCCGTTCACGTGGCCTGGAGCGGCGACCAGCGGTATCTGGCCGAGCAGTTGCCGGAGGGCGCGGGCACCCATGCGGCGGTGCTCGGCGGCGGCGAACTCCTGCGGGCCGGGGAGATCCGGCTCGCACCCGGCGAGTCGTACACCGCCCCGGTCTGTCACTTCGCCTGGTCCGACCTGGGCCTGGACGGGCTCGCCGACCGCTTCCACACCCTGCTCCGGGCCCGCCCCGCCCATCCTCGCGGCCCCCGCCCGGTGATCCTCAACAGCTGGGAGGCGGTGTACTTCGACCACGATCTCGACCGGCTGCTACGGCTGGCCGACCGGGCCGCCGAGGTCGGGGTCGAGCGGTTCGTGCTGGACGACGGCTGGTTCCGGGGCCGTCGTTCGGACGACGCCGGGTTGGGCGACTGGACCGTCGACCCGGTGGTGTGGCCCGAGGGACTGACCCCGCTGGTGGACCATGTGCGCTCGCTCGGCATGGAGTTCGGCCTGTGGGTCGAGCCGGAGATGATCAACCTGGACTCCGACCTGGCCCGCGAGCACCCCGACTGGGTGCTGGGCCCCGCCCGCGGGGTCGGTCCCGCGGCACGTCATCAGCATGTGCTGGACCTGGCCAACCCCGATGCCTGGCAGTACCTGTTGGACGCGCTGGACGCGCTGGTGGAGAAGTACGCCATCGCCTATCTCAAGTGGGACCACAACCGGGAACTCCACGAGACCGTGCACTCCGCCGCCGACCGTCCCGTGGCGCACGCCCAGGTGGTGGCCCTCTACCGGCTGATCGACGCGCTCCGGGAGCGCCATCCGGCGCTGGAGATCGAGAGCTGCGCCGCCGGTGGCGGACGGGTCGACCTGGGCATCCTGGAGCGGACCGACCGGGTCTGGGCCTCGGACTGCAACGACCCGGTGGAGCGCCAGACCATCCAACGCTGGACCGCGCAGCTGCTGCCCCCCGAACTGGTCGGCACCCATGTGGGCCCGCACACCAGCCACACCACGGACCGCGCCAGCTCCGATCAACTCCGCCTGACCACCGCCCTGTTCGGGCACGCGGGCATCGAACAGGACCTCACCCGCTGCTCCCCGGAGGAACTCGCCCGGCTCACCGCCTGGACCGCGCTCCACCGCGAGCTGCGTCCGCTGCTCCACGGCGGGCGCACGGTCCGCGCCGATCTCGCCGACGAGTCGACCCTGCTGCACGGAGTCGTGGCCCACGACGGGTCGGCCGCGCTGTACTGCTGGGCGCGGCTCGCCACCTCCCCCGAGGGACAGTACGGGCGGGTGCCGTTGCCCGGCCTCGATCCCGAGGCGACCTATCGGGTGCGGGTGCGCAGCGAGCTGGGCCGGCCGTCCTTCCACGAGGTGACGGAACCCGCCTGGCTGCCCGCGGCCCTCGCCGACGGCCTGTCCCTCCCCGGCTCCGTCCTCACCGTCGCCGGCCTGCCCCTGCCGAACCTCAACCCCGAGCAGGCCCTGCTCCTCGAACTCACGAGGACGGCCGGCTGACCGTAAAGGGCGAGGCGTACGGTCAGCGGGGCCGTCTGCCCGCGGTGAGCAGATGTCCGCTGGTGCCGAGCAGCGTGGGCTCGGACTCGATCCGGCGGGTGGCCGCCAGGACGGCCTCGCGGCGGTCGGGGTCGTCCAGCCAGTCCTCGATGCCGCCCATCAGCCAGGCGACGCCTTCGAGGCCGTACTGGCCCTCGACGGTCAGGCCGGTCTCCGCGAACTCCTCGGGGGCCTCGTGCGGTCGGGCGAAGTAGGCGGTCGTGAAGAGGCCGCCGTCCTGGGAGTCGTGGCGTCCCTCCTCCGTCTCCCGGTCGACCCGCGCGCGGTGCGGGGCGGTGAAGTACAGCTCCTGCTTGAGCAGGTCGTGCAGGCCCGCGAACCGGTTGATCGTCACCGCGACCACCAGACCGCCCGGCCGCACCACCCGACGCGCCTCGCTCAACGCCCGTACCCGGTCGGCCCGTTCGGGCAGGTGGTACAGCGGTCCGAGCAGCAGCACCACGTCGTACGAGGTGTCTTCGGCGGGCAGCGCTCTGGCGTCCCCGGCGCGGGCGTCGACCCCGGGCAGCCGGCCCGCCTGTTCCACGTGCAGCGGTACGGGGTCGACGAGTCGGACCTCGTACCCGTCCCGCGCGAGCCACTCGGCATGGATACCGCTGCCTCCACCGACGTCCAGCAGCTTCGCGGGGGCCGCCGGGAGCAGCCGCCGCAGCACGTCCTGGGTGCGCCAGAACTCCAGCCTGTCGGAGCCCTGTCTGAGGCGGCCGTCCTCCTTGCCCTGGGCGTAGTAGTCGAGGATCTCCTCGCGAACACCGACGGCGGGGTCCTGCGCGCGTGTCGTCTCGGTCATCGCCCCAGGGTGCGATCCGGCGTGTCCGCCTCGCAACGGGATTCCGGCGTGCGGGCCGTCACCAGCCCCGACTCGTAGGCGAACACGACGAGTTGGGCGCGGTCCCGGGCTCCGAGCTTCGTCATCGCCCGGCTGATGTGGGTCTTCGCCGTGAACGGGCTGATGACCATGTGGGCGGCGATCTCCTCGTTGGTGAGACCGCGCGCGGCCAGCGCGGTGACCTCGCGCTCGCGGCGGGTGAGGTGTTCCAGGCCGGAGGGGGTGGAGCGGTCCGGGGGCCGGGACACGAACTCGCCGATGAGGGTGCGGGTGACGGCCAGGGAGAGGAGTGCCTCGCCGCCGGCCACGATCGCGATCGCCTGGAGCAGGTCCGCCGGGTCGGTGTCCTTGAGGAGGAAGCCGCTGGCGCCCGCGCGCAGCGCCTCGAAGACGTACTCGTCCAGGCCGTAGTTGGTGAGGATGACGACCCGGACGGCGGAGAGTGCCGGGTCGGCGGCGATGCGGCGGGTGGCCTCGATGCCCGTCATCACCGGCATCTGTACGTCGATCAGCGCGATGTCCGGGAGTTGTGCGCGGACGAGGGCCAGGCCCTGTTCGCCGTCGGCCGCCTCGCCGACGACCTCGATGCCCTCCTCGGCGTCGAGCAGGGCGCGGAAGCCCGCGCGCATCAGGGCCTGGTCGTCGACGACCGCGACCCGGATCATCCCGCCTCCCCCAGCGGCAGTTCGGCCCGGACCGAGAAGCCGCCCTCCGCGCGCGGGGCGGTGTGCAGGGTGCCGCCCAGCGCGCTGACGCGCTCGCGCATGCCGGTGAGGCCGATGCCCGGTTTCGGCGGGCAGTCGGGGTCGGCGGCCCCGTCGTCCTCGACCTGTATCGTCAAGTCCTCGTCGCCGTAGTCGAGTTGGACGTTGACCTTTGCCGGGCCCGCGTGCCGGGCCGCGTTGGTGAGGGCCTCCTGGACGATGCGGTACACCGCGCGGTCGACCGTCGCGGCGAGGGGGCGTTCCTCGCCGGTCACCGCGAGTTCGACGGCGAGGCCGGCCGCGCAGGCCCGCTCGACGAGCAGCGCGGGGGTGCCGGTGGGCTCCTCGGTGGTGCGCAGGATCTCCAGGGTGGCCCGCAGTTCGCGCATCGCCTCACCGCCCGCCTCCTGGATGGCGAGCAGCGCGGGCGGCACCTCTTCGCCGCGCTTGCGGGCGAGGTGGACGGCGACTCCCGCCTGGAGCTTGACGATCGAGATGCTGTGGGTGAGGGAGTCGTGCAACTCCCGCGCGATGCGCAGGCGTTCCTCGCCCGCGCGCCGCAACGCGACCTCCTCGCGGGTGCGTTCGGCCTCCAGGGCGCGCTGTTCGGTCTGGCGCAGATACGCCTGCCAGTTGCGGTCGGCGAGGCCGGTGACCACCGCGCACAGGAACCAGCCGGCCAGCAGCGCGGTCCGCTCGACCACCTGCTGGGTCGTCGGCCCGGTCGCGAAGTACGCCACCAGGAACACCCCGCCGCCCACGGCCGCCGTACCGCGGTGTCCCGCGCGGGCCGCCGTGTGCATGGCGGCGAAGACGGGCAGACCGGCGACCGGCCCCGGGTGGGCGTGCAGGACGTAGGCCGCCTCCGTCGCCGTGGTCACGGCGAGGACCGCTCTCGGAGCCGTCTGGTAGAACGCCAGCGCCGCCGCAGCGAAGGCCATCAGCACGTAGTCGACGGCGGTCGTGTCCGCGTCGAAGGCCGCGACCGTCACGACGAGGCCGCCGATCACGACCGCGAGGGACGCGTCGGCGAGCCGCCTGCGTGGGGTCACATCGACCGGATACCCGCTCATGTCCGCACACTAGACCGCCGCGCCGACACGGGCGTCAGCCCTGTGGACAACTCCTGGACTACTCCCCCCGCAGTAGTCCGCGCCGCCCCGGACCTCCCCGTCGTAGCCTCAACTGCCTTCGCCCGTACGACGACCCGGCCCGCCCCCGCGGCGCACGCTGCTGCCATGCCCACACCCTTCCGGCACACTCAGCCCCCGTCGCCGAAGTCCGCCACCGGCCGCACCGCCGAGGTCTTCGAGCAGATCGCCGTCGACTTCGGGATCGAACGGCCCCCGACCTTCGTGGTCCTCTCCTCCGCGCCCGAACTCCTCGCGCCCGCCTGGGCGTTGATGCGGGAGTCGCTGATCGCGGGCGCCGGCAGCCGCACCGGCAGGGAGCTGGCCGCGCTCGGTGTCTCACTCGCCAACAAGTGCCCGTTCTGCGCGGACGCGCACACCGTCCTGCTGCACGCCACCGGCGACCACGCCCTCGCCGAGCACCTGGCCCGGGGCGGCACCCCGGAGAACGAGGAGCACGCGCGCGTGCTCGACTGGGGCCGCCGGACGCGGGTCCCGGGTGCGGCCCTCACGCCGTACCCGTTCCCGCGCGAGCAGGCGCCCGCCTACCTGGGGACCGCCCTCGCCTTCCACTTCATCAACCGCGTCGTGTCGGCCCTGCTGACCGAACAGCTCCTCCCGGGCAACGCCCAGCGCTTCCGGGCCGTCCGGAGCCTCGCGGGCCGCAGCGTCGCCCGCACCGTGCGCCGAAGTGCCGTACCGGGAGCGGCACTTCCCCTGCTCGACGCGCCGGGCCCCGGCCCGGACTGGGCGGCCGGAACGCCGGTGGGCCCGGCCTACGACGCGTTGCGTACGGCCGCGCACGTGGGCACCGAGCTGCTCGACGCCGACGACCGGACGCTCGTACGGGAGACGCTGTGGGCCTGGGACGGTTCGCATCCGCCGGTCGTCCTGCGCGGCTTCCCGAACCGGCGGGAGCGGCCCGCGGCGCGCCTCGCGGTGCTGGCCGCGCTCGCGCCGTACCGGATCACGGAGGAGGATGTCGCCGCCTGGCGCGGGGCGCGGCACAGTGACGCGAGTCTCGTGCGGCTGATCGCGTACGGGGCGTTCGCGGCCGTCGAACGGATCGAGACGACGATGCGCGTGCCCGTCACCCGGCCCTGATGCACCCACAAGGGAGGGACATTTGGGGACACACAGCCCGTCGACAGTGAGGCACTGTCACCGCACAGGCACGGAGCGAGTTCACACTTCCGCCTCACAGGCAGTCATGTGACACTGGCCGTCCCCGTCCGCAGTGCGGACCCGCTCCGCACGTGATCCCCCACGAGAAGTGCGACTTGCGTTCTCTTCCTCTGCCGCTCGCTCTCACCGCGCGTCTGTCGCCGGTCGTCGTGCTCGCCGCGATGGGCTGGGCCCTGACGTCCGGGCCGTTCGCCGCGACGACGACCGCCGACCACAAGTCGACGCCCGAGGCCGGCGCCTCGTCCGGGACCTCGGCCCCGTCGACGGCACCCGTGGCCAAGACGTACTCCACCTCCCCCGCCCCGTGCGGAAGCGTGGCGGTGGCGACGATCAAGTCGCTGGTGCCGGGCGCGAAGACGGCCGGCAAGGAGATCCCGTCGACGGACACGCAGGTGCGCCGCACCTGCTCGTGGAACGCGCTCAAGGGGTACGACTACCGCTGGCTCGACGTGTCGTACGAGATCACGGAATCGGACGCGGCGGCACAGAAGTCGTACACCGAGACGACTACGGAGAAGAGCGGCGGCGGCGCGGTTCCCGGACTCGGCGACCAGGCCTACTCCATCGTGAACCTCACCACAGAGGACAAGCAGCAGACGCGTGAGGGCACGGTCGTCGTCCGCGCGGGCAACGCGCTGGTGACCATCACGTACAACGGCAGCGACTTCGAGAACAAGAAGGCGCCGAGTACGGACGTCATCAACAAGGGTGCGATCAAGGCCGCCAAGGAGGCGGTGACCGCGCTGGAGGGCGGCAAGGCCAGCTAGCCTCGGCCGCCCCCCGAGTCGCGGAGTCCTTACGCCTCGACGGTCTCCGGTGCCGCTTCCGGCACCGGTTCCGTCCGCTTTCCGGTCAGCAACGTGAGGACTACGTAGAGCAGCATCGACGTGCCCAGGCCCACGGCCCAGCCGTAGTCGGCGAGCGAGGACAGGGCCGGGATGGGCCGGCCGTCGATCAGCGGGTGGAAGTCGGCGCCGCCGACGGCGAGCACGCCACCCACCACGAAGGCGACGACGGCCCGCCAGTTCCAGCCGCCGTCGTACCAGTAGCGGCCGCCCTTGCGGTACAGGTCGGCGAGGTCGAGCTTGCCGCGGCGCAGGATCCAGTAGTCGGCGATGAGGATGCCGGCGACCGTGCCGAGCAGACCGCCGACCAGGCCGAGCCAGGTGAAGATGTAGCCCTGCGGGTCGGAGTACAGCTTCCAGGGGAAGATCAGCACCGCGAGGACGCTGGTCACCAGGGCGCCGGTGCGGAAACTGATCTTCCGGGGCGCGATGTTGGAGAAGTCGAAGGCAGGCGAGACCAGGTTGGCCGCGATGTTCACGGACAGGGTCGCGACCAGCACGGTCACCAGCGCGTACAGCAGGCCCACGACGTTGTCCGTCTTCGCCGCCAGCTGCACCGGGTCCCAGATCGCCGTGCCGTAGACGGCCTGCGAACCGGAGGTGACCATGACCGACAGGAACGCGAACAGGGTCATCGTGGTCGGCAGTCCGAGCGCCTGGCCCCATGTCTGGGCCTTCTGGCTCTTGCCGTAGCGGGTGAAGTCCGGGATGTTCAGGGACAACGTGGACCAGAACCCGATCATGCCCATCAGGGAGGGCCAGAACAGCTTCCAGAAGCTGCCGCCCCAACCCAGCTTCGACGGCTGGTCGAAGAGCGGGCCGAAGCCGCCGGCCTTGTCGCTCATCCACCACAGCATCACGAAGGCGCCGACGAGCACGAAGGGCGCCGCCCAGTTCTCGAAGCGGCGGATCGTCTCCATACCCCGGTAGATGATGGCCACTTGGAGCACCCAGAACAGCGCGAACGACAGCCACATCGTCCAGGCGTACCCGCCGATGTGCGAGGCGTCGGCCCAACTGTCCCCGATCAGCTTGCCGGCGAGGAAGAAGATCGCCTCACCGCCGATCCAGGTCTGGATGCCGAACCAGCCACAGGCCACCAACGCCCGTACGACAGCGGGGAGGTTGGCGCCGCGCACGCCGAACGAGGCACGCGCGAAGACCGGGAAGGGGATGCCGTACTTCGGCCCCGCGTGCCCGGTGAGCAGCATCGGCACGAGCACGATCAGGTTGGCCAGGGCGATGGTGAACACCGCCTGCTTCCAGTCCATGCCGACGGCGATGAGACCCGAAGCAAGCGTCCAGGAGGCCGTGTTGTGGGCCATGCCGACCCACAGTGCGGAAAAGTTGTACGTGGTCCAGGTGCGCTTCTCGACGGGAACCGGGAGCAGATCGTCGTTGGCGTAAGGACCGCTGGGCAGCGGAGACCCCGGGGCGAGCTCCACCCGCCCGTCGGCGAGGGTGACTTGAGCGGTCGGCGGTATGGCCGCGGGAGCGGTGTCGGTCATGGGCAGGCCAATCAAACGAGGGGCGGATCCGGAAAGGCCGTGCGGGGGCTGGGCGGGGCCGGGGAAGGGCGGGTGCGTTCCCGCGTCGTTCGGTGCGTGCTCTCGGCGTGCCGGGCGAAGGTCCTCGTGGCGGAGCTACTTGGGCCTTCGCCCGGTGCGGCGAGAGTGCGTGCCGGGCGTCGTGGGGGCGTGCCTGCCCTTCCCCGGCCCCGCCACCCCCCTCCCCAGGACGGTGGGGAGGGGGAGAACTGGAGTGGGGGGACGGGGAGTTGAGCGGTGGTGCGGGTGTGCGTCAGGCGTTGACGGCCGGGATGATCTTCGACCCGTAGGCGTCGATCGTGGCCTCCTGCGCGTCGTGCATGTCGTAGACGGCGAACTGGTCGACGCCCAACTCGCGCAGGGCGTTGAGCTTTTCGATCTGCTTCTCGGCCGATCCGATGATGCAGAACCGGTCGACGATCTCGTCGGGCACGAAGGCGGTGTCGGGGTTGTCGGAGCGACCGTGGTGCGAATAGTCGTACCCCTCACGGGCCTTGATGTAGTCCGTGAGTTCGTCGGGTACGGCGGCGGAGTGCTCGCCGTACTTGGCGACGAGGTCGGCGACGTGGTTGCCGACCATGCCGCCGAACCAGCGGCACTGGTCGCGCGCGTGGGCGAGCGCCTCGGGCGAGTCGTCCTCGGTGACGTAGGCCGGGGCGGCGACGCAGATCTTGACCTCGGACGGATCGCGTCCGGCGGCGACGGCCGCGTCCTTGACCGCCTTGACCATGTACTCGGTGAGGTAGAGGTCCGAGAGCTGGAGGATGAAGCCGTCGGCCTCCTCGCCGGTCATCTTCAGCGCCTTGGGGCCGTACGCGGCCATCCAGACCGGGAGTTGGGCGTCCTCCTTGGCCCAGGGGAACTTGATGACCGTGCCGCCGAGGTCCGCCTCCTGGCCGGAGCCGAGCGCCCTGATGACCTTCATGGCCTCGCTGATCCGGGCCAGGGTGTTGGGAGTCCGGCCCGCCACCCGCATCGCGGAGTCGCCGCGGCCGATACCGCAGACCGTGCGGTTGCCGAACATGTCGTTCAGGGTGGCGAAGGTGGAGGCGGTGACCTCCCAGGTGCGGGTGCCCGGGTTGGTGACCATCGGGCCGACCGTCAACTTCGTGGTGTTGGCCAGGATCTGACTGTAGATCACGAACGGCTCCTGCCACAGCACGGCGGAGTCGAAGGTCCAGCCGTAGGTGAAGCCGTTGCGCTCGGCGCGCTTCATCAGGCTGATGACCCGCGAGGCCGGCGGGTCGGTTTGGAGTACGAGTCCGAAGTCCATTGGCGCCGCTCCTAGTTGAGGTACTGGCTGGTGGCACGCGGGGTGTAGACGCCGTGGCCCGCGTGCCCGGTGTACTCCCGCTCGGTGATGACGGGTTCGCCGCGCGAGAGGACGGTCTCGACGCGGCCGGTGAGGCGCTTGCCCTCGTACGCCGAGTAGTCGACGTTCATGTGGTGGGTCTCGGCGGAGACGGTCTGCTCGGCGTGCGGGTCGTAGATGACGACGTCGGCGTCCGCGCCCGGGGCGATGGTGCCCTTCTTCGGGTAGAGGCCGAACATCCGCGCCGGGGAGGCGCAGGCGATCTCGATCCAGCGGCGGCGGCTGATGTGCCCGTCGACGACGCCCTGGTGGAGCAGGTCCATGCGGTTCTCGACGCCCGGCATGCCGTTCGGGATCTTCGAGAAGTCGCCCCGGCCCAGCTCCTTCTGGCCCACGAAGCAGAAGGGGCAGTGGTCGGTGGAGACCACCTGGAGGTCGTTGGTGCGCAGGCCCTGCCAGAGCTTGGCCTGGTGCTCCTTCGGCCGAAGGGGCGTGCTGCACACGTACTTCGCGCCCTCGAAGTCGGGCTCGGCGAGGTTGTCCGTCGACAGGAACAGGTACTGCGGACAGGTCTCGCCGAAGACGGGGAGGCCCTCGTCGCGTGCCCGGGCGATCTCGGCGACCGCCTCCATCGCGGAGACATGCACGACGTAGAGAGGTGCTCCGGCGACCTGGGCGAGCTTGATGGCGCGGTGGGTGGCCTCGGCTTCGAGGAGGGCCTTGCGGACCTCGCCGTGGTAGCGGGGGTCCCGCTCGCCGCGGGCCAGCGCCTGCTCGACGAGGACGTCGATCGCGATGCCGTTCTCGGCGTGCATCATGATCAACCCGCCGTTGTCGGCGGCGCGTTGCATGGCGCGCAGGATCTGGCCGTCGTCGCTGTAGAAGACGCCCGGGTAGGCCATGAACTGCTTGAAGGAGGTGACGCCCTCCTGCACCAGCAGGTCCATCTCCTTGAGGGTGTCCTCGTTGACGTCGGACACGATCATGTGGAAGCCGTAGTCGATGGCGCAGTTGCCCTCGGCCTTGGCGTGCCAGGCGTCGAGGCCCTCGCGGAGGGCTCCGCCGACGCTCTGGATGGCGAAGTCGACGATGGTCGTCGTACCGCCCCAGGCGGCGGCCCGGGTGCCGGTCTCGAAGGTGTCGGCCGCCTTCGTTCCGCCGAACGGCATCTCCATGTGGGTGTGGGCGTCCACACCGCCCGGGATGACGTACTTCCCGGTGGCGTCGATGACCTTCTCGGCGGTCCAGCCCTCGGCGACGGTGGTGCCGGAGGCCGCGAGGGCGGCGATTCGGCCGTCCTCGATCAGGACGTCGGCGTGGAGTTCGTCGGACGCGGTGATGACTAGGCCGCCGCGGATTACGGTACGGGTGCTCATCGATTGACTCCGCTGGGTTGTGGTCGGGTGCGGGTCTGTGGGGGCTGGGCGCGCCTCGCGGCGAAGCCGCTAATGGACGCTGCCCCGCGCCCCTGAGGGAGCTGCGCTCCCCAGGGGCGCGAAAGCCCTGCCTGTCTTACGGGGCGGTCAGGGGGCCGTACGCGTCCGGGCGGCGGTCGCGGTAGAACTGCCAGCGGTCGCGGACCTCTCGGAGTTTCGCCAAGTCCAGGTCCCGGACGACGAGTTCGGGCTCCTTGTCGCTGGCCACCTCGCCGACGAACTGGGCCTCCGGGTCGACGAAGTAGGTCGTGCCGTAGAAGTCGTTGTCGCCCAACTCCTCTACGCCGACACGGTTGATGGCGCCGACGAAGTACTCGTTGGCGGCAGCAGCCGCGGGCTGCTCCAGCTGCCACAGGTAGGCGGACAGGCCGCGCGAGGTCGCCGACGGGTTGAAGACGATCTCGGCACCGGCGAGGCCCAACGCACGCCAGCCCTCCGGGAAGTGGCGGTCGTAGCAGATGTAGACGCCGATCTTGCCGACCTTGGTGTCGAAGATCGGCCAGCCGCTGTTGCCCGGGCGGAAGTAGAACTTCTCCCAGAATCCCGGTACTTGGGGGATGTGGTGCTTGCGGTACTTGCCGAGGTAGGAGCCGTCCGCGTCGATCACGGCGGCCGTGTTGTAGAGGACGCCGGGCTGCTCCTCCTCGTACATCGGCAGGACCAGGACGATGCCGTGCTCCTTGGCGAGCGCCTGGAAGCGCTTGACGATCGGGCCGTCCGGGATCGCCTCGGCGTACTCGTAGAACGCCTTGTCCTGGACCTGGCAGAAGTACGGTCCGTAGAACAGCTCCTGGAAGCACAGGACTTGAGCACCCTGCGCGGCCGCGTCGCGGACCGCCTGCTCGTGTACCTGGATCATGGACTCCTTGTCGCCCGTCCAGGCTGTCTGGAAGAGAGCGGCACGAATCACTGTGCTCATCGGGACCTCCGGTCGCTAGGTGTGTGAGGAGCCTAGGAAGTCCTGATGTCCGGTTTGAGTTGCACGGTGTCACGTCTGCGGGCGCGTGGCGTTCCACGGTGTCACCCTGTCGTGGGCGCATGTTTCACCGCCGTTTTCCCAGGTAGTCCCATGTTTCACCCCTGTTGCGCGTCGTGCGCGAGGAGCGCGATGTGCACCGACGCGGCCTGCTCGAAGTCGTCGAGGTCCACCCCGAGCCGCCCCTCTATCGCCTCCAGCCGGCGGTACAGCGCGGGCCGCGACACGTGGTGTAGCTGAGCCGTGCGCGACTTGTTGCGGCCGGTGGCCAGATACGTCCGCAGTACGGCGAGCAGGTCCTCGTCGGCCGCGCACAGCAGCCCGTCCAACTCCCGTTCGGCGAACGACTGCACCTGCGGGTCGTCCCTCAACAGCCGGATCAGGCCGCGCAGATGAACGTCCTTGAGGCGTACGACGGCGGGGAGGTCCAGGAGGTCCTTGGAGTCGGCCACGGCGTCGGCGACGTGCTGTGCCTCGCGCAGACCGGCGGGCACGTCGTCCCAGACGGTGCGCTGCCCGGCGGCGGCCACCACCGCCTTCAACGCCCCTGACTCGGTGCGCAGTCGGCTCGCGAAGTGCGCGGCGAGGGCGTCCGCGTCCTGGTCGCGGGGCAGGCTGAGGAGGACGGCGGTGACACCGTCGGCCAGTTCGGCGACGAGTCCGGGGAGCCCCAACAGCCGTAGCACCCGGTCGAGTTGGGCCGCGTCGCCGTCGCGTACGACCATCGGGACGAAGGTGCGCCGGTTGACCGGGAGTCCGGCCGCGCGGGCGCGGGGCAGGAGCTGGCGGGCCGGCACGACACCGCTCGCGAGGTCGGTCATCAGGCTCTGGGCGGACTGTTCCTCCCAGGTGTGGGCGGAGCCGCCGAGCATGCGGTGCAGGACGAGGGCCTCGGCGGCGCGGTCGGCGAGGAGGCGTCCGGTGGCGGTGTCGCCGCGGTAGCCGCACAGCATGATCTGGCCCCAGCGTTCGCCGCGTCCGCCCAGTTCGGCGCGGATCCAGCCGTCGCCCTCGCTGCCGCCGGCCTGCCGCGAGATGCGCTCCCAGTCGCGCAGCACGTCGTCGACGGCCGACCGCTCCCCCGCCGTGGCGAGGACGCGGTGGGCGAGGTTGGTGACGACGACCGGACAGGCGCTGTGCCCGGCGATCTCGTCGAGCAGGCTCTGGAGCGGGGCGCCGCCAGTGATGAGTCCGGTGAGCGCGGTCCGTACGGCCTCGGAGAGGCTGACGGCGGCGAACTTCCGCCGCACCAGCCGGGATTGGACCTCTTCCGTCAACTCCGCGAAGGGGAAGGGGCGGTGGAGCACCACCATGGGCAGCCCGCACCGCTCGGCGGCCCGGCGCATCACGTCCGGCGGGGCGGGGAACGCGCGACCGAGCCCCAGGACCACGGCGGATGCCTCCGCGCGGTGCAGGGACTGGATGTACTCGGCCTGGGCGGCCTCGTCACCGGCGAGGAGCACGCCGGTGGTGAGGACCATCTCGCCGCCGGTGAGCATCACGCCGACGTCGGCGGCCTCGGCGACGTGCACCCAGCGCACGGGCCGGTCGAGTTGGCTCGCGCCGGCCACCACCTCGGGTTCCCCGGCGAGGACCCGTTCCAGGCCGAGGATCTGGCGCACCGACAGGGCGGGCTCCAGGGCGTCCAGGGTTCGCGGGGTTCCCAAGGAGGTGGTCATGACGGTCTTCCCTTGTTCAGCGTGCTCCGCGGAGCCCGTTGTGCTCTACTGCGTGCTCCTCAGAGCCTGTTCGAGGATCGCGGCGCCCTCCTCGGCCTCCGCGACGGTCAGGGACAGCGGTGGGGCGATGCGCAGGGCGCTGGTGTTGTGTCCGCCGCCCTTGCCGATCAACAGGCCGCCCTCGCGGGCCGCTTCGAGTACGGCGGACGCGGCATCCGGGTCGGCCTCGTCGGTGCCCGGTTTCACCAGCTCGATGCCGATCATCAGCCCGCGCCCGCGCACTTCCCGTACACCGGGATGCTGGGCGACGACGGCCCGTAGCCGCTCGATGAGGAGGCCGCCGACGCGCCGGGCGTTGCCCTGGAGGTCGTGCTCCAACAGGTAGGTCAGGTTGGCGAGGCCGGCCGCCATGGTGATCTGGGTGCCGCCGAAGGTCGAAATGCTGTTGGAGTCGAGGCAGTTCATGATCTCGGCGCGGGCGACGACTCCGCCGATGGACATGCCGTTGCCGATGCCCTTGGCGAAGGTGAGGATGTCCGGCGGCCCGTTCTCCGCGTGCGCCTGCCAGCCCCAGAAGTGGTCGCCGGTACGCCCCCAGCCGGTCTGCACCTCGTCGGCGATCCACAACACCCCGCGCTCGGCGAGGACTTCACGGAAGGCGGCGTAGAGGCCGTCGGGCGGGGAGGTGAACCCGCCCACGCCCTGCACCGGTTCGGCGATCAGGGCGGCGGGCGGGCGGACGTGACCGAGGAGATCCTTCAGGTCCTCGACACAGGCCGCGATGAACTCGGCGTCGTTCAGGTCGGCGTAGGGACCGCGGGTCCGAACACCCCCGTGGACGTACAGCGTCTGGAGCGGGGACAGCGAGGTCGGGGACCAGCCGCGGTTGCCGGTGATGCCGACCGAGCTGAAGGAGCGGCCGTGGTAGCTGTTGCGCATGGCCAGGATCTGGTTGCTCTTGCGGTACGACGTCGCCAGCATCAGGGCGGTGTCGTTGGCCTCGGTCCCCGAGGTGGTGAAGAAGACGCGGGCGTCGGGGATGCCGGACAACTGGGCGACGTGCTCGGCGAGTTCGACCATCGGCCGGTTGAGGTAGAGCGTGGACGAGTGGATGATCCGCCCGGCCTGCTCGCTGACCGCCTTGGTGACCTCGGGGAGCGCGTGCGCGGTCATGGTGGTGAGGATGCCGCCGAAGAAGTCGAGGTACTTGTTGCCCTCGGCGTCCCAGACATGCCGGCCCTCGCCGTGCGTGAGCTCCAACGGGTCTTGGTAGTACAGGGCGAGCCAGTCGGGGAGCACGTCCCGGTGGCGTCCCAGCAGGTCCTTGGTCACGGCTGCACCAACCCTTCGTAGGCGTCGGGACGCCGGTCGCGGTAGAACGCCCACTGCTGGCGAACTTCCTCGATCAACCCGAAGTCCAGGTCGCGCACGACGAGTTCCTCGTCCTTGTCGCTTGCGACCTCGCCGACGAACTGGCCCCGCGGGTTGACGAAGTACGACGTCCCGTAGAAGTCGTTGTCCCCGTACTCCTCCTGTCCCACACGGTTGATCGCGGCGATGAAGTACTCGTTGGCGACGGCGGCGGCCGGCTGCTCCAGCTGCCAGAGGTAGGCGGAGAGGCCGCGCGAGGTGGCGGACGGGTTGTAGACCAACTGGGCGCCGTTGAGCCCGAGTTGACGCCAGCCCTCGGGGAAGTGGCGGTCGTAGCAGATGTAGACACCGACCTTGCCGACGGCGGTGTCGAAGACGGGCCAGCCCGCGTTGCCCGGCCTGAAGTAGTACTTCTCCCAGAAGCCCTTGACCTGCGGGATGTGGTGCTTGCGGTACTTGCCGAGGAAGGTGCCGTCGGCGTCGATCACGGCCGCGGTGTTGTAGTAGAAGCCGTCCTGCTCGACCTCGAAGACCGGGACGACGATCACCATGCCGGTCTCGCGCGCGAGCTGTTGCATACGGCGCACGGTCGGCCCGTCGGGCACCGGCTCGGCCCAGCTGTAGTGCTCGGGTTCCTGGACCTGACAGAAGTAGGGGGCGTTGAACACCTCCTGGAACCCGATGATCCGGGCGCCCTGGCGGGCCGCCTCGCGGGCGTGTTCCTCGTGTTTCGCCACCATGGACTCGGTGTCGCCGGTCCAGGTGGCCTGGACCAGAGCGGCGCGTACGACGTTGGCCATGAGCTGCTCCTTCGACGGGACGCCAGAGCCTCTACGCCCGTAGACAAGGCCGTAGAGGGATGAACGTAAGCCTCCGGAGGAGCCTTGCCAAGACCATCACCGTTAACCCGCGGAGTCGATCACGTTTCACCCTCCGGTGGGTGAGCCGCTGGGCCGGCTAGCCGGGCCGGGCCCCGCAGGGGCGCGGGGAACTGCGCGACCAGCCCCCACCGACGCGCGGCCAAAAAACCACGTACCCAACCGCTAACCCAGCGGAGCGCTCACGCGCTGAAGCCGGCCACTCGCAGGGCGTGGACGAGGTCCCAGTGGCATTCGTCCGAGGCGCCCTGGGCGGCCTCCACGAGGAGCGGTACGAGCTGCTGGGGGTCGGCCGCGACGCTGCGGGCCGCCTCCTCGGGGGTGCGGACCCGGACGTAGGCGTCAAGAAGCGCGTGGATCTCCCGGCGGCGCCCCTCCGCGGCCAGCGCGAGCACGGCCTCGCCTATCTCGCCCGCGGGACGGGCCACGCCCTGCCGCAGGATCTGCTCACCGTCCGCCGTACGGCCCGCCGCGACCAGCGCGTCCGCCGCGCCGACCAGCCGCTCGGCGGGCAGCGAGGCGGCCTCCCACAGCAGCGTCGCCCAGTCCGCGCCGAGCCCGGCGCGCTGCAACTCGGCCGCGAGCAGCGGGAAGCGCGCGGCGGGCCAGTACGCGGCCTCGACGAGCAGCGCGTGCGCCTCGCCGCTACGGCCCTCGCGGCGCAGCCCCACGAGCCGCTGCACGGCCTCCACGGTCGCCTGCCGCGCCTCCGCGTCCAACGGCTCCCGCTTCGGCTGCGCCCGCTCGACCGGCCGGGCGGCCCCGGCGAAACGGGCTCCGCGCGGGGTCCGGCGAGCGGCGGGCGCGGGAGCGGGGAGTTCCGGTACGACGGCCGCGGGGCCCGGGGCCGCGGTGGCAGCGTCGTCGTCCTCGGCCAGGCCGGCGAAGCGGGCGCTGCCTCGGCGGCGCTTGCGTTGCTTGGGGGCGGGGGCGGTGGTCTCGGCCTCGGCGTCGGCCTGGTCGGGGGTCTCGGTCTCGGTCGTAGGGGTGGCGGCGTCGGGGCTCGCGAGGTCGGCCCACGTGGGGTCCGGATCGCCGTAGCCGGGGTTCGCGCGCTCGAACTCCTCGTAGCCGTGGCGGGTGTCCGGGTTCCGGCCTTCGCGGTACGCCGCCTCGGCACCGTCGGAACTGCCGTATCCGCCCTGCGATCCGGTGACCGGCACCTGCTCGGTGTCGCGCTGGCGGGGCAGTCGGTGCGCGGCCTGGTTCCGGTCGTACGTGGCGCTGTTCTGGTCCTGGAACGGCTCGTCGACGCGGAACACGTTGCCGTGCCGGTCGCGGTGGACGGCCTGACCGCCCTGGAGGTGGACGCGGTTGTCCAACTGCTCGATGCGGGCGCGGAGTTCGGCGCAGCGGGCGGTGGCGCGATCGTGGTCGTCACGGGCCCAGGCGAGGTCGAGGCGGAGGGCGTCGGCCGCTTCCTGAGTGGTGGCGGAGTTGAGCAACCGCCCCAGCTTCGCCTGCGTTTCGGCCGCGTACTTCTGCTCACGGAGCATCACGTCGAGCCGATCGCTCAGCGCGTCCCGGCTGCCGGGCCGGACGTCGAACGCGGCGAGCGCGGCGGCGTGCAGAGCGCGGGCCCGCTCCTTCTCCTGGCTCGCGACACCGTGGCCGTACTCCGCGGCGAGGTCCTGAAGCAGCGCCTCCACGACGTCCCAGGGCGGTACCTCACGCCCGCTCAGACAAGCCTGCATGCCATCGGGATCACGCTGCCAG